>CADEEL010000005.1:23541-64387 GCA_902826335.1 uncultured Alphaproteobacteria bacterium
GGGCGGGTCCGGCCGGGGATTTCGCCAGAGGCGCCGTTCGCCATTGCGCTCGCCCTCATTTCGGGTTGTCCTAGGCCTCACGGCTCTCGCGAGAAGCGCGTTAACCGTTCCGTCCGAACGCCGCCCCAATCGGGCGCCTGGACGCCCTCATCCGGCGTCATAAGGCCCCGATCGGCGGCTAGACCAATCGCCACGACGCGCAGTGCGCGCGCCGCGCCAGGAGAGTTTCCGCCGATGCGCAAACCCAGAACCCGGGCGAAACCGAAGCCGGCCCCGGCCGGCTCGGCGGGCGGGTTCGAGCTGCTGCTCGGCTGGCGCGACGAGGACAAGAAAGAGCCGATCGGCTTTGGCGCGCCGCGCGCGGCGAGCGAACCGGCGATGGACGCCGCGCCCCTTCTCTATGGCGAGGATCGCCACCTTTTGACCATTGCGCCCACCGGCGCGGGCAAGGGCCGGTCGGTCATCATCCCGAACCTCCTGCGCTTCGAAGGCTCGGTGATCGTCATCGATCCGAAGGGCGAAACCTGGCACGTCACCAACCGCCGCCGGCGCGAAATGGGCCAGGAAGTGCGCCTCCTCGACCCATTCGGGGCCGTATCGCGCCGCACCGACAGCCTCAATCCGTTCGACCTCTTCGAGCGGCCCGGCGCGCTGCTCGATGCGGACGCGGAAATGCTCGCTTCGCTGCTGGCGGGCGACGCCGGCTTTCACAAGGAGCCGTTCTGGGACAATTGGGGCCGGTCCCTCATGAGCGGCGTCATCGCCGCCGTGGCGGAAACCGGCGGCGTGGGCGAGCGCCATTTCGGCAAGGTGCGCGAAATCCTGATGAGCGAGGACGCGGTCTATAATCTCGCGGCGCTGCTGGAATCCAATGAAGGGCTCAATCGCCTGTCCAAGCAGAATATCTCAAGCTTTCTGCCGATCACGGAGCAAACCCGCTCGGGCATCCTTTCGACCACGCAGAGCTATTTGAAAGTGGTCAATTCGGATTCGGCGCTGCGCTCGCTGACGCGCTCGACCATCGATCTCGACGCGGTGCGGCGCGGCGACCCGATGACGATCTACATCGTCATTCCGCCCGATAAGCTCGAAAGCCACGGCGCACTGCTGCGCCTGTGGGTCGGCGCGCTGATGCTGACGGTGATGGGCCGGCGCCGGCGCCCGAAGCGCTCGACGCTTTTCCTGCTCGATGAGTGCGCGCAATTGGGCGAGTTCGGCCCGTTGCGCCAGAGCATGACCTTGCTACGCGGCTATGGCCTGCAAGTCTGGCCCTTCTTTCAGGACCTCTCGCAGTTGCAGCGGCTCTACCCGAAGGATTGGCGCACGATTTTCAACAATGCGGGCGTCTTTCAATTGTTCGGCGTGGCCAATCATTTGATGGCCAAGGAAAGCGCCGAGCTCATCGGCGATCTCGACGCCGATAAGCTGCGCAACATGGCCAAGGATCGCCAGGTGATCGCCGCGACATCGGACAAGGCGATCAGCGCGCGCCTGCCCGATTATCTCACCGATCCCGCCTTCGCCGGCTTGTGGGACGCAAACCCCATGTTCGATGCCGAGAATCCGACCAAGAAGCCCGGCCCGCGCGGCCGCAAGGGCGGGCCGGCGCGGTAGGGCGCGCGCTATTGGCCGCGACGCGAGAGGTCGAGGCCGGTGCGAGACGCCATAACGAGCAATCAACTCGTCATTCCGGGTTCGTCGCGTGCCGCGACGAACCCGGAATGACGACGCGAATGTCATCGCGCCTGCTGGCGTGCAAGCTCAATTTCAAACGCGCCTGCGAGGCGCTCATTGAAGCGCCCAAGCGCAGCGGCATCCACAAACGCGTTCGCCTCGCCCGCGCTCTGACGCGCGCGCAGCGCTTCCATGCCGATGAACTCGGGATGGTTGGCGAGGAACACGTCCGCCTGTATCGCCCGAACACGTTCAAACGTGCGGCGAAAATCCGCGACCATACCGGGATAAGATTCGGGAACGAGCGTCTGACCCGCGACGGTGGCGCTGCAATGCAGGAACACGGTGCGCTCCACGCCGTCTCCGCCGCGCGCGGGCCAGGACCAAGACGTGCAGCCGGGCGTGTGGCCGGGCGTGAGATGCGCGGTGAGCGTGGCGCCGCCGAGCGTGACCGCTTCACCATCGCCGATCACGCGATCAACGCGAACCGGCGGAGAAGCGATCGCGCCCGCGGGCCCGTAGGGAAAGCGCCCGCTCTCCAGCGCGGCGCGATCGGCCGCGCTGGCGATCACTTCCGCGCCGCTGAGGCGCTGGAGCCGCGCGAGGCCGCCCGAATGATCGAAGTGCGCGTGCGTGTTCAGCAGAATGCGCACATCGCGCATCGCAAAGCCAAGCGCCGCGACGTTCGCCGCAATAACGGGCGCGGCCTGTGCGGGGCCGCCATCGATGAGGATGTGCCCCCGCGCCGTGGTGATGAGATAGGCGCCGATGCCGCGCGTGCCCACGAAGTGCGTATTCCCAATCACGGTGAACGGCGCGAAGGGTGCGGCCCAATGCGCGACATCGCCCGGCAGCGGCGCGGCCTCCGCCGCCGCCATCGCCGCTTCGCTGGCCAAAGGGGGCGTCGGCGCCGGCTCAGTCACCGCCGCTTGCGGCGCGGCGCACGCGGCGAGCATCAGCACGGCGGAGAGGATCACGGGCGTGTTCATGCGCACCTGCATAAGCGTGCACTGCGCGCCTGCAAAGGGCGCGGGCGGGCCCGCTTAAAGCGTCCCGCTCACGGTGATCCCGAAGAAGGAGCCGAAGCGCCGCTCACGCAACTCGATGCGGTCGAACGGGGCGGTGCGATCCGGCGTGGCGAACTGACGCTCGCGCCGGAACGGGCTATCGAGCACGGCGTTGGCGAACGCCCGCACTTTGATTCCGGGAATGGCGGTCGTCTCCACCCAGACGTCAAGCCAGGGACCCTCAACGTAGTATTCAACTTCGTTGAGCCGATAGGTCGCAAATTCACTCTCTCGATAATAGGAGACGCCCCAGGCAAGGCGCCGCTCGGGAATATCCTGCCGAAAATCGATATCCACCGTAGATTCGCGAAAGCCCGAAATCGTGCGCGGCTGATGCGTCGTCGGATCGGTGACTTCCGCTTCCTGCACCGTGGCGTCCAAGGTGAGACGCGCGCCCGGCAGCAAGCGATCAAGCGGCACGGTGGCTGTCGCCTGCAAGCCATGCACCCAGCCATCGCCGATATTGCCGGGCGCGTCGAATTGCATGCCGGGCGGGCCGACCGGCACCACGTCCGACGCGTCGCTCAACAGCCAGTTGAAGGCGCGCAACATGAGCGCGCCATCCGTCCCGAAGCGGAGATCGGCCGCGACCTCCATGTGCCAGGACGTTTCCGGCCTCAAATTTGGATTGCCGCCCGCGACCCGGTCATCGGCCAATTCCGCCGCCGAAACGAAATCGTTGAAATCGAGCTGATCGACATCGCGCCACACCCGCGCGCGGATCTGGTTGCGCGCGCCGATCTGATGCGTGAGCTGCAGCGACGGCTTGATGAAGCTGAACGTGGTCTCCAGATTCGTATCGCCGGTCTGATTGAGCGTCGAGGTTTCGCCCGCGAGCGTGGCCTCCAGCGTCCAGCGTTGCGGCGCGCGCCACACGAAGGTGGCGAAGGCTTCCGCGCGGGTCTCCTCTACAAGCACGTTCGCCGAAGGAATCGGAATGGGAACCGGCCCCGTTCCCGTATCGCGCGTCAGCGCGAGATTGGCGTCGAGTGAATTGAGCGCGATTTCGCCGCCGATATCCATGCGGTGCGCGGGCGACAGCGGCCACGAGAGCGTCGCGCGCCCGATCGTCTCGGCGATCTCATTGCGCCGGCTTTGCGCGACCGTGGAGACGAATGCGCCGCTCGCATCCCGTGAAGTCGTGGCCTCGTCATTGGCGTATTGGCGCCGTGTCGCCAAGCCGATGAGCGCGAGGTCAGCCCCGCCAAGGCTGCGTTCGAAATTGAAACCAAGTTCTTCCGATTGCTGGCGCTCATCGATCGCGAGGGAGAAATCGTCCGCGCGCGCGCCCAGCGCATCGAAGCCGATGGAATCGAGCGTGGTGCGGAAGTTCCAACGATTCACCTGGCCATTGACGGTGAGATCGCCGCCGAGCACGGGCGTGCGCGCCTCGCCGTTCACCTCGCCTTCGCGAAACGTGCGGGGCGTCTCATCGAGGCGCGTGCCGAGCAGCCCGCCGACGCCATTGGTGATGAGGCGATCGCCGGAGAGCGGGCGATATTCGTAATAACGCGAGGCGCCGACCGTGTATTCGAAATCGCCATTGCGGCCCGACCAGCTCGCCTCCCCGCGCGGCGAAACACGGCCCCGCTCGGTATCGGATTCAAGCGTCGCCTCCCACACGCCGGAACCGGCCGAGGGCACGCGCACCACATTGACGAGCACGGACTGGCCCGCCGCATCCGAGGTCGAACCCGCATCGCGGATGAGTTCAATGCGCGCGACCTGAGCGGCGGGGATGCGCGCGAGGATGCTTGAGAGGTCCTGGCTTTTGGTGCTGGGCCGGCGCCCGTCGATCAGCACATTGCCGGCCGCGCCGGAAAAGCCGCGCCGATCCTCGCCCTCATTCAAGGTGAAGCCCGGCACGCGGGCGACCATGTCCCCGGCGTTCTGCGGCGCGAAGCGCGCGAAGAAACTCGGCGGATAATTGACGCGCCCGCCGATCTCGGTGGGACCACTCCCGCCGGGCGGCGTGCTCGCTTCATCCGGCGGCGGCGGATTACCCGCCTGCTGCGCGTGAGCGACGCTCCCGAAGGCGAGCGCCGCCGCAATGGCCCATTTCATGACCCGTGTCCCCACCTTGTTTTAAAGGGCAAAAGCAGAGGCGGACATGGCGAAAATCGGGCGCGGGCGCGCCGCTCGTCGCAATCTGGTAGGGCCGTCAGGCGCGGGAGTTGTCTCGACCGCAAAATGAAACGCCGCGAAGGTTGCCCTTCGCGGCGCTTCGTTTTCGTTGGAGCGCGAAGACTATTTCTTCTTCTTCGCGGCTTTCTTTGCAGGCTTCGCGGCTTTCTTCGCGACCTTCTTTTTTGCAGCAGCCATACTCATAGCTCCCCAGAGTGGTGAGTGACGACTCAGCTATCTATCGAGACTCACATTTTGTCTACAGGAGTCGTGATCACTGACCGCCGATTGTGAGGCCTGTGATGTAAAGCGACGGCTGCCCGACGCCGACCGGCACGCTCTGCCCCGCCTTGCCGCACGTGCCCACGCCATCGTCGAGCTTCAGATCATCGCCCACCATCTTCACGCGCGTCAGCGCGGAGGGCCCATCGCCGATCAAAGTCGCGCCCTTGATCGGCGCAACGATTCGCCCATCCTCGACGAGATAAGCTTCGGTGCATTGGAACACGAACTTGCCTGAGACGATGTCCACCTGCCCGCCGCCGAAATTGACGGCGTAGACGCCGCGCTTCAGCGCCGCGAGGATTTCGCCCGGCGCATGGGCGCCGGCGAGCATGAACGTGTTGGTCATGCGCGGCATCGGGCGATGTGCGTAGGATTCGCGCCGCCCATTGCCGGTGGGGGCCACACCCATCAGCCGCGCGTTCATGCGATCCTGAAGATAGCCCTTCAAGACGCCGTTTTCGATCAGCACGGTGCGCCCCGTAGGCGTGCCTTCATCATCGATCGTCAGCGAACCGCGGCGTTGTTCGAACGTCCCGTCATCGACCACGGTGACGCCCTCCGACGCCACTTTTTCTCCTATTTTACCAGCAAAAGCCGATGTGCCCTTGCGATTGAAGTCGCCTTCGAGGCCATGGCCGACGGCTTCGTGCAGCAACACGCCCGGCCAGCCTGGCCCGAGCACGACATCCATCTCCCCCGACGGCGCGGGGATCGCATCGAGATTGACGAGGGCGATCCGCAGCGCCTCATCGGTGAGCGCCTTCCAGCGATCGGGCGCGATAAACGCCTCATAGGGCTCGCGCCCGCCCGCGCCGGCCGAGCCGCTCTCGCGTCGCCCGTCACGCTCCACCGTGACGCTCACATTCACGCGCACCAGCGGGCGCGCATCCTCGAAGCGCGCGCCATCGGGCCGCAGGATCGTCACGTGCCGGCGCGAGGCGGCGAGCGAAGCCGACACCTGCACCACGCGCGGATCCTTGGCGCGGGCGTACGCGTCAATCTCGGCGAGCAGCGCGGTCTTCTCCGTGAAGCCCGGCGCGGCGATGGGATCGATATCGGCGTAGAGCTTGCGATTGGTGCGCGCGGGACCGGCGGCGAGATTGGCTTCGCGACCACGCTTGACGCTGGCCGCCGCGTCCGCCGCGCGCGCGATCGCGTCCGTTTCGAGCACGCTGGCATGGCCGAAGCCAGCACGCTCACCCGAAACGATTCGCAGGCCGAAGCCCTGCGCCGCGTCATAGCTTGCGGATTTCAGGCGCCCATCGTCCCACAGGAAGGATTCCGAGCGGCTGTCCTCAACGAACAACTCCCCATCGTCCGCGCCGCGCGCGGCCTCAGCCAACAGGCGCTCGCCCGCCGCCCAATCGATCGGCGCGGCCTTTTCCGCGCTCGCCAATCCGTCCGCCATGCTCGCTCCCGCCAAATTGTGGATATAGGCGCGCGCTTCAGCCCGCGCAGCCGCCCGAATATTCGCTCTCCCCGCCCGCGCCGGCGCGCGCCATGCCCGCATCGCCGGTGACGCGATTGATGGAGAAGCCCGCCTCGCCATCCTGGAACAGCACCACCTCGTCGGCGCGGATGCGCGCGATCTCGACATCGCGGCCGAGCGGAAAGATCGCCCAGGGCGCGACGCCTTCGGGCCCGTTCCAAGGCGTGACGATGGTCAGCTCGCTGACGCGCCAGCGGCGCGCGGCCCCATTGATCTCGAGAACCACATCCGCGCGGCTCTCCATCAGCAGCGGTCCCACCGTGAGCGTGTAATCGATGGTGCAGCGCAAATGGTCCCCGCGCGCGACGCCGGGCCGCGCGCATGAACTGAGCGCCAACGCCGCCGCCAACATCAAAAGCTTTTTCACTGCGCGGGCGCCGAGGCCAAGGTTTGCCGCGCCTGCGCCAGGGCCAGGATCGCCAGCGAAGGATCGAGGTTGCGGTCGCGCCACTTCATGCGCCAGCACAGATGCGCGCCGGTGGCGCGCCCACGCGCCCCCACCGCGCCGATGACCTGGCCCTGCGTGACGGCCTCGCCGACGCGCACGTCGAGCCGGCTCATATGCAGATACATCGAGATGAGGCCCTGGCCGTGATCGATCAGCACCAGCCCGCCTTCGAGGTAAAGATCGGGCTCGGCCAGAGAAACAATCCCGCCCGCCGGCGCGCGCACCGGCGTGCCGGCGGGCATGGCGATGTCGACGCCATAATGTGGCGAGCGCGGCTCTCCATTGAGCACACGCTGATTGCCCCAGGAGCCGGAGATGATCCCCTCCACCGGCCAGATGAATCCATCGAGCCAGCCGCGCGCCTCGGCGCGCGAGGAAAAACCGACATTCTTGAGTTGCCGCTCGCGCGCGATGCGCGCCACGATGGCGGGATCGGAGGGCGACACCGTCTGCGGCGGCAAGCCGTTGACGCGCTGCACGGAGAATTCACGCGGCAGAATGGTGAAGCTCTGACGCGCGACATCGCCGCCGGCGTGCGCCTCGACCACGCTCTCGCGCGGCGAATCCCGATCGAACCCGATCACGGCCCAGCCTTCGGCGTCCGCCGCGCCGCGCGCGCGCCCATCGACATGAATCTGCGCGCCCGGCAGCGTGCGGCACAGCGCCGTACCGCCTTGCGCGAACGCGCCGGCGCAGGTGAGCGTGAGTTCCCTCGGCGCCGGCGGCGCATTGAGCGGCGTGAGTTGGGGAGCCCGCACATTCGCCGTATTGCCCGCCGCCATGGGCGGGGCGACGCTTGGATCGAGGATAGGCGTGGGCGCCAGCGGCGGCGCGGGAAGATCGACCGGCGCGGTTTCTTGCGCGCGCGTCTCTTGCCGGGCCTCGGATTCCGGCGCTTGCGATTCAGCCGCCGCGCAGGCCGCGAGCCACAACGCGCCCGCGAGTGCGAGCGCCCTCACGCCGTTTCTCCCCGCAGCGCGCGCCAGCGCGTCAGCGCTTCGTCGGGGCCGCGATAGGCTTCTTGCAGATCGACATTCCAATAGCGCAGCTCATCCAAGGGGATTCGCTCCCCGCTCACCGCGCAGCGCACGAAGAGGCCCTGGCGCAGGATGGTGAATTCATTGTCCTGGTAGCGCAGCAGCGCCTCGGGGCCGTGGGCGTCGTACTTATTCATGGGCCGCACTCATAGCGCCGGGCGGGCGAATCGTCGACTCAAGGCGCGGGCGGTGGCAAGATGCGGCCTCACGCAATTTGCTCTTAGGCAGGTCGCGTTCGCCAAAGTCGGCGCTTCGGTACGCACAGGACGCTCATTCTATCAGGTATTAGACGGTCGCGGTTATGTTGGAAGGCAGCCGCCCTACATCTTTACGTTAAATTAACACATTCCCGCTTCAGACTGAGCGATGATTCGCCACGAACCAATCACGCAACGCGCGGCATGCATGCTTAGAGGGCTCGCCACAGCGATATTGCCTGCGCCCTACACTGAAAATCGCGACCAAAGCTTTTGGGAAGAACGCGCACTCCTTGCACTTCAGCCCATACTGGCGCGTAGCACGCCGGGCGCAGTCATCTCGCCCGAACTTATGTTGTTTGAGTTCTTTAACGACGCCGTGACTGGGTTGCTCGCACTCCGCGCCAAGCTAACAATGAAATAAAGTCGCGTCGCGCCGCGTAGGACCAGCGCAGTTCACGCGTCACGGCGCGCCGAAGACGCGGCACGCTTCCGCCTTCAGGGCGGTGAAATCGAGTGCGCCGGCGTCACCACTCTCAACACCTTGGCTCCAGATGCGCTGAAGCGCCTCATCGCTTGCGCGCGACAGCGCTTGATCGACGAGCCATGCGTCAACAGCGCTCTCCACCGCGTCTTCCACGGAAACAGCGCCGCCAGCGGACACGGCGGCTTTGAGCGCCGCCACCCGGTTTTCATCGACTTTGATCAAAGTGTCGGACATGTCACCATCATAGCGCACATGCCGTTAAGCGTCACCCGCGCCAACTCAAAACAAATCTCCCTGCGCGGCGCCGGATTTTTTCGCCGCCGGGCGCGCGCCGCCCGGCGCGCCGATCGTCGCTGGCGCCGATCCATCCGCGAAGGAGATCGTCACCGCGTCACCGGCGCTCAAATCTCCGGCCCTGCGCACGAGCGCACCGCCGCGCTCCACAAGCGCAAAGCCGCGCGCGAGCACGCTTTTGTGCGACAGCGTTTCAAGCAGGCGCCCCGCGCCCGCCGCCGCCTCGCGCTTCTGGCGCAGCGCGCGCGCCATCGCCGCGGCCAGGCGCGTCTGCATTTCAACCAACCGCTCGCCGCGCCGCTTCACATCCTGGCTCAAGGCGCTGGGGCGCAGGCGCGCGGCGGTGCGATCAAACGTGGATTGCGCCGCGCGCACGCGCATCATGAGGGCGGCGGCGAGTTTTTCGCCCGCGCGATCGGCGCGCTGCTGCGCCAAGCCCAGCACCGCCTCCGGCTTCGGCAGATGCGCCGCGAGCGTGCGCAGCTGCGCACGCCGCAACTCAACGCCGCGCACAAGCCCCGTCGTCAGCCGCGCGCCAAAGGTGGAGACGCGCTCCAACAAATCGGCGCGCACCGGCACGGCGCGCTCCGCCGCGGCCGTGGGCGTGGGCGCGCGCAAGTCCGAGGCGTAATCGATCAGCGTCGTATCGGTTTCATGGCCGACGGCGCTGATCAGGGGGATGACGCTCTCGGCCGCCGCGCGCACGACGATTTCCTCATTGAAGGCCCACAAATCCTCGATCGAACCGCCGCCGCGCGCGACGATGAGCACGTCCGGCCGCATCGCGCCTTCCAAGCGATTGAAACCGCGTATGGCGGCGGCGATTTGCCCAGCCGCTTCGGCGCCCTGCACCAGCACCGGCCACAGAATGACGCGGCGCGGGAAACGCTCTTCCAGGCGATGAAGAATATCGCGAATGACCGCGCCGGTTGGAGAGGTGACGACGCCGATGAGAGTCGGCAACATCGGAATGGGTTTCTTCCGCGCGGCTTCGAAGAGGCCCTCGGCCGCGAGACGCGCCTTCAGCTTCTCCAATTGCGCCAGCAGCGCGCCGACGCCCGCCGGCTCCATGCGGTCGGCGATCAATTGATATTGCGAGCGGCCGGGATAGGTGGTCAGCTTGCCTTCGGCGACGATCTCAAGCCCCTCTTCCGGCTTGAACGTCAGGTGCGCGACGTTCGCCTTCCACATGACCAGCGAGAGGCTGGCGTTCTCGTCCTTGAGGTCGACATACAAATGGCCCGAACGGGCGACGAGCACGCGGCCCAGCTCTCCGCGCACGCGCACACGCTCAAAGCTCTGCTCCATCGTGCGCTTCACCGCGCCGGCGAGTTCCGACACGGTGAGTTCGGGGAGGTTTGAAGAGGTTGGCGGCGGCTGACTCACAATCAAAGCACTCGATCATTTGCGCCCCTCCCTTATGAAGGGAGGGGAAGGGGGTGGGGTGCGCCGCACCATTGAGCGCACATACGCGCGCGTTCCAGCCAACTCTCGTTCGACCTTGAAGCGCAAACGAACGCGGTTCGCAAATCGGTACCGTAGCGCAACACCCCACCCCCCGCCCCCTCCCCTGATGGGAGGGGGAGGTGCGTGATAAATTCCACTGCACTATGCGTAGCCCCATGAAGATTCTCATTGTCGGGTCGGGCGGGCGCGAACATGCGCTGGGCTGGAAGCTCGCCCAGAGCCCGCTGGTTTCAGCGCTGATCGCCGCGCCGGGCAATCCAGGCCTGGCCGAGCTTGGCCGCTGCGCGTCTGTCAAGGCCGACGATGCGGCGGGAATCGCCGCGCTGGCGGCGCGCGAGGCGGTCGATCTCGTCGTGCTCGGGCCGGAATCGGCGGCCGCGGCTGGCGCGGCGGACGCGCTCGCGGCAATCGGCATTCCCTGCTTCGGGCCGAGCCAGGCGGCGGCGGAACTGGAATCCTCCAAGGCCTTCATGAAGGATTTTTGCGCCCGCCACGGCGTGCCCACCGCGGATTACATGGTGTTCGACGACGCCATCCGCGCCAAGGCCTATCTCGGCGGACGCGAGCCGCCCTTCGTGATCAAGGCCGATGGGCTCGCCGCCGGCAAGGGCGTCATCATCGCAGAGTCGCGCGCGCAAGCCGATGCGGCGATCGACGAAATTCTCTTCCTGCGCAAATTCGGCACGGCCGGCCAACGCATCGTCATCGAGGATTTCCTGCCTGGCGAGGAGGCGAGCTTTTTCGCGCTCTGCGACGGGGAAACCGCCATTCCGCTGATCGCCGCGCAGGATCACAAGCGCGCGTATGACGGAGACAAGGGCCCCAACACCGGCGGCATGGGCGCTTATTCGCCCGCTTCCGTGTTCACCGCTGCGGTGTGCGACGAGACCATGGCGCGCATCATTCTGCCCACCGTGCGCGGCATGGCGGCCGAGGGGCGCCCCTTCACGGGCGTTCTGTTTGCGGGGCTGATGGTGAGCCCGGACGGACCCAAGCTGATCGAATTCAATGTGCGCTTCGGCGATCCGGAATGCCAAGCGCTGATGCGGCGCCTCACGAGCGATCTGGCGCCGGCGCTGCTCGCCGCGGCGAAGGGCGATCTGAAGAGCGCCGCGCCGCTCGACTGGGATGCGCGCGCGTGCGCGGCCGTCGTCTACGCCGCCAACGGCTATCCGGATGAGCCGCTAACGGGCTCACTCATTCGCGGCGTCGAGGAGGCGGACTTGATCGAGGACGTGGTGGTGTTTCACGCTGGCACGCGGCGCGACGAGGACGGCCATCTGCGCGCCGCCGGCGGGCGCGTGCTGACGGTGACGGCGCTGGGCGACGATTTGGCCGAGGCGCTGCACCGCGCTTACGCCGGCATCGATCGCATCAATTGGCCCGGCGGCTTTTGCCGGCGCGACATCGGCTGGCGCGCGCTGGCGCGGTGAGGACGAATGGGATATTCTAAAATAATGGCCGACGACGCTTCGATCTCGATAAGGCTCGACGCCGCGCTGCTCGCCGAGGCGAACCAGAAAGGCGTGGACCCCGCCGCGCTTGCCGAACGCGCAATCCGGCGCGAAGTCGCGGTGCTGCGGTCCGCTGATGACCGGGCGAAAGCCGCAGATGCATGGGCCGCGCAAAACGAAGACTTCGTCCGCGCCCATAACGAACGCTTCGCGCGTGACGGCGCCTGGATCGAAGCGTGGCGCGCTTGGTGATCGAGCAATTTGGAGTATATGAAAATCCACATCAGACATCGGCAAAGCGCGTGCCATTCGTCGTCGTGGTTCAGTCCGATCACCTCTATAAGCTCGATACGGTCGTCGTCGTTCCATTGGCGCGTCAGGCCGAAATCGCGACCGGCGCGCTGACGCCCCGGTTCGACGTGGAGCACGAGAGTTTAGTTCTGCTCCCGCACCAGATCGCCTTTATGCCGCGCCGCCTTCTAACACGGCGCGTCGCCTCGCTTGAGGGTGAACGCGACCGGATCATCCGCGCCTTGGACTTCATGCTATTGGGCCTTTGATCCGCGCACGCGTTCAGTTCACCCTTCCCGCGCCGCGGGAAATGCAAACGGGCTCGCCGCCTCCAAGCCAAAGGAGCGACGCGGATTGGCGTAATCGCCGCGCAGCACTTCGTAATGGAGATGGATCGGCAGCGGATAGCTCGCCGTATTGCCCATGAGCCCGATGCGATCACCCGCGCTGACGCGCGACCCGACCGTCAAGCCTTGCTGAAACGTCGCCAAATGCGCGTAGCGTGTGTAGACGCCCGCGCCGTGATCGATCAGCAGCATGTTGCCGAAATCGTCCCTGTACAGCATTTCGACGATCGCGCCGCTCGCGGCGGCCAGGACCGGCCCGCCCACCTGGGAATGATAATCAACGCCGCGATGCGTGCGTGCGCCGCGCGGGCCGAAGCCTGAGGACAGGCACGCCCCAAGCGTCGGATTGACGGCCAGCGCCACGCCGTTGACGTTCACGATCGGCGCATAATTGGAGAGCGCGCGCGCGGCGTCCACCGGCGGCGCATTCGAAACGCTCAGGCCTGGGCAGAGCGACAAGGCCGTCTCGAAGGGCGACTGCGCTTGCGCCGCCGCCGCCGACGCCGCCGCCGCGGCAGCCGCCTGCCGGGGCGCGATCTCAAAGGCGGAATCGGCGGACTCCATCATCTCCGAGACGCTGATGCGCTCGACCGTGATCATGTGTCCGGCCCGCAGCGCCGCATCCATCGCGCGTGCGCCGAGCGAACGGGCCCGCTCTTCGATCAAGTTCGGATTGATCCGCGCGATCAGCGCTTCCGGCGGAGGATAAACGCACGCCGCCAGCCAACCGCCGCCCGCGAACGCCGCGAGCACGACACTCCGCACCAAGATCCCAATCATCGCCAACCCCGCTTTTTCTCTATGTTAACCTCGCCAGCCCGCGCTGTCTTCCCCGGCGCCGCCTTGCGATTGGCCCGCCCTTGCTTCAATCATCGCGGCGGAGGCGAAATATGAGCCAACCTGCGGAGATCGACGCCCAGGAGGCGTTTTCCGGCACCAAGCCCGTGGAGGAGCGCCATCGCATCGACGAGGCCGCGCTCACGCGCTGGCTTGAAGCGCATGTGGAAGGCTTTTCCGGCCCTCTTGAGGTGCGCCAGTTCAAGGGCGGACAATCGAACCCGACCTATCAGCTCATCACGCCGGCGAAAAAATACGTGCTGCGCCGCAAGCCGCCGGGCAAGCTCCTGCCCTCCGCGCACGCCGTGGACCGCGAATACAAGGTCATCGCCGCGCTTCATCCCACGGGCTTTCCGGTCGCCAAACCTTATGCTCTGTGTACGGATGAAACAATTATCGGCACCATCTTCTACGTGATGGATAATGTGGAAGGCCGCATCCTGTGGGATGGGTCTCTGCCCGGCATGAGCCCGCCCGAGCGGCGCGCCATCTACGAAGCCAAGATCGCCACGCTTGCGGCGCTGCACAACACCAACCACGTCAAGATCGGCCTGTCCGATTTCGGCAAGACGGGCTCCTATTTCGCCCGCCAGATCGATCGCTGGAGCAAGCAATATAAATTATCGGAAACAACGCCCATTCCAGAAATGGACAGGCTGATCGATTGGCTGCCGAAAACCATCCCGCCGGGCGAGACGACGACCATCGTCCATGGCGATTATCGGCTGGACAATATGGTCCTCCACCCCACCGAGCCGCGCGTGCTGGCGGTGCTCGATTGGGAGCTCTCGACGCTGGGCGATCCGCTTGGTGATTTTTCCTATCACCTGATGAATTGGGTGATGCCGGCGGGCCAGCGCGCGGGCCTCGCGGGACTTGACCTCCAAGCACTCGGTATCCCGACGATGGAGGAATATGTCGCGCTCTATTGCAAGCACACGGGCCGCGCCGGCATTCCCCAACTCGATTGGTATTTCGCCTATAACGCGTTCCGCCTCGCCGGCATCCTGCAAGGCATAGTCGGGCGCGTGCGGGACGGCACGGCCGCCAGCGCCCATGCCGAAGCCAACGCCGAGCGGGTGCGCCCGCTGGCGCTCGCGGCCGACGGCTTCGCGCGGAAGGCTGGCATGACCGCGTAAGGCGCGAAGGCGATTGACGCGGGCCGGCCCCTGCGGATGATCGCCTCCAGAGGGAATAGACATGATCCGCACGATGTTCGCCGCGCTTGCGGCGCTTCTGCTCGCCGGCTCGGCGGCCGCGCAGGCGCCCGCCGTCTCCACCATCATCCATGCCGGGCGCCTGCTCGCCGATCCCACGACAGGCGTCATCAGCACGGTGCAATCCGTGCTGATTGGCGCGGACGGGCGCATCATCGGCGTCGAGGCCGGCTATGCGACGCGCGAGGGCGCGGCGATCATCGATCTGCGCGATGAATTCGTTCTGCCCGGCCTCATCGACAGCCATGTGCATCTGACCAGCGAGCTGGGCCCCAATCAGCTCATCGAAGAGGTGACGCTGACGGACGCGGACGCCGCGCTGCGCGGCGCGCAGAATGCGCGGACGACTCTGTTGGCCGGCTTCACCACGGTGGCCGATCTCGGCGCGCCGAACGATTCCATCTTCGCGCTGCGCCGCGCCATCGCCGAAGAACGCGTGCCCGGCCCGCGCATCATCGCCTCAGGCGCGGCCGTAACGCCGGACGGCGGGCACGGCGACGTCAACGGCTATAGCCCGCGCGTCAACGATGCGCTGCGCTCCATCGCGGCCTGCTCGGGCGCGGACGCGTGCCGGCGCGCGGTGCGCCGCCAGATCCAGGCGGGCGCGGACGTGATCAAGATCACCGCCACGGGCGGCGTGCTCTCCAACACGGCGGCGGGCGTGGCCCAGCAATTCAGCGACGAGGAGCTGCGCGCCATCGTCGACGCGGCGCACGCCATGGGCCGGCGCGTCACGGCACACGCGCATGGGGTCGGCGGCATCAATGCGGCGCTGCGCGCGGGCGTCGATTCCATCGAGCACGGCTCCTATTTGGATCGCGAGTCCATTCGCCTGTTCCGGCAAGGAAACCGCTATCTTGTGCCGACCGTGCTGGCTGGCGCCTATGTGCAGGAACTCGCGCAGCGCGGCGGCGTGCTGACGCCGGCGCAGACGGTCAAAGCGCTCGAAGTCGGCGCACGCATGCGCCAAATGATCCGGGACGCACGCGCCGGCGGCGTGCGCATCGCCTTCGGCACCGATACCGGCGTTTCTCAACACGGCCAGAATTGGCGCGAGTTCGATCTCCTCATCGAAGCGGGCTACACGCCGCTCGAAGCCATTCGCATGGCCACCGTGGCGGCGGCGGATCATTTGCAATTGAATGACACAACGGGCCGCATCGCGCCGGGCCTCGCGGCGGACATCATCGCCGTTTCCGCCGACCCGACAGCGGACATCACCCAATTGCGCGCGATGCGCTTCGTGATGGCGCGCGGGCGCGTGCATCTGGGCGGGTGAACTGGTAAGCTGGCGCGCATGCTGAAAGTCTATGTGCGCACGCCGGCCGGCGCGCTCTCGGCCGATCCCAACGCCCTGCCGCACGGGGACGGGACCGTCTGGGTCGATCTCGATCAGCCGACCGACGCGGAGGAACTCCAAGTCGAAACCTCGCTCGGCGTCGACGTGCCGATCCCAGCTGAACGCGGCGCCGAGGAAGATTCCGCCCGCTTCTACGAAGAAGAGGGCGCGCTGGTGCTGACCGCGACATTGCTCGGCCGGCGCGAGGAAGGCCTCTTCGTCAGCGACGCCGTCACCTTCATCCTGGTGCGCGGCAAGCTCGTCACGGTGCGCCGCATCCGTCCGCGCGCGCTGGAAATCGGCCAGGGACGGGCCTCGGCGCGCGTCGGCGCGGCGCGGACCGGCGCGCAAGTGTTGATGGCGCTGCTCGCCGCCATTATCGAGCGCCTGGCCGATCTCATCGGCGAAACGCGCGCGGCCGCGCGCGAACTCTCCGCCAGCGTGTTCACGGACAAGCACACCGCCCCGCCTCTGCGCCAGACCTTGCGTACGCTTGGGCGCCTGGGGGCGCTCGCCGCGCTCTGCCAGGAATCGCTCGTGAGCCTCCAGCGTCTGGCCACTTACGCGGCGCAAGCCAGCGACCGGCACGGGCTGGCGAAAGACGAGCTCATCACACTGCGGCGCGATGTAGAGGAATTGGAGCGCAGCGCCGGCTCGCTCGAAACCCAGCTCAACCTCTTGCAGGAAGCTACGCTCGGCCTTGTCGGCGCGCAGCAGAACGACACGCTGAAGGCCCTCGCGCTGGCCACCATCGCGTTTGCGCCGCCAACGCTAATCGCCTCCATTTTCGGCATGAATTTTCAATCCATGCACTGGTTCGCCGAGCCATGGGGCCCGCCCGCCGCGTTTGCGCTGATGATCGTTGCGCCGCTCGCCCTCTTCCTCATCGCGCGCTGGCGGCGGTGGTTTTGAGCCTTGCCGGCGAACGCCCGACTTCCTAAGACGCCCCCGGCGCCCGTTTGTGCTGCGGGAAAGCCAAGGGACACCACATGGCCGCGCTTGAGTTTTCGCGGCGCTATGCGATGGCGCATCGGCTCTTGGCCGATCCCGCCTCCAAATGCGCCATTCCCCATGGACACAATGAAATCGTCACTGTGCGGCTAACGCCGCGCGCGCGGTTTGCGTTCGGCGGCGCTAACGCGCTGGCGCCGTTCGCGGCGCTCAAGGCGCGCTGGCATGGCTGGATCGACGCGCACGTCGATCACACGCTGATGCTGAGCGAGGCCGATCCGCTGATCGATTATTTCCGTGACCATGAACCCGCGCGCCTCGCCCGCATCATGACGTTTCCGGGCGATCCCACAACTGAAGCGCTCGCCGCGTGCTTTCTTCTAAAGCTTCAGGCGTTTCTCGAACGCGATGATCTACCCTTCGCGGCCAGCGAAGTGCGCGTGGCTGAAACGCCCACCAACACCGCGATGATCGCGCCTGACCTTCTCGATGACGGCGCCCTGCCGCGCGACGCCTGGCCGCGCCGGGCGGATATGAGCATCAACGAGTTTGGCCCGCGAGCCGCGCGCCCATCGCCTCGTTGAGCGCTTCGACCGCCTTCAACGGCCGGATGAGCACACGAAAATCACGGATAAGGCCCGCTTCGTCAAAGCGCAGCACATCACACCCTTCCGCCGTACGCCCGCCGATCGTGCAGGTGAAGAAGAGAACAGAAACCGCCGCGCCCTCGGCCTCTTCCGTGAACTGGAAATCCTCCAGCACCTCGAACAATTGATCGAACAGCCACAGCGCGAAGGCGCGCCCTTCGAACGGGCGCTGCTTGGTGGGGCTGTGAAAGACCATATCCTCGGCGAAGCAGGCTGAAAGGCCCGCGCGGTCCCGCGCCTCGACCGCGCGGCGATAGGCGCCGTGCTCGCTCATGCGAGTTTGTACCGCACCGGCAGCGTCTTGAGACCGGAGACGAAATTCGCGCGCGTATTGCGCGGCTCGCCCGCCAGCTCAATCTCATCGAGCCGCGGCAAGAGCTCAGCGAACAGCGCGCGCAATTCCATGCGGGCCAGATGCATGCCGAGGCACAAATGCACGCCGTGCCCAAACGCCACGTGCTTTTTCACATCCCGCTCGACTCGAAATTGGAACGGCGCCTCGAACGCCTCTTCATCGCGATTGCCGCTCCAATAGAAGAGCGCGAGCCCATCTCCCGCTTTGATCGTGCGGCCGCGCAAATCGACATCCTCCAGCGCCGTGCGCATGAAATGCTTCACGGGCGTCACCCAGCGGATCATTTCCTCGACGGCGTTGGGCAAGAGAGATGGATCGGCCTTGAGCTTGGCCATCTCGTCCGGATTTTTGATGAGCTGCAGGAGGCCGCCCGAAGCCGTTGAACTCGTCGTATCGTGGCCGGCGGTGGCGACGATGATGTAATAGCTCATCGCCTCGCGCTCACCGATGGGCGCGCCGTCAATCATGCCATTGGCGACGAGCGAGGCGAGATCGTCCCTAGGATTGGCGCGCCGATCGGCGGTGATGGCGCCGAAATATTTGTAGAATTCGAGCGCCGTCTGCATGAGATCGACGCTGCGCCGCTCGCCCGTCACGGCCGAGTCCGCGGACACATGCTCGGACTGGGCGAGGACATCCGGATCCTGCGGCCCGAAAATCTCCTGCGTCAGCTTGAGCATGAAGGGCTCGTCCGACGCCGGCACGCCCATGATCTCCATGATCACGCGCAGCGGATACCAGAGCGCCACCTCCTTGACGAAATCGCATTCCCCGCCCAGCGCGGCCATACGGTCTACGTGCGCCTTGGCGATCTCGCCGATACGCGCCTCAAGCTTTTTCAGATTGGGCGGCATGAACCAGGCCTGCGTCAGCATGCGCAGCTTCATGTGCTCGGGATCGTCGAGGTCAACGAGCGTGCGAAATAAATGCGTGTCGCCGGTGACCGATTTGACCCATTCCTCGCCCTCGATCGGGGAGAGGTAAGTGCGCAGGCGATTGACGAACACATCGCTGCGCTTCTCGATCTCCAGAATGTCGGCGTGCTTGGTCACCGCCCAGAAGGGGCGAAAGCCGGCCGGCTTCATGAGGCGCAGCGGATCGTCGCGCCGCAGGCTGGCGTAGAGCGCGTGGATGGCGTCCTCGTCGGCGTAGAGATCGGGATTGACGATCGCATCGTCCAACGTCTCGCGTGAATAACCGGGAAACGCCGCGCCGCCATCCATGACAAATCTCCTCCGACACAATCTAGCGCGCGGATGCGCGCGCGTCTGCGGCGCCGTTACGTTATGCGCAGAGCTTGAAGCGCCCACGCGAACCATGGCGCGGCGATCATCAAGCCGATGAGCACTTCAACGCCCACCGAAGCGCGATTGAACGGCGTGTTGGTTCCATCGAGCGCCATGGAGAGGAGGCGGCCCGCGGCGGTCGTAAACCAGCCGCCGGCGATGACGCCGCTCGCGCCCGTGGCCATGACAAGAAGCGCCAGATCGTCCGATTTCATGCGCACCGCGAGCATCGCAAGCGGCGCCGCGTGCAGCGCGAAGAACAGCCCGCCGAACGTCGCGCGGAACTCGGCGGCCCCGCCTGGCGCGGCCTCTTGCAGGCGCACGAGGCGCGCGGCCCCGCGTGGAAAGACGAGCCCAGCGAGGCCCAACCCCGCGCCGAACACGAGGCCGAGCGCACATACAATCCAGGCGAACGTCATGATCACAATGTATAGGCCCCTATCGCGCCCTCGTGCGCGAGGCAATCAGGAGGCCGCGCATGGCCGTGACGTTTTCGAATCCCAACAGCGTGCATACACCCCTCGGCCTTTATTCACATACCGCGCACGCGCCAGCGGGGCCGCTGCTGTTTCTTTCGGGCCAGCTCGGCGTCAGGCCCGATGGGACGACGCCGGAGGGGATCGCAGCGCAAGCGGACCAGGCCTTCGCCAACATCGTCGCCCTACTCGCCGCGCATGGGCGGGCGCCGGAAGACATCATCAAGCTCACGACATTCATCGTCGCGGGCGCCGATGGGCAGGCGGTGCGCGACGCGCGGCTCAAACATCTCGGCGCGCACCGGCCGGCCTCAACCGCCGTTTATGTGTCGGCGCTGATGGCGCCAGAATGGCTGGTGGAGGTTGAGGCCGTCGCGGCGGGCTAGACGAAAGGCGCCAACACCGGCGCGGCAATGAGCGCCGCCATCGTCGCATCGAGCGCCAAGAGCCGCGCATTGAGCGCAAGGCCCTCTCTATCCATGATCACCGAGAGCAGCCGGGCAAGAAATGCGCCCGCCCATCCAAGCGCCAACAACGCGACGACCGCCGCCGAAGCGGCGCCTGCCGCGGAGCCGTTCAGCGCCGCCAGGAAAAGCGCCAACGCGCCGCCATGAAGGCCGGCGAACATGCCGCCGAACGCCCGGCTTTCGCCTACGCCGCCCGATTTCTCGGGCGAGGAAGCAAGTCCGATCGACAAATGCGATTGACGCGGACGGGTGACAAGAGCCGCGCCCATCAGCACGCCAAGCGCCAAGCCCAACGCGCACAAAACCCAGGGCAGGTTCACGTGCGGCCCCTAGCGAATGCCCGGCACGTGGCGGCGCGCCTCTTCCTCCGCCATCTCCTTGGCGTGCTTGCCGGCATGCTTGCCAAGCTCAAGCCGCGCGATGGTGCGGGCGTGGACTTCATCCGGCCCATCCGCGAGGCGCAGCGTGCGCTGGCCGGCATAGGCGCGCGCCAGGCCCGGATCGCTGGTCACGCCGGCGCCGCCGAACGCCTGGATCGCGTCATCAATGATCTTCAAGGCCATGGACGGCGCCTGCACCTTGATCATGGCGATCTCGGTGCGCGCGATCTTGTTGCCGACCGTGTCCATCATGTACGCGGCCTTGAGGCACAAAAGCCGCGTCATCTCGATGTCTATGCGCGCGCGCGCGATGCGCTCTTCCCAGACGCTGTGCTCGGCAATGGTCTTGCCGAACGCCTTGCGCGAGAGGAGCCGCTTGCACATTTTCTCGAGCGCGACTTCCGCCACCCCGATCGTGCGCATGCAATGATGGATGCGGCCCGGCCCGAGGCGCCCTTGCGCGATCTCGAAGCCCTTGCCCTCGGCCCAGATCATGTTCTCGGCCGGCACGCGCACATTCTCGAGCAGCACTTCGGCGTGGCCGTGCGGCGCATCGTCATAGCCGAACACAGGCAGCATGCGGATGACCTTGAAGCCCTTGGCGTCGGTCGGCACGAAAATCTGGGATTGCTGCGTATAGGTGCGCCCATCCGGGTCCGTCTTGCCCATGACGATGGCCACCTTGCAGCGCGGATCGCCGACGCCCGAACTCCACCATTTGCGGCCGTTGATGACGTAATGATCGCCGTCGCGCGCGATGCGGGTTTCGATATTGGTGGCGTCCGATGACGCCACGGCCGGCTCGGTCATCAGAAAGGCGGAGCGGATTTCCCCGTTCATCAGCGGGCGCAGCCACTCTTCCTTCTGCGCGCGCGTGCCATAGCGATGCAGCACCTCCATGTTGCCGGTGTCTGGCGCTGAGCAATTGAACACTTCCGAGGCGAAGCCGACACGCCCAAGCAGTTCCGCGATGGCCGCGTAGGTGACGTTCGACAGGCCCGGCCCTTCGAACTCGAAGCTCTCATCCACATGCGCCGCGCCATGGGACGGCGGCATGAACATGTTCCAGAGGCCGGCCTTCTTGGCCTTCTTCTTCAAATCCTCGACGACGGGGATGACCTTCCAGCGCTCCCCCTCCTCGTGCTGCTTTTCATAGGTCGGCACGGCCGGAACGATGTGCTCGTTCATGAAGCCCTCGACGCGGGCGAGCCATTGCTTGGTCTCTTCGCTGTGTTCGAAAATCATGGCTGCGCGCTCCCGGCTTCGATCAATTGAGTATACCACTACGTTAATCCAGCGCGGGGCCGACGCAACCTTCCCTTAGGGGCATGGGCGCATTACACGCAACCGATGATCCTCACCCCCTGCGCTGGCGCCGCCGCCGTGGTGCGCCTCGAACCCTTGTGCGAGTTGCACCGAGAGCCGCTGCGCGCGCACGCCGCCGATCCCGCAATCTGGCGTCATTGGCCGCGCGCCATGAGCGATTGGGACGAAGCGTTTGACTGGCAGATGAACGAGCACGCCGAGGGGCGCTGGATATTGCATACGGTCATATGGAAACAACTTCCTCCCCCGCTTGCGGGGGAGGTGATCGCGAAGCGATCGGAGGGGGGAGCGATTAGCGCCCCCTCCGTCGTCTCGCGAACGCTCGCCGACGCCTCCCCCGCAAGCGGGGGAGGAGACAGCGTGTGCATCGGACAGACCTGCTATCTCGCCATCGCGCCAGAGCACGCGCGCGTCGAGATCGGCGGCACATGGTACGCGCCCGCAGCGCAAGGAAGCCGCGTCAATCCGGCCTGCAAGCTGCTGATGCTCGGCCACGCCTTCGCGTGCGGCGCCGAGCGCGTCGAGCTTAAGACCGACGCGCTGAACGCCCGTTCGCGCGCCGCGATGCTTAAAATGGGCGCGCAATTCGAGGGCGTGCATCGCCATCATATGCGCCGGCCCGACGGGACATGGCGCGATACGGCTTGGTTCTCCGTCCTGCGCGCGGAATGGCCGGGGGTGAAGGCGGGGCTTGAGGCGCGGCTCGCCGCGCCCTGAAGATTTGCGCGCGCGCCCTGCGCAATCGGCGATTGCGTTTCGCGACGGCGCGCGTCACAAACGCACCAGACGCGAGCCGCTGGCGCACCTGTGCGCCGCACCCTGGGGCGCTCCCCACCCGCGCATTTCTCCACAATCGGATCCTTGAGATCGGAGAGGCGCCATGACGTCGCTTTTGCTACTAATCGTCGTCCTCATCACATCGACCATTTCCGGCGTGTTCGGCATGGCGGGCGGGCTCGTCCTGATGGGCGCGCTGGCGCTGGCGTTGCCGGTCTCCGCCGCGATGGTGACGCACGGGGCGGTGCAGATCGTCGCCAATGGCTGGCGCGCGCTCCTGCATCGCGCGCATGTGCGCTGGCGGATCATCGCGCTCTATGCACTGGGCTCTGCCGGCGCGGCGGGCGCGCTCGCCCTGGTGACTTACCAGCCAACCCGGGCGTGGGTGTTTCTGCTGCTGGGACTGACGCCGCTGCTGGCCTGGCTGCCCACGCGCCATCTGCGCCTTGACGCAGCCCGACCCGCCGACGCATTCGCCTGCGGCCTCACCGTAACGGGGCTCAACGTGCTGGCCGGCGTGGCCGGCCCGCTGCTCGACGTCTTCTTCGTACGCACCGACCTCACCCGCCACCAGATCGTGGCCACCAAGGCGGCGACGCAGGTCTTCTCCCATTTTGTGAAAATGCTGTTCTACGGGGCGCCGCTCGTTGCGGCGGCGCAATCAACGGGCCTGCCCCCGCACTGGTTCTTCCTGGCTGCGGCGCCTCTGGCCATGCTGGGCGCGGTGCTTGGCGGCAAAATACTCGACCGCATGAGCGACAAGAGCTTCCTCAAATGGACGCGCTGGATCGTCACCGGCATCGGCGCGGTCTATCTCGTCCAGGCCGGCGCGCTGTTCGCAGCGGGAGAAGGTTAAGCCTCCGTCAACCATCTCGAACGTGTGATGGCCGTCCTTGGGAATCGGGCCTCCATGCCGCTGATCACGCACATCCTGCTCTATGCCGGCTACGCCTTGGCGGCGACAACGACTGGTCTCGCGCTGAGCGAAGTCGGCGCGGCCTCGGCCGCGGAATCCTTCCTGGGCGGCATGGCGCTTTTCTCCGCCTGCGCGATCACCCATGCGGGGATCGCCGCCTCGCACGCGGCCGGCCTTATCGGGCGAAGCGAAAAGCGCATCCGCACGGAGATGGACAAGCTGCGCGGCTCAAATCGCGAAATCGTCGCCGATATGGACGCGCTCGCCGCGCGCGTGGAGGAAATGGACAGGCGCGTCACCACGATCGCGGAGACGCCGCGCATCGAGGCGCCCGCGCAGGCGCCCGAAGTGCTGATGATCGAGCAGATCGTCGACAAGCTCTCGCGCACCATGGATGCGCGCGTGGAAGAGGCGCGCCGCGCGTCAGCGCCGCACACGCCGCTGATCCGCGGGCCGATCGATATCGTGCGCGAGGCGCTGCGCGAGGAGCGCGCGGAGCTGCATCTTCAGCCCATCGTAGCGCTGCCGCAGCGCCGCACCGTATTCTACGAAGGCTTCACGCGCCTCAAGGACGAGACAGGCCGCCTCATCCTGCCGCAAGAATTCATGCCCGCCGCCGAAGAGGCGGGGCTGATGAAAATGGTCGATAATCTCCTGCTCTTCCGCTGCGTGCAGATCGTCCGCAAGCTGATGAAACAGGATCGCCGCATTGGCATTTTCTGCAATTTATCGCCCTCCGCCCTGGCGGATGAGCATTTCCTGCCGCCCTTCCTCGATTTCATGCGGGAAAACCGCGATCTCGCCGGCGCCGTCATGTTTGAGATTCCGCAATCGGCCTATGAAGGGCGCACCAGCATCGAGGCGCGCGCCATGGCCAAGCTCGGCGATCTCGGCTTCCGCTTCTCGATCGACAAGGTGACGCATGTCGATATGGATTTGCAGGATCTTGAACGCTCCGGCGTGCGTTACCTCAAGATTCCAGGGCGGCTGATCATCGAGCAGATCATAAAGAGTGGAAAGCGGCCGCGCTCGGCCATCACGCGCGACATCGCGGCCAGCGACGTCGCGGCCGTGTGCGCCCGCTACGGCGTCGACATCATCGCCGAGCGCATCGAAAACGAACAGACCGTGCTCGAACTTCTCGAAATCGACATTCCCTTCGCGCAGGGCCATCTCTTCGGCGCGCCGCGCGCCATAAAGGAAAGCCTGATGGAAGAGACCGCGCCCCCGCGCGGCTATCTCACGCAGCAGGGCCGCGGCGCGGTGGCGTGACCAGCGCTTGTGCGCTTTAATCGCCGGCAATGACCTTCATCATCGCCATCGCCGGCGGATCGGGCGCGGGCAAGACAATTCTAGCGCGCGCGCTGGCGGCCCGCCTTGCCCAGCCGGCCACACTCATCAGTGAAGACGACTACTATCATTGCCGCACAAGTCTCGCGAACTTCGATCCCGCGATACACGATTTCGATCATCCGAACGCCAAGGATCACGCCCTGCTCGCGCGCCATCTCACGGCGGCGCGGCGGGGTGAGGCATTCGAAAAGCCGCTCTATGTGCATGAGCGCCATGAGCGCATCGGCGTTGAGACCGTTTCGCCCGCCGCGCTTGTTATTCTTGAGGGCCTGCACGTACTCGCCCACGCCCCTATCCGGGCGGTGATCGATCTCGCGGTCTATGTAGAAGCGGACGAAGCCGAACGCCTGGCGCGGCGCATGGCGCGAGATGTGACGGAACGCGGCCGCACGCCGGACGGCGTCAAGCATGATTTCGCCCGCGCCGTGGCGCCAGCGCATGAACGCTTCGTCGCGCCGCAGGCCGCGCGCGCCGATCTCGTTGTCATCAATTCCGGCGCTCTGGAGGAGATCGGCGCCCACGCCGCGCGCATCGAAGCAGCGTGGCGCGCACGTTCAACCAGATGAGCCAAGCGGACGCGCTTCCCCCTCGGCGGTCAACAGCCCCGTGCCGGGCACATGGTTGATCTCCAGGCGGACGCCGTCCGGGTCCTCGAACAGGAGCGAATAATAGCCTGGCGCCCATGGATCCTCCTGCGGCCCATGCACGATCAGCGCGCCAAGATCGCGCACGAAGGCATGCGCCTCTTCCACATCGGCGCGCGAGCGCGCGCGAAAGCACACATGATGCAGCCCAACGCGCCGCTGCACGAAGCGTTCGCCTTCGTGGGCCGGCTCTGGCGCGCTGACGGCGAAGCCCGTGCGCCCGCCGATGCAGTAATAAAAGCCGGGCGCATCGAGCACTGGCTTTAGACCCAGGAACGGCAGAAGTTTCCCGTAGAAATCCCGCGCGCGCGCGAAATCTCCCGCCGTGATCTGAATATGCGCGACGCCGTTGATCTCCATAACCGCCTCCCTTCGTCCGCTCTTACTATTTCGAGTCACGGCGCCGGAAGGCCCCTCTCCCCTTGTGAAAGAGGGTGGCTGAGCGAAGCAGCGAGGCCGGGTGAGGGGTGAAGGCGCGTACATCGCCATTGTCTTCGTCGCACCCCTCATCCGTCGCTCGCGATGCTCGCGACGCCTTCTCCCACAAGCGGAGAAGGACAAGGCTTGCGCGCCGCACGTGCTCATGACACCTGCCGGCGATGCAAACCCTGGCTTCTCTCGACGAGCGCGCCGATCGCTACGACGCCGTCTTCTGCGATGTGTGGGGCGTCGTGCACAATGGGCGCGCGCCGTTCGCGCCGGCGCTCGCGGCGCTGCAGCGCTTCCGCGCCAATGGCGGCAAAGTCATCCTGCTGACCAACGTGCCCAAACCGCGCGCACCCATTCCCGGGCAATTGGATCGCCTGGGCGTTCCCCGCGACGCCTGGGACGCCATCGTCACCTCGGGCGACGCGATCCGCGCCGAACTCGCCGCGCGTGCGCCGGGCCCCATGTACAAGATCGGACCGGATCATGACGCGGTGTTGTGGGACGGGCTTGGCCTTGCGCGCGCGGAGCTGGACGAAGCCGCGTTCGTCGCCATTTCCGGGCTCAATCGCGATGGCGAGGAAACGCCCGAGGATTACGCCGATCTGCTCGCCCGCGCCCGCGCCCGCGACCTGGACCTGCTGTGCGCCAATCCGGACATCGTCGTGCGCGTGGGCGATCGCCTCTATTGGTGCGCTGGCGCGCTCGCGCGGGACTACGAAGCGCTCGGCGGGCGAGTGATCATGGCCGGCAAGCCGCACGCCCCGATCTATGAGCTGGCGTTTCAGGAATTGGCGGCGCTGCTGGGGCGCGACGGGGACCGCGCCCGCGTGCTCGCCATCGGCGATGGGATCGGCACCGATGTGCGCGGCGCCAACGACCAGGGCCTTGATTGCCTCTTCATCGCCTCGGGCATGCATGGAGAAGCCCTGTGGACCGATGGCGCGCTTGACCTTGCGAAAGCGAGGGCCGCCCTCGCGGCCGAGGGTGCGCGCGCGGCCTATGTTATGGCGGGGCTCGCCTAAGCGGCGCCGCCGCGCTACTGCCGCTTCAGGCTGAACAATGCTGGGAGGAAACGCGCATGGGCGAACTTTTCGATCTGACGGGCAAGAGCGCCCTCATCACCGGCTCCTCCAAGGGGATCGGCAAGGCCATCGCCCATCGCCTGGCCGAGCATGGCGCGCGCGTCGTCATCTCCTCGCGCAAGGCCGATGTGTGTGAAAACGTCCGCGATGAAATCAACGACGCCGTCGGCCGCGACGCGGCGATCTCGATCCCCGCCAACATCGCCTCGAAGGAGGCGCTGCAAAATCTCGTCGATGAAACCAACCGCGCCTTCGGGCAAATCGACATTCTGGTCTGCAACGCCGCCTCGAACCCTTATTTCGGGCCGATGAGCGGCATGAGCGACGACGCATTCAACAAAATCCTGCAGAACAACATCGTCTCCAATCATTGGCTGATCAGCATGGTCGCGCCGCAGATGCGCGCGCGCAAGGACGGCGCGATCATCATCGTCTCCTCCATTGGAGGCCTGCGCGGCACGAACGTGCTGGGCGCCTATGCGATTTCCAAGGCCGCGGACATGCAGCTCGCGCGCAATCTGGCGCTCGAATTCGGGCCGGACAATGTGCGCGTCAACACCATCGCGCCGGGCCTCATCAAAACCGATTTCGCCAAGGCGCTGTGGGATAATCCAGATATCCTCAAAGCCTCGACCGCGCGCTCACCGCTGCAGCGCATCGGCGAGCCTGACGAGATCGCCGGCATGGCCGTGTTCCTCGCCGGCAAGGCGGGCGCCTTCACGACAGGGCAGACCTTCGTGATCGACGGCGGGCAGACGGCGGTGTAGTCATGACGCTATTGAACGCGGAGCCTCCATGGACGGCGTAACGCAAGCGCAACTCGTCGTGCGCGCCTTTTGGGACGCGGAAGCACGCGTCTGGATCGCCGAAAGCGAAGACATTCCAGGTCTTGTCATGGAACATCCGAGCTTTGACGCCTTGATGGACGAACTGCCGGAGATCGCCGCGATCCTCTTGGACTCGAATGGCCGGCCCGAACTCAAGTCCTTGCCGATCCATGTCCTGGCGGACCGTATCGAACGCACGCCGGCTTAACGTATGGCGTCCCTTTATAAAGACTTGGCGCGGCTGTTGCGCGAGGCTGGCTGTGAGCCTGTGCGGCAAGGCAAGGGGTCCCACGAAATCTGGCGCTCGCCGGTTAATGGAAAGACGTTTCCCGTCACGGCGAATATTGAAAGCCGTTACACAGCCAACGCCATCCTGAAGCAAGCCGGCCTGCCGAAGGCGTTCTGACATGAACAACAACGACATTCTCGCCGGCATCGCGGCGCGCATCGAAGGCTTCGCGCCGCCGCCGCACGTCAGGAACCTGCGCTTCGACGAGACGCTGGCGCTCGATCGCTATGAACCGGGCGCGGCCTTTTGCACCTGGGCGCCCACGGAAGACTTCGCCATCCCCGGCCCCGGCGGCTTCATCTTCGGCGGCTATGTGGCCGCGGTGACCGATTCCGTCGCGCATTTCTGCATGCTGACGATCCTCGAGGACGGTCAGTTCTATTCGACGGCGGATTTGCGCGTCTCTTATTTCCGGCCGTTCATTGAGCGACGCTACGCCGTCGAGGCCCGCCTCATCACCCGCACGCGCGGCCAAGCCCATATCGAGGTCTCGTTTCTGGACACGAACAGCGCGCTCGCCGCCAAGGCGAGCCTGGTTCAGCGCCTGCGCCCCCCGCCTCAGTCTTAGCCATCGCCTTTGACCCGCGCGCACGCCGGCTTTAGACCAGCCGGAGAACAGGCGGGAGGCGGACCATGCGCGCAAAATTCGGGGCCATTGCGGCGTTGCTGGCTTTAGCGGCCTGCGCCTCCACCGATCAGGCCTCAGGCCCCGCCGCATCCGCCGAGCCGGCCGCACCCGCCATCGCCGCGTTCGCTTACCCGCCGCTCTCGCCCGATGCGCTGCTCACCCACACCACGCTGCTCGCCTCGGACGAATTCGAGGGCCGCGAGCCTGGCACGCGCGGAGAAACGCTGACGGTGGAGTATCTCGAGCGCGCCTTCGCGGCCGCCGGCCTTGAGCCGGGCGTAACGCTGGCGGACGGAACCCGCTCCTGGCGCCAGGAGGTGCCGCTCATTTCCGCGACGCTGGAAACGGCGCCGACGCTGACGCTGACCGGCCGGGACGGCGTGCGCACTTATGAGTACGCAACGCAATTCACCGCCTGGACGCTGCGCCTTGAACCGAATGTCTCGGTCGAGAACGCCGAACTGGTGTTTGTCGGCTACGGCATCAATGCCCCGGAGCTGGGCTGGAACGATTACGCCGGCATCGACATGCGCGGGCGCATCGCCGTCATCCTGATCAACGATCCGGACTATGACACGGGCGACGATCGCGGATTCGGCGGCCGCGCCATGACCTATTATGGCCGTTGGACCTACAAATATGAGGAAGCCGCGCGCCAGGGCGCGGCCGGCGCGCTGATCATTCACCAGACCGGGCCGGCCGCCTATCCCTGGGCGGTGATCGAAAGCGCGACGGGCGGCCCGCGCTTTAATGTCGTGCTGTCCGATCGCGGCGCCAGCCGCACCGCGTTTGAAGGCTGGATACAGGAAAGCGTCGCACGCGAGACGTTCGCGCGCGCCAATCTCGATTTCGATCAATTGCGCGCGCGCGCCCAGCAACGCGGCTTCCGCCCGGTGCGCATGGGCCGCCTGCGCGGCTCGCTCGCGCTCAACACCCGCATCGAGGAGATGCGCTCCGTCAACGTGATCGGCGTGCTGCCGGGCCGTACGCGCCCGCAAGAGACTGTTCTTTATTCCTCGCACTGGGATCATTTGGGCCGCTGCCCGCCTGTCAATGGCGATGACATCTGCAACGGCGCGCTGGACAACGCCTCCGGCACCGCCGGCCTCATCGAACTTGCGCGCCATTTTGCGTCGCACGGGCGGCCCGAGCGGTCTGTCGCATTCCTCGCTGTGACGGCGGAGGAACAGGGACTGCTCGGCTCTCTCTATTATTCCCAGCACCCCGTGTTCGATCCGGCGCAAACCGTCGGCGCCATCAATATGGATGGGCTCAATCACGTGGGCCCCACCCGTGATGTCGAAGTGGTCGGCCTCGGCAAGAGCGAGATGGACGATCTCGTCGCCCTGGCCGCGCAGGCTCAAGGCCGGCGCATCGTGCCAGAAGCCTTTCCAGAACATGGCAGCTTCTACCGCTCGGATCAGTTGAGCTATGCGCGCATCGGCATTCCCGTGCTCTATGCCGGCTCGGGCATCGACATGGTCAATGGCGGAGAAGCGCGCGGGCGCCAATTGAGCGAAGACTACATCGCCAACCGCTATCACAAGCCGCAGGACGAAGTGACGCCCGACTGGGACCTCACGGGCGCCACCCAAGATCTGCAGATGCTCTATCAAGTCGGGCGTACGCTGGCGGATGGCGCAATGTGGCCGGCCTGGCGCGCCAACGCGGAATTTCGCGCCGCGCGCGAGGCGATGCGTCCGTCGCGTTGAAACCGCGCCGTTAGGCGGCGACGCGCTGAAATGTCAGGGCGGCGATAAGCTGGCGGTGAAGCTGGGCGGCGTCGAACGGCTTGGGCAGAAAGCCCGACACGTCCGCTTCGCGCGCGCAGCCTTGCGCACCCTCGGCCGGCGTCATCATCAGCATGGGCGTGTGCTTGAGGCGCGCATCGGCGCGCACTTCGCGCACGAGTTCTCGCCCGCTCATGGCGCCGGCCTGCCAATTGGAAATCACCAGCCCGTAAGGACGCGCGCGCATCTTGGCAAGCGCCGCCTGCCCGTCCGAAGCCTCGTCGACATTAGCGAAGCCAAGTTGACGCAGCAGATTGCGCACGATGCGCACCATGATGTTGTAATCGTCCACGATGAGAATTGGCGTCGTCATGTGCGCGATCATCGCGGATATCCCCTGCCCCAAGCAATCACCGCGCGCCTCTTGATGGGACGCGCTGGCATTGCCACCCAGCATGGTTCCGGGAATAACACATTGGCGCATAATATTCGGTAAAGCGGGTGCTTAGAATGAACGAGGAAACGGGCCCCGGCCTCAAATTCGAGGAATTGGCCGTCGGCCAGCACGTTCAATCCGAGAGCGAGGTGAGCGAAGCCGTGATCGCCGCTTTCGCGGACGTATCGGGCGATTTCAACCCCGTGCACCTCGACGAAGCGTTCGCGGCCTCCACGCCGTTCAAGGGCCGTATCGCCCATGGCATGCTCTCGGCCGCCTATATTTCCGCGCTGATCGGCACGCGCCTGCCAGGGCCCGGCGCCATTTACGTTTCGCAAACCTTGAACTTTCGCCGCCCCGTGCGCATCGGCGCACACGTGCTGACACGCGTGGAAATCACCGCCCTCGACGCCGAAAAGGCGCGCGCCACCATCGCCACCACCTGCTCCGTGGACGGAAAAACAGTGCTGGAGGGCGAGGCCATCGTGCTTGTCCCGCGCCGTTCGGCGCCGTAGTTCGCATGCGCGTTTTCACCGCTGACGGCCCCATCCCGGAGGCGTTCAAGGGCGCGGCGGTCGCGCTCGGCGTGATGGATGGGGTTCATCGCGGCCACCAAAGCGTGTTGCGCGCGGCCGGCGAAGCGACGGCGGCGCGCGTCGCGCCCCTGGCCGCGGCCGTGTTCGAGCCTCATCCGCGCACGCACTTTCAGCCGGACGCGCCGCCCTTCCGCCTGCAAACCGCGGCGCAGCGCGCACGCGCGCTCAGCGCATGCGGCGCGGGGGCCATATTTGAAATTCCGTTTGGGCCAAGCCTCGCGGCGCTGACGGCGGATCAATTCGTCGAAGAGGTCCTCGCACGCCGCCTTGGCGTTTCGCATGTAGCCGTTGGGTTCGATTTCCGCTTTGGCCAGGGCCGCGCGGGCGATGTCGACGCCCTCGCGCGCGCCGGCGCCGTACACGGATTTTCCGTCAGCGTCACGCAGCCCGTGCTGCGCGCGGGCGAGAAAATCTCCTCCACCGCCATTCGCGCGCGCCTTGCGGCCGGGGATGCGCGCGCCGCCGCCGACATGCTCACCCGCCCCTGGGCGATCGAGGGCGTAGTGATCGCTGGCGCGCAGCGTGGGCGCACAATCGGCGTTCCCACCGCCAACATCGCGCTTGGCGCCTATCAGCGCCCGCGTTTTGGCGTTTACGCCGTGCGCGTTGATCTTGGCGATGGCGCGCTTCGTCCGGGCGTGGCCAATTGCGGCGTCAAGCCCACGGTGGGCGCGGATGAGCCGCTGCTCGAAACGCACGTATTCGATTATGAAGGCGATCTTTACGGTCGCGCCATTGAAGTCTCGTTCATCGACTTCATCCGCCCCGAGCGCGCGTTCGCTTCGCTGGATGCGCTCAAGGCCCAGATTGGTGACGACACGGCGGCGGCCCGGACGCTGCTTGCGGCGCGCCCTTAGGTTCGCAGCGCGCGCGTGCTAGAAGGGTGAAATGGGCCAGGACGCGGATCAGCGCCGCAAACTCGCCGCCATCGTCTCCGTAGACGTGGCCGGCTATTCGGCGCTGACCGAACGGGATCCGGCGACGGCGGCGGCTCATGTCGCGCGTCTGCGCACCGAAGGCGAACGCATAGCCGCGCTTCACGGAGGCCGCATCTTCAGCACGGCGGGTGATGGCGCGATGCTTGAATTCGCCAGCGCCTCTCACGCTTTGCAGGCCGCGATTACACTGTGCGACGGCGCACAGGATGTGACTTTGCGGTTCGGCGTGCATCTCGGCGAGGTGACAATCGTTGAGAATGGCGACCTGCTCGGCCATGGCGTCAATGTCGCCGCGCGCTTGCAGGGCGCGGCCGAGCCCGGCGCGATTCTCATTTCACAGATCGTGCGCGATACGGCCGACAGCGAACTGGCGGAGCGCTTCCAGTCTCGCGGCCGCATCAAGCTCGATAAGATGCGCGAAACGCTGAGTGTGTTCGCTTACGCCGGCGCCCAGGCGCGCGCGCCGAGCGCGGCGGCCCGCGCGCCGCTGCTCGCCGTGCTGGCCTTCGACAATATTTCGCGTGATCGCGCGACGCGCTTTTTCTCGGACGGCGTTTCGGAAGAAATCCTTTATACGGTCTCGCGCGTGCGCGGTCTGCGCGTGATCGGCGCAAGCTCGAGCTTTTCGTTTCGCGGCCGCGCAAAAGTGAACGCCGCCAAGGCTCTTGCCGCCACGCATGTACTCGATGGCTCCGTGCGGCGCGAGGGAGACCGCGTGCGCATCGCCGCGCACTTGACGGACGCGGACACAAACGTCGTCCTGTGGTCGGAGAGGTATGATCGCGATCTCTCCGATACGTTCGCGCTGCAGGAGGAGATCGGCGCGGAGGTCGCGGCGGCTTTGACTCTCGTACTCGGCGCGGCACGCGCGGCGCGGGCGCGCAAGGTTTCCGCCGCCGTGTTCGACGCTTATCTGCGCGCACGCGAACATTTGCGCGCCGGCGCGCCGACCCGCGTCAAGGCCGCCGCGGAGGCGTTGTCCGGCATCGTGCACGAGGCGCCGGACTTCGCACGCGGCTGGGCGGCGCTGGCGGTGGCGCGTCTTGAACTCATGCGCATGGCGCGCACGGACCGCGCGCGCCTGGCCGCCGATGCGCGCGAGGCGGCCGAGCGCGCCATCGGGATCGATCGTGACATTGGCGAAGCCTATGCGGTGCTGGCCACGCTCGAGGCGGAATTCGGCCAATGGCGCGCGCGCGAATCCTTGCTGCTGCGCGCGCTTGAAGCCGAGCCGAACAACCCGTTCCTGCTTTTCCGTTACGGCCAATTGCTGATCAGCGTTGGGCGCGTCAAGGAAGGCATGGCGCAACAAGCGCGCGCGCACGAACTCGATCCGCTCGATCCCATGGTGTGCGCGTTTCACGGTTATAATATCTGGGCCACGCAGTCCCAGGCGGAGGGGCGCGCCCTGCTCGATGAGGCCGCCGCGCGTGCGCCTGGCAATGTGTTTCTCTGGTATATGCGCCTCTCGGTCGCCTCTTTGGAATCTGATTTCGAGAAAGCAGCTGCGCTGCGCGAGGAAGGCGTACGCCTGCTGCCGGCGCTCGCCGAGGCGCCCGTGATCAAAAGCGGGCGCATGCTGCAGGATGTGATGCGCGCGCCGACTCCGGAAGCTTTTGTACGTCTTGGCGAAGACTTCATGGAAATGGCGGAACGCCAGCCTTCCGCGGCGCTTGATCTGGCGGTGGCGCTCTCCGTGATCGGCATGACGGCGCCGGCGCTGGCTATCTTCGAGGAAGCGTTGGACAATATCGAGGCATGGCGGCTCGATGTGAACGACGCGCTGAGGCCACATGTCGGCTACGAAACGGCGCTGCTGTTCATTCAGGCGACGATTTCGCTGCGCATGAATCCTGGCTTCGTGCGCCTGTGCAAACGGCTGGGCCTTGTCGCTTACTGGGATGAGACCGGCGTTTGGCCCGATTGCGTGGGGGATGTTTCGTCCGTCTATGATTTTCGCGCCGAAGCGGCGCGGCTTCAATAAAGCTGTTCAGCGCCCGCGCAGCTTCTCAATCACGGCGACGAGCGCAGCCTTTTTCTCGATGCGCACGCCGGACTTCGAGAGGCGTAGCCAGCCTTCATCGGCCCATTCATGCAGCTTGCGATTGACCTTCTCACGCGAGGCGCCAATGCGGCGCGCCATCTCGACCTGCGTTAGCGTTACGGCCGCGCCCTCGCCCGCCTCCTGCAGCAACAGGCGCGCCAGCTTGCCGCCGAGATCCAGGAGCGCGGCGTCCTCCAATTTCTCATCCGCTTCGCGCAGGCGCCGGCTCATTTCCGCGACCAGCTCAATGAGCGCCTTCGGTTCGGCTTCGAACGCGGCCAACACCGCGTCACGCGGAATACGCAGCAGGCGCGTGCGACGCATTGCGTTGACATCGGCCGAGCGCGCGCCGCCATCGAGCGCCGCCATTTCACCAATCACCGCGCCTTGCCCAAGCGCGGCGATGCGTACGTCCCGCCCGCCTTCGGACGAGATGCGCACTTCGACCTCGCCCTCCAGCACGACATAAAGCGCATCGCCCACATCGCCCTTGGCGAACAGGCGCGCCTTCGGCTCAAGCGAAACCTGGCTGCCGGCGCCAGCGAGGCGCGCGCGCGCCTCCGCGCAGACGCGCTGAAACAGGCGCGACTTGCCCAGCGCCGCCTCAACCGCCTGCAGATCGCCTCGTCCTGCCGTGGCCATGATCGCGCCTTGCCTCTGGCTCATCGCGTCCTCTATAGCGCGAAGGGCGCGCGCCTCAACCAAGGCTCGCCCGCCACGAAGCAAGGAGGCCGCTTATGACCGCTCTTTCGGCGCAAGTTTCCCCTGCGACGCGCGCAAAACCGGAGGCGCTCGGGTTTTCCAGCGCGCGGCTGGCGCGGATCGATGAATTCCTCACCGAGCGCTACATCGCGCCCGGCAAGCTGCCCTGCGCACACGTGCTGGTGCGCCGGCGCGGCGAGATCGCGCATGAGAGCGTGCTTGGACTAGCCGATAGCGAGCGCGGCCGTGCGCTTCAGGGCGACGCGATCCACCGCATCTATTCGATGACCAAGCCGATCACCAGCCTCGCCTTCATGATGCTGGTGGAGGAAGGGCGCGTTTCGCTGGACGATCCAGTCCATCGCTTCATTCCGGAATTCAAAAATATCGGCGTTTACGCCGCCGGCGGGCCGGGCGGCTGGCAGACGCGGCGCACCGAGGCGCCGATGCGCATGATCGATCTTCTGCGCCACACGTCGGGGCTGACATACGGCTTCCAGATGCGCACCAATGTCGACGCCGCCTACCGCCATCATCATCTGGATGATCGCACAACGCACGATTTCAAGAGCTTCATCGCCAAGCTCGCCGAAATTCCGCTCGAATTCTCGCCGGGTGAAGCATGGAATTATTCGGTTTCGACCGACGTGCTCGGCTATCTGGTGGAGAGCATATCGGGCCAGCCTTTCGAGGAGTATCTCCGAGCGCGCGTATTCGTCCCTCTTGGCATGAACGATACGGGCTTTCATGTGCCGGAGAAGGATTGGGCGCGCCTGCCCGCCTGCTACACGAAGACGCTGTCCGGCCGCGTCGTCTTGCAGGACGATCCTGAAACCAGCCCCTATCGCATCGCGCCGAGCATGGCCTCGGGCGGCGGCGGGCTGGTTTCCACAGCTGAAGATTATATGCGCTTCTGCGCCATGCTGTTGGGCCGCGGCGAGCTTGGCGGGCGGCGCTTGGTCAGCCCCAAGACAATCGAGCTGATGACGCTCAACCACCTGCCCGGCGGCAAGGAACTCATTTCTTGTTCGCGTTCCCTGTACAGTGAGGCGATCTTCGCGGGCCTTGGATTCGGGCTGGGCTTCGCTGTGACAATAGATCAAGCGCGCACGCAGAATTTGGGTTCGCTCGGCGAGTATTTCTGGGGCGGCATGGCGAGCACGGCTTTCTGGGTCGATCCCAAGGAAGACCTCGCCGTCGTCTTCATGACGCAGCTTATGCCCTCGACGAGCTATCCCATCCGGCGCGAACTGCGCACACTCGTCTATGCGGCGATGACGGAGAGTTGCACGTGATGCGCGCCGTCATCCGCCGCAACAAGGCGCTCGTGTGTGATGAGATCGCGCCGCCGCAGCCAGGCCCTGGCCAAGTCTTGGTGAAAACGCTTTGCTGCGGCATTTGCGGGTCCGATCTCCATGCGCTTCATTCCCTCGACCGCATGGTGGCGTTGACGCGCCGCGCCGGCGGCGGTGTGGGCGGTGGGCTCGATCCGGCGCGGGACGTGGTGTTCGGCCATGAATTCTGCGCGGAAGTGATCGAATACGGGCCTGGCGACGCGCAGGACGCACGCCTCAAGGCGGGCGCGCGCGTCGTGTCCATGCCGGTCATAATGGATGCGCAGGGATTTGAGGCGGTCGGCTATTCCAACCGCTATCCCGGCGGCTTCGCGGACTATATGGCGCTGATGGCGCCCATGCTGATCGAAGTGCCGAACGGACTTTCGAGCGCACACGCGGCGCTCACCGAGCCGATCGCCGTGGGCGCGCACGCTGTTGCGCAATCGGCGCTGGAACAAGGCTCGACGGCGCTGGTGATCGGGTGCGGGCCCGTGGGCCTGGCCGTCATCGCCAACCTCAAGGCGCGCCGCGCGGAGACGGGCTGGGGAACTATCATCGCCGCCGATTTCTCTGCGCGTCGGCGCGCGGCCGCCGCCGCCATGGGCGCGGATATCGTGATCGATCCGGGCGCGGATGATCCGCATGGCAAATGGGCCGAGTTCGGCGTGCCCGATACCCCAGGCGCGGCGCTCTTGGCGCGCTTGGCGGGCCGGACGATCGCGCGGCCGGTCGTATTCGAATGCGTGGGCGCGCCGGGCGTCTTGCAGACGCTGATCGAGCGCGCGCCGCCGCATGCGCAAATCCTTGTCGCGGGCGTCTGTATGCAGAGCGACCAGATCGAGCCCTCGCTGGCGATCAACAAGCAGCTCGAACTCAAATTCGTGCTGGGCTACAGCCCAGAGGAATTCGCGCACACTCTGCGCGACATAGCTGAGGGGCGGATCGACGTATCTCCCCTGATCACGTCAACCGTAGGCCTCGACGGGGTCGCCGACGCATTCGCGGCGCTCGCCAATCCGGACGCGGAGGTGAAGGTGATGGTGGCGCCAAGCATGTAGGCTCTGACGCAGGCATGGGCGCCGCAATCAACCCGCCTTGTCCGCCTTCTTCATGCCCATCGCTTCCAGGATTTCCGGGCGGATGTTATCCGCGCCCTTCTCCTGAATGTGACTCGCGACGCGCGCGCCGACAGCCATCATCGCCTGGCCCATGAAAGCGGGGCGATTGTCCCGCGCCCAGGCGAGAGAAGCCTCGCGATTGTCATTGAGGCCTTGGAAGCGCGGCGCGACATAGCGCGCGAACATCTCGTAGGATTTCTGTTTCCGGTCCCATGCGGCCCAGTTCTGATCCATGAAGAGGAAGGCGCCATAGCCGCCCGATTGCGCCTCCAAGCGCTGCAATTGCGCGGCCGCATCGTCCGGCGTGCCGATCACGGCGAGGCCAGAATTGATCAGCGCATCGACGGGATCGGAGCCATCCTGCGGCGCGAGCGGCAGCGCGGCGACCTCGCGAAAATAATAAAGCCATTTATCGAGCCCGAAGCGCACGTCGGCGCGCGCCTCTTCCCGCGTTTCGGCGATGTGCATGGGCCCCACGAGGCGCCAGCGCGCGCGATCCATCGCCTGGCCGCTCTCACGCGCCTTCTCCTCCGCGATCGCCCAATTGGAGGCGAGCGCATTAAAGCCGCCCGCCGATGTGGCGCCGATGGAGAGCAAGCCAAGTCCATGTCGGCCGGCGGCCGTCGCGCCCGTCGGCGAAACCTGGCTGGCTACCGCAATCTCGACGCTTGGGCGCGTATAAGGCGCCATTTGCAGGCGCGCGTCGGCCAGCGTGAACCATTCCGTCTCCTTGCTCACCGTCTCGCCGCGCATCAGCGGCACAAGCGCATCAAGCGCCTCATCCATTCGGTCGCGCTGCTTCGCGACCGGAATGCCCATCATGAACGCATCGCTCGGCAACGCGCCGGGGCCGACGCCGAACATCACCCGCCCGCGCGTGATGTGATCGAGCTGGTTGATGCGGTCCGCCAGCATGAGCGGATGGTGATAGGGCAGCGAGGAGACGCCGGTGCCAAGCCGGATGTGCTTTGTGCGCTCGGCCACGGTGGCGATGAAGATCTCCGGGCTGGCGATCAGCTCATAGCCGGCGGAATGATGCTCCCCGATCCAGGCCTCGTCATAGCCGAGCTTGTCCATCAGCACGACGAGATCGAGGTCGCGCTCGATCGCCAGCGTCGGATTCTCATCGAGCGGATGAAAGGGCGCGATGAACGCGCCAAACCGCAATTTCGAACCCGCCATGCACGCTCTCCTGACCGCCACACTGACGCACCGAGCGCGGGCCGGCAATATTGACGTTGCGTCGCGCGCGCGGCAATCACCGGCGCGGAGGACGCCCCATGAAAACAAAGGCCGCACTGGCTGTCGCCCCGAACAAGCCGCTGGAGATTGTGGAGCTTGATCTTGAGGGCCCACGCGCCGGCGAAGTGCTCGTCGAAATCATGGCGACGGGCGTGTGCCACACCGACGCCTACACGCTCGAAGGCAAGGACAGCGAGGGAATATTTCCCTCCGTGCTCGGCCACGAGGGCGCGGGCGTGGTGCGCGAGATCGGCGCCGGCGTGACGAGCGTGGCGGTCGGCGATCACGTCATTCCGCTTTACACACCAGAGTGCCGCCAGTGCAAAACCTGCCTCTCGCGCAAGAGCAATCTGTGCACCGCCATTCGCGCCACGCAGGGCAAGGGCCTCATGCCCGATGGCACAAGTCGCTTCTCGCTAAAGGGCAAACCGATTGCGCACTATATGGGCTGCTCGACCTTTTCAAATTTCACGGTGCTGCCGGAGATCGCGGTTGCGAAAGTACGCCCCGACGCGCCGTTCGATAAGATCTGCTATATCGGCTGCGGCGTGACGACGGGCCTCGGCGCCGTGATCTACACAGCCGGCGTTGAAGCGGGCGCGAATGTCGCCGTGTTCGGACTTGGCGGCATCGGCCTGAATGTCATTCAAGGCGCGCGGCTCGTCGGCGCCGACAAGATCATCGGCATCGATATCAATCCCGCCAAGAAGGCCATGGCCGAGAAGTTCGGCATGACGCACTTCATCAATCCCAAGGACATCGGAAACGACAAGGTCGTTCAAGCCATCGTCGATCTCACCGGCGGGGGCGCGGACTATTCCTTCGACGCGACCGGCAATGTGCAAGTGATGCGCCAAGCGCTCGAATGCTGCCATCGCGGCTGGGGCGAAAGCATCATCATCGGCGTCGCCGAAGCGGGTCAGGAAATCGCCACGCGCCCGTTCCAATTGGTGACGGGCCGGGTGTGGAAAGGCACGGCCTTCGGCGGCGCGCGGGGACGCACGGATGTGCCGCGCATCGTCGATTGGTACATGCAGGGCAAGATCAATATCGACGATCTTATTACGCACACGATGCCGCTGGATAAGATCAACGACGCTTTCGATCTGATGCATAAGGGCGAGAGCATACGGAGCGTGGTGGTGTTCTAGCGGCGCGTTTTCCTTCTCCCCCGCAAGGGGGAGAAGGTGTCCGAGTAGCGGACTGATGAGGGGGCGCGCTTCAATCCGCGAACCCCACCCTCATCCGGCCTTCGGCCACCTTCTCCCGCCCATGGCGGGAGAAGGACTTATCACTTCAACACTTCCTCAAATTCCCCATCGATCAACACGAAGCACATCCGCGCCATCTTGCCAGAGCGATTGGCCCAGGCGTGGTTCGTGCCGTTCTGAACGATGACATCACCCGCGCGGCAGAGCGTTTCGCCCGTATCGACGATGAGCGTGATTTCGCCCTCCAGCACGATCCCGTAATCGAGCGTCTCAGTGCGGTGCATGAACGGATGGCCGCCGGGCTTTGCTGTTGAATGCTCCGCGCCGCCGAATTGCTCGAAGAGCGCCTTCGCGGTCTCCGGATCGAGTTGAGCAAGTTCCGGCGTCTCCGGGGGAAAATCGACGATGCGGACGCGCACGCCGCCTTTGGGCGGCGCAAGCGTCAACGTGGCTTCCTCGGGCTCGGCGCTGGCGCGATCGATGCGCGCCGGCACGGACTTGGTGTGCCACAGCTCATGGAAGACCGTGCCGCGGCCGCTCACATCAATCACGCGCGGAGGCGGCCCATCACGCGCAATGATCGCGGCGCCTTCCGCGTCGTGGCC
>CADEEL010000005.1:64487-113182 GCA_902826335.1 uncultured Alphaproteobacteria bacterium
TCAGTACCGATAATGATCCGGCTTAAAGGGTCCGGCCGGCGGAACGCCGATATAATCGGCCTGCGCCTTGCTCATCTGCGTCAGCTTCACGCCGAGCTTATCGAGGTGCAGCATGGCGACCTTCTCATCCAGATGCTTGGGCAGTGTGTAGACTTGGCGTTGGTAGTTTGAATTGTTGGCCCACAACTCGATCTGCGCCAGCGTCTGATTGGTGAAGCTCGCGCTCATCACGAAGCTGGGATGTCCAGTGGCGTTGCCGAGATTCACCAGGCGCCCTTCGCTCAGCACGATGATCTTCTTGCCGTCTGGAAACTCGACGTGATGGACTTGCGGCTTGATCTCGTCCCACTTGAAGTTCTTCAAGCCCGCAATCTGAATTTCCGCATCGAAATGGCCGATATTGCAGACGATGGCGTTGTTTTTCATCGCCCGCATGTGATCGACGGTGATGACATCCTTGTTGCCCGTGGCGGTGACAAAGATATCCGCATGTGGCGCGGCGTCCTCCATGGTGACGACCTGATAGCCCTCCATCGCAGCCTGCAGCGCGCAGATGGGATCGACCTCCGTCACCATCACGCGCGCGCCGCCTTGGCGCAGGCTGGCGGCCGAACCTTTGCCGACATCGCCATAGCCTGCCACGACCGCGACCTTGCCCGCCAGCATCACATCCGTGCCGCGGCGAATGGCGTCCACGAGGCTTTCGCGGCAGCCATAAAGATTGTCGAACTTCGATTTCGTCACGCTGTCATTCACATTGATCGCGGGGAACGGCAATTCGCCCTTCTGCGCCATCTGGTACAAGCGATGCACGCCTGTTGTGGTTTCTTCCGATACGCCCTGCACGCTCTCGCGAATGGCGCGATAAAAGCCGGGCCTTTCCTTCAGATAGGTGCGGATGGTGTTGTGCAGCGCCTCTTCTTCCTCGTTGGAATGGTGGGCGATGAAGTCAGGATCGTCCTCGGCCTTCGGACCAAGCACGCAGAGCAAGGTCGCGTCCCCGCCATCGTCGAGGATCATGTTGGCGTATTGCCCGTTCGGCCAGGTGAAGATGCGGTGCGCGTAGTCCCAATACTCCTCCAACGTTTCGCCTTTCACGGCGAACACCGGCGTGCCCTTGGCCGCGATGGCGGCGGCGGCGTGATCCTGGGTGGAGAAAATGTTGCACGAAGCCCAACGCACTTCGGCGCCCAAGGCTTGCAGCGTCTCAATCAGCACGGCGGTCTGGATCGTCATGTGCAGCGAGCCGGCGATGCGCGCGCCCTTCAGGGGTTGGCTTGGCCCATACTCCGCGCGCACGGCCATGAGGCCGGGCATCTCCGTTTCGGCGATCTCGATCTCCTTGCGGCCCCAGTCCGCCAGGCTCATGTCTTTTACGATGTAATCGTGTGCGCTCATCGCGCGCCCTCCTCTTGCAAGAAAGCTCGCGAGCGCCGTTCCAAACCGGGAGCCCTTCAAGCCTGGCGGCCAGCCTTCGCGAACGAAGGGAGCCGTCGCAGCGCTCCTTGATGGGCGCGCGCGTCCTAGCAGAGTCGCGACCTCGCGTCACGCCCCGCTGCGCCGGCTGGGCGCGAGCGCTTGACCTTACGGCGCGGCTGTGGCCCGCTTTTTCGCCCAAAAGTGGGTGGGGCCGCGGCGACGCCCGCGTCTTTGGGGGCGCACATGTCCATGACGATACTGGCGATCGCGGCGACGATTCTCCTGCTCGCGATCCTGCTCATTTACGTTATCCCGCGCGCCTACATCGCCCGCACAGACCGCACCTACATGACCCATAACGAAGTGGGCTTCGTGCGTGCGCTGCAAGGCTGGGGCGTGGTTTGGGGCCTCTTGGAAACCATCGTCAAAGGCGCGGGCGCGCCGCGCATCGAATATGTCGCGCTCGACCCCACGACCGGCCAGCGCCGCAGCGGCCAATTGCTCGATCCGCGCACGGGATCAGTCAATTTGCGTCCGCAATATTGCGCGCCGCTGCCCTTCCTCGCCACCACAGCCGACAGCCATCGCGTCATGGTGGAGGCGCGCGTGCAATTCAGCCTCAACCGCGATCTCATGAAGTATGTCTATCAGCTGGATGATTTCAGCCTCGCGCTGGAAACGCGCATCCTCAGCGCCTTCCGCGCCGAAATCGGCAGGCGGCAGGACGAAGTGTTGCGCGCGAATCTGCATGAGGTGGAGACGGCTGTCGTGCAGCACCTGCGCAAGGCGGAGGCTGACGGCGATGAAGTGGGCGAAGCAGGCGTCGCGCTTGGCGTGAACTACCACACCGCGAGCTTCACCTTCGCCAACGCGGACGACGCATTCGAGGCGATGGCGTTGGGCGCGGCGGCGCCGGCGGCGGGTGAGCCGGGCGCGCCGACCGCGCCGGGCGCGCGCGCATCGGCGCGCACCCACGGCGTACTCTCCTTAAGGCCCCAGCAAATGGATTTGTTGGCGGACGTTTTCAAAGGCCGCGATCCGGCCTCGACACAGGCGCTGCTGGCAATCATGGAAATGCAGACGCGTCAAAACATCGCCGAGGCGTTGGCGGGTTCGGGGCAGCTCGTCGTTGTCACCGCGCAGGAACTGGGCCTCGCTGGCGCGCTCGCGCAGAACGAGGCGATCGCTAAGGCAAAGGCGAACGAACCGCCGGGCGCGGCGCGGACATAGCATGGTGAGCCCGCGCGTCACACATATGGCGCAAAGAAGCGTCGTCGTGCGGTCACGTCGCCGCCGTGCGGCGCGGTATGGTTTTCAGTACATCCTCCATCTCTCGCCGCTTCTGCATGAGATCATGGTCTGTCTGAAGTCCTAGGAAAAATCCCTCGGAAACGCCGAAATACCGCGCAAGGCGCAGATCAGTATCGGCGGTGACCGCGCGCCTTCCAAGCACGATCTCATTTATCCGACGCGGCGGAACACGGAGCGCGCGCGCCAACTCACTCTGGCTAAGGCCCATTGGGCGAAGAAACTCCTCGGCGAGGATTTCGCCCGGCGTTGGGTTCGGCAATAAGTTGCGTTTAATAATGGTAGTCGACGATTTCGACATCGTCCGCTCCTCCGTCGCCCCAAACAAAGCAGATACGCCACTGATCATTGATGCGGATCGAGTGCTGGCCGGATCGATCCCCGCGCAGCGCCTCAAGTCGATTTCCGGGCAGCGCCCGCAAGTCCGCCAAGACGCGCGCCTGATTCAGCAGACGCAATTTTCGCAGCGCCACCGCCTGGATGTCGGATGGCAATTTACCGCTTCGCCGACCAAGCCAAATTTTCTCAGTCTCTCGGTTGGCGAAACTGCCGATCACGACGTTTTATACCGCATAACGTTACGCAGGTAAAGCGCTATGGGGGGATCACACGGCCCGCTTCAGTTCCGCGACAAGGTCGGTCTTCTCCCAGGAGAAGCCGCCTTCGCTATCCGGCTCGCGGCCGAAATGGCCGTAAGCGGATGTGCGCGCATAAATCGGCCGATTGAGCCCCAAATGCTCGCGAATGGCGCGCGGGGAGGCGCCGCCGATCAGTTCAGGCAGCACCTTTTCGAGCTTGGCGGGATCGACCGTATCGGCGCCGTGCGTATCGACATAGAAAGAGAGCGGCTTCGACACGCCGATCGCATATGAAATCTGGATTGTGCATTTGGCCGCAAGGCCCGCCGCAACGACATTCTTCGCCAGATAGCGACACGCATAGGCGGCCGAACGATCGACTTTCGTCGGGTCCTTGCCCGAAAACGCGCCCCCGCCATGGGGCGCTGCGCCGCCATACGTGTCGACAATGATCTTGCGCCCCGTGAGGCCGGCGTCCCCGTCCGGCCCGCCGATGACGAAATTACCCGTTGGGTTCACGTGCCACTCGGTCTCGTCCGTAATGAAGCCATCTGGAAAGACGGCGCGGATGTAAGGCTCGGCGAGCACGTGAATGTCGCGCGGCGTGAGGCCGTCCTTGTGCTGGGTTGAAAGCACGATGGAGCTGGCGCGCACGGGGCGGCCGTTCTCATAAATCAGCGTAACCTGGCTCTTGGCGTCCGGCTCCAGTTCTGGGCGCTCGCCGGAGTGGCGCGCCTTGGCCAGCGCCTTCAGGATATTGTGCGAGTATTGGAGCGTGGCCGGCATCAGCTCGGGCGTCTCGTCCGTTGCGTAGCCGAACATGATGCCTTGATCGCCCGCGCCCTCATCCTTGTTGTGGCCGCCATCGACGCCCATGGCGATGTCAGCCGATTGCGCATGCAGATGGCACTCATAGTGCGCGTTGGCCCAGTGAAAGCCCTTCTGCGCGTAACCGATGTCGCGCACGGCGTCGCGAACCTTGTCCTCAAGCCCCTCGATGAGCGCGCGCATTTTATCGTCGCCCGTGCGCACTTCGCCCGCCAGAATGATGCGGTTGGTGGTGACGAGCGTTTCACAGGCCACGCGTGCGTAGGGATCGGCGCCGATGAATGCATCGACGACCGTATCGGAAATGCGGTCCGCCACCTTGTCCGGATGGCCTTCGGACACACTTTCGCTGGTGAAGATGTAGTTTGCCCGCCGCGTACTCATGCGCCCCGATGTCCCTTGGTCTGAAAGCCCGCTCTGGAGCCTGATTTAGGCGCCAAATCAATGAATGAGAGCGCGATGGCCGCCAAAACCGGTAGCCACTTTTGACTATCGCGCTCTAAACACCGCGCCGCCCGTCCTGGCAAGATGAAAAGAGGGTTTACCCCGCCGGCGCTCGGAAGACGCCGGGCTCAACCTCGCTGTGCCAGCGCCACGCCGAGGCGATGATCTCATCCAGGCCATGGGCTGGCGCCCAACCGAGCCGCGCTCTCGCGAAGCGATTATCGGCGACCAGTATGGGCGGATCGCCGGCCCGGCGCGGCGCGCGTTCGAATGCGACGCGCCGCCCGGTGACGCGCTCGATCGTCGCGAGCAGATCCAGCACGCTGACGCCGACGCCCGCGCCAAGGTTGGCCGCGAAACTCGTACCGCCGGCTATGAGATCATTGATCGCGCGGACATGGGCGTCCGCCAGGTCGCGCACATGCACATAGTCGCGCACGCATGACCCGTCCGGCGTGTCATAATCATCGCCGAACAAGCTGAAGCTTGCACGGCGCGCCAGCAGCGTGAACAGGGCCAACGGAATGGCGTGACTCTCAGGTTCATGCCGTTCGCCAATGCCGGCCTCGGCATCCGCGCCAGCGGCGTTGAAATAGCGCAGCAGCGCGAAGCGCAGCCCATATGCGGCCGCGTGATCGCGCGCGGCCTGCTCTATCATCAGCTTGGTCCAGCCATAGGGGCTCACCGGCGCCTGGACGTGGGTTTCGTCCATCGGCGTGGTCCGCGGCGCGCCATAGGTCGCGCAGGTTGACGAGAACACGAACCGCGCAACGCCGGCCGCGCGCATCGAGTCCAGCAGCGTCAATGTTCCCGTGACATTATTATCGTAAAAGCGCGCTGGATCGCGCACCGACTCTCCGACCTCTATGAGCGCCGCGCAGTGCAGCACCGCGTCCGGACTATGCGCCGCGAACGCCGCATCGAGACGTGCGCGATCGCGGATATCGCCTTCGATCAGCGGCCCCCATTTCACGAACGCGGCATGCCCGTTGGAGAGGTTGTCATAGACGAGCACGTCATGGCCGGCGCCAGCCAAGGCGCGGCAGCAATGGGCGCCGACATAGCCAGCGCCCCCGGTGACCAAAATTACAGCCATGACCCTGCCCAAAACCGCGCGCGTATGCCTAACGGCTCAGCGCGGTCGCGTGCAAGCGTCGGACCAAAACCGCGCCCATATCGGCTCGGCCGGGACGGCGAACAGCGTTAATGACCGCCGCAGGCCGCGCCGCGTCCAGGCGCACAGCTCTCCACGCGCGCGCGTCATCTTGCCTGCATGGAGGGGAACGGCATAGACAACTCACGGAAGGCGCTCGCCTGACTGCCCAGACGCGGGCGCGGGCGGGAGAGGCGCGACTTGACCTGAAGCGGTAAAGCCAAGGGCGGATACCGGTTTTGGCGCCCATCGTGCGCTGAATATTGTGTCTTGGGGGCTTGGTCGCATGAGATTGGTTCAGTCCCAGGCGATCAGGCTCTAATTGTTGCGACGGGGCGGGCGATGGAAGTCACGATCGTCGGAATAGTCATGCTGGCGCTTTGGTGCGTCGCGCTCCTGCGCGGCGTGAGCGGCGCGACGTTCTACACGCTCTCGCTGATCCCCTTCGGCACGGCCGCCGCGCTAAATCTGACGTCCGTAGGCGGACTCAGCGTTCTGGGCCTGCAGATCGCGGCGGCGTTGACGACCGGCGCCGCGCTTGTCGCTCACGCCACCAATCCAGCGAGAAGGCCAGTCAATCTTCCGCCGGCGGCGATATTCATGCTGCTTTTGTGCCTTTATGGCGCCTTGTCCGCCTATTTCCTACCGCGCCTCTTCTTTCACCAGTTTCACGTTATTTATCTGGGCATCGCGCTCGAGGGTGTGCGCGTCAGCGATTTCTTCTACACCCTGCTCAACCCGATCGCGCCCACCACATCCAACATCTCGCAGCCGGCCTACCTCTTCGGCAGCACCGCCTTCTTCCTCGTCTTAATCTGGATGGCGCGCGTGCGTGGTCCGGATTTTCTCACCCGCGCTCTGGCGCTCGCGGCGATCATTCACATCGTCCTTGGCGTGCTGGATTCGCTGCGCCTGGAAGCACTGCTTAGCTTCATCCGCACGGCGCACTACGCCCTCAATCCAACCGTCGAACTCGGCGGGTTCAAGCGCATCATCGGCGGCTTTTCCGAAGCGTCGAGTTACGGCGCGGTGTCCGTGGCGTTCGCGGTCTATTTTTCTTCTCTCTATTTGGATCGCAGCAGCGCGAGGATCGGCGCGCTGGCGGGCCTGTGTATCTTCTTTTCGATCGCCGCCCTCTCCTCGACAGGAACATTCGGTCTTGCACTGATGGCGATGCTGCTGGCGATCAGGGGACTGCGCGATGTATGGCTGCGTCGCATTTCACGCGAACGTATCATTTCCCGGGCGATCATCGTGATCGTCGGCGCGCTGGTCGCGCTGTTCTCATTGCTGGCGACGCCAGTGGGCGTGATCGCCTCCGACATCCTCGAGACTCTCATCTTCAGCAAGGGCACGAGTCTTTCTGGCATGGAACGCGCCTTCTGGGCCGAACAGGGATTCCGCACGTTCTGGGATTCCTACGGCTTGGGCGCTGGACTGGGATCAGTACGCGCCAATGGCCTGCCTTCCGTGCTCCTGGCGAATGTCGGTTTGCCAGGAGCGGTTCTTTTCCTCGGCTTTCTCTGGTACGCATTCTTGCAACCACTTGGTTTCAATCCCGGCAGAACCGTCGCGGCTTCTGCGCATTGGGCCCATCTTCGCGCCAGCTTCGCGGCGGCCATGGTGATGCTGGGCATGCAAGCGGTGTCATCGACGACGCTCGACCCGGGCATTCTCTTCTTCACGTTCGCCGCGATCGCAATCGTCGCGCGCGAGGGCCTGCGCGCGGGGCGGCGCGCGACGCTGAAAGAACAGCGCGCGCGCGCGGCGGCTCAGCCGGAGCCAACGGGAGCGCCGCCACGACAACGCCCCGGGTTGGAGGCGCGGTGAGCCCGCTCAAGATTGTATTGCTGAATGTCAAATTCAGCCCAAACCTAGGCGACGGCGTCATTGCTGAGTGCCTTGAGCATGAGTTGCGCGGCGCGTTGCCCGGCGCGACTGTCGACAGCATCGACCTCGCTGGTCGAACACGTTTTGGCGGCGATTCAGGGCAGTTTCGGAGTATGTCGCTCGCCGTGTTGCGGCACTTGCCAGACGTTGCGCGGCATATCCTGACGCGGCCGATGTTGGAGTTTCTCATTGAGTGGCGCTATCGGCCGGTGTGGCGCGCCTTGCTCCAGGGCGCGCATGTCGCCATCATCGGCGGAGGCCACTTGCTCGCGGACGCCGATCTCAATTTTCCACTGAAGATCGCCGCGGCCGCCGAAGAGGCGCGGGCGGCGGGCGCGCGTTTGGCTGTGTTCTCGGTCGGGGTCGGTGAAATTTGGTCGCGCGCCGGCGCGGCGCTCTTTCATCGGGCGCTCGGGCGGTCTGACCTCAGCTATGTCGCGCTGCGCGATCAAGCCTCGCTCGCACGCTGGCGGCGCCATATGCTGAACGCGCCCGGCGTGCAGCCCATATTGTGCAGGGACCCGGCGCTGCTTTCAGAGTCTGTCTACGGCGCCCAAACACGCGCGGCGCCGCGGGCGCGTCCGCTCATCGGCGTCGGCGTGATGGACCCAGCGACACTAGCGTTGCACGCGGACGCGCAGACATTCAGGGCACGGGACGTTCTCAAATTCTGGGTGGACCTTGTGCACGGGCTGCTCGCGCACGGCTACAACGTGAGATTGTTCACCAATGGTTCGCGGTCGGACGACGTGGTGATGCGCGACCTTGCGAACACGACGCGGCGGGCCGCCCCCGATCGCGTTGAGATCGCGGATCGGCCGGTGCGGCCACGCGAACTGGTGGCCGCGATTGCGGCCTGCGACGGCGTCATCGCGCATCGATTGCACGCCAACATCGTCGCCTATGCTTATCGCATCCCGCATATTGGCTTGGGGTGGGATTCCAAGCTGGGCGCCTTTTTCGAGTCCGTTGATCGCGCCAATTATGCCTTCACGGCGGTTGCGCCGGCGCCCGGAGAGGTGGTCGCCGCGCTCGCCTCAACGCTCGATGAGGGCGTGGACGAAGCAACGTGGCGGCGTACGACCTCGGAAACGCGCGAGTCCATCAATCGTCTTGCGCGGGAGATTGCCCTACCGGCGGCGCCGATGATGGCCAGTTGACGAGCATTTGGCCCCCGCGCCGAGCGGCGGCTAAAGCGACAACGCACATGATCATCGCGAGGATAAGCCAAGGCGAGGCGGCGCGAACATAGGCGAGCGCCAGCACGCTCAGGGTCGGCGCCAACGCGGCCGCCGCGAACCAACGCAGGCGGATGAGCGCGGGGCCTGGCGGCCACAAGAGCCCGATGGCGGCGAAAAGGAGGATCGGCGTTATCGCGTCCCCTGCTGGGCCATCATAGCCGAACGCGAAGGCTGGCCGATGGATGCGCACGATCGTCTCGTGGCGGCGTCCATTCACATAGACGCGCACTTCCGCATCGCGATAGGTCACCGCCACATGGGATCGTCCCGGACGCGCGAACACGCCATCCCACACACATGCGCCTTGGCAGCGCCCGGCTCGCCCGCTCCAGGCCGTGCGCATGAGCACCATGAGATCGTCGCCGACCTGCGCGATTGAGACATTCCTGTTCCACGGATCACGTGCGAGCGCGACGATGCTCGCCGGCGCCGCTGATGGAAACGGCGCGGGCGGGGCGTCGATCTCGAAGTCAATCGTATAGGTCCGCGCCGAAACAAGCGCCCGCGTGAGTCGCCGCGCTGGCTCAGTCGTGCGCGCGACTCCCTCCGTATACGGGCGTAAATCCAATGGAGGCGCAAGCCCGGACCGATCCGGCCGCGCGGCCTCATTGCCGTCGCGTTCATAGATGACTTGTGCGCCCAAGGTGCGCGCAAGATCACGCCGCGTCGCGCCAGAGACGCGCGCGAGACCGGCAATCTGCGAATCAGTGAGCGCGCGCGCATAGATGTTCAGGCCGCCAACGGCGCCGCGCCACGGCGCTTCCCCGATCAACTCCCCGCCTAGCGCCAAGGGATAGGACTCGTCCCAATTATCGAAACTGTGGAGCGCGGCCGCACGCACCGCCAAGGCTGGCGCTGCGAGCATCGCCAACACCACCACGCTGGGCGCGAGCAAGTGCGTGGCGCGCGCCAGCACCGAAGCGAACGGGGCGCCGACCAGAACGCCGACAGCCACAAACAAGCCCGAAATCACGCCGTCCACGAGGCTCGGATGCCGGTTCGCGGCGAGGCATTCAAGGAGTTCAAGAGCGAGCGCGAACATGGCGAGCGCCGCGGCAGCAACAGAGCGCCGCTTGCGGTTCTCGCATGGAAGACCGGCGGCGGCGAGAACGCCAAAGGCGAACCATACAGCGAAAACGATCGGAGACTCGCGATCCGGAAGCCGAGTCACCGCAGCCAAGACTTGTGCGCTGAGATGGGACAGCGGCAGAGCATCAAATGGCCATATTGTCGCGCCCGTCAGCCACAGGGCGACGCACGCCGTCGCGGCGCGCGCGACGGCTGACCGCGCCGCGGCGTCCGCCAGATCGCTCACGCCTTGTCCGGCAAGCGCACGCTGCCTGTCAGCACACGCGTTAGAATACGGCGTGGAAGCGATTGAAAGCGGCCAAGCGGGATGGGCGCGAGCGTCTTAATTGCTGCTTTGTTCAACCGACGCGCCCATCCCGCGGGCGTGCGCGCGCGTTCGATCGAACCTTCACACAGCGGCGTCTCGCCATTGGCGAAGGCTGTCTTGTAATACTGATCTCCGCGCCCGAAATCGAGAATGGACCAGCCTTCTGACGCGGCGAGGCGAGCAACTTCGAGAATGAGAATAAGGCCTGGCGCATAGGCGCGGTGCGCTTCATCATAGGTCGTGAACCACCAGTGCAGCACACGCGCCGATCGCATGCCGAAATGCGCCGCGACGATGGTGTCGCCAGCGCGCACCGTCGACAGAATTCCTGAGAAGTCGGCCGAATCCGCGTTCCGCAAACGCGCCAACAAGGCGGCGATCCAAGGCAATTCAAAAGCCGGTTTCACACCCATGCGGCGGAAGGCTCGGCTCTTTGTCTCCACCAGCCAGCGCCACGCCTCCTCGTCGCGATCCTTGTAGACGAACCGAACGGGGCCGACCTCGCGCTCCAATTTTCGACGCCGCCGCTCTGTTTCCTTGACGGCGTGGCGGCCAGCCTGGGGCAGAGTCTTGGCGTATTCCTCAAAGCCAGACGACAGATCCATGAAAGGCGATGCCGATGACGACACCGCGCCAGCGTGAAACGACGCTTCCTCCGCAAGCGCATGATTGAAATCGTAGCTGGCGAGGCCGCATGCGGCGAGCAGCTCTTCGGCCTCAAAGTGAAAATCGGCGCCGTGAATCACGCCCTGGTAATCGCACAATGGGCCGCCGATCGGTTTTGCAACTCCGCCCGATCGGCGATGGTAGGGAAAATACGCGCGCGCGCCGCCCTGATCGAGAACGGCGATTTGCGCGTCGGCCCTCGCCGCCCCCATCGCCTCGGCGAAATCCGGCGTAAAGAACGGATTTGAGAACCTCGAATTGCTCGCCTGCATGGCGCGCCAATGCGATCTGTCCTCGCTTGACAGCATGCTGGCCTGGATGACGCGCGCCTTCATCGGCCCCTTCTCCGATCATCCCGCCACGCAAGCAAGGGGCGGGCCTCACCATCAGCGCGGCGCCGATATTGCGAGACCCGGCCGCGAGCGCTATTGCCGAGTTCGGCTGACCGGACGCCCGCCGGCGGCTCCGAATTCACACCCGCCTAGGACCACAAGCCCGATTATTTCGAAACGGGTTACAAATTATCGTAAACGCGGCATAGGACGGGCTGTCCGCGCGCGGCAATTGAATGGAGGCTTCGCCCAAATGCCAGCGCTGCGCCTGGGCGTGCTCGTGACTGGTGCGGCCGATGTCGAGATCTGGCGTCGCCTGCTCGAAGACATCGCCGCCGATCCGCGCTTCGACCTCAATATTGTCGTTGACGCGCGCGTGCGATCCGCGCGCCGTTCAAGTTGGCTTTATCGACTTGTGTCGCATTGGGACAGAAAGCTGCTCGCCCGCTTTCCGGCGCCAAGCACAAATCAATGCGATACGCTTGGGCGCCTCGCGCGTGTGACAATTTGCACCGATAGCTCGGGTCTTATCGACTCCGATCGCGCGGACTTGGAGTCTTTGGCGCTGGACCTAATTGTGAAATTGAGCGGCGGGCCGATCGATCCGGACCTCGCGTGCATTCCACGCCTCGGGCTTTGGACATTCGACTTTCTTCAAGATGAACCGGCTTGGGCGGACGCGTTCACGTTGCGCGATATTGTCAACGGCGCGCCCGTCAATCGCGTCGCGCTAATCCGCGCGGACGCCGCGCGTGAAACGATCGGCGCCGCGAGTTTCAACATTAAGTTCAGCGCTGCGCGCGCGGCGGCGTTCGCGCGCGACAAAAGCGGCGCGTTGCTCCTGCGCGAGTTGCGCCGCGTGGCGGATACTGGGGTCGCGGCCAACGATCCCATCCCGCCACGTGAACCCGCTCCAGCGCCTTCGATCTGGATGACCTTGCTGTATTGCGCGGCGCTCGCCATCGGACTGGCCCGGCTCACCTTATCGATGATCGGCGAACGGATCGGTGTTCGACCCGGCATGTTTACGCTGTATTGGGCGGATGGCGATTTCGAATCCGCCTCGTTCGCAAACGCGTGCGAAATCGCGCCCCGCGCCGGTGAATTCTGGGCTGATCCCTTCGTGTTCGACAAGGATGGCGCGCGCTACATATTCTTCGAAAATTACTCGTATCGCAGCGGCCTAGGCCGGATATCCGTCGGCGCGATCAAAGACGGCGCCTTCGCCTATATCGGCGACGCCCTGGTCAGTGAGCGTCACCTCTCCTATCCCTTCGTGTTTGCGCACAACGGCGAGATTTTCATGATGCCGGAGACGCATCAGACGCAACGCCTTGAAATCTGGCGATGCGTTGACTTCCCACTGAAATGGACGTTGCACGCGACGGCGCTTGAAGGCGCGGGGCCTGTCGATTCCACGCTGTTCGAACACGATGGCGGATGGTGGCTCTTCACTAACCTCTCCTCCGGCGCGATCGGCGACCACTGCGGCGAGCTGCATGTGTTTCAAGTCGACGGGCCGGACCTGCGGACAATCACGCCGCACCGCCACAATCCAGTTCATCTCGATAGCCGTGCGGCGCGCAATGCAGGCCGCATCGCCGTGAGGCGCGGACGCCTTCTGCGCATGGCGCAAGACAACAGCCACGGTCGCTACGGCTATGGCCTCAAGATCATGGAAATCGTATCTCTCGATCTCGATCGATTCGAGGAACGGCTTGTGCGCCATATCGAGCCGAATTTCAGGCCCGGCCTCATCGGTTGCCATCATCTGGATTTCACCAGCGACGGTTTCGTCTTTGACGCACGTAAGCGCATTGGCGGACCTGGATGGTTCAGGCCAAGGCAATGAGCCGATCGCTCGATCGCATAGTCATCATCAACGATCGCTCACTGGCGCTGGGCGGGTCGGCCTCATTGTCATTGTTGTCGGCGCGCTTGTTCCTGGAGCGCGGCATTCCTGTCACCTACATCTCAGGCGACGAGGGCGCTGATTCGCCCCTGGCGACCGACGTCGAAATGATCGGCCTCGGCTGGCGGCAATTGCTCGATCGCCCGCTGCTCAATCGCGGCGCCACCGGACTCTATAATCGTGCGGCCGAGGACATGGTCAGCGCGTTCATTCACGCGCGCGACACCCCGGGAACGGCCTACCATCTCCACAGTTGGCACCAGATCCTGTCCCCAGCGGTTTTTCGCGCACTGCGGCCGGTTGAGGATCGCCTGGTCATCTCGACGCACGATTTCTCGCTCGTATGCCCAAATGGCGGCTATCAGAATTACCAGCGCGGCGAGGTATGTGGGCTTACGCCGCTTAGCGGCCCTTGCCTGGCGACACATTGCGACAAGCGGTCCTATGCGGACAAGGCCTGGCGCGTGGCACGCATGCTGATCCTACGTCAGATGATGGAGATGCGGCGTACACGCGCCCTTATCGCCACCATCCATCCCGCCATGCATTCCTGGCTTGCGCGCGGGGGGATCGAACCATCACGCCTGCGCGCCGTTCGCAATCCGGTGACGCCATTTCTCGATCAGCGCGTTGAGGCGGAGAAGAATAGCGACCTCTTCTTCATTGGGCGCGTTGAGTCCGAAAAGGGCGTGGACTTGGCGCTCGAGGCGGCGCGACTGGCGGGACGGCGCATGCGCGTGATCGGCGACGGCGCCATGTGTCCGCCTCTGAAGGCGAAATTTCCAGATTCTGTGTGGGAGGGCTGGCGCACGCACAGCGACATCGCTCGTCTCATCGGCGCGGCGCGCGCGCTCATTATGCCCAGCCGGCTCCCGGAGCCGTTCGGACTCGTGGCTCTGGAGGCGATGCAGTGCGGCGTGCCGCTGGTTGCGTTCGGCGACGCATTTGTGGCGCGGGAGGCGGCCGAACTCGGCGCGGCCCTCATCGCCGCCGAGAAAACCGCCGTCTCTCTCGGGGCCGCGCTCGGCCTTCTGAAGAGCGACGCGGCTGTTCGCCAACTGAGCGAATGCGCCTATGCGCGGGCCGGCGCGCTGTCGCATACGCCGCAAGGCTGGCGCGACGCGTTGATCGCGCTCTACCAAGAGCAGATCGCCAAGCCTGGCGCGGAAGCTTGACCGGTGTGAGAGCCCCGCGCCACTGGCGCAACGCCGGCGCGGGGCGGTATACTACTGAGCGTCGCTGATGTGAGGAGGAGCGGCAATGACGGGACTTCGAGGAACGCGGCGCCTGCTAACGCTGGCGCTTGTTCAGGACGCGGCATTGACGGCGGCCGCGCTGCTTCCGCTTGCGGTGTTGCCCGCCGTGATCCGTTCCGCGGCGGCGCACGATGATCTTATCGCGGCGGCCCTCGCGCTCGCCGTGATCGCCGTGCTCGCCTTGCTCTACATGATGTGGAGCAATCTCGAATCGCGCATTGAATCCTTGTGGAGCTTTCGCGCGAAAAAGCGCGTGCAGACATGGTTAAAACCCGCGATCCTCATTGGCATCGCCCTGGCCGTGGCGGCGATTGTCCTGACCTATGCGTTCGACGCCACCGGCGAAACAGGCGCCGGTTGGCTTGCCTGGATTGAAGCCTTTATGGTGCTTGCCGTTACGCCAGCCTTGGTCGTCTCCGGCCTGCTGACTGTGGGCCTCGCTTACAGGTACTGGACGATGCGCAAAAGCGCTGATCGCCTCGATCATTTGATCGATTCCGCCGCAAGCGCTGATCTTGCGCGTGTGCGCGCGTCGCTGGATTCCGAAGCGGGGCAGAGCGCCACCAGCACGCGCCCAAATCCGCAAGGATTCAATTTCGCTGGAATTTCCTCGCGCCCCTGGCACGAGCCGGCGGCGTTTCCATGGATCGCGGGCTTCAACGCCGCCGCCGATCAAATTCGCGCCGAGGCGCTGGCCGTACTAGGCCGTGGCGAAGCTGATATCTACAAGTATCCAGGGCTGGAGGGCGACCAGTGGAAGGCTGTCAAATTCGTCGCGCGCCATGAGGAAGTGCTGGAAAACCTCGCCAAATGCCCGGTGACGGCCGCCTTGCTCAAGACCGTGCCGGGTTATCCGGTTTTTCGCGACGCTATGATCTCGGTGCTCGGTCCTGGCGGCGTCATTGCGCCGCATCGCGATGTTGCAAACGTCTATCTGACCATGCATTTCGGCTTGGTGACGCCCGAAAACGGATTCATGGAAGTTGGCGGTCTGCGCCGGCCCTGGACTGCGGGCGAAGCCATCGTGTTTGATTCTTCCTACGAACATCGCGCGGTTAACAACAGCGACGAAGCCCGAGTCGTCTTGCTTGTGGACTTTCTCCATCCGGAAATCACGCCCGCCGAACGCGCCTGGATCGCCGCGGCGAAGATTTAGCGAGCTGCTTGCGAGGAGCCGCCGGCGCGCGGCCTTGGAACACTGAGCGTACGCCGCCCCAGCGCCAGATCCCGGGCAAGCCAAAGGAATATGCGCGGATCTTGAAAAGCTCGCGACACGGAATAGGGCAACCACGCCGCGCCGAACGGCACGTAAAGTCGCGAACTCACTTGTTGAGCCGCGGCCACGGTCAGCGTCGGCGAGATCGGTAGTGGAAACACCAATTCATGTTCGCAGGGTGTGTCGGTCGCCTTAAGCCGGCGCAGTGCTTCACGCGTAATCGTCACATTGTGCGAGGCGACACCCACAAATGAAGCGCGGCCAGCGAGGCGATCCACGATATCGAGATAGCCGGCGCGTTGGTCCGTGTTCGGTTCGTCCGGATCGGGCCACTGACCGCGCACCACGCGCACACGCGCACCGAGCGCTATCGCGCGTTCCACATCGCCCGCGCTCCTGCGCCAACGGCCCGGTATCGCCAAGCCGACGCCCTGCCCGCCGACGCGCTCGACAACCTCCAATGTCGTGTCGGTTTGGGCCGGCGCATGGGAATCAAAGACGACAGGGATCGCGTAATCCCGCGCGCGCTCGACGACGAGCGCCGCGAGGTCGGCGCGGTCCCACAAAGCCGGAATTTTCACCGCCAGAATCGCGTCCATGCCCGCCGCGTGGATCGCGTCCAGCGCACAAAGATAACGATCGGCGACTACGCGCGGTTCTTCCTTGCCGTCGTTCCAGTAACAAAACGTCGCGGCTAGAGAATGCTCGTCGCGCGCATGGCGCGCCAGGGCCATGGCGTCGCCGACCTCGGGGCCCGGCACATAGGAACGCGTGGCGAAGCGCAGCAGCGGCATCACAATCGGTTCGATCAATCTACGCATCCGCGCGCCTCGTTATGGCATTGCGCAAGCGCGCGGCCGCGAGGTCTATGCCGTCAAGCGCCGCCGCCGCCGCTCCGGCGGCGTTGAACGGGTAGGTGCGCAGCGCGACGAGATCGCGCGCCGCCGCCGTCCACAATTCGGTCCACGGCGCTTCCTTGCCCAAAAACTCGTAATGCGTGAGCTTGCGCTCCGCCGCGTGCCGGATGGTCTCGCGCAACAGGAGATTCCCGGGCGCGCAGCGTTTGAAGGCCTCATCATAGCCGATCTTCAGCAGCCAGAAACGCTGCTCGCACTCGACCGCAATCTGCATCGCGGCCGTGGCCGCGCCGATGCGCAAAAAACACAGCCGCAATATCCCAGCATGCGCGGCGAGTTCCGCGTAGCGGCGATAGAATTCGCTCAACCTGCCATCCAGCGCCACGGCCGTGCGCGCGCGCCCCTTCCAATTGCGCGTCTCTACCGCCAGCGCCTCCTCAAGCAGCTGCGCGACGTCGCGGGAATCAGGAGTGATAATGTCGACGCGGACCTTCCCCATCTTCTCGGCATTGCGCTGCATGCGGCGGAAATCCGAACGCCGACCTGACGGGAAATTGCCTTCTGGCTCACACCATCCCTCATTCAGTTCGATGAAAGGCGCGCCGCGCTGAGCCAAGGGGCGCGTGACGACGAGGCCAACGCCGCGATAAGCCGTTCGCAGCGCCGCAATCAGCGGCGTCTCGACGAAATAGTGGCCGAAGCCGATCGGCAGGCTCGCGCCGGCCAAGAGCCGCGCCAAGGCCTCGATCGCGGCCTGATCGCGATACGCGACTTCAACGGGCTCGCCCAATTCCTCCGCACCGAGAAGCCTCAAACGTGCGGGAAAGCCAGCGCTCCTCGCCAGCGGGGCCAGGGCGGTCGGCGCCGTGACATCGCCGACGACAGCGACCTCGACACTCTGCCCCGGCGCCAGCGTCTCGGCGCGCGCGCGCGCCCAAATGTGATGCTGCATCGGTGTACGCCGCTCGGTCGCGACGCTCTCCCAAGCCGCCGCGGAAAAGCAAGCAAACGGCGCCATGCGTGCGTCGGCTTCAATTCGCGCATGCGAGGCGGCGCGCATGAAGGTGTCAGAGGCTCATCAAGTCGGGTTGAAGAGACATGCGCGCGAGGTCGGCCCGAATCTCCTCTTCATAAACCCGGTTCATGACGATGACGAGGTCCGGATGGATATGCTTCAGCTCCGCGGGCGCGACGATCCGCTGCGCGGTGATCGGCATGAAATAATTGTGTCGATAGGGATTGATGTCCGTGACGGTGTCGATCTTTTCGCCCACGCCGAGCGTGGTGAGGAACGACACCGCCTTGGAGCCGGAACCCCACAAGGCGATCGATTTTCCCTCGGCCTTGGCGCTTTCGACAACGCCGCGCCACTTCGCGATCTGCGCCCCGCACCGTTGCGGAAAAGACGCGACAAGCGCACGCAATTCACCGAGATCGTCCTCAAGCGGCAGGGGCGATGTTGGCGCGCCCGCGGAGGGCTTGGCTTCGATGGTCAGGTATTGATCGCCATACTCGATGGCGAGATCGGAGACGTCAAAACCCGTCGCTCGAAACAGACGCGCCAAGGCGCCGGGCGAGAAATAGGCGCAATGCTCATAATAAATGTCCTCGAACGCGCATTCGCGCAGAATGCGCTTCGCCTCGGGAATCTGAAAGAAAATGACCGCGCCCGTCTGATCGCCTAACCCGCCGCGCACGGTGCTCATGAAAGCGTTGGCCTCTGGAATGTGCTCCAACGTCATCTTGCACGCGAGAAAATCAACTCTGTGATCGGCGTACTTGTCGGAATAGAAATCGGCGATGAACCGCATCCGCTCGGCGGCGGGGCCGGTGATGCGCTCCACGTGAACGCCAGGGTCAATGCCCAGGCCGCGATTGCCGCCAAGTTCCGACAAGAGCATCAGGAATTCGCCCTTGCCGCAGCCGATTTCCAGCACATCCTTGCCATGTAGATCGTGCTTTTCGATGAGGCGTTCGGCCAGCGCCTTGTGAAATTTGTTGAATGTGCCCGAAAAACCCTGCGTTTCCTCGTAGCGGCCTGAATATTCAGTCTTGGCCAGATCGAACGCCGTATTAAACACAAAGCCGCAGGCGTCGCAGAAACCCAGCTTCACGTCGCCCGTTGGATAGGCGCGCGCCTCAGCCTCGCTCTCGAGCAAAATGCAACTGTTTGTCGGCACATTGAGCGCCTCGTAGAAGACGGACATGCGGCCGGACCGGCACGCGGGGCAGACGAACCCCGCCCGCGCATCGGCGCCGAGCGCCGTCTTGGACCGTGTTTGATCTGCCGCCATCATGAAGGGCTCCTGCCTGCGCGCCTAAACGATACGCGGCGTGGGCACGGGGATAATAAATTTGCCGCCGCGTTCCCGGTATGTCGATTGCTGGGCGAGAATCTCATCCGAGAAATTCCAGGCGAGCACCAGCACATAATCCGGCGCGGCCTCTAGCAGCGCCTCCGGCGCACGAATTGGGATCGCCTGACCGGGCATGAACTTGCCTTGCTTATGGATGTTGCGATCCACAACGAAATCGAGAATTTCGGCGCCAATGCCGACATAATTGATAAGGGTCGCGCCCTTCGCGGCGGCGCCATACGCCGCGATCGACTTTCCTTGCGCCTTGAGATCTCGCAGCAGCGCCATGAGGTCGTTCCGTAGCGCATCGACGCGCGCCGAAAAATCCTCGTAATAGCCGAGCGCATCGAGGCCCAAGCGCCGTTCCTCCGCCAATTGCTCGGTGACGCTCGCGCCCACGCGCTCCCGCGGCTCGACATAGAGGCGCAGCGAACCGCCATGAATCGCAAGCGGTTTGATCTCGTTGAGGAAGAGCCCGTGCCTCCGGAACAGTTTGTCCAGCGCCGTAACAGAAAAATAGCACAGATGCTCGTGATAGATTGTGTCAAACTCGACATGCTCGATCAGCGGCTTGAGATACGGCGCCTCAATCACGGCGACGCCCTCGTCCTTCAGGATGAGGCGCAGGCCCGCGACGAAGCCATTAGTGTCGGCCACATGCGCGAGCACGTTGTTGGCATGCACCACGTCCGCGCGCCGGCCCTCATCGTGAAGGCGTTGCGCCATGTCCCGTGTGAAGAACACGTTCATTGTCGGCACGCCGATCTTCTCCGCGGCCTCAGCGGGCCCGGAGGCTGGATCAATGCCAAGCGCGGCGATCCCCGCTTCGACATAGTTTTTGAGGAGATAACCGTCATTGCTCGCCAACTCGATGACGAGACTGTTTTTCGTCAAGCCGCGCCGCTGAATGAGATCAAGCGCGTTCGCGCGCGAGTGCGCCAGCAATGCGGGAGAGAAGGAAGAATAATAGGGGTAGGCGTCCGCAAACAAGATTTCAGGATTGACCGTCTCGGTGATTTGAACGAGCCCGCATTGTTCGCAAAATGCAACGCGCAGCGGAAACACCGGCTCCGGCGCGTTCCGCGTCTCCTGCGTCAACAGGCGATCGGCGAGCGGGGTGACGCCGAGATCCAAGAAGACGCGCAAGTCGCCGCCGCCGCACGAGCGACAGGCGGCGATTGTCTCGGAACCAGCGGCGAATATGGGCTTGTGCGACGACATCATCCAATCCAATCAAGCCGCGCAGGCGGCCTGGGAAGCGCGACGGAGGTTTTCATCGACCTCACCATCGCGCACCAGCTTCTTGATGTGCGCAATGCGCATGAACTTCTCGCCTTCGAACTCATCGAGCGTGAGGCCCACGCTCCTATAAGCGTCGTAGAGCTGCTCAACGCCCCGGCGACAAGTCCATTGCGGTTTGAAATCGCGCAACTTGCGAGCGATATAATTGCAGTCGACCCGGTAATTGCGCTTGTCCGGCGCGGCGCCCGCCGCGAAGCTCACCTCGCTGCCGGGCACGACGTCGCGCACGATCTCGGCGATCTCGCGAATCTGGTAGTTCTCCGGCGTCGCGCCAACATTGAACGCCTCGTTATGGACGAGTTCGCGTTCCGCCTCCAGCACCGCGATATAGGCGCGGGCGATGTCCTCCACGTGAACAATCGGGCGCCAGGGCGAGCCATCGGATTTCATGTGGACGGCGCCAGTCGTGAACGCCCAGGCGGTGAGGTTGTTCACCACCAGATCGAAACGGATGCGCGGAGAAAGGCCATAGGCCGTAGAGGCGCGCAGAAAAGTGGGGCTGAAGGTCTCATCCGCCATGGGCGCGAGCGCGTGCTCGACCTTGACCTTGGATTCTCCATAGGGCGTGACGGGGTTGAACGGCGAATTCTCGCCAAGAAAATCCTGCCCTGACGCCCCGTAATTGCTGCAAGAGGAGGCGAACAAGAAGCGTTGCACGCCCGCGCGCTTGGCCAGTTGCGCCAGGCGAACCGAAGCCTCGAAATTGATGTCGAAGGTCAGCTCCGGCCGATAATCGCCCAGTGGATCGTTGGACAGGCCGGCGAGGTGGATGATCGCGTCGAACCCACGCACCTCCTCGGCGAGCAAGTCTTCCATGACGACGTCACGCGAATCCTTGATCAACCCCGGCGCATCCGCAAGCGCGCCCGCGAACGTGCACGCGCGAAATAAGTCGCTGTCGAGACCGACAACGTCATGGCCGCGCGCCAAGAGCATCGGCGTCAGCACCGATCCGATATAGCCAAGATGGCCGGTCAGCAGCACCCTCATCGCCGTTCCCCCTAGTCCCACGTCTTCCAGGGCGCATTGCCCGTATCCCACATGCCTTGCAAAATCTGCTTCTCGCGCAGGGTGTCCATGCATTGCCAGAACGAGGTGTGGCGATAAGCCATAAGCTGGCCATCCTCGGCAAGTCGGCGCATCGGCGCGTGTTCAAACATCACATCGTCGCCATCGATGTAATCGTGCACGCTCGGCTCCAACACGAAGAAGGCGCCGTTAATCCAGCCTTCGCCCGTTTGCGGTTTTTCAGAAAACTCGACGACCCGGTCGCCATCGAATTCGATGTGGCCGTACCGCGCGGCCGGACGCACCGCCGTCATCGTGGCGAGCTTCCCATGCGAGCGATGAAAGGCGAGCAAGTCGTCCAAATTTACATCCGCCACGCCGTCTCCCCAGGTGACCATCGCGGTTTCCTCGCCGAGGAAAGGACGCAAGCGCTTTATGCGTCCGCCTGTCATCGTGTTGAGGCCGGTCTCGACGAGATCGACCTTCCAATCCGGCGTCGCGACCCCGCCATGGCGCTCGATGGCGCCGGTGCCGAGATGGACCGTCATGCCGCCGTCGAAGGAGCTGTAATCGCGAAACCAGCGCTTGATGTATTCACCCTTGTAACCGAGCGCGATCGCGAAATCCCTGTGACCATATTTGTGGTAGATTTTCATAATGTGCCACAAGATTGGCATGCCGCCGATTTCGACCATGGGCTTGGGGCGCACATCGGTCTCTTCCGCGAGCCGCGAACCGTGGCCGCCAGCGAGAATGCCAACCTTCATTCCTCGTCCTCTCGTCTCATGTATCTCGATGGCTGACGCGCGCCATGCAAGCTCCGCGCCCAGCTTGACGTGAACGCGCACCCGCGTGCGGTCAGCCGGCCTGACCCACCGGCCGGGACAACAATTGGCGCAATCGCGACCCGCCTTCCGGCCAGACATAGCGGATGAGGTCGAGCGTGTAACGGCCAATTTGGCGCGGTTGCAGCGCCAATTTCGCCACCTGCGTGAGCGCGGCGCGCCGACTCACGACATTGGGATGACGCCGCGCGATCTCGATGAGATGCAGCAGCAGATTTACATGTTCCATCGCCGCGCGGCGGCTGGCGCTCGTGCTCTGCCAGCGACTTCGCGCCGCGTGATCGACCATGTTGATCGACCGTTTTGGGTGTTCACGATTATAAAAAATCGCCTCGTTGACGAGAATGCATTTCCCGAGCAACGCAGTTTCGGCGATGAGCGCGCGATCCGATCCGTAATAGGGGCGATGGCGTGTTGTGCGCCGCAACGTCTCCATCCGGAACAGGCCGAAAATCGGAAAGCACGTGCCGGCCATGACGATCGCCTTGTGAAACCGCCGTGCCGGGTCCTCGTCCTCAATGGGGCCCATCTTGTCCTCTTCATTCCAGGGAATGAAGGCGCCGGCCGGATCGACGCACTGCGTATCGCCGAAGGCGAGCGCCGCGTCCGGGCGTGCATCGAGCGCCGCCACGCATGCGGACACGAAATTGGGGCTGATGAGATCGTCATGCGCGCACCATTTCAGGAATTCGCCGCGCGCGAGGTCAAACCCCGAATTGTAGTTCGGCGCCGCGCCGAGGTTCCTCTCATGACGAACATAGCGAATGCGCGGATCGCGGGCCGCGTAGTCCGTGCAGATCGCTTGGGTCGCGTCCGTGGAAGCGTTGTCGGTAATGATGAGCTCGATATCGTCGAACTCCTGCGAGACCAGCGAAGCGAGCGCGGCGGCGATATAGTTTTCGCCGTTGAACACCGGCATGGCTAACGTGACGCGCGGATTCACTCTTTATGCTCCCACCCGCTCCCGGGCTGCTGTCCAGCCGCGTCCGTGCAAGCGGCTTGCCAATTGGCGGCGTTCTCGTATAGCGCAGGCCCGCGACAGTTTCGAGCGTGGCTGACGCCGCCGCCTGCCCCCCTTGGCGGCCGTCGGCTGACGGCGCGGCGGCCCCGCCTCGATTGGCGGCGCAATGCTTGCTCTGCCAATCAAGGAGGCGTCCGACGGTCATAAGGCGGGCGGCCAGGAAGTGGGGAAGAGTTTGAACCGTCCGAAAATCGCCATAACGACTGCGACGGACAGGGGCTATCTGCCCGCCGCCTGTTGCCAATTGCTGTCGACCGCGCGTCATCTTCCGGCCCCAGACGCGGCCGAGCTTTTCCTGGTTTGCTGCGACGTATCGGCCGCCGACATCGCCGAGGCCGAGCGGTTTTTCGCGCGCCGGGATGTTTCCGCGCGGGTCCTCGCGCGCGAGGACGTAGCCGACGCCATCAGGCCGGTGAATCGGCGCTGGCCGCGGGCGGCTTATCTGAGGCTCTATTTCGACACGTTGTTTGACCGTTCCTACGACCGGCTGATCTATTTTGACGCGGATACGCGCGTGTGTGCGCCGCTGGCGCCGCTGCTGGAAGCGCCTTTGTATGGCGCGCCCGTCGGCGCGGTGCATGACTTTATTTACTATGTGACGGGCAACATTCGCAGGCGGCGGCGTGATCTATTCCTGGCCCCGGATGCGCCTTATCTGCAGTCTGGCGTTATGGTGTTCGATTGGCCGCAGACGCTTGACAGTGGTGGTTTGGCCGCCGCGCGCGCGTTTCTTGAGCGCCACCCCGATCGCTGCCAGGAGGCGCCCGATCAAGATGCGCTCAACGCCGCCTTCGCGGGCCGCTGGACGCCGCTCGATCCGCGCTGGAATCTGCATGAACTCTATCTGATGTTCGGCGGCGCCCTGACACCCTATATCCAACACTATACATCAACGAAGCCATGGTCGCGCCGCCGCCCCGCCGCGTGGCGAGAGGCGGCCGCCTGGTACAGACGCGAATTGGCCGATACCGCATGGTCTGACTTCATTGAGCCGCAAAGCCCGCTCGACGCGGCGCGCGCGCGCTTGTTCTTCCTCAATTTTCGCTATGCGCCCCGCCTGCACGACCTGGCGGCGAAACACACACCCTTCGTGCTCGATTGGATGGGTCTGCCGCGTACGCGCGACGAAAACGTGGCGCTGCCTTGGGCGCCGCGCTCGCGCAAGGACGTGGAAGACATGACCCATGCGCTGATCGAGGAAGCGGCGCGCACCCGCCCGCCCCTGACGCCGCCCGAAGCTGTTTTGGCGAGCCCCCCTTGAGCGAAGCGAGCGACGCCCCGGACGGGTCCGCGCCCCGCGCCTCGGCGATCGGCATGGGTGGGTGGTCGTTTGCATCGCGCGCCATCGCCCAAGGCGTTCAGCTCATCATCTTTGTTGTCGCCGCGCGCGTGCTCACGCCGGCCGAGTTCGGCGTCTTCGCGCTGGTGCATGCCGTATCCGTCTTGCTCTCGGTGATCGCCTGGGCGGGCTGGCGGGAATTCGTCATGAGTTGGAGCGGGCCGGACCGCGCGATCGACCAAGCCTTCGCATTGTCCCTGCTCAGCGGCGTAGCTATGGCGGGGGCGGGGTTTCTCGCGGCCGGCGCGCTCGCGCTCTGGATGGACGATGCGAGCGCGCCCGCCCTAATGGCGATCCTGGCGGTCTGTGTCTTTCTATCTCCGGTCACGGGCACTTTGAGCGGCATCCTGGTGCGGAGCGGGCGCGTGGCCGATCTCTCCATCGCCAGCATCGTGGCGGAGCTTGTCGGCCTCGCCGTCGCCGTTTTCGGCCTGCTCGCGGGCTGGGGCGTCTTGGCGCTCGCCGCCGGTAAGCTGGCGATGCAAGCGATAAATCTCGCCGGCGTGGCGATCCGCGCGAATTGGCGCTTTCGGCCGACGTTCACCGCAGGCTTCAGCCCAAACATCATAGAAATGTCGCGTCAAATACTCGCCAATCGCGTGATCACCTTTTTCCAGGCGAATGGCGCGACCTTTGTGGTCGGCGGATTTCTGGGCGCCGCGAACGTGGGCTTCTATCGCGCGGCCGAGCGCGTGCTATCCGCGGTGTCGGAACTCATATTCGAGCCCATGCGCCTCATCGCTTGGGTGAAATACCGAAGCGCCGCGGACCACGCCGGCGAAGGTGGATTGAACGTCGCGCTGAGGGCGCAAGTGGGCAAACTCCTCCCGCTCCTGATCTTGGCGGCCGCGCCCGTCTTCATTGGGTTAGCTCTGGTCGCGGACGAGGTGGTCACCCTCGTGCTCGGACCGCAATGGGCGCCGGCTGGACCCGTGCTCACCATTCTCGCGCTGGGCTCCTTGCTGATGATCCCAACCGTGGGAATCGAGGCGCTGCTGTCGGTGGCCGGTCAAATCCGCCGTCTACCGCCAGTCCTGACGTTTAACGCGGCGGTGATGCTGGTGAGCTTGCTGATGTTCGCGCGGTTCGGATTAATCGCCACGGCATTCGCGCAATTGAGCGCGCTCTTCTTGGCGACGTGCGCGTCAATATGGGTGCAGACCCGGTCAATCGGCGCCGATTGGCGCCTCGCACTGGCCAATGTAGCGCCGGTTCCGCCAGCGCTCGCGGCGATGGCCGCCGTCATACTCGGTGCGCGATTGCTTGTGGACCAGACTGACATGCCGGGGCTTTGGCGACTGGCGCTTGAAATCCCTTTGGGCGCGGCCGTTTATTTCGGAACATTGCTCGCCATTCGGCCTTCATTGTGGCGCACCGCGCTCAGCGCATGAGCGGCGCGGCGGCGCCGCCAATTCCTCATCGACGATGGCCTTGAACGCGGCGCGAAAGCGCGCGGCGGAAAACGTTTCGGCATGGCCGCGAATGCGCGCGGGATCGAATTGGCCTGGCGAGGCTTCGAACACGTCGATCGCGGCCCGCAGCGCCGCCGGCGTACGCTCATTGAAAAAGAGGCCGGTCACGTTCGGCTTGACGCTGTCGAGCGCGCCGCCCGAACCCAGCGCGATGACTGGCCGGCCCGCCGCCATCGCCTCGACCGGCACGATGCCGAAATCCTCCTCACCCGGAAAGATCAGCGCACGGCACTGTGCGTAAAGCGCGGCAAGCCGATCGGCGGAGACGCGGCCGAGAAATTTTACGTTCGGCGGCGCACGCCGCTCCAGCGCGACGCGGCCTTCGCCCTCCCCGGCGATGAGCAGCGTGCGTCCGCTATCGCGGAAGGCGTCGATCGCAAGATCCGCGCGCTTATAGGCGACAAGCTCGCCCACGAAGAGGTAGTCGCGGTGCGGCCCGGGCGCGGGCGCGAACGCCTCCATATCAACCGGCGGATGGACGATGTCGGCCGGGCGCGCCCAATAGCGACCGATCCGCGCGGCGACGAACGCGGAATTGGCGATGAAGCGGTCGCAGCGCGCCGCGCTGGTCACGTCCCATTGGCGCAAGCGATGCGCGACCCGCGAGAACACCGCGCGCGCCACGGGATTCAAGGTGCGCGCGTAATCATGGTAGTGATCCCAGATGTAACGCATCGGAGAATGGCAATAGCAGACATGACGGGCTAACGGGCCCGGGATAATCCCCTTCGCCGGCCCGGACTCGCTAGAGACAATGAGATCGTAGCCAGACAGATCAAGTTCCTCGAGCGCGCGCGGCATGAAGCCCAGATATTTCTGATACTGCGCGCGGGCGAACGGCATGCGGGCGATGAACGTGGTCTTAACCGTATGCGCCCGTATCGTTTCACTGACGGCGCCTGGATCGAAGACATGCGTAAAGATGTCTGCTTGCGGATAGAGGCGGCATATCTCCTCCAGGACGCGCTCGCCCCCGCGCATACCGACCAGCCAATAATGCACGATGGCGACGCGCACGTTCATCTCCCGCCCGGCGCTGACGAAGGCGCCGATTCACGTCCGCATAAACCGATTGGCGGGCCGCGTACACGCCGGGCTCCAGCGCACGCGCCCTTGAGTCTGGATCGGGTTCGCCGGCGCCCTGGCGTTAAGCATGGCTGACGCGTGGTCCGGCGCCGCCAATTGGGCGGCCGAAGCGCAGTCACGCGGCATGGTTCTGGAATGGTTGCGGCGGACATGGCAAGCATGAGGCCTACAAGCTTATTTTGCGCCGGACGTGGCAAGGAGAGGCCGTGCACATAGCAGCATTGACCGCGACGCTGGGGCGACCGACCGAATCGGGCGAATTGCTCGCCGATTTGCATGCGCAAACACGGCCGCCGGATGAGATTGTGTTCTCCATCATTTCGGACGAGGACGCACCAACGGCGCCGACACGGGCGTCGGCGTCCATCATCATGAGCCCCCGCAAGGGCTCGTGCGCGCAGCGCAATGTCGCGCTGGATCACGTCGCGGGCCGGGCCGACATCGTTATTTTCTTCGATGACGATTTCGTGCCCGCGCCAAATTATGTCGAAATGGTCGAACGCGCCTTCGCCGATGATCCAAGTCTCGTCGGCGTCACCGGCGGCGTGATCGCGGATGGCATAACCGGCCCGGGCTATTCGCGTTCGGAATCACTCGCCTTTTTGGCGGCCGACCAATTCGGCGCGCGCAGCGGTCAGGCGGATGCGCGGCCGTGTCGCTCTCTTTATGGGTGCAATATGGCGGTGCGCATGTCGGCGGTCGGCGCATTGCGCTTTGATGAGCGCCTGCCGCTCTATGGCTGGCTCGAGGATTTCGATTTCACCTACCAGCTTGGGCGACTAGGGCGCCTCGCCAAGCTGAACACCGCGCGCGGCGTTCATCGCGGCGTTAAGAGGGCGCGGACCACGGGCGTTCGCTTCGGTTATTCGCAGATCGCGAACCCCATTTACCTCCTACACAAGAGAACCGCGCCGGCAAGCGCCATGCTCGCCAACATCGCGCGCAACTTGGCGGCCAATCACGCGCGCGCCCTGGCGCCGGAGCCGTTCGTGGACCGGCTTGGCCGCGTCCGCGGCAATTGGCTCGGCATTATGGATGCGCTGCGCGGCCGCATTCGCCCAGAGCGGATTACGGAGCTTTAGGCCGCGCCACGACGCGCCAACACAGCTGGGATCGTGCGCAGTAGGATCGCGATATCGTACCAGGTCGACCAATTGCGGACGTACCAGACATCGAGATGCACACGGCGACCATAGGTCGTCGAGCTGCGGCCGCTCACCTGCCACAGGCCCGTAATCCCGGGACGCGTCTGTAGATAGAAGTGTGCGCTCTCTCCGTAGTGAGTCTCCAATTCGCTCTCCACGATCGGGCGCGGGCCAACCAGACTCATGTCTCCGCGCAACACGTTGAAGAGTTGCGGCAGCTCATCGAGGCTCGTCGTGCGCAAGAAGCGGCCGATTGGTGTGACGCGCGGGTCGTTGGTTAATTTGTGCGCGCGACGCCACTCTTCCGCCGCCGCCGGGTCACACGCCAATAGCGCCTCAAGCAGGCTCTTGGCGTTCGGCGCCATCGTTCGGAACTTCAAACAGCCGAAGGGCTTGCGATTTCGCCCGACACGCTCATGCGCGAACAGGATCGGTCCGCCGTCGAGCTTCACCAACGCCGCGCACACAAGCAGGAGCGGGGCGAGGAAAACCAGCAGCGACGCAGACACGACGACATCAAAGGCGCGCTTCACGAATTGAGTGAAGGGCATATCGAGATTGTGCCGCATCTTCAGCATCGAAATATCAGAACTGAGGAAGTGTTGCACTTCCAAGCCGAACACCGGCACCTCGCGGAACGGCAGGACGAGGGAGAATTCCGCGCCCACGCGCGAGAGATGGCGCGCGAGATGGGCGAAATCGGCCATTTCCTCCGACTCTGGAGCAAGAATGACGAAACAGTTCACATGATCGAACAACAGCGGGTCGACGATGGCGACCACCTTTCCATCCGCGCCGGTCGCCCGCAGGAAGCGCCGCGCCGTGACGATGCCGCGAACTTGCAGTCCCAGCTCCGGCGCCAAGCTCAACGCCTCGATCACCTCATCGGCGCGCGCCTTTTCTCCAACGACGATGGTCGGCAGACGCCACAATCCGAGATGGTCAAGCGCGCGCCGTGCTAAGGCGCGGCCCGCCAACACGCCGACTGGCGCGAACGCCCAGCCCAGCAATAACCAGGACCGCGACAGGCTCTCGCGCGTTACATATTGGATGAACGCATCCGCAAGCAGAAGCATCACGCACGTCGCCACAACATGTTTCATTTCGATCCAGAAGGGCAGCCTGGAGCGATAATGACCGTTCGCCGCGAACGCGCAGAGCGCGGCGGCGAACAGGAAGGTGAGCGTCGCGGCGCGTTGCTCGATCGCCGCGTCCGCGGCCAGCATGAACTCGCGGTTTGTCAGCACGGGGCTTAGCCAGGCTGCTGTCGCGAACGCGCAGATCGAGACCAGGGCGAGGCTGGCCGCGTCCATTAGGGGTGTTAACCATTGATCGACGCGGCTACGACGCACGCGCGGCGCGGCTGCGTCGAGCGCGACCACGCCGGATCGGCCGCCGAACGACGACGACTTGGAATGCTTATTCACCAATGCCCCTTCCCTGCACCCGTTCCAGGACAACGAGTCCAGCGCACCCTCGCAAGCGCCGGGCCATGCTCCTCACCGCCGGTCTGTCAGACAGCGACTAGCGCATGTTTTTAACGGAATTTATACCATTTTGTCACGATTAGCTGAGTGGCGAATCTGACTTCGCGCTCTTGATGTGCGGTCAGTGCGGCAAATCGGTCGCAGATCGGCGCGGAGCCGCCGGGCGAGGCGCGACGCGCCCCCGACCCTCTCCACTCGAATTCGCGCGGCTCGCGAAAAGTCCTGGCGATGCGCCCGGTGCGCAGAAGCCGATGGAGCGGGCGGATCGATCGGTTATGGTTCTGGCCGGCGTGCGGAGCGCGGGGGTCTAGTGGCGCGATGCGCGAGCGGCGGCAGTACCTGTCCTTGGACTATATCCGTTTTCTCGCGGCGTTCGCCGTAATGGCATATCATTACGGTCACCACTCCTGGCACGCCCCGGAGGGCGCGTTCGGCATCCGCGCCGCCATCGGCGCGCCCGTTCGCTTTGAAGCGCTCGGGCCGTGGACGTCGCTCGGCTTTCTTGGGGTCGAGGTGTTCTTCCTGATTTCAGGCTTCGTCATCGCCCTCTCGGCCGAGGGGCGCAGCGCGTTCGAGTTCTTTCGCGCCCGCGCGGTTCGTCTGCTGCCGGCCTATTGGTCCTTCGTGCTATTGTGCCTGTTCGTGACCCTCGCTTATGTTGAGGGTCATAATAGCGAGATCATAGAACGCTTCGCGCGCTCCATCGTGATGTTTCCGCAAGGCCCTTGGCTTGACGGCATTTACTGGACTTTGATTGTCGAGATCATATTCTACATTTTTATATTTACTTTGTTGCTTGCAAATACATTTAACCGCATTGAGTCCGCAGCATTCACTTGGTCCATTATTTGCTTTGTTCTATTGAGTGTCGCGCTCGCGACGCGTCTAGTGGGCGCAACGCCGCCAGCGCTCATATCGCTGGCGGCTTTTGTTGACAGCTATGCCAGCCGTCCCCTGCTCATCAGCACCGGCCCTTTCTTCGCGCTTGGCGTCGCGGTCTATGGATTGGTGCGGCGCGGCGCGACGCCCTGGCGCCTCGCATTTGCCGCGGTCGCGGCCGCCGGCGGGGGCATAGCCGTATTCTTCACTTCGGGCAGCCTCGGCGGCGTGGGCGTCTGGGCGCTCGCCACGGGCGGCACAATTTGGCTTATTTTTTTCGAGGCGGGGCGCGCCGTGCGGCCCGTCGCGCCCGGGCTGGCGCGCTTTGCGCGCGTCATCGGCCTCGCCGCCTATCCGCTTTATCTTGTCCATAACATCATCGGCGCGTGGGTGCTCGGGCGGCTGATCACGTTCGGCTGGACCCCATACCCGGCGCTGATCGGGGCGGCGGCCTTCAGCATCGGACTCAGTCTGGCGTTCGCCGCCTTTGTCGAACCCGGGCTGCAGCGCAACCTCAGGAGGGGTATCGACGGAGCGCACACGCGCGTGCAAACTTTCTTGGCGACGGTGAGTCGCCAGAGGTGACGCGCGGCGAGCAATCGCCATTAGGACTTCATCAAGGTTCGGCTGCGACGTTCGACGCAGATTGGATGGATTGATGGCGAACATCACCTATCTTTCGGCCGTCCCGATGCGGAATACGTCCGCGCGAACGCGCCGTAGCGGCGATGCGGATTCCGGGGCCGCGATTGCGACGAAGTCGCGCATTGTCGCGGTTGAGCGAGTGGCGGCGCGGCCGATAGGCGATGGACGCTGGCCTCTCGCGGCGCGCCTCGTTCTCATCGTCGGCGCGCCGATCCTTCTCTGGGCGCTCATATTTCAGGCGATCTCCAGCCTGACCTAGCGGAGCAAATTTGACATTCGAGTTCAGATTGCGGCCAGTCTCGCGCTCAATTGGCAAGCTCAAAAGCATCATTGGAATGTTATAATTGCGCGTGGCCCTGATCATTTCAGCATTGGTTGGGCGAGCGTCGGAATCGAACCGCTAGATTCGCCTCCTCAACTCAGGCCGTGTAATAGCCCTGCATCTTATAACCATAGCCGGGCACACGCGTATCGACGTGATTGACGACGACGCCTACGTTCTTTGCGCCGCTGTCTTGTGTCTGCTGCAATGCAAAGCGAACGGTGCGGATCGGCGTTTTCTCCCAACGCGCGACCATGATGTTGGCGTCGGCCATCGCACACAAAATGCGTGTTTCCGCAACCGCCAGCACCGGCGCGCAATCCAGAACGATGAGATCATAGGCGCCGCGCAATTCAGTGAGTAGATTGCGCATCGCGCCCGAACCGAACACGTCCCGCGGCGTGAAGGCCGCATCCTTCAACGGCAACAAGTTCATGCCGCTCGCCTCATCGACATAGATGGCGCGGCGCCAGTCCGCCTCCCCGGTCAACACCTGTAGCAGGCCCAGCGGCGGCTCAAGACCAAGCACATCCTTCAAGGACCGGCGACGCAGGTCGCAATCGATAAGCAGCGTGCGCTGGCCCGACAACGCCGCGACGCGCGCATAGCACAATGAAATTGTGGTCTTGCCCTCGTCCGGCAGAGCCGATGTCACGGACACGACTTGGGCGCCCTCATCCAGGCGTCCATAGCGAATGGAAGTGCGCAAAATGCGCAACGCCTCGGTGAACGCCGACATCTGGCGTTCGATCAGGTAGCCCGCCGGGTGCTGGGAATTGGCTGGCAGGTTTTTAAGATCATTGGCGCGCAGGCGTGGGATCATCGCCAGCGCGGGCAAGCCAATCCTGCGCTCTACGTCCTCGCCTGTACGGAACCCTTCGTCGAGCAACTCCGCGACCAACGCCACCAAAAGGCCAAGCGCCAGTCCAACGCCAAGCGCCATGAGCAAGCCCAATCGCAGGTTCGGGGAACTGCGCTGTGTGGGAATTGTCGCACGCGTGACGAATTGCGCCATCGTCGTGCGTAGTTCGCCCTGGTCGATCAATTCCTGGAAACGCTGCAGGAAGGACTCATAGACCGTGCGCGTGGCGGCGGCATCGCGTTCCAGCTGACGCAATTGCACCGCCGTCGAGTTATTGCCTTCCAATTGGCCGCGTACTTCGTTCAGGTTTTCCTGCAAGGTCGCCAAGCGCGCGCGCGCGACATCGACATCATTACGCACGCTGGCTGAAACGCGGCTGATCTCGCTCTGTATCTGCCGCTCCACGTCGCGGCGCTCGGCGCGTACATTTTGCACCGCGGGGTGGTTATCGAGATAACGTTGCTCCAAATCCGCTTGTCGCCGCGCGATATCGGCCTCTTGCGTGCGCAGGCGGACGATGCTCTCCGAATTGATGACACCCGAGATCGAATCCAGAGATTGTCCGGCGCGCAGCACCTGCTCAACCTGACGCTGGCGCGCCGCCTTTTCGGCGAGGTCGGCTCGCGCGGCGAGCACGGCCTCTTGCAACTCTGTCGTCTGCGTTTCCGTGAGCAGAGCGCCTTGAGACGACAATAGCCCATGCTGGATACGATACTGCTCCGCCGCGGCCTCCTTCTGCTGCAGATCGCGCTGCAATTCTCGCAGCCGCGAAGCGAGCCAGGTATTCGCTTGCGACGCCGTCTCGAACCGCGATTCAAGCTGATAGTCGAGAAAGAGCTCGATCAGTCGATTGGCCATTTGCGCCGCGCGCTCGGGATTTTCGGACGCAACCCGCACTTCAACCGCGAAATTCGCGGCGCGGCGATTCACGGAGATAGCCCCGCGCACGCGATCGACAACCTCTTGGCGCATGCGTTGGCGCCGGCCCGCCTGCTCTCCCAAGCGCAGATAGCCCATTGCGTTCGATCCATCACGCGGCAGCGCCGGATTCCACTCCGGATCGTTCACAAGGTTGAGCGCATCCACGAGGCGCCCGGCCAGCATCGGCGAGCGCAGAATCTCAATTTGGGAATCGACCAACGGAAAAGGCTGAGACTCCGGAAGCCCGCCGGCGCCCTGCTGGGAAGGAATGACCCGTTCCTGGCCCGGCGTGATCAGCACCAGGGCGGATGCGGTGAATTGCGGGCGCTGGAAGAGAAACACTGAAAAACAGACAACGGAGACCAGCAGCGACGTCGCCGCGATCATTTTCCAGCGTCGCGCCAACATGGCGACGATTTCGTGCAGCCCGAATCCGCCGCTGTGGCCCGCAGGCTGTTCCGACGTTAGGACTTCTAGCTCGTCTTCAGGCTTGCGCAGCGCAATAAGGTTCATCAGAGGTTAACCCCACGCAATCAAGCCGCCCATTCAAAGCGCGCTTCAGACGAAAAATGCAAGCAAGGACTCGGCCAAGCGCCGGTTTCGGCGGCCGCGCCTAAAATTCGGTTGATTTGCAGGCGTCTTGTCAGGAGCCGCGATAGAGCGGACCGCCATCTCCGCCCGGCACGCCCGTACCGCCAATGGTGGTTGGGTTTCCGTCCTCGCCGGCCGCTCGTCCCGCGAGTTGCGCGGAATCGCGCCAGCGCCCAAGGGCCGCCGCCACGGGCGCGCACACGCCCTGCTCTGAAGCCGCGATTTGGAGCGCCGCGGCGACCGCGTCAAAATCCCAACCCGCCGTCACCCGCTCAAGCACAGCTTCAGCTTGGGGTTCGGCCGGACACCGGCTGTCACGGTAGAGCTCACTGCGGATGATGTGCGCCAAATGAGCCTGCGGCGGGGCATCACTTGGAGGCGGGGCCAGAGGCGTCGCAGCTGTCTCGTCTGGCGTATCCGCCGCCGCCTCAAGGCCGGCATTGCCCCCGCCCGTCACCGCATAGACCAAGCCGCCGAGCGCAATAGTGCCGGCGGGAGCGCCCACTAAGAAAAGCCCCAGGGCCGCAATGAGTGGCGCGATGCGCATGGGCGCACTCTCCCAATTCTTAACAAACCATTTACAGCCTCTCTTCTCCACAGGTCCAGCGAATTCAGCCCAGGAGGGGGTTGCTAGAACAAACGCTCGCCTATCCGGACAGTATCGCCGGGCTGCACTGGCGTCGTTGTGGTCAGCCGGTACTGACGCTCCGCGGACTCGCCGGCATGCATGATGAACACGCGCCGGCGATCAGCGCGGTAGGTGAAGCCCTGAGCCGTCGCGACCGCGTTCACCACGGTCAAATTGGCGGAATAGGGATAGGTGCCAGGCGTGCGTACTTCGCCGAGAATGAAAAACGGCCGATAATTCGTGACTTCGAGGACGACGCTGGGAGATCGCAGGAATCCCTCCCTGAGTCGGGAGGTCATTTCTGTGGTCAGCTCCGCCAAAGTGCGGCCCCCGGCAGGCACTTCACCCAAGAGGGGGAATGAAATATTGCCCTGTGAACTCACGACATATTGGCCGGTCAGGTCGGTCTCCCCGAATACGGTGACGCGCAATTGGTCACCCGGGCCCAGCCGGTATTCCGGTGCGGTCAAATTATCGCCCTCGGCGCCGCCAGGTGCGATGCCGCTCGCGCAGGCGCCTGCTAGGGCGCCCAGGCAGGCAGTCAAGAGTCCACGCCGCGTCGCGTTCGTCATCTTCAGGCCCTCCAGCTTGCGCCATCGTAACAGGTTAATCGCTCGGCCGAGAATCCCCCGTCATGATGAATTTCCCGGTCCGACGCTCATGAACTCGACTTCGCCGCCGCTAAACTTGGCGGCGCTGAGGCGGCCCGTGGCGTACGCGCCGGTATCTAGGCCAATCCGGCGGTGGTCCCGATAGGGTCGCTCGGTCGGCGTGTGTCCATGGACGACGACATATTCGTGCGTGCGGCGAGATCGAATGAACTTGTCGCGCGCCCATAAGAGGTCGAGATCGGTTTGATCCGCGAACGGCTTGTCGGGATCGATTCCGGCGTGGACAAAGGCGTAATCGCCAAGAATCACGGAGCGCTCCAAGCGACGCAGGAATTCCAGATGCAGCGCCGGCAGGCGCGCGCGGAACGCGGCGGCGGCATCGTCCAAGGCTTCACGCGCGGCGTCTAACCGGGGCGGAGTCACGCCGTAGGACAGCAGGGTTTCGCGGCCGCCATGGCGTAGCCAGTCGCGATAGCGTGAAGGGTCCTCAAGAAAGCCCATCATCGCCGCTTCGTGGTTGCCGAGCAGAAACCGCCGCTCAAATCCGGCCGGAACCGGCGACGTCAGCAAATCGAGCACTGCGCGCGAGTCGGGGCCGCGGTCCACGTAATCGCCCAGAAAAATCAGAATGGGCGCACACGCGCTGTCCTCCGGCGTGCGCGCCACTAAGTCGAGCATGCGGCTCAACAAATCGACACGGCCATGGATATCACCGATCGCGTAGCCCACGCGGCCGGCCTCGAACCGCGCGCCGGCGGGCGGCGCGCGGCGTTCGAACAATCTCCTCAGCGGCCCCAAGCGCGCACCCGACCCTCTGCTCTCGCCGCCACGCCGCGGGCGCGAAAACGTTGGAGAATTAAATGTCTCGATTTAGAACTCTTTTCAATATTGGCTTGGCGGCCTTGATCACACGATAAGTGAAGCAAGGCCTGGGGGATAGCGCGAATGCAAATAAGGCGTAGCGCCCTTGCGGCGCGGGCCGCCGGCGCGGTCGTCTTCACCCTATTTTTCGCCGCGCTCGTCTCGCGCGGCGCCAGCGAGGCGCCGTTGGCCGCCGGATTCGCGTTCGTGCTGTGCGTCCTGCTCGCCATCGAGGTGGCGATCTGGCCCTCGGCGCGCCTCGCCGCCGCCTTGCGTCAAAACTGGATCACGCTGCTGGCGGCGATCGCGTTCGTCGGCTGGAGTTTATCGGCGGCCTCGATCGGCCCGCCCACGACGCCGGCGCCCTGGCGCGCCTTGTGGCATCCCCTATGGGCTGAGTTCGGCTTCGCGCATGGCGCCGTGTCCATCTCGCCCTATCGCACCATTGAAGGCGTTGCGGCGTTTCTCGCGCCGGCGGCCGCGTTCGCGCTGGGTGCGCTCAATGTGCAATCGCGCGATGATCGCGATTGGACGGGCCGGTTCGTGGCTGCCTTGGCGATCTGTTTCGCCTTTTTTTCGCTTGCGCTTCTCGTGCAGGGCGCGGGACTGCGCGGGGGGCGCTTGATGTCGCGGCTCGGATCGCCGAACGCAGCGGCTACGATCTTCGGCGTATTTGCCCTGTTTATGTCCGCGCTTGTTGTGCGCGGCGCGCGCGGGCGATTGGGCGACGCGCCGGCGCCGCGCACGCCGAACCATCCCTTGCTTGCTTGGCTCGCGATCGTGCAAGGCGCGCCGATCACGTTCGCCGCGCTTGTGCTTGTCGGCGCGAGCGCGTTGTTGACGGGCTCGCGCGCCGGCCTTTTGGTTTCGGCCGGCGCGCTGCTGGTCTTCATTGCGCTGCTGCGGGCGCCAGCGACGGCGGGTGATGGGCGCGATTCCCGCTCCGTCTCCGTCACGGTCATGCTCGGCGCGGTTGCGCTGCTGCTCTTCTTGCTTGGCGGGGGCGACGTTATCGGCCGGATCGGCGCGATAGATGGCGACAGCGCGGCCCGGCGGATCATTATCGAAACGCATTGGCAGGCGTTCCTAGATCGCCCCCTGCTCGGCCATGGGCTCAACACCTTTCATGAGTTGAACGTCCACTACGCACGACCCGAAAACTGGCCGTCGCTGCGGCCGATTGGCTCGGCGCACAACATCTTTGTGCAATTGCTCGAGGAGACCGGCCTTGTCGGCGCGGTGTTGTTCACGCTGATGTTGGCGCCGCCGCTGTGGCGTGCGCTCAAGATCGCTTGGCTTGACCGAAGCGGCGCGGAATGGGCTGCGGCGTCCATCGGCGGCGCGGTCCTTTGCTTCGGCCATGGCGCGGTCGATTTTGGTCTACAAGTCCCTGCGCTCGCGGCGATCTTCGCCTACACGCTCGGCGCGTTCTCGCGTATCGAAAGCGCGCAAGCGCGCACGCCGATAGCGCGGCGGCTGGCAGGCCAACCGGAACCGAAGGACGCCGCGTTTCGCTTCCGCAATCTCAAACAATGAACGTCTGCCTTGTTCGACGACGGGATCGCCATGTCTGAATCACACAATGCCAATGACACGAGATGGAGTCGATTGCCGGGCATTCTGCTGCGCGCCGGCGCTGTGCTCATTTTGCTCGGCACGGCGTTCGGCGCATTCGTCGTGTTCGAGGCCGCCTCGAAAACCGGCCTTGCGAATGTGTCAGCGAACGTAGCCGCGCGCGCCGCCGATCCCGCCCAGAGGCGCGCGCTGCTGTCGCACGCACGGCGGTCCCTGGATGAAAGTTGGGCGCAGCCGACGCGCTGGCACGCCGGCGCGGCTGAATCCCGCTCATGGATTTTGGCGCTGGGCGCCGGCGGCGCGGGCCACGACGCGACCCTCATCGAGCTAAGCCGCGAGGCCGCCGCGCACGGCGTCTCCATCGCGCCCATTCAGCCGACGGCTTGGGCGCGCCTGGCGGTGTTCGGCGCGGCCGGGCGTCCGTCTTCGATTTGCGATGTCCCGACGTGCCTTGAGCGGAGCTGGCGAGCCGCGCCGATGGCCGAGCTCGACACAGCCTGCGCGCGCATACGCCTCGCCAACCGCCTGACGCCGATCCGCGCGGACGATCCGCGAGTCGCCTGGTTCGTGGGCAATATGTTCGACCCGCGCACCACCGCCAATTGTCTAGATTTTCTGCCCGCGCCGGACCTCATGCGCCTGCTGCTCGAGCGCGCGCGCAATGAACGCCGCGCGCGCCTGCACATCCTGCGAGAGTGAATTAGAGCGTTTTCCGACGAAGTGGATACGGTTCGTCGCATAAAAGGAGGCAATTCAATTACCTAGAGCACGATCCCGATTCAATGTGATCGGATCATGCGCTAGCGTCGATCCGCGCGCCGAGCCAACTCACACAGAATTTTCACGTCCTGCGCACGCGCACGCGGCGCGATGAGGATCGTATCGCCCTCGGCGATGACGATGAGATCGGAAACGCCCGCCAGCGCGATGCGCGGCCCATCGCTGCGAATGAGATTGCCGCGCGCGTCATGCATGATCGCCCGGCCAATGACGGCGTTGTCTTCACTATCCTTGGGCGCGATGCGCCAGATCTCACTCCATGAGCCCAGATCGGCCCAGCCGATGTCGCACGGCGCAACGGCGCCGAAGCTGGATTTCTCCATCACCGCGATGTCGAGCGGCGCCGATGGCGTGCGCGCCATTTCATCGCGAGGCAATCGGATCACAACGCCCGAGCGGTCAGCCGCGCGCAAGGCGGCGAGCGCGCCATCGTGGATATCCGGCGCGCCAGCGCACTCGCGCAGCAACACATCCGGGTCAAACAGGAAGATGCCGGCGTTCCAATAGCAGCCGCCGCCGGCGATAAACGCGCGCGCGCGGGCCTCGTCTGGCTTTTCGTGAAAGCGCGCGATGGCGTAGACGCCAGGCGCGATCTCCCCGCCGGCCTGGATATAGCCATAGCCGGTCTCCGGGCCCTTCGGCTCAATGCCGAACGTGACGATGTGCGTGCGCGCCGCTTCCCTCGCGCGGCGGATGACATCAAGAAACGCCGGCCTGTCAGCGATCACATGATCGGCCGGCATGAGCAGGACAAGCGCACCGGGCGCGATCTCGCGCGCGAGCTCCGCCGCGATCACCGCGGCGGCGGCGGTATTGCGGCCGACCGGCTCAAGTACGATGGCCGCGGCGCGCGCGCCCATCTCCGCCAATTGCACCGCGACCAACGCCTCATGCGCGGCGTTGCACAAGATCATCGGCGCGGCGAAGCCCTCCTCCGCGTGGACCCGCGCAATCGTTTCCTGAAAGAGCGTGCGCCGGGCGCCGAAGGCGTGAAACTGCTTTGGCTGCGCCTCGGTGGAGACCGGCCACAGGCGCGTGCCGGCGCCGCCAGACAGGATCGCGGGAATTATCTGGGGCGGCGCCATGCGAATCCCACTCTTCCCCAGGCGCGCCCGGCCGGCAACATGGACGCGCGCGCATGTGCGCCTTAAGTCAGCGCGATGACACCCCTTCCGTTCGCGCGCATCGGCGCCTGGCTGTTCGAGGCGGCCCTGCCTCTCTGGGCCGAGCGCGGCCTTGACCGCGTCCATGGCGGCTTTGTCGAGAGTCTGAACCTGGACGGCGGGCCAGCGCCATCGCCCTTCAAGCGCGTGCGCGTGGCCGCGCGGCAGACCTATGTGTTCGCGCACGCCGCAAGCCTTGGCTGGGCGCCGGGGCGCGATCTCTCACGGCAGGGCGCCGCGCATCTAGACAGTCTCTATCAAGGCCCAGCGCAAGGCTGGCCGCGCCGCCTCGCGCCGGACAACGCGATTCTCGATCCGACGCCTGACCTCTACGACCTCGCCTTCATCCTGTTCGCCTATGCCTGGCGCGGCCGCATTGATGCGGGTGCACGCGCGGGCGCCGAGCGCGCGCTCGATTTCATCGAAGCGCATATGCGCGCGCCGGCCGGCGGCTTTTGGCCTTCGACGCCGCCAGGCGCGTTCCAGCTGCAAAACCCGCACATGCACTTGCTTGAAGCGTGTCTCGCCGCGTTTGAGACGTACCAGGCGCCGCGCTTCCAGGATCTGGCGCATGAGATAGTGCGCCTGTTCAAAACCAAGTTCTTCGATGGACGCACGCTGTGCGAAACCTTCGCGCCGGATTGGGCGCGCGCGCCGGGCGAAGCAGGCCGCATCATCGAGCCCGGCCATCATTTTGAGTGGGCGTGGATTTTGGCCCAATATGCGCGCCTCACCGGCGCGGACATGCGCGATGAGATTGTCCGCCTCATCGAGTTCGCGGAGCGTTACGGCGTCAATCCAGAAATGGGCATGACTGTGCAAAGCGTGCGCGACGATGGCGCGCCGCTCGATTCCTCCTCACGCATCTGGCCGAACACAGAACGGATCAAGGCCCACTTGGCGCTCTATGAAACGATTGGCGCCGATCCGCGTGCGGCCGTCGCGCAATCGGCCAATCTGCTGCTGGACGTCTATCTCGCCGCGCCCACGCCTGGCCTGTGGATCGATCACTTCATAGCCGGCGCGCCCGCGCCCGGCCCCGCGCCGGCCTCAAGTTTCTATCACCTTTTTTTGGCGTTCAGCGAAGTGCTGCGCCTTGAGCGTGCGCTGAGCTGAACGAGTTAAGCCGCCGGCCAGTGAATTCGTGGTGGTGTGGGCAGTCGTATGCGATCCGGTATCCGCCGGCAATTCCCTGTTATCTCTATGTTTACAGGGAATTTCTCGCCGGTCTGCGGTCATGGCTGCATGCCCCTTTGGCCTTAGCCCCTGAAAAGTTGGATATTTCCACCCCCTGCGGCGGAAATTCCCTAGACTCAAATACAGGGAAATTGCGCCCGAAAGCAGGGAATGCATGGATGTGCATCAGGGAATTGCAGGGAGGGTGCGCGCTCCCTCCTCCTACGCGCTCCCCCGCATAAACTTGAGTTCAACCCACTGATCGAGTAAGTGTTAGTAGTCCGCAGTCATCGCGGCTCCGCAGGCCCCAAAGCCATGGCGCTTTGGAACGCGGGCGCCGGTGTCTGCACGCAGCCGGTTGAGTCTGCAGGGCCAAGGTCCGGCATGGTCCGGGCAGCCATGGGCGTGAGGCCTGTAGGCGCTTGATTTCCCCCAAAGCTGCAAGCCCGTGATTTCGGCGCCTGTCTGCTGTGCATGATGCGCGCGGATCCGCAACAGCCCTGATCACGAGCACTGCATGGGCAGTGCGGCTGCTCTTTCAAATCTTTGAATGGGAGCAGTCAGATGACTGTGACGCAAATCGAGCGCGCGCCCGTGCGTGCGCTCAAACCGTATGCGAACAATGCGCGCACGCACTCGAAGCGCCAGATCGAGCAGATCGCCCGCTCGATCAAGCGCTTCGGCTTCACCAATCCGATCCTGGTTGATGACGCGTGCGGGGTCATCGCCGGGCATGGGCGCCTGGAAGCGGCCAAGCTCATCGGTCTTGAGGATGTGCCCGTGCTGCGGCTGTCGCATTTGAGCGAGGCCGACAAGCGCGCTTACATCCTCGCCGACAACCGGCTCGCGGAGAAAGCCGGCTGGGACAAAGCGATTCTGGCGCTTGAACTCAAAGGTCTGATCGATCTGGGCTACGAGGCCGAGCTAACCGGGTTCGAGTTGGCCGAAATCGATGTGATCCTGGACGAGGCCGCTGACGCCGATCCTCAAGGCCCTGGCCCTGAGGATGACGTTCCCGCTCTCGCCTGCGCCGCGGTGACGCGGCTGGGCGATGTGTGGGTGCTGGGCCGGCATCGGCTCACGTGCGGCGACGCACGTGACGCCGGCGCCTACCTGGCGCTGATGACCGGTGAGCGCGCCGATCTCATCTTCACCGATCCTCCGTACAATGTGCCGATCAGCGGGCATGTGCGGACCAAGCACAGCCACCGCGAATTCGTGATGGCGTCCGGTGAGCTGAGTGAAGCTGCCTTTATCGCCTTCCTTGAAGCCACGCTTGGCCAAGCCGCTCTCTGCTGCCGCGATGGCGCCATCGCCTTCGTGTGCATGGATTGGCGCCATATGGGCGAGCTCATCGCGGCCGGCGCGCGGGTGTTCGGCGCGCTCAAAAACCTCTGCGTCTGGGCCAAAACCAACGCCGGCATGGGCTCGTTCTATCGCAGCCAGCATGAATTGGTGTTTGTGTACCGGGTTGGCGAGGGCGCCCATCTCAACACCTTCGAGCTGGGCCAGCATGGGCGCTACCGCACCAATGTCTGGTCTTACGCTGGCGCCAACGCCTTCTCGGCCGCCCGCGATGAAGAACTGGCGCTGCATCCCACGGTGAAGCCGGTCGCCTTGATCGCCGACGCCATCAAGGACGTCTCCAAACGCAATCAGATCGTGCTCGATCCCTTCGCGGGCTCAGGCTCGACCCTGATCGCAGCCGAGACCTGCGGGCGGCGTGCGCGCGTGTTGGAACTCGATCCCGTCTATTGCGACGTGATCGTGGCCCGTTACCAGCGCTTTGCTGGCAAGCCGGCCGTGCTTGCAACAACCGGCGCCGCGTTTGAAGCGGTCGCCGCCGAGCGCCTCGCTCAGAATGAGGGGGCGCACCATGGTTGATGGTGAAGACGACGACGCCAAGCCGTTCACAGTCGGCTATGGCAAACCGCCCAAGCACACTCGCTTCAAGCCAAACCACTCGGGCAATCCGAATGGACGGCCCAAAGGCGCCAAGGCAAGGACGGTCCTCGACGCTATTGCGCATGCGCTCAAGCGGCCCATGCGGGTGCGCAAAGCCAACGGCAAAGTCGCCTCGATGCCCACCGACGAGGCGCTGATCAACAGCGTCTTTCAAGGCGCGCTGCAAGGCAACGCGGCGGACCGCAAGTTGGTCTTCGGCCTCTTAGGTAAGATCGGCCAGCTGACGCCGCCGCCCGCCCCGGCCAAGGGGGCGGGCGTCGTGGTGGTGCGCCGGCCTGCGGTCTCGGTTGAGGACTGGCAGAAGGAGTTTGGCGGCCAACGCTTGCCCACTGATCCGCTCGCCGGGCTACCCGGCATTGATCCTGCGCTGATGAAGCAGCTGAAGCGTCGCCAAACCCCTGACGACGCCTAAGCCTGAACGCCGGCGGTTCGCGAAAGCGAGCCGCCGGCGCTCTGTCGCGCGACTATTCGATCAGGACGCTCGCCTTCACGCCAAGCGCCTTGGCCAGCTTGTCGAGAATCTGCAGAGTCGGATTGCGCACTTCGCGTTCGAGCCCAGACACATAGGTGCGGTGAAGCCCCGCTGCGTCGGCCAGCGCCTCCTGCGACCAGCCGTACGCTTCACGCAGCTTTCTCAAATTTCGCGCGAGCCGGCGGCGAGTGTCCATCGCCAGGAAAGCGCCTCATCGCCGCTTATGAGACTACAGCCGATGAGTCTCATTCGCGTTGACGGCGGGCCCGAAACGAGCGTCTTCGTCGGCGCATGAATGAGATTGATCGTCTACAGACCGCGACCGCCCCCCTCGCCCCGGCCCAGATCCGCTACATCAAGCTGGGCGCGGGCGGGGCCTTCGCGCGCGCCTGTTTCGAGGCCGGAGAATTGGGGCTTGCGTTCGCCTCCATCCCCCACGCGCCATGCGCGGACGGCGACTGGGAGGCCGTGCGCCAGATCCTGTTGAGCGAAGGCAAGACCCCAGGCGCCGCCGCCAGCCACCTGCGCGAATTGCGCGATTTCTACCAATTGGGACCCGACACGCTTTGGATCACGTTCGCCGAGGGCAAGCTGTGGTGGGCGTTTGCGGCCCCGGGCGTCTCTTGGCGCGCCGAACTTGAAGCGCAGCTGCCGCGGCGACGCAGGCTCATCGGCGGGTGGCGCTGCACCGATATGGCCGGCGCCTGTCTCGCCATGCGGACCTTGAGCACCCGGCTCACCAAGGTCGCCGCTTATCGCGCCACCATCTGCAAGGTCGAGGACGAGGATTATCTGCTGCGCAAGATCAACGCAGAGCCCGATCCGCTCATCGCCGCGGCGTTGAGCGCGCAGGCTGAACTCGAGGCCATCGCCCAGCGCCTCATCCGCAAACTGCACGAAAAAGACTTCGAAGTGTTGGTGGATCTCATCTTCGCCGCCTCCGGCTGGCGCCGCATCAGCGTGCTCGGCGAGACCGAGAAAGACATCGACCTCATGGTCGAGCAGATCGCGACCGGCGAAAAAGCCTTCGTGCAAGTGAAGTCGGCGGCGAGCCCCGCGGTGCTCGCGGACTATATCGAGCGCTATCGCGCTTATGGCGACGTGCAGCGCTTTGTGCTCGCCTGCCACTCGCCAAGTTCGGCGCTGGCGAGACAAGCCGATGACCAGCCGGCTGACATCGCCTTGTGGTTTGCCGACACCCTGGCGCGGAAAGCCGTTCGCGCGGGGTTGTTCGATTGGCTGATCGAACGGGTGCGCTAAGCGTTGGTCCGAAAACGCCGAACCCTCACTGCAACAGGCGAAGCCCAGCAGAGGGCATAGATCGCACCTTTGCGTGTCCGCGCACGCCAACTCCGCCGGACAAACGAGAAGAAACCGCCTCACTTCCGAGGGCGGGCGCCGAGTCTGATCTTCGGGCGATCGCTTATCGAAACCGGCGTGCGCGTCAGATTTTTTCGCGCGCAGTTTGGCTAAATCTTTTTTCGCGCGCCGCGCCCTGCCTCGCTAAACTTTCCGGCTCAATCCGTTGATTGGCTAGGGATGGGCGCGGCTCTTTGCTTTGGCGCGATCTGCTTCCTGTGCGGCTGGTGGGCGCGCGGGCTTGCGGCGGCGTTGCCCGCGCTGCACCGCGCCGCCTTCCGCCGCCGGTGGGCGTGGGCCTCGCGCCGGCGCGGGTCCGGCCGCCCCCGGCTCGACCCCGACCTCATCGCCCTGATCGTCCGCATCAGCGCGGAAAACCCACTCTGGGGCGCGCCGGGCATCCATGGCGAGCTCCTCAAACTCGGCTACCGCCTCGCCCAATCGAGCGTCTCGAAACACATGCTCCCTCGCCGCGGCCGGCCCGGCCGGAGCTGGGCGAATTTCCTAGCCAACCAAGCTGGCGCGATCTGCGTCGCGTGCTCAAGGATTACGCCGCTTATTACAATGCCGACCGCATGCATCTGGCGCTCAGTAACGTTTCCCCCACTCGGGCGCCGCACAGAGACGCGCGGCCGCATCGTCTCACGCCCGGTGCTGGGCGGCTTGCATCGGCGTTATGGGCGGAAAACGCGGTGAAATCGATTTTCGGAAGGGACAGGTGGCCACCGAGATCTGTGGTCAGTCTATCCGTGACTGCGCGCTTGAACGGTCGGCAAAGCATGGCCATATGTGAGTCAACCCTTTGCCGGCAAACGCGTTCCTATTGTAATATTCACGGGTCGTATTCTGCCCCGGCAAGTATCGTGTGAGCGAGCGCTTTCGTATGCGAGGCGTTCGCGCCACAGCTGGCGGACCTGGCGCAAGTGTTCGAGAATCTTCTAGAAGCGGATGTTCAAGTTAGAGCCGCATCGCGGGCCGATGGCTGCGGTTCGATCCACGCCATTGATTAGGTTACATGTCGCAAACACCTATTCACACCGGCCCGCGCGAGGCGACCCTCGCGGACAAATGCATCGGCGCACGAATTCGCTTCGCGCGCGTCGCCGCGGGGTGGAGTCAAGACCTGCTCGCCCGCAAGACTGGCGTGACGTTTCAACAAGTCCAAAAATACGAACGCGGCCTCAATCGAATATCCGCAACTCGCCTCTTGGAGGTCGCACACGCCTTGGGGCGGTCGTTCGATTGGTTTTTGGCAGATGTCGCCTCGCCGGACCCCGCAAATTCAAACTGCTCGTCGGATATCGCCGCCTTCTTACAATACGCCTCAACACCTGATTGCATGGAATTGCTTTTGCATTACTCTAAGATCGACGATCAACGCACGCGTCGGCGGGTTCTTGCGCTGGTGCGCGCAGCGAGCGCCACGCCCGAAGAGCCTAGCCCCACCCAGTCGGCGCCCGACAGCGATTAGTCGGCCTTCAGCTTTGCATGACCGCAATCGCGCACGGGGCGGCAAACGACCGAGTGCAGCCGCGCAATATTGCCTCACTGCACGGGATACGACACTTTCCGTCATCAAGGATTAAGCCCGCATGGGCCGCGCTCAAAATGATGATGCGATCGCCATCTTATGCGCCGGCCTCCTGTGCCCAGAGGAGCGCGCGCGGCTCAAGAATGCGAGGGCGATGAACGCGCAATTTCCTCGATGCCTCGCAACGCATCCAGGAGGAGATCAACGAGCGGTTCGTAGGTGGCCACAATTTCATGTTCGGCGCCGCCATTGTCAGCGGCCGCCGCAGCCACCAATGTCAACGCAGCTTCGACATGTCGTTGCGCGCGCAGGGCAGTCTCCTTGTTCATACGCGCCCGTCTCCGGCTATGCCGCACGATCCGTCTGCGCACGCTTGAACGCCGCGAGCGCGTGGCGCTGTTCGCTCGTCACGTCGTCGATCGCCTCCAGATAATCTGGCGGACCGCCTTCGCGCAGCAGGACGGACGGGCACTGACCTTCGAAATTGCCAAGATTTGGCCTGTGTTGTCGGTAGCCGACCAAGGCCGCGAGGTCTGGCGGAAACGTGCGCGCGATGCTGGGCGGATATGCAAGCCATTGGTTTTCATAGGGCTTAAGCCAGCCGAGGCTGTAGCCGACGATCATGCCAGTTCGCGGCGCACGGGATCGATTGGCGCCAGCGCCATGCAACACCGAGCCAAGAAAGATGAGGGCGTCGCCGACGTCCAACTCAACCGCCGTCGGCGGCGGCAAGTCCTCGGGACGGGCATTGGGTCTCTGGTTGCTGCCAGCATAAATCATCGTGGCGCCGTTTTCTTCAGTGTACCGCGTGAACGGCCACATCACGTTGAAGAGATACTCGGCTGCGCCCGGCGGCGCCCAATACATGCCCTGATCGCGGTGCGGCGCCTGGCGCACTTCACCGGGATGTATCTCCAGCGCTTGCGTGAGGTTGAGTTGCACGCAATCGCAATGCGGCCCAAGCGCGAGCGCGGCGATGCGCAAGATGGCGTCGTGCATGACATATGCCTGAGCCAAGGGAGATCGCTTGAGCAGAGCGCCAAATCTTTTCGTGCGCTCGCCGTAAAATTCACCCTGACAAAAGGGCGTAGCGTCAAATCGCGGCCTGAGGTCCGCATGCAGCCGCGCCACATGGTCGGGGTTCATCGCCCGGCGCAAGACGAGGTAGCCATTGCGCGAGAGCTCCCGCATCCACAGAGCCTCGGCCTCCGTCGCCCAAGGGGCCGCATTGTGCTGAATTGCTTGCATCGACAGCTCCTCGATCTAGGCGGCGCGTTGTTCTGGGAACGCGAGAATGGGAGAGGGAAATCCCCATTGATCGAGAAATTTCCGGCGAGTCATGGGCGTTACCGAGATGGCGAACGCGCCCAGGACTTCGTCACGAACTTGTTGTGGCGGTCCCAGAGGCTCACAGGCCCACCCTGGCCTTATAAATCCCGAAAGCCATTTGATGTTGATGACACACGAGTATCGACTGATTCCATGCAATAAGCCGTACTCGATGAGGCCAAGGCAAACGCGTCGGCGCGCCCAGGCCGCCGCATCCTCGGCGAGACTTGGCGACGTGCACAGTCTCGATATTTCCCACACGTCCAACGCGCGCGGCGCGCCATCTTCGCAGAGGAAATCGAACAAATCGCCCAGCACATGAGGACGTAATGTCGGCAACAGCCTGACAGACGCATTGTGGCGTCCTGTTTCGGGATCAGCGTCAATCAGATAGACAGCGCCGGCGGCGTCAAACTGGTCTATTTCAAGGCCGTCTTCGTCGACCTTTAAGTCCCAACCCAGCCGGTCCACAAAGACCGCCTTTCGCACACGATGCATGTCGGCGAGAGCGCCAAGATGATCTTTCGCAAACGCCCCTTCTATGACCTGCACCATGACCTTCTCCCAAGCGATGAGAGCGACGATTGCGTCGGCCAAGGCGTTTGCCCATTCCGAAATTTCGGAGGGTCAGTGAATTTGTCGTTCCAGTAAATCGTGGAATGTGACGTGGCCGTCAAACAAGCCGCGCACAATCAGTTGGGTCGTGGTCTGCACGCCGGCGTTTTCCTTGGCGGCCCCAATATGCTTCTCAAACGTATCCTGCTTGATGCCAAGGCGCCGCGCCGCTTCACGGGCCGGCAAGCCTCTGCCTGCCAACACAAGGCAATCTCGCTGGCGGCTCGTCAGACGCAGCGGGCGTCTTTCGCGATCTCGCGGCGCCGCGACAATCCTGCGCGCCGCCTCGAACGCAAAGCAGCCTACATAGTTTATGAACGGCAGGCGGGCGGCGTCGATATCGACGCCGCCGCGCACACCAAACGAGCAGGAGCCGGTAAACTCGCCGGGAACATGAATAGGAACGGTGTAGCCGCCGCCGAGGCCCTCACGGGCGCCCACCGCGATAATCTCGCGTTGCCGGGCGGTCAAATTGACCAAGCGCGGAACATCGGACCACAGAAAGCTCTTCGCGGCCCGCTCCGATGCGGCCAATACAGGATCGTCGGCAAAGTACCTGTTCGCCTTCATGCGAGCCACAAAACCTTGTGGGTAATTTGAGAGCCGAACCAGGCCGTCCGCCGGAAACTGCAGATCGATGTGATGCAGGACGGCATAATAGTCGAAGTCAAAGTCACGGATCACGGCTTCCGTGGCGTTGGCGAGGTCGCCCAATTCGGTCGACCGCTGCGCGGCCGCGATGAATTCCTGGATCAGCGCGTATTCCGACATCGCCAGCACCCCAAGCCCATCATTACATAAGCGAGCGTGCGCACAAGTGCTGGTTGTGTCTTTGGCCGAGAGACCATGTCC
>CADEEL010000006.1 GCA_902826335.1 uncultured Alphaproteobacteria bacterium
GCTCAGCGCGCATGCATGGCGCGGCCGAGGCGGGCGGCGACGCGGTTGAGTTCGTCTTGCCGGCGCATCAGGGCGGCGAGGGCGCGGTCCGCGTCATCGGGCGCGCCGGCGAGCGCGGGCTCCTGCGCCAGGCGCGCGATGAGGAGGCCGGCGTCACGCTCCGCGCCCAGCGCTTCGCCGAGCGCCTGGCCGCGCCGCCGTCTGCGCGGCGTATCCTTCGGCCATTCGGCGCCGAGCAACAGCGCCGCATAGAGCCGCTCTTTCTCGCGCTTGCGCCAGGTGTGGCGATCCTCGATGGCGCCGGTGTCCCGCGCACGAAGATAAGCGCGGCGGGCGCGGCGGGCGAGCCGGCGCGCGCCTTCGCGAATGATGTCCGGCGCGATAACCGGCCAGGCCGGCAGGAGTGCGATCAGCGCGCGCACATCGGCGCGCGCCTCCTCAAGCGGGGGGGGCGGCGCGGCGCGGCGTTCGGCCGCGAGCTTGCGCGCCACCGTGCGCAATGCGCCGCGCGCCTCGCCCTCCATCGCTTCGGCGAAGCGGCGCGCGCAGGCTTCGAGCGCATCCGCGTCGCGCACCGCATCGAAGCGTTGCATCACCGGCCGGATGCGCGCGATCATTTGGCCGGAGAGTCCGGGCTCGGCGCGCGCTGCAAGACGCGCCAGAGCGCGCGCGCGCTTCAGCGCCGTACGGCAGCGATGCACGGCGTCGGATGGCTTGACGGCGTCAAGCGCGACAAGCGCGGCGTCCAATTGCGTGCGCATCGCGTCGCGCACATCAAACCCGCGCGGCGCTTTCTTGCCCGGCTTGACGACAGATTGGTGAAAGTTCATCGCCCCCCCGGACCGCTTTCCGGAAAAGTGTGACGCGGTTTTCCGCCAGAAAGCGGTCCGATCATACGAGCCAAGCGCATTTTCGGACACAAAACCGGTCTCCACTTTCGTTGAAAATGCGCGCTTATCCCGCCCGCTTCAGTTTCTTGAGCGTGCCGGAAAAAGCAAGCAGAACACGCTCGTTTTGCGTGATGAGCCCGCGCGCGAACACCAACGAGCCGGTTTCACGGATCACCTCGCCGCGCGCCTCCACATGCGCCGAAAGGTCGCCCGCGGCGACGAATTCGCCGTTCAACGTCAATGTGACGGCGCTCACATCGCCCTTGAGCACGACATGCGCGATTGAAAACAAAGCGAAATCCGCGAAACTCATCAGTGCGCCGCCATGGATTGCGCCGCCGCCATTGAGGTGGCGCGGCTCGGGCGCGAACGCGGAGAGCGCTTCGCCGCTTTCGGTGACGCGAAAGCAGAATGGGCCGACCAGAGTTTCGTAAGGATCTACCCCGGCGCTCCAGGTCGTCCAGCCCGCGAAGGGCCCTTCGGTGAGTGTGACGGCGCGGCCATAGGCGGCGTTGGGTTCTGCATCGTGCATGGGGCGATGAAGCGGAGCGGCGCGCTGCTGGCAAGGGCGGCCGTAAGGTGAGGCTTTCGCCGCCCGCCGGCGCCTGTACAAACTGGGGAGAAAAATGGAGCGCCCCATGGCCTATGACGCAGAGACCCGCGCGCAGCTCATCGCTGGCGTGCGCCGCTTTGTTGAGGAGCGGCTGCGCCCGATCGAGGCGGAGGTCGCCGAGGCGGACGCGGTGCCAGAATGGGCGCTGAAGGAGATGGCCGCGCTCGGCCTCTATGGCCTTTCCATCCCTCAGGAGTTTGGCGGCCTTGGCCTCACCATGGAGGAGGAATGCCTGGTCGGGTTCGAATTGGGGCGCTGCTCGCCGGCGTTCCGCTCGGCGTTCGGCACCAATGTCGGCATCGGCAGCCAGGGCCTCGTCATGTTCGGCACGGACGAACAGAAGGCGAAGTATCTGCCCGGGATTGCGTCCGGCGCCATCGTGACAAGCTTCGCGCTCACCGAACCCGAGGCGGGCTCCGATTCCGCGGCTGTGCGCACGCAAGCCCTGCGCGATGGCGATGTCTATGTGCTGAACGGCGCCAAGCGCTACATCACCAACGCCAACCGCGCGGGCCTCTTCACCGTGATGGCGCGCACCGATCCGGACGTGAAGGGCGGCGCGGGCGTGTCGGCCTTCCTTGTGCCGCGCGAGCTTAAGGGTGTTTCTGTCGGCAAACCGGAAAAGAAGATGGGCCAGCAGGGCGCGCATATCTGCGACGTGCATTTTGACGATGTGCGTGTGCCCGCTGAAAATCGCCTCGGCGAAGAGGGCGAGGGCTTCAAGGTGGCGATGCGCGTGCTCGATCGCGGGCGCCTGCACATCGCCAGCGTGTGTTGCGGCGTGGCTGAGCGGCTCATCGAGGATTGCGTGAAATATGCTGGTGAGCGCAAGCAATTCGGCCAGGCCTTGGCCAGCTTCCAGATGATCCAGGCCATGTTGGCCGACAGCCGCACTGAAGCTTACGCCGCGCGCTCAATGGTGCTTGACGCGGCCAAACGGCGTGACGCGGGTGAGAACGTCACTATGCACGCGTCGTGCGCCAAGCTCTACGCCAGCGAGATGGTGGGCCGTGTGGCCGATCGCGCGGTGCAGATCTTCGGCGGCGCCGGCTACACCGCCGATCATGGCGTCGAGCGGCTTTATCGCGATGTGCGCATTTTCCGCATCTATGAAGGCACAAGTGAAATTCAGCGCCTCGTCATCGCGCGCGAGATGATGCGGGGCGGCTCGATCTAATCGCGCAAGGTGAGCAGATAGGCCCACAGATCGTCGGTCTCGTCCTGGTCGACCTGCACATTCGGCATGGTAGGGTGCCCGGTGTGGAGCCAGGCGTTGAGCGCGATGCGCGTCATGCCCGGCGTGTTGGCGATGGTTTCGAACGGCGTCGCCGAGAAATTGGGCGAGGCGGGTTCGCCATCCGCGACGGCGTGGCATTCGGCGCAAATACGCGTTGCGAACGTGCGGCCACGCTCGGCGGGGCTGGGCTCGGCCGTCAGTGACGCGCGTTCCGTGGTCACGGCGCAGGCGCACAGCGCGAAGACGATCAATGCGGTGAGCCATACTCTGATCATCACGCCAATGCTGCGCCCGCGATCTTGGCTGTCCTTGATGAAGATCAACACACGCGCCTTTCGCACAGTCAGGCGGCCTAATCTTATCGTTCACCCCATGCCGGGCGGCATTGTTTCGAAAGCCGGCAAGCTCTCGTCGCGCCGGTCCCAGCTCGCCGCGCGGCTCACATAGACATGCATTTGCGGCTTGAAGATTTCGAGATCGTCGAGGCTCGAAGCGCGCAGAAACACAAGACCGGGCATGCCGGAATTCGTGGAGCTGACAGCCGCGCCGCACGTCGGGCAGAAATACCTTGTGATCATGGCGCCGCTATCGGCTGGGCGCGCATAGGCCGCCAGCGCGCCAGCGATGCGAACACTCGCCTCCGGTACGGCGAGGTGGGAGCTATGCCCCGTCGCGCTCGAACGCCGGCAATCTTCGCAATGGCAGTGCCCGGCCATCACCGGCTCGCCATCGCACTGATAGCGCACCGCTCCGCACAAGCATCCGCCGGTAAAAATCGCCATGTCCGCCATCTCCCTGAAATTGAGCAATTCGCAATCTATTGAGCGCATGCTAACTTGCAAGTAGCAAGTCACTGGCGGACGTGGAGGTGTTTGGAGGATGGGGCTTGGCGCGAAAGCACGTGATGGGGCGTACCGATCAGGCTGTCCGATCGCCTCGACGCTCGAACTCGTCGGCGATCGCTGGACGCTGGTGATCCTGCGCGACCTCGTCAACGGAAAGACGCGCTATAAGGAGTTTCTTGAAAGCCCGGAGCGGATCGCCAGCAACATCTTGATCTCTCGCTTGGCCGCCATGGAGGCGGCCGGCTTGATCACGGCGCGCCTCTATACCGCGCGGCCAAAACGGTTCGAGTATCGGCTGACTAAGAAGGGCGCGGCGCTCTTGCCGCTGCTGCAGGAAATGTGCCGTTGGGGCCAGGCGCATGTGCCGGGCCGATGGAGTGCGCCGCGCGATTTCATGTCCAAGAAGCCGAACGATTTGTGCTGAGACAGTGCGCAATCCAGTCGCGGACGGGCGGCCTAAGAGGCGCGCTTTTCATGTCTTCGCGCTTCGACAAGCTCAGCGCGACGAAGAGGACAGACTCCAAAGCGTTATGCTCACCGTCGCGCTGAGCTTGTCGAAGCGAGCAGCGATGGCGGCGCGCCCTTAAATCGTATCCTCGAGATCGATCGGCTTATCCTGTGTCTGCGCCGGAGGCAGGATGCGGCGCAGCGTATCTTCGCGCTCGCGCGTCTGGTGGGTCCAGACTAGATAGGCGATCAGCCCGAGCACGAGCGCGGGCACGGCCCAATCCCAGGCAGAGCCTCTGCGGCCCATGGCGCGTCTCCTCACAACACAAGCTAACTGCGCCACGCCCTCCGCTCCAGGGGCCGATGCATTGGCGCGCCTCCTGGCTGACATCCGCGCCTGCCGCGTGTGCGCCGACCAGCTCGGCCATGAACCGCGCCCCATCGTGCAAGCGCATGGCGAGGCGCGCATCCTCATTGTCGGCCAGGCGCCGGGGCGGCTCGTGCATGAAACAGGCGCGCCGTTCAACGATCCCTCGGGCGATCGCCTGCGCGCCTGGATGGGGATCGAGCGCGCGACCTTCTATGATGAAACCAAGATCGCCATCGCCGCCATGGGGTTCTGCTTTCCTGGCGTGAAGAACGGCGCGGACTTGCCGCCTCGCCCTGAATGCGCGCCGCTCTGGCGCCCGCGCCTCATGCCGCTACTGGCGCGGGTGCGCCTGACCCTCGTCATCGGCGCCTATGCGCAGCGTTGGCATCTGGCGGCGAAGGCCGGCGTCACCGAGACGGTGCGCGCCTGGGATGCGTTTGGCCCAACGCGCATGCCGCTGCCCCACCCATCCTGGCGCAACAGCGCCTGGCTCAAGCGCAATCCCTGGTTTGAAGCGGAGGCGCTGCCGGCGCTGCGCGCGCGTGTGGCGGCGACATTGGGCGAAGAGTTGGGCGGCGCTTCGGATTGAGTCGCTGCATTTTCCTCCCCCGTTTACGGGGGAGGTGATCGCGCAGCGATCGGAGGGGGCGTAACACCCTCCCCCCTCCGTCTCACCGCTTCGCGGCTCGACTCCTCCCCCGTAAACGGGGGAGGAATTGATTCACACCGTGTAGCTTGCCGCCAGAAAGCGGTCCAAATTGCGAATTATGCCAAGCGCCGTGCGGCGCGGCGCCGCGCGGGCTGGGAGTGCGCATGCGGAGACGATCCTTCCTGTGGGGCGCGGTGGCGGCGGGCGCCGGCGTGGCGGGCTGCGCGCCGACCGTGCAGGCCGCCTTGCAGCCGCCCGGCGAATTTCAGGGCGCGCACTTCCTCACCGATGCGTTTGTATCGTTCGATGGCGCGCGGCTGGGCCTCTCCAAATGGGCCCCGCCAGCGGGAACCGAACCCTGGGCGGTGGTGATCGGCCTGCACGGCATGAACGATTACGCCAACACCTATTTCATGGCGGGGCCTTATTGGGCCGCACGCGGCATTGCGACCTACGCTTATGACGCACGCGGCTTCGGCCGTTCGCCGCGGCGCGGCGAATGGGGCGGCGAGGAATTGCTGACCGAGGATTTGCGCACGGCGTGCCGGGTAGCGCGCCGCGATCATCCGAACGCGATCCTCGCCGTCGTCGGCGAAAGCATGGGCGGCGCCACCGCCATCGCCACGTTCGGCGCGCCCGGCGCGCCGCCGATTGATCGCCTGGTGCTGGCCGCGCCGGCGGTGTGGGGCTGGTCCGATTTGCCGGACATGTACGCGCTGACGCTGTGGCTCGGCGCGCATACGATGCCTGGCCGCGCCGTCACCGCGCCGCGCAACGTGCAGCGCCGCATCGTTCCGTCCGACAATGTCGAGATGCTGCGCGCCATCGGGCGGGATCGGAACATGATCTTCCAGACGCGCGTGGATGCGCTTTATGGGCTCGTCACGCTGATGGAGACGGCGGCGGACCGCGTCGCCACGCTCACGCCCGCGCCGCTCTATGTCTATGGCGCGCGCGACATGATCATCCCGCGCGCCTCGGCCGAACGCGCCGCCGCCGCGCTGCCGCAGGGCGCGCGCACGCTGCTTTACGAAAACGGCTACCACATGCTGCTGCGCGATCTGCAGGCGCAAGCCGTGTTCGCCGATATCGAGGCCTATCTGCGCGATCCGAACACGGCCTTTCCCTCGCGCGCCACACTGGCGCAGGCGGGCGGGACGCCCGGAACCTGATCTTAATAGGCATGGCCGACCTCTAAAGATCAGGTTCCAGATAAAAAGTATCGAGCGCGATGGCCGCCAAAACCGGTATCCACTTTTGGCTATCGCGCTCGATGTGCAAGCAAATCGTTAACGACGGCTCATTAGGCTCTTTGCGGTTGGATTCCTGGAGTCTGGCGGATTATGGCCGCGCCGCTCGCGATTTTGTTCGATAAGCGCCAGCGGGCTCTCGCGGGCGCGAAATTCCGCGCCTGGTGGGAAGGTGAGGAATTCGACGAGGCCGCCGCCCTGGCCGCGCTTGACGCACCCGCCGAGGAAGCCGCCCCGCCGGCGCCCGCAAAGGCCGCGCCCGCGCCAGCCTCCGGCCCCGTCGATGCGGATCTGTTCGATGCGCCACCGCCTCAGGCGCCGCCGCGCCAGGCCGCGCTTGAGCGGCTCTGGGGTCTCGGGCGCATCATGCCGTTCGATCCCGAGCAGGAGAAAATCACGCTGCTGATGATGGGCGTGGGATCGTCCGTGCGCGTCGCGATGCTCGGGCCCGGCGGGCCTGGGCCGGTGCGCGCGATCATGGAGGTCTGCGCCGGGCCGATCACCGTCTATGAATGGCGAGATGAAACGCGCGGCGATATCGAGGCCGCGTTCAAGGGCGAGGCGCGCGTGACCATATCGGGCGCCGATCTCGATACCTTCGCGCCCGCGCCGGATTCGCTCGACGTGCTGATCAGCTACGATGACTTAACCTTCGCGGCCAATGCGCCGCGCTTGGCGGTGCAGATCGCCAAGGCGCTGAAGAAGGGCGCCCCCGCGCTCATTCAAACTTATTGCGCCACGCCCGCGCCCGAGCTTGCCGGCGCCTTCGCCTCGGCGTTCGCCGAGCCGCACCTGCGCCCGGCGGGCGATCTTGCATCCTTGTTTCAGGATGCCGGCCTTGCGGTGGAGAGCAACGAGAATGTGACCGAGGCGCATGCCGCGCTTGGCCGCGCCGGCTTCAAGACGCTGGAAAAGGCGTTGATGGAAGGAACCGGGCTCGATGGCGCGGTGCTGCGTGAGATCGCCTGGGAGACAGAAGCCTGGCGCACGCGCCTCGGTTTTCTCGGGCAGGGCCGGCTTGAGCGGCGCAAGATCGTGGCGCGCAAACCCGCTTAGCGAAGGAAGACGTAAGCGCCGCGCGGGTCGATCGCCACATCCACTTGCGCGCCGATTTGCGGCGCCGTGCGCGCCGAGGCGATCACACGCCAGATGACGCCGTCCGCTTCCACGCGCAACAAGTCCGTCGCGCCTTGCGGATGGCGATCGGTGACGCGCGCGCGCTGGCCGGGGCTCAAAGTGATGGCGTCGGCGCGCACAACCGCGAGGGCGGGCGCGCCCTCCTGCAGATCGGTCGAGATGGCGCCGAAGGGCGTGGCCACGCGCGCGCCGGAGATCATGCCGCCGAGGATGTTGACCGGGCCCAGCGCGGCGGCCGCATCCGCCGAGGTCGGCGCGTCATAAAGCGTGCGTGGATCGGCCGCCTGAAGAACACGTCCGCCCTTCATGATAGCGAGGTTGTCCGCCACGTAGAGCGCTTCGTCCGCGTCATGCGTAACGAAGAGCGCCGTGGCGCGCGTTTCGCGCAGTACGCCGAGCGTCATCTCGCGCAATTCCGCGCGCAGCACGGGATCGAGCCCGGAGAACGGCTCATCAAGCAAAACGGCCAAGGGCTTGGCCGCCAGCGCCCGAGCCAGCGCCACGCGCTGTTGCTCGCCGCCGGAGAGTTCGTGCGGATAGGCGCCGGCGCGCCGCTCAAGGCCCACGCGCGCCAACCAGGCGCGCGCTTCGCGTTCGCGATCCTCACGCGCCAGCTTGTCGAGGCCGAACATCACATTCGCCGCGGCGGTGAGATGGGGAAACAGCGCGTAATCCTGAAACACAACGCCCACGCGGCGATATTCCGGGGGCGCGGCGCCGCGCGCATTGGCGATCAATTGCTCGCCGAAACGGATTTCCCCGCCATCGAGGGGCTCAAGGCCGGCGATCAAACGCAGCAGCGTGCTCTTGCCCGAGCCCGAAGCGCCCAGCAGCGCCAACACCTTGCCCGGCGGGGCGTGCAGCGTCACTTCGTGCACGGCCGCCACGCCGTCATAGAAGCGGCTGACGTTGGAGAGCGTGATGTCATGCGCGCTCATGATGCGCCCGCCCGCGCCGCCGCGATGCGCCGCGCCAGAAGCAGGATGGGCGCCAGCCCCGCGGCGGTGACGATCAAGGCCGGCGCGGCCGATTGCGCCAACCGTTCATCGGACGCGTAGGCGTAGGCGCGCACGGCCAGCGTGTCGAAATCGAATGGCCGCAGCAGCAATGTGGCCGGCAGTTCTTTTAGTATTTCCACGAACACGATGAGCGCGCCGGCGAGCACGGAGGGCGCGGCCAAGGGCAGGTCGACCGCGAACATGCGGCGCGCGGGTCCCGCGCCAAGGCTGCGCGCGGCGCCGGCGATGTTGCGCGTGATGCGCGCCAGGCCCGCCTCCATCGGTTGGCTTGCGGGCGCGGCGAAGCGCGCGACATAAGTCCAGATGAGCAGCCCCAGCGCGAGGCTGGTTCCAAGACCGCCGACGAGGCCGGCGTCGCGCGCAAACCCAAACAGCGTCAACGCGCCAAGCGCGATCACCGCGCCCGGCGCGGCATAGCCCGCGCTCGCCGCGTACAAGGCGAGGCGCCCGCCCGCGCCGCCGCCGCGCGCGCCGGCCGCGACCAGCGCGCCGATGAACAGCGTGATCGCGCCGCCAACGAGCGCGAGCGCGAGGGAATTCAGCGCTGGCCCGCCAAGCTCCGCGAAATCGGCGATCGGCCGCATCAGCATCAAGCGCGTCAACCAGGCGAGCGGCGCCAGCGCGCCCAATCCAATCAGCATGGCGCACGCCGCCGCCGCGGCCAAGCCGGCCAGCGCGTCAAGACGGTAGAGCGGGATCGGGCGCCAGCGCGTTGAGCCGCCGGCATAGCCGCGCCGCCCGCGCGCACGCCGTTCGAGCACAAGAAAGAACACCGCGCCGGTCAGTACGATGGCGGCCAATTGCAGCGCGACGGTGGGCGTTCCGTGCGAAAACCAGGCGCGAAACACCCCGGTTGTGATGGTGGCGACGCCGAAATGCTGGGCCGCGCCATAATCGGCCGCGATCTCCATCGCCGCCAGCGCCGCGCCGGCGACGATGCCCGGCCGCGCCAAGGGCAGCGCCACGCGCGTCAATGTCGCGAACGGGCGCGCGCCGAGTGTGCGCGCCGCTTCGAGCGCGCACACCGATTGCGTGGCGAACGAGGCGCGCGCGGCGAGATAGACATATGGATAAAAACCGACCGCGTAGACGAGCGCCGCGCCGGCGACGCCGGTGAGATTGATGGGGATCGGCCCGCCCGCCCAGGTCAGCGCCGAATAGCCGTAAGCGAGCACATAGACAGGCGCCGCGAGCGGCAGCGCCAGCAGCCATTCGAACACGCGCCGGCCCGGAAAATCATGCAGCGTCACAAGTAGCGCGGCGCCGGCGCCGAGCAAGGTCGCGCCGCCGCCGCCGAGCACGATCAACGCCGCAGTGCCGGCGAGGCTGTTGGCGATGAGTGACAGAGACGTTGCGTCCGTCGCCAGCGGTGGGCCGGCGAGCGCGAGGGCCAGCACCGCCATCGCCGGGGCCGCGCACACGATGACGGCCAGGATCGCGACCAAGCCTGGCCAGGGCGCGGGCGCGCGCGGGCGGAGCAGCCGCGCCGTGGTCACAGCCAGCCGGCTTCCTCATAGACGCGCGCGGCTTCGCTTTGGCGCCGGCCGAGTGCGTCAAATGGTATTTGTTCTTCATGAAAACGGCCAAGCGCCGCGAGCGGCGCCAGAAGCGCCGTATCCGGACGAATGGGAAATTCCAGATTGAGCTCTTGCACCACGCGCTGGGCCTCGGGCGTCACCAGGAATTCAAGCAATTGCACCGCTTCATCGCGCCGGCGCGCATGCGCGCTGACGCCCGCGCCAGAGATGTTCACATGTACGCCCGCGCCGCGCTGATCCGGCACGATAGGGGCGAGCGCGGCCGCGACGGCGCGCTCGGCGCTGTCCGCCGATTGCTGGAGGCGCAGGAGATAATAGTGGTTGGTGATGGCGATCGATCCCGTTCCGGCGACGATGGCGCGCAATTGCTCAATATCGCCCCCTTGCGGCGGGCGCGCGAAATTCTCCCGCACGCCCCGCGCCCAGGCAAGCGCGTTCGCCCGCCCGAGGCGCTCGATCCGCGCCGCCATCATGGAGAGGTTGTAAGTGTTGGAGGAGGAGCGCGCGCAGATCTGACCCCGGAAACGCGCCTCGGCCAGTTCGTCCATGGACTGGATCGCCGCACCCGCGTCCCGCCGCGCCGCGATAATTCGGATGCGTTTGGAGAACGCCCACCAGCGGTTCTGCGCGTCGCGGAAGCGTGAGGGGACCGCCGCCTCCAACGCCGGGCTGGTCGTCGCCTGCAACAAGCCCGCCTCCGTCAGCCGCCAGAGATTGCCGCCATCGACGGTGACGATGAGATCGGCCTCGGTCTGATCGCCCTCCTGGCGCAGGCGCTCGATGAGCTGATCGCCATTGGCCGGCAGCACGCGCACATCGATGCCGGTGCGCTCCGTGAAGAGGGCGTAGATGCGCCGGTCTGAGTCGTAGTGCCGCGCCGAGTAGACGTTAACGTGGCGATTGGCGCTGGCTTGGCGCTGGCCGCAGGCCGCCAGCGCGGCAAGGGAGGCGCCGGCGAGCACGGCGCGGCGGGAGGGAAGGGGCATTGGCGGGCTTTCTTGCGAATTGTTCTCAATTCGATCCTGGGCGGCCGGCGCGGGCGCGTCAAGGCGGCGCACGGCGGGCGCGACCAGCTCGAAGCGGCGGTTTGAGGGGGCGGCTTGACGGCGTGGGGCGCGCGCAGCAAACACACGCCTCCCCACGCCATCGCGCATGGCCGGGCGCGTAGCTCAGCGGGAGAGCACCTCGTTCACACCGAGGGGGTCACAGGTTCAATCCCTGTCGCGCCCACCATTCGTTCGCCGTCGCGCGCACTCAAATGACGTGTGGCGAGAACAAGGCGCGTTTGCGCACGCATCGCCAAGCTGTCTCATCCTCGCCATATCGGCGCCAAGTCACCGCGACATGGTGAATGCGAAGTGCGGCTTCGGGGCTCGGGGCGAACGCAGTTGAATTCCGCGATTCGGAATTCGATGGAGGTGATGCAAGTGGCGGATCACGACTTCTGCACCAATGACGGCGCGCGGCGGTTGAAAACCAAGATCGAGGATTATTGGCGCGAGCGCGGCTACAATGTCGATGTCAAGCTGGTGGACGCCAGCTTTGTCGCCGCGATGCGCTCGGCGCGCACGGATGTGCGCAGCAACATGGTCAATGGCCTACCCACGCACGTTGCGGAGGAGGAGGTCCGCAGCCCCGCGCGCCCTAGGATCCTGGCGCTGGCGTAACTCTACATCGCCAGCCGCCCGCGCGCGATTGCTTCCAGTTCGGCGAAATGCGCAATGACGGCGTCCGCGCCCATTTCGTTGGGCGCGGCGTCGTTATAGCCGAAACTCACCACAACAACTGGCGCGCCGGCGCCCTTCGCGGCACGTACGTCGGCGGTGGAATCGCCCACCATGAGTGCGCGCGCCGCATCGCCGCCCGCGCGCGCCACCGTTTCGATAAAATGATCGGGGTGCGGCTTACGGTTTGACACCGCGTCCGCGCCGACGATCGCCGCGAAGCGGTGGTCGATGGTGAGCGCCTCGAGCAGCGCGCGCGAGAGCGCTGTGCGCTTGTTGGTGCACACAGCGAGCGCCGCGCCGGCGCCCGTGAGCGCATCCATTGCCGCGAGGGCGCCGGGAAAGAGCGTGCTCGCCCCGGCGATATCGGCCTTGTAGAAATGCACAAAGGCGTCGGTCAATTGTTCAAGGCGCGCGGGCGAGAAATGCGCATTGGCGAGCGCGGCCGCGCGCTCGATCATGACGCGCGCGCCCTGGCCGACAATGCGGCGCACGGCCGACGCTGGGACGTTCGGCAGGCCCTCGAGATCGAGCGTTTGGTTGAGCGCGCGCACCAGATCGGGCGCGGTGTCGACAAGCGTGCCATCGAGATCGAAGACGATCGTCGCGCCCGCCAGATCTCCTGCCGTCATTGTGGTTTGCGCACGCCCTCGCGACCGCGCCCAAACACCGGAAAATCCCGCATTATTCGTGGCAGCGGCGCAGTCACGATTAGGCTAGAACGGGCCTGAGATTCGGACAAGGCGGAGCGCGGCGGCATGACACGGCCCAGGGCGGCGATCATTCTGGCGGCCGGCCAGGGCACGCGCATGAAATCCGCCCTGCCGAAAGTGCTTCACCCGGTGGGAGGGCGCCCGCTCCTGCTCTGGGCGGCGGACGTGGCCGAGCGGTTGGCGTGCGCCCCGCGTATTGCTGTGATCGGGGCCAATTCTCCTCGTGTCGAAGCGGCGGCGCGGGCGGCGTTGGGCGCGGAGGGCGTGGCCGTCCAGGATCCTCCGCGCGGCACGGCCGACGCGGTCAAGGCGGCCGGCGCGGCGCTGGGCGCGTTCGAAGGCGATATCGCTATTCTCTACGGCGATGCGCCGCTTATTCGCGCGGAGACGGTCGAGCGCATGTTCGCGGTGCGCGCCGAGCGCGGCGGGCTGGTCGTGCTCGGCTTTTCCGCCGCCGACCCCACCGGCTATGGCCGCCTCATTCTGGACGACGAAGGCCGCGTCGCGCGCATCGTTGAGGAGAAGGACGCCACCGCCGAGGAGCGCGCGACGCGCCTGTGCAATTCAGGCGTGCTCGTGGCCGATCGAGGCATGCTGTTTCAGCTTCTCTCGATGGTGAGCGACGCCAACGCCAAGATGGAATTCTACCTTACCGATGTCGTCGGCCTTGGCCGCTCGGCGGGCTTCTTCACCCATGTCGTGGAAGCGGAAGAGGCCGAAGTGCTGGGCGTCAATTCACGCGCCGAATTGGCCGAGGCGGAAGCCGCGTTCCAGGCGCGCGCGCGCGCGGCCGCGCTGGAGGCGGGCGTCACGCTGATCGATCCGAACACGGTTTATTTTTCGCACGACACGCAGATCGAACCGGATGTGACGATCGAGCCGAACGTCGTGTTCGGGCCGGGCGTCAGTGTGCGTGGCGGCGCGCGCATCCGCGCCTTCAGCCATATCGAGGGCGCGGAGATTGGGCCGGAGAGCGAGATCGGCCCGTTCGCGCGGTTGAGGCCAGGCGCCAGGCTCGCGCGCAAGGTCAAGATCGGCAATTTTGTCGAGGTCAAGAAGTCAAACCTCGGCGAAGGCGTGAAGGCCAGTCACCTCGCCTATATCGGCGATGCGGACGTGGGCGCGCGCGCCAATATCGGCGCCGGCGCCATCACTTGCAATTATGACGGGTTCGACAAGCACCGCACCACGATCGGGGCGGACGTATTCATCGGCTCGGATACGGCGCTGGTCGCGCCGGTGACGATTGGCGACGGCGCCTACACCGCCGCCGGCAGCGTCATCACCAAGGATGTGGCGCCAGACGCGCTCGCGGTTGCGCGCGGCAAGCAAAGCGAACTCAGCGGCTGGGCGGAGAAGTTCCGCGCGGCGAAATCCAAACCAGCGAAAGGCGGCCCAGAATGAGCGACGACATCGCGAAGATCAACGCAGCGGCGGCGGCGCTGGACTATGTCGAAGACGGCATGACGATCGGCCTCGGCACAGGCTCAACCGCGGCGCATTTCGTGCGCCTGCTGGGCGAGCGTGTGCGCCAAGGGGCGGTGGTGCTCGGTGTGCCGACTTCGGAGGCGACGCGCGCGCTGGCGGAAGCCACGGGCGTGCCGCTTGTCGATCTCGCGCGTGTGACGCAGATTCATCTGGTGGTCGACGGCGCCGACGAGATCGATCACGATTTCAACCTGATCAAGGGCGGCGGCGGGGCGCTGCTGCGGGAAAAGATCATCGCCAGCGCGGCCGATCACGTGGTCATCATCGCCGATCAGTCAAAGCCGGTGCAGCGGCTTGGCGGCTTTCCCTTGCCGATCGAGGTCGCGCCGTTTGGATTCACCATCACCGCGCGCCAGATATTCGAGGTGTTGCGCGAGGCGGGCTGCGCCGGCGATGAAGTCACGCTGCGCCATGGCGCGCAGCCGACTTTGCCCTTCATCACCGACAACGGCAATTTCATTCTCGACGCGGCGTGCAAGAGCATTCCCGATCCCGCCGCGCTGGCGGATATGCTGTCGGCTATTCCCGGCGTCATCGAACATGGCCTCTTCATCGAACTCGCGCACACGATCATCATCGGCGGCGAGGACGATGTGGAAGTGTGGGAGGAAGGCGACGACGAATAGGCCGGCCAGAAACGTAAACGGCCCCACTCTCGGGGGCCGTTTCGCTCGCCGCGCCGGCGGGGCTTAGGGGGCGCCGGCGGCGATGCCTTCGTCTCTAGGCGATTCTCAAAGCGAAACGATGAAGCTTTCGCGATGATCGCGTGACAGAGCCTTCACGCACCTATGAGGCCGCCATCGTCCCTGACGATGTACACCACGGCCGAGCGCGGCCATGCGCCCTGGCCGTCTGGAAAGGACGAAGCCGGACGAACGCCGCCGCCAGCCCAGCGCTGGCTTGAATAATCGACGCCCTGCTCATTGCTCTCGCCAGGATGTTGAATGGCGACGAACAAAGTCCGTTGATCATCCGTCACCAGCGGGCCGCAAATCTCGCAGCCGACCGGCCCCACAAGGAAACGCTTCACCGCGCGCGCGCCGCGCGCATCGGCGGGCGTCACAAGCAAGGCATCGTTGCAATCGCCAAACACGGCGGGGGCGCCGTCCGTCGCGATCCATATGTTGCGATCCGCGTCGACGCAGATATTGTCCGGGCAGGCGAAGCGGTCGCCCGCGAAAGTCGGCGCACCATTATGAGAGACTCCAAGCAGTGTGGGCGCGCCTGATGAGGTCGCCGCGGTCTGATTCCCAACGTCAGGGTCGCCGGCGAGCAGAAACACATCCCAGGAAAAGCGCCGCGCCCCGCAGTCACCGCGCGCCTCGTTGATGCGCACGATGTGGCCGGGCACGTTGGCCTGCGCGCGATTGGGCGCTTGTGGGTTGTCGCGGCGCGGATTGCCCGGATGGGCGAAGCCGGGTTCGCGGTTGTTGGTGCAGACGATGAGCACGGTTCCTTCGCCCATCCAGTCCGCGCCATGCAGCGCTTCGACATCCTCTGGCCGGTCCATGGGCGTGGCGCCTAGCAAGCGCGCGGCTTCGCGCGCGCGCATCAGCACATCGCCCTGATCGCGGAACGGAACCGGCCATTCGGCCGCGCGCGCGGCGGCGTTGGCCGCCTCCAGCGTCAGCGCGAGCCATTCGCCGCGCCCGTCCTCATCGAAGCGCGCGGCGTAGAGCGCGCCTTCGCTCAGAAGATCGCGGTTGGCCAGGCGATCGCCGGGATTGTAGCGGCCGCGCGAAACGAATTTGTAGACGAACTCATTGATCTGATCGTCACCGGAATAGACGGCGATGCGTCCATTGCGCGTCAACGCCGTGTTGGCGCATTCGGCCTTGCGTCGGCCAAGCGCGGTGCGCTTGCGCGGCGACCAGGCGGGATCGTGCGGATCGATCTCGACAATCCAGCCATAAAGCGCTGCGACGTGCGGATTTGCTGCGACATCAAATTGGCGGGGCGCGATGGGGTTGGGCAGGCCGTCAAACAACGGCGTGCCGAAATTGGCGCAATCGAGCACCCAGGCGGGCTCGTTGCGCGCCGCGACCAATGGCGCCGCGTCCGCATGCGACATCGTGAAGTAGGAGTTGAAGTTCTCTTCCGCCGAAAGATACGTGCCCCATGGCGTCTGCCCGCCGCCGCAATTGGCGAACGTGCCGCAGGCGATTGCGCCGTCGGGCGCGCCGGGCTCGGCGGCGTTGAAGCCGGCGCCGCCGGAAACGATCCAGGGATGGCGCGCGGCGGGCCCATCGAACACGACAGGCGTGAACGGCGTGACGCGCCGATTGAGGCCCGCGCCCGGCCGCGCATCGCGCACCACGCGCCAGTGGGCGCCCTCTTGCGCAAGCTGCACGACGCTGACGCCCATGCTCGCGTACAGCGCCTGCCCATGCGCCGGCGTGAACGCCGCGCGCGCCGCGAGGCCGGGATAGGTGAGCGCGGGCTCGACATATTCGTGATTGACGCACATCAGCCAACGCGCGTTTGGCGACTGCGTGGGGAACAGCGCCACCATGTCCGCGTTCTGGCCGAAGCGTTGTTCCTGTTCGGCGCGGGTGAGCGCGTCGGGATCGAAGTTCGCCGAGACGGTGTCGAACAGCGCGTCGCCCCAGGCGATCAGCGCGCGCCAATGATAGCCGCCCGGATGGGAAATCGTGTCGTCATGCGTCGGGCCGACGGACGCGAACGAAAGCGCGCGCGCCGGCTGCGCGGACGCGGTGGACAGAGAGAGCAGCGGCAGGCTCGCCAATCCGCCAAGCAGGCCGCGCCGCGACATGCGCGCCGCGATCACATCTTGTATGTGCGGCGCGATATCTACGTCCTTGGACATGCCGGCTCCTTGGCGTTTCAGCCTGAAAATCCTTAACCGCTCGCGCGGGCGCCATAAAGGCGCGGCGCTGTCGCGCCGCCAAAAAATTGGGGGCGGCTCGTGAAAGCCACCCCCAGGAGGTTCTCATGGCTCAACCGCCCGAGGGAGCCTGTCAGAACTGGTAGCGAAGGCCGATCTGGATGGTCCAACGCGAGAGATCGGTGTTGCGCGTCCGGCCTTGCGTCGTATTCACGCTGCTGATGCGGTAGCGCGCGCACGAAGCGATGCCGTCATCGTCCGCCACGCCATCGGCGCCGGCGCACGATACGTTGAAGAGGCTGAAATCCTCCGGAAACTCCTGCACCACGCCCCAATCGTCGTTGATCAGGTTGGCGAGGTTTTGAATGTCGAATGTGAGCAGCGCGCGGTGGCCCCGCGCGAAGGCCGGGATTTCCTGCGCGAGTTGCAGGTCGATGCGGTTGATATCCTCATTCTCATATGAGCCGCGCTCGACGATGCCGCCTTGGGGAATGTTGAACTGGTTCACCATGGCGACGAGGTTGTTGTAGGTGGACACGCTATCGAACGAGACGGTGGAGTCGCCGGATATGGTGGTGGCGCTCCCCGTTGCGGCGGCGACGCCATTGACCGTCTGAGAGATGCCCGTCGTGGTGGTGAGCGTGCCGCTGAGGTTCGGGATGTAAGCAAGCTGGCCACCACGATTGACGCCGAACGTGGCGTTGCGGCCCGAGCCCGCGAACATCGTGAAGGAGACAGGTCGCCCGTCGCGCATTTCGCCGTAGAGCGAGAAGCGCGTTTCAAGATCGCTTACGAAGGTGTGGCGCCAATCGGCGTTGTAGCGCAGCGTGCGCTCCACCTCTTCCTGGGCGCGGCCGTAGCTCGCCGTGTTCGGATCGATGTCGGCGAATTGCGAGCCGTAGAGCGAGCTGGCCGTTGAGCTGAAGCGGGCGGAGGATGAGAAGTCCTCGTAGTTTTGCCAAGTGTAGGCGAGGCCGAGATCGACGCCGTTCTCGAAGCTGCGTGCAATGGAGGTCGCGATCAGCCAGTTCTCGTTGGTTTGCGAGGGATTGTAGGCTTCGATGTCGCGGTTCGAACTGCTCTGGCGCACGGAGCAGACGGCCGGGCCGCCGCAGCCCAATGTGTTGCGTTGGAAAGTGTTGAGATTGTCATAGCGGATGCGCCCGTCCGGGGTGCGCTGCTGCACACCATCCACCGTCAACGGATTGGCGCGGATGTCGCGGAAGGCGAGGTTTACTTCCGAACGGGTATAGACGGCGTCAAGGCCGAGGCGGAAATCGGCGATGTCGTACGCCACGGAAATGTTGCCGCGCCAATCGGATGGGATTTCGAAATTGGGCGCCAGAACATTCACTTCCGACGTGGTCGGCGCGGAAAGCCCGCTTAGCGTCAGATTCACCGAGTCCGGGATGTAGGCGCCGAAGTCCGGATTGACGAGAACGTTCAGCGCGTCGGTGCAAATGGCCGGAGTCAGCGAGCAATTGACTGCGCCGCTGGTTTCCGTGAACCAATCGCCGCCGACAAGCACGGACGTGGAGTCAACCGAGGCTTCCGTGCGCCGGAATGTCAGCTGATTGTCCAAGATGCCGGTGTTGCCGAAAATGTTGGACAAGAACACGTCCGGCAGCCCGCCCGAGAAGAGGCCGACGCCGCCGGATATGCTCAGATTGTCGGTGGGGTCGTAGGTGAACGAAATCCGCGGCATGAGCACGTCAAGCCCATCATAGGTTCGCTGATTGCTACGGCCAGGATAGCGTGTCGCGAAGTTCGGATTGTTCACCGGCCGATCGTCCATCTCATAGACGTCCCAACGCAGGCCGTAATTAACAGTGAGATTGTCCGTTACGTCCCAACTGTCCTGAACGAGCGCGCTGAAGACGTCGTAGGTGAAGTTCGCGGCGGCTGTGGTCGGGTCCGGGTTGAGCGGATCGGCCGCGCCCACCGCGTTGCGATAGACGAGTTCGTTCGCCAGGCCGTTCTCGAAGTCTTCGATCGAGTCGAAATAATATGTGCCGTCGCTGTTCGGCAGGAAGAGATTGTAGATTCCCGTCGATTGCCATTGGCCGCCGACCTTCAAGAGGTGATCGCCAAGCTCGAATTCGGCGGACGCCTGGAATTGCTGGTTTTGCGTATCGAGGAAGTTGGCGTGGCGGAATTGGTCCGGTCCGAAGCGCACCAGCGCGATGGACGCGTTCCCTGCGCCGCGGCACAGCGTTTCGCGGCCATTGCCGGTCGTGTCGAGGGAAGTTTCGGTCGGGCAGACGCGAATGTCAGCGAAGTTTTGGCCGAACGGCGGCTCTTGGAGGCGCGTGTAATCGCGCAGGCTGTAGCGCACTTCGGTGGAAATCGAGTTCGTCCAATCGGAATTGATCTGCACCGAATAGGTCGTGTCGTCCTCGCCGGTCGTGTACCATTGGCTGTCGAGGCCTGCGCTCGGCGGCGTGCCGCCCGAGCCGCGCGTCAAATTGGTGCGTTGGATGAGCGCCGATTCCGAATGGCGATAGGTCATGATCGCGCGGTGATCGTCGGTGATGTTCCAATCGAGGCGCGCGGTGAACTTTTCGTCCGTGATCGGCGCGGAGGGCGAAATCTCGCCAAACGGGCGCGTCGAGCCGTAGCCGAGGCCGGCGCCGATCCCGTTGGTTCCGTCGAACACGTCAGTGACGTTGGAAATGTCCGCGAGCGTCAGATCGCCGCTGGGGCCTTGCAGCGTTTGCGCAAAGCCCTGGCCCGCCGGGCCAAGCGAGGTCGCGTCAGCCGATTGATAGGTTTCGTAGGCGAGCGCGAAGAACAGGCGATCGCGCAGAATGGGCCCGCGCAGCGTGGCGCCGTAATTCTGCTGGCGAATGAAGGCGCGCACCGGCGCATTGGCGATGCGCGTACCGACGAGGCCCTCGTTCAAATAATTGATAAAGCCGGAGCCTGAGAAATCGTTCTCGCCGTTGGCGAGCACGACATTGATCGCGCCGCCAAGAAAGTCGCCGTTCTCAACGTCGAATGGCACGGCTTCGACCGCCAATTGGTTGATGGCGTCGAGCGAAACAGGGCCACGTCGGGTGGGCAGGCCGCCCGTGTTGAGGCCGAAATCGTCCTGCGCCTGAACGCCGTCGATGGTGATGCGGTTGGTGCGGGGATTGGAGCCGCCGATCGAGAGGCCGCCATCGCCGCGCGCGTTCTGCGAAACGAGGGGGTCGCGGCGCGCGAGGTCCCGTATGTCGCGGGTGACGGAGACGACCGACTCGATCTCTTCGCGGTCCAGCCGGGTGCCTGAGCCGACGATCTGCACGCCGGCGGTGCGCGGCGCGGCGACGACGATGATGTCTTCCATCGAAGGCGCGAGGTCCACGACGATGCGGAACGGATTGCCGACCGAAAGGAACACATCCTCGATGCGCTCGCCCTCGTATTCCGGCGCGGACACTTCAATTGAATAGGGCCCGCCGACATGGAGGCCGCGCACATCGAAGGCGCCGCTGGCGTCGGTCACGTCGGAGGAGCGCGTATTGGTGGGCGTATGGAGCACGGTGACGCTCGCGCCCGCGATCGGCGCGCCGCCTTCGGACAGAACCTGCCCGCGTACGGCGGAGGTGGTTTCTTGAGCGCTCGCGGACCCGGCGAACGCGATCGTCAGCGCCGTCAGCGCGGCGCCGCTCCAATACCAATTGAACTTCATCATAGTCCCCCTGGACGCGCCCCACCAAGCGCCGGCCGATGCGCCGGTCTTGTCGCGTCGGGAGGTCTCCTAGCGGGCGAATTCGACGCTTCGGCTACAGGTTAATGAAGCTTTAACGACGCGCGGCGGCGGTGTGCGCACGCGCAACAAACCGTCGCAGAAATGACAAAGAGGCGGCGCAACACAACGCGATCCAAGGAGCTGGCTATGCGCGCTGTTTTGATCGCTCTTGCGCTGTTGGTCGCCGGGCCTGCCTTCGCGCAGGAAGGCCAAAACGAGTTGGACCGCGCGGAAGGCGCGCTGCGCTCGCAGATGGCGCCGGCTGGCGTCGATGTGGAGCGCACGGCGCCCGATGAGCTCGTTCTGCGCATGCCGTCCGACATCACCTTCGATTTCGATAGCGCTGTCGTGCGCGGCGCCTTCATGCCGCGCGTGGCGGATCTGGCGCGCACGCTCAATTCCTATCAGGGCCTTTCGATCGAGATCATCGGCCATGCCGATGCGCTGGGCTCGGACGCTTATAATCAAGCGCTGTCGGAGCGGCGGGCCCGCTCCGTCGGCGCGGCGCTCATGGATTTCGGCGTCGCTTATCGGCGCATCGAGACCAGCGGGCGCGGCGAATGGGCGCCGATCGCTTCGAACGCAACGGACTGGGGCCGCGCGCGCAACCGGCGCGTCGAAGTGCGCTTGCGCACGAAGCCGGGGTGACAGTCCACCAACGAAGGCTGGCTGGGGTGCTAGGATTCGAACCTAGGAATGGCGGTACCAAAAACCGCTGCCTTACCGCTTGGCGACACCCCAATGCGTCGGCGCGGGGCGCCGAAGCGAGCGCCGCTATCTAGTCGCCTCGCGCCGCGCGCGCAAGAAAGAGGCGGCAGGCCCAGTATCAGGCCCTCGATGTTGCGTGCGCGCGGGCCATCTTTTATAAGCGCGCCTCCGTCGGAGTATAGCTCAGCCTGGTAGAGCACCACGTTCGGGACGTGGGGGTCGTAAGTTCGAATCTTGCTACTCCGACCATCAATTTCCCGCTGATTATCCGCCCATTGGCAGCCGCCCCCTTGCGCTCGGCCCCTGGGGCCTTATCATTTATCGATATGGGGCGCGCCTAACCGCCCCGGCGGGAGCGCGCGGTGAAGCAATTTCTGATCACGGTCGGTGGGGTTCTGGTCGGCCTCGTCCTGTTTCTGGTCATCGGGCCAATTGTCGTCATCTCGCTTTTGGCCTCGGCGGCGGCCTCGGGCCCGCCCGCGCCGAACCGCATGGTCCTCATGCTCGACCTGCGCGAAGAGATGACGGACCAGCGCCCCCAATCGCCGTTCGCCGCGCTCGGCGCGCCAGCGAATGTGCTCGACCTCATCACCCGCATTCACGCCGCCGCCCAGGATGACCGGGTGCGCGGCCTTTATGTGCGGGCAGGGACCGACGGCATGGCGCCCGCGCACGCGGAGGAGATTCGCGCCGCGCTGGCTGAGTTTCAGCGCAGCGGCCGCTTCGTGATCGCCCACGCGCAGAACGATGGCGCGCGCACCTCGCTTGCCGGTTACAGCGCGATCGCCGGCGCGGACGAAGTCTGGCTTCAGGGCGTCAGTGAAGTCATGCCGATGGGGCTCACGGCAGAACAGCCGTTCCTGGGCGCAACGCTGGCGCGCTACGGGATCACCGCGCAATTCGAAACGCGCGAGGAGTTCAAATCCGCCGCCGATAATCTCACGCAGACGGGCTACACGCCGGCCAATCGCCTGCAGACGCAGGAATTGCTTGGCTCCATCTACGATACGTTTCTGACGAATATCGCGGCGGATCGCTCGATCACGCCGGCGGCGGCGCGCGCGGCGGTGGAAGCCACGCCCTTTACCGCGCAGCGTGCGGTGGCGCTTCGTTTGTTCGATCGGCTCGGCCAGCCGGCCGAGGCCGAGGCGCGCGCGCTGGAACGCGCGGGTGAGGATGCGCAAATCGTCGACATCGCTCGCTATACGCCGCCGCGCCGGCTCGGCGGGCAAACCATCGCGGTCGTGCTCGGCGAAGGCGAAATCATCAGCGGCACGGCGGAATCGACGCCCTTCGGCGACGGTCAGATCATGCATGGCGACGATGTGGCGCGCGCGCTGCTGGACGCCTCGGAAGACGATGACGTGCGCGCCATCGTGTTTCGCGTGTCGAGCCCCGGCGGCTCGGTTGTGGCGTCGGACCAGATATTGGCGGCGCTGCGCACGGCGCGCTCGCGCGGCAAGCGCGTCATCGTGTCGATGGGGCCGCTGGCGGCTTCGGGCGGCTATTATGTGGCGGCGGAGGCCGATGAGATCGTCGCCGACGCAACCACGATCACGGGCTCAATCGGCGTCATTGGCGGCAAGCTGGTGATCGGCCCGGCGCTCGATCGCCATTTCTCGGTGCGCTCCGATACGGTGAGCGTGGGTTCGCCGCTGGCGAATATGTTCAGCGCCAACCAGGCGTTCACGCCCGAGGGGCGCGCGGCCTTCTCGGGCCTCATCGATCGCATGTATCAGGAGTTCATTGCGCGCGTGGCGGCCGGGCGGCGCCTCACACCCGCGCAAGTGCGCGAGCTCGCGCGCGGGCGGGTGTGGACGGGCGCGCAAGCGCGCCAGCGCGGCCTCGTCGATCATCTCGGCGGGTTCGCAACCGCCATCGAACGCGCGCGCGCCCTGGCGGAGATCGGCGCCAATGAGCGGATCCAGTTGCGCTTCTATCCCGCGCCGCGTTCGCCGTTCGAGGAATTGGGCCAGCTCTTCGGCGCCTCCGCGGAAAGCGCGCGCGCGGCGCTGCTGCTGGGCGACGTGCTTGGCGATGAACGCGTCTCGGCGCTGGTGCGCGCCGCGCGCGATCGCGATGCCAATGTGCGCGCGCGGGCGGAGGCGGTCGAAGTGCGGTGAGGCGCATTTCTTCGCGCTTCGACAGGCTCAGCGCGACGTTGGCTTGCAAGTTTGCGTGACGGCATTGGCGCGATACGTGCGCGCTATCCCTTGTTCTCGACCTCGTACTTCGGCAGGTCGCTGCGCAGCGTCTCGTAAAGGCGCTGCGTGAAGCTATCGACATCTTCGTCGACGAAATCGTCGAAATAATCTTCGAGGTTGGATTCGAAAACGTATTCGCCATCCTCGGCGAAGATGAAACCCAGCTCTTCGTCCGTATCGACATGAATGACGGCGATGGACAGGCGATCGTCCTCATCATCCTCCGCGGCCGCGAAGGTAAGGCGCCGGCTTTGGATTTTATGCTTGAGCTTGGGCAGGAGTTCGTTGAGCGCGGCGACATCGTCGAACGGCGCATCGTGTTCCTTCAGCGAGGCTTCCAGCCGCACGCGCGCCGCATCGACTTCGGAATCGAAACCGCCCGAGTCGGGGGATTTTGGGTCTGGAGATTTATGGTCTGAGGATTTTTTGGGACTGGCCATGGTTGCGATTTAAGCCGCTTCGGCCAGGCTTTGGAAGATCGCCCAGCCGCCCATGCGGCCGAGGGAAGGATCGGCGACCCGTTCAGGGTGCGGCATCATGCCCATGACGTTTCCGCCCTCGTTCATGATCGCGGCGATATCCCGCGCCGAGCCGTTGGGATTGTCTTTGTAGCGCAACACAACGCGGCCCTCGCCTTCCAACCGGTCCAATTCCGCTTCATCGGCGATGTAGCGCCCGTCCGCGTGCGCGACCGGGATCACTGTCTCGCGTGTTTCGCGGAACGCGCGTGTGAAGCGGGTGTTATTGTTGACGATCGCCAAAGGCACATCGCGGCAGACGAAGCGCAGGCCTCCATTGCGCGCCAGGGCGCCGGGTAGGAGGCGTGTTTCCGTGAGCACCTGAAATCCATTGCACACGCCAAGCACCAGCCCGCCGCGCTCGGCATGGCGTTTGACCGCCGCCACGATCGGGCTGCGCGCCGCCATGGCGCCTGCGCGCAGATAATCACCGAAGGAAAAGCCGCCGGGCAGCAGCGCCAGATCGAGGCTCTCGGGCAGGTCCGTCTCCTTGTGCCAAACCATGGCCGGCTTCTGGCCGGTCACCCGCTCGAGGGCGACGGCCGCGTCACGATCACAATTCGACCCCGGGAAGACGATGACGGCGGATTTCATGGCTCTTCCATAGAGCGCGTCGCCAATTCGGCCAAGGCGTGGCAAAATGGACGCCGGTTTGTTGGAGAGCAGTCCATGGCGATGACAGGCGGATGTTTGTGCGGCGCGGTGCGCTATGAGGTGGCTTCAGCGCCGGCCTTCGCGGGCCATTGCTATTGCACCGATTGCCGGCGCAGCAGCGGAACCGGCCATGCCACCGTCGTGGGCGTAGCGGAGGCCGATCTGAAGCTCACCGGCGAGCTGAAAGCCTATACGTCGACGGCCGATAGCGGCGCGGCGGTGACGCGCTATTTTTGCCCGACCTGCGGATCGGGAATCTACTCCAAGGGCGCGCGCCCGGGCATGGTGGTGCTTAAGGCCGGCTCGCTCGACGATCCCGAGACGATGAAGCCGATGGCCGCGCTTTATGTGGCGCGCGCGCCAAGCTGGGATCGCCCCGCCGAAGGGCTCATGATGTTTGAAGCGATGCCGCCGGGGTGAGGCGCCCTTACACGCTGAACTGCTCACGCAGGATGCGCTCATCAAGCGCGTGGCCGGGATCGAACAGCATGGTCAGCGTCACGCCCGCGTCCTCGCGGATATCGACGGAGACGATATCGCGCGTCTCGATATTGTCGGCGGTGGCCGAGACCGGGCGCCGCTCCGGTTCGATGATTTCGAAGCGCACCTGCGCATTGTGGGCCAAGAGCGCGCCGCGCCAGCGCCGCGGCCGAAACGCGCTGACCGGCGTCAACGCAAGGAGCCGCCCGCCGATCGGAATGATGGGCCCATAGGCGGATAGGTTATATGCGGTCGAGCCTGCAGGCGTAGCCACCATCACGCCGTCGCAAAACAGCGCGTCCATGCGTTCGGCGCCATCGACAAGAATGCGGATTTGTGCGGTCTGCGCGGTTTGGCGCAGCAGCGAGACTTCGTTGATGGCGTGCGCCTCGATGCGCGCGCCCGCGCGGGTTTCGCTGACGGCGATGAGCGGGCGGATTTCCGCTTTTGTGGCGCGCGCGAGCCGGTCGGGCAGGTCCGCTTCGTCATAGGCGTTCATCAAAAAGCCGACCGTGCCGCGATGCATGCCGTAGACGGGTTTCTGGTCCTTCAGCCGCCGCCGCAGCGTATCGAGCATGTGCCCATCGCCGCCGAGTGCGACGATGATCTCCGCCTCCGCTTCTCCTGCTTCGCCATAAACGTGGCGAAGGGCGCGGAGCGCGGCCTGCGCCTCGGGGCGCGCGCTGGCGGTGAAGGCGATTTTCATGGGCCCGAGTTAGCGGCGCGTCGGTGCGGCGCGCAAGGCCGTTCGCTTTTCGCTTTGACTGGTCCGACGCGGAATCTAGACTGAACTGAACATGGGAGAGCGAAATGGCGGATGATATCGGCGCCGTGAGCGTCAAGGGCCGCGTCAGCGCGGAGGAATGGCAGGCGCGGGTGGACCTCGCGGCGCTTTACCGTCTGGTTTCGCTCCATGGCTGGGACGATATGATCTTCACGCACATCTCGATGCGCGTGCCGGGTCCTGAGCACCATTTCCTGATCAACCCCTACGGCCTCTTGTTTGGGGAGATCACGGCCTCGTCGCTGGTGAAGGTCGATCTCGATGGGAATATCGTCGCCCCCACCACCTATTTCATCAATCCAGCTGGGTTCACCATCCATTCGGCGGTGCACGCCGCGCGGGAGGATGCGCTCTGCGTCATGCATCTGCATACGGATCAAGGCGTCGCGGTGGCCAGCCAGAAGGAAGGCCTTTTGCCGCTCTCGCAGCACGCGCTCGCCGTGCTGCCGCACCTCGCGCACCACGATTATGAGGGCATCGCGCTCAATCTCGATGAGCGTGAGCGGCTGGTGAAGGATCTTGGCGATAAGCGCCTCATGCTGCTGCGCAATCACGGCACGCTGGCCGTGGGCGCGACGGCGGCGGAAGCGTTCGTCGGCATGTTCTTTCTTGAGCGCGCCTGCATGGTGCAGACCATGGCGCTCACGGCCGGCCGCGCCGGCGTACTTGAAGCGCCCGAGGCCGCGCAGGCCGAAGTGCGCAAGCAGATGGGCGCGGGCATGGGCGCGATTTCGGGCCTGGCTTGGCCCGGCCTGCTGCGCCGGCTGGACCGCGAAAGCCCAGGTTACGACACCTAAATTTTCGCGCGTTCACACCCTGTGCCGGTTTCCCCCAGCGCGCGTGCGTGCATGATCGCCCACGCGTATGGGGTGAGAAATGGGGCGTGCGGGCGCGGCTTTAATGGCCGGCATGGCGCTAGCGGCAATCGGCGGGCCGGCGCGGGCGGGCGCGTGGATTGCGCCCGAGGGCGGCCAAGAAATCACCACCTTCACCTACGGCGAGACGGAATTCGGCACGGTCTCCGAGTCAGCCTATTTCCGCGAACAACCCCTCGGTTCCCGCTGGGCGCTGGTGTTGCATCCTTGGGTGGAATACGGCGCCGATGAATTTGGCGAGACGGTGCGGGCCGAGGCGTTCGCGGGCCTCAAACGCGCGCTGCACAGGGGTTCGCATATGGCGACGGCCGTGCAGGCGGGCGTGGCCTGGCGATCCGATCCGCCTGACGGCTGCGACGAGGGCGGCGGCGAGGTGCGTGCGCTGGCGGGGGCCTCCTGGACGCACGCCTTCCTTAACGTGGAGGCGGCCGCGCAGGCGTTTTCGGGCGGGTGCGGCCGTCAGCGCTTCGAAATCACCGGCGGCTTCCGTCCGACCCAGCGTTGGATGGCGCTTGGCCAGGCGTTCGTGGAAGCCGGCGGCGCCGGCGATGAGACAATCCAACTCCAGGCGTCCGTGGTGCGGTTCGGGTCCGATGGGCGGCGCGGCCTGCAATTGGGCGTTCGCACCCGCCTCGAAGCCGACGAGGCATCGCCCTTGCTAGTCCTGGGCTGGTGGGACCGGCCCGGCGACTAATTGGCTCGTCCTGGGCGCATGGCCTCGACACAGACTTGTCATCTAGGGCGTATAGCCAGCAGCATGGCTCATTCCTTTCCGCGCTATGGCTTCGCCATTGTCGTTGTCGGCGCTCTGGCGCTGATGGCGGCCGTCGTGGCCGGGCGGACGGTGTTAGACGGAGCCGGCTCGCCGCAAGCCAGCGCCGCGGCCGGGCCGGCGGGCGGCGGCCGAATGAAGGGCCAGGACAATCCCGAGGTCGAGACATTCGAGGTGCAGCCGACGGCGTTCTCCGACGCCATCCAGGCGATCGGCACGGCGCAGGCGCGCGAAAGCGTGATCATTACGCCCAAAGTGGCCGACACGATCCGCGCCATCCGCTTCGAGAGCGGCGACCGGGTGCGCCAGGGCCAGGTGCTGGTCGAGATGTCGAGCGTCGAACAACAGGCCGATCTTTCCGAAACGCGCGCCCAGCGCGAGGCGGCGCAGCGTGAATTGGCGCGGTTCCAGGAACTGAACGAGCGGGGCTTTGCGCCGCGCGCGCGCCTCGACGCCGCCCAGGCCGCATTCGACGCCGCTGACGCGCGTGTGCGCGCCGGCCAGTCGCGCATCGCGGATCGGACCATTCGCGCGCCATTCGCAGGAATCATGGGTCTGCGCACCGGCAGCCCTGGTCAATATGTGCGCCCTGGCGAACAGATCGGCACGCTCGATGATACATCGCAGATCAAGCTGGATTTCGACGTCGCTGAGGCGCAAATGGCGCGCTTGGCGCCCGGCGTGGCGATCGTGGCGCGCACCACGGCCTATCCGGGCGTGGATTTTTCCGGAACCATCGCGCAGGTCGACAGCCGTGTGGCGACGGCGACGCGCACGGTGCGCGTGCGCGCATTGCTGGCGAACGCCGATAATCGCCTCCGGCCCGGCATGCTGATGACGGTCGAGATCCGCTCCAATCCGCGTGACGTGCTCGCTATTCCGGAAACCGCGCTTACCGATGAAGCCGATGGCGCGTACGTATTTACCGTGGCCATGCGCGACGGCGCACTTGTGGCCGAGCGCACGCGCGTGCAAACCGGCGCGCGCATCGGCGGCATGGTGGAGATCACGTCCGGCCTTGCGCGCGGCGCGCGTATTGTAAGCGTCGGTGTGCAGCGCGTGCGCCCCGGCCAGCCGGTGCGGATCGCGGGCGCGCCGCGTCGCCAGCCGCCCGCGCGGCCGGTGCGGAGTTGAGCACGCGGGTATGACGCTCTCCGATCTTTCGGTGCGGCGGCCTGTGCTGGCGACGGTGCTGTCGCTGGTGATCATCGTGTTCGGGCTGATTTCCTTTGTGCGGCTGCCATTGCGCGAGCTGCCGGATGTCGATCGTCCGGTTGTGTCGGTCAGCGCGTCCTATAGGGGCGCCTCGGCGCAGGTGGTCGAAAACCAGGTCACGCGCATCATCGAGGATCAGCTTTCCGGTATCGAGGGCATCGACCTCATTAGCTCCACGAGTCGCGATGGGCGCTCGACGGTGACGATCGAATTCGCGCTCTCGCGCGATATCGAGGATGCGGCCAATGACGTACGCAACGCGGTGTCGCGCGCGCGCGGACAATTGCCCGCCGACATTGATGAGCCCGTCGTCCAGAAGGCCGATGCGGACGCCGATCCGATCATCTGGTTCACGTTGCGCTCAACCAGCATGGATCGCATCGCGCTTACGGACTATGCGGAGCGCAACATTGTAGATCGCCTCTCCACGATCGACGGTGTGGCCAATGTGCGTGTTGGCGGCCCGCGCGCGGCGCTGCGCATCTGGCTGGATACAGCCGCGCTGGCGGCGCGTGGGTTGACGGTCGACGATGTTGAGAGCGCGCTAAGGGCGCAAAATATCGAACTGCCCGCCGGCTATGTTGAAAGCCGCGAACGAGATTATCAGGTGCGTGTGGCGCGCGCCTTCCAGACTCCGGCTGAGTTCGCGCGTCTGCCGATCGGGCGCGGCGAGGGGCCCGCCGTGCGATTGGGGGATGTCGCGCGCATCGAAATGGCGCCGGAAGAGACGCGCCAATTGTTTCGCGGCGATGGCGTCGATCAGATCGGGCTCGGCATCGTGCGCCAGTCGCGGTCGAACGCCCTTGCCGTCGGCCGGGCGGTGAAAGCGGAAATGGAGGCGATCGGGCGCGATCTTCCCGCCAATACGTTCACGCGCATCTCCTACGATTCCACCGTATTTATCGATCGCGCGATCGGCCGTGTGTGGCAGACCTTGCTGGAATCAACCGCGCTCGTCGTGCTCGTGATATTCCTGTTTCTTGGCTCGCTGCGTGCGGCGGCGATCCCGGCGGCGACCATACCTGTGTGTTTGATCGGCGCGTTCGCGGTGCTCGCGCTGTTTGGATTCACAATCAATCTTTTGACGCTGCTGGCGCTCGTGCTCGCCATTGGGCTTGTGGTCGACGATTCGATTGTGGTGCTGGAAAACGCGCAGCGCCGCATGGATACGCTGGGCGAGCCGCCCCTGCTCGCCGCGCAGCGCGGAGCGCGGCAAGTGTACTTCGCGGTGGTGGCGACAACCGTCGTGCTGGTGGCGGTGTTTTTGCCGCTCTTGTTCGTCGGCGGCTATGTTGGGCGCCTGTTCGTGGAACTCGCGGTGACGGTGGCGGGCGTTGTCATCATTTCAGCGTTCACGGCGTTGTCTCTGACGCCGATGATGTGCTCGCTCTATCTGCGCCCCGCCGCTCAGGATACACGCCTGCACCGCATCGTCGAGCGCGTGCTTGGCGCGGTGAAAGCTTCCTATCGCGCCTCTCTGGAAGCGGCGCTGGCGATGAAGCCGCTTGTGTTCGCACTCTTCGCGCTTGTGCTCGTCGGCGGCGGCTACCTCTTCTCCCAGCTTTCATCCGAGCTTACGCCGGCGGAAGACCGCGGCAACCTGATGATCAATGTCCAGGCGCCGGAGGGCGCGGGCTTTGAATTTACGCGCCGCATCATGACGCGTGTGGAGGCGGTGCTTGGAGAGTATCGCGAACGCGGCGAGGTGCGCACGGCTTTGGTCGTCGCGCCGGGCTTTGGCGATCAAGGCGCCAACCGCTTCTCAAGCGGCTTCGCGCGTGTGTTCTTGACGGATTGGGAAGATCGTTCGCGCAGCGCTGAAGAGATCGCCGGCGAGATGAACCGCCGCTTCGGGGAAATACCTGGCGCGATCATTCGCGTTTCGCCGCAAAATCCCTTTCAGCAAGGCGGCGGCGGCGAGGGCGCGTCCCTGGCCTTGCTGGGCGACGATTATGTCGAGCTTGGCGCGGTGGCTGACCGCGTCGTGGATCGCGCGCGCGCGAACCCAATGTTCATGCGCCCGCGCACGAATTACGAGCCGAATTCGCCGCGCGTGCTGGTCGATATCGACCGCGAACGGGCGGCCGCGTTGGGCGTGTCGGTGCAGGCGGTGGGGCGTACGCTCGAAGCCACGATGGGCGCGCGGCGCATCAACACGATCAGCGATCGCGGCGAGGAATATTATGTCTATCTGCAGGCCGAGCGCGGCGAGCGGACCGACATCGCGGACCTCGCCAATCGCTATGTGCGCTCGGATCGCACGGGCGAACTCATACCGCTCTCGACCATCGTGACGTATCGTACGGTGGGCGATGCGGCGGAGCGGCGCCGGCTTAACCGCCAGGCGCAAGTCACGGTCAACACGTCGCTGGCGCCTGGCGTTGCGCTTGGAGACGCCATCGCCGCGCTCGAAGCGATGGCGCGCGCCGAGATCGGCGAACAAAGCATCACCATCGCCTATACCGGCCAGGCCCGGCAATTGGAGCAGGCCTCGGGCGCGATCGCCTTCGCCTTCGCGTTCGCGCTGATCATCGTGTTTTTGGCCCTCGCGGCGCAGTTTGAGAGCTTCATCCACCCGCTGATCATCATGCTGACGGTGCCGCTGGCCATAGCGGGCGGGCTGTTCGGGCTCTACGCATTCGGCGGCACGCTCAACATTTACAGCCAGATCGGCCTCATCATCCTCATCGCGCTCGCCGCCAAGAACGGCATTCTCATCGTGGAATTCGCCAACCAGCTGCGCGATGAGGGCAGAAGCGTGCGCGAGGCGATCCTCGAAGCATCCGACCTGCGCGTGCGGCCCGTGCTGATGACCAGCATCGCCACCATCGTCGGCGCCGCGCCTCTGATCCTCGGCCACGGCGCGGGCGCTGAGAGCCGCCAGACCATCGGCGTCGTGATTTTCTTCGGTCTCTTCGTCGCCACGATGCTGACGCTGTTTGTCGTGCCCGCCTTCTACGATCTCATGGCGCGGTTCACGCGCTCACCGGAGGCGCGGGCGCGCGAGATCGACACTTATGACGCGGCAGAAGCCAAGGCGCGCGCCCAGCCCGCAGAATAATCAGCGGCGAGACTCGATCGCAAGATAGGCGATGAGATCGCGGCGATTGTTGGCGTCGCGCACGCCGGGAAACACCATCAGCGTGCCGGGCACGGTCGTGCGTGGATTGGCGAGGAAGCGATCCAGAGTCGCGGCGTTCCAGGTGAGGTTGGCGTTGCGCATGGGTTGCGAATAACCGAAGCCGCGCACTTGCGCGGCGCGTGCGCCGTAGACGCCGTGGAGGTTCGGCCCAACGCGATTGCCGGCGCCGGCCGTAATCTGGTGGCAGGAGCGGCATTGCGCGAACGTGCGCAGGCCATTCTGATAATTGGCGGCGTTGAGCGGCGCGGGCAGGGCCGCGACGCGGCGTGTGATTTCTTGCGGGGTCAAGGCGGCGCCGGCGGCGCTGGCGGCGCTGACCGAGATTGGCGCCGGGGCCGGCGCATCGGGCGCATCCTGGCTCGGCCCGCAGGCGAGCACGGCGAAAGCGGCGAGGGCGGCGAGAAAAAATCGTGTCACAAGTCGCTCCAAGTCAAGTCCGCGTCCCTCTTCGCTCGAGCCGCGCTAAGCGCGCAATGCGCCCCAGCGTCACGGCAAGGCGCGCAAGGCCGCCTCAATGCCCGGCAGGAGCGGCGCATAGGCTGGCTCAGCGGTGACTCGCGCGTTCACGTAAAGTGCGGCGAAAAAAGCGGCGGTGTTGTGGCGTTGGGCGAGGCCCCAGGTCGAGGAAAAGGCCTCGCGCCAGTCATTCAGCGGCGCCGGCTGCGCGCGGGCCGCCAGCCAGGCCGTCCACTCCGCCTCGCTGTACATGTTGCGGCGCGCGATCATGAGCACCGGCGCGGCGAGGCGCTCGCTCTCGCCATAAATGTAAAAATGCCCCTCTGGCGTGATCTGCGATTCAACGGTCGCGAGGATGCGGTCAAGGTCCGCGCGGCCAAGCGCCGGGTTCAAGGCCAACTGCACGAGCATGTCCGCGCCGTGCGCGACTCCATGGCGCCAGCCATCGCGATCGTCAAAACCGCGATAATCGCGAACGCCGCGCACATACTCGGTGGCGGCGGCGAGAAGCGCGGCGCGCGCTTGCGTTGTGAGATAAGGCTCAATGCGGTCGGCGCGGGCGAGTTCGGCCAGGGTGAGGGCGGCGAAGGGACGTGCAAACCCCTGCGCATCCCCCTCCGTTAAGCGTGCACGCAGGCGCGCTTCCATGTCGCGCATCGTATCGGCTGACAATTGCCGCGCGCGCAGAAAGCGAGAGAGCCCCTCGAAGGCGACGCCGTCGCGCAAGACAGGGTCCGGATCGGCAAGACAGGCGAGCAGTCCGCGTGCCAGCGCCGTTCGGCGCGCGGTGTCGGCGACGGCAAATCCGCCATCGCGCAGGGCGATCAGCGTGGCGCGATCAAAGCCGGGAGGCGGGCACGGCTCAGCCGGCGCCGGTTGCGCCGTCGCGTGTTGGCACGCAGCGGTCAACATCGCCCCAATGATCGCGAGATGAGCAGGCTTCACCGTCACCCTCCTTGCGCCGTCGGCGCGGCGCGGCGCTGCTCCCAGAGCCCGACAGCCACATAGCCGATCAATGCGGCCAGCACTGACAGCAAGAACGATCCGTCCAAAGCGGGCGCTTCGCCGGCCAAGAGGAGGCCGACCGCCGCCGAGATGCTTTCCCCGTCGCTCAACATTTGTTGCATCGGCCACAGCGCCAACGTCCAGAGATTTGCGACCACCGCCGCCGCGACCCCGGCCAACGCCGCCCGCTCCGAGCCGAACTGGCTGCGCAAACCGAACAGCACCGCCACGAGGAGGCCGGCCTGGCCCAGCACGGAGGTGAGCGTGATGAGGTCGCGGATGCTCGCGCCGCCGGCGGCGATGGCGTAGGCGATGAGGCTTGCCGCGATGGTGGCGGCGCGCGCGAGAATAAGCTTCATCCGCTCGCTCGCCCGCGCGTGGAATTTCGCGACGAGATTTACCGACACGAGCGATGACACGGACAGGATGTTTGAATCCGCCGTCGACAAGATCGCCGATAAAAGCGCGCCGGTGAACAGAATGAACACGATCGGCGAGGCGGTTTCGCGCATCAGGGCGAGAAGGAAATTATCACCCTCCTCGGCGCCGACGATGTGGACGCCAGCAAGGCCAAGCAGGACGGGCGCGGCGCCCACAGCGAGATAAAGTCCCGCCGCCGTGAAGCAGGCGCGTTGCGCCACCTGTGCATCGCGCGCCGAGAGGAAACGACTGATTGCTTCTTGTGTGACGAGCGAGCCGAGGATCGGCACGGCCCAAATGTCCAAACGGCCAAGCCAGGTTTCGCCTTCGCCGACCAGCGTCAGTTGCGCTGGCTCGATTGAGGCGAAGAGGCCGTCGACGCCGTCAAGATGCGCGATGAGTGCGCCAAGCGCGACAATGAGGCCGACCACCAGCACGATGGATTGGATGATGTCCGTCGCGATATCGCCGAGCAGGCCGCCAAACGCCGTATAGGTCATGACGAGCAGCGCGGCCGCTAACAGCGTCGCGCCTTCCGGCACGCCGAGCGCGGTGTGCATCAGCACGGACAGCGCGATTAATTGCGCCGCCGCCCATATGATCGAAACCGGAATGGTCAGCCAGACGCAGGCGAGCTCCGCTATGCGCCCAAATCTGTCGCGAAAAAAATCGGCGAGAGTCACATAGCCCTTGGCGCGAAAGGCGCCGGCGATGAACAGCGCCATGGCGACAAGGCAGATTGCGTAGCCGAACGGTTCGGCGCGTCCGCCCGCGAGGCCGCCGCTGGCGATTTCGGCGGACGAGGACAAGATGGTCTCGGCGCCGAACCAGGTGGCGAAGACGGACAGGGCGACTGGAACGAGGCCGAGGCGTCGGCCGGCGACGAAATAGTCCGTATCGGTCTTGACCCGCCGGCTCACCCACAGCCCGACGCCCAATTGCAGCGCGACGTAGCCTACGATTAGTGCGGCCATCAGGCCGGAATTGATGGCGCCCATTCCGTGTCCCCCAACAGCGACGGCCCGTGCCGCCAGAGGGACTCGAACCCCCGACCCCCTGATTACAAATCAGGTGCTCTACCAGCTGAGCTATGGCGGCGCGGGCGCGTTTGTGCCGTGAAACGCGCGCGGACGGAAGATGTCGGCGCGTATGCGCCGCGGCGCTGAAGGCTCGCGCTCGGCGGCGCGCTCGGCTATGGACGCGACGCGCGGGGACGCCGCGCTGCATGGGGTGCGCGATGAGCTTCTGGGATGGATTGTTCCGCGTTCTGTTCGGCCGCCGGTCGGCGAGCCCGCCCTCACCCCCAGCGCCGCCTCCTGCGCCGCCGCGCCCGCCAAGCCCACCGCCGCCCCCAGCGCCGCCGGTGACGCCGCCGCCCGCGCCGCCAGCACCCCCGCCGGAGCCCCCCGCGCCGCCGCCGGCGCCGCCCGTTCCGCCACCGGCGCCGCCTGCACCGCCGCCGCCCGTCGCCGGGCCGCCAGCGGACTTCTCTCTGGAGGCGCTGCGCGCGCAGGACGCCAGCCGCCTCACGCTGGCGCAGATCGATTCGCTCGCCGCGAGCCTCGGCGTCGAGGCCGCGACCATCCGCGCTGTCATTCAGGTTGAGAGCGCGGGCGCCGGCTTTGCCGACAATAAGCCGCTCATCCTGTTCGAGCCGTTCTGGTTCAGCCAGGCGACGGGCGGGCGTTTCGACGCCTCAAACCCGAACGTGTCACAACCAAGTGTGCGGCGCGCCGATCTTGGCGGCACGCAAGCCGCGCGCTGGGCCAAGCTCACTGAAGCCTATGGATTGGCGCCGGCCGAAGCGATTGGCGCGACCAGCTGGGGCGCGCTGCAAATTCCCGGGCGCTATTGGGCGCAATGCGGCTATGCTTCGCCGTACGAATTCGCGCGCGACGTGTCGCAATCTGAAGCGCGTCAGCTCGCGGCGTTCGAGCGTTATTTGCGCTCGCAGAGCCTCGTCGACGAATTGACCAACAAGGATTGGGCCGGTTTCGCGCGCGCCTATGAGGGCGAGGCGGGCGGCGGCGCCTACGCAACGGCGCTGACCAACGCCTACGCCGCGCTCATCCGCCAGGCGCAGGGCGCGGCGTTCATCGACACGCTGGTGGCCGAGAGCCAGGCGGCGCTTACAGCCGCAGATTTTCAGGCTGCGGCGGGACGCCTCGGCTGCGAGGCGGCGGCGGTGCAGGCGGTGGTCGAGGTGGAGAGCGGCGCCTCCGCCTTCGGCGCGGATGGCAAGCCGATCATCCTATACGAGCCGCACATTTTCTCGCGGCTCACCAATCACCGTTTCGACGCGACCAATCCGAACGTGTCGTATCCGTCCTGGGATCGCACGCGCTATCCGCGCGATCAGGCCGGGCGCTACGCGCAATTGCGCGAAGCTTACGGCCTCGATCCGGAAAACGCGATCGCCTCGGCGAGCTGGGGCCTTTTCCAGATCATGGGCATGAATTTCCGCGCCTGCGGCTATCAAAGCGCGACGGCGTTCATCGCGGATTATTCGAAATCCCTGGTCAAGCAATTGCAGGCGTTCGAGGCGTTTGTGCGCGCCAACAACATCGCCGATGAATTGGTCGCCAAGGACTGGGAAGGCTTTGCGCGCGTCTATAACGGGCCGGGCCAGGTGGAGCGTTATGGGCGGCTGATGCGGCAGGCGTATGAGCGGATCAGCGCGGCGAGTTGACAGACGCGTTACGGTTGCGAGTTTAGCAGGCTGTTGAAAAGTAGCGGCTTGCATGGTCGCCCCCCCTCCGATCGCTTCGCGATCACCCTGCTCCGCTTCGCTCCGCCTTCTGCGCGGCAATCGATCCACTGGATCGATTGCTGATCGCTGCGAAGCCCCCGTGAACGGGGGAGGAAAAAGCGGAATCGATTCAGAGAGGGTTTGCTCCCCCCACCAGAATCGCTTCGCGATTCTGGCAACGGAATATCGCCCGATCGCGAAGCGATCGGGTGGCGGGGGAGCTGTCGACGTAGTCGACTGAGGGGGGGTGAAAGACCCATTTTCAACAGCCTGTTAGAGTGGCCGAACCAAGATGCCCCTATCTCCAGGGGTGAACATTGGCTATATTTGCTATGGCAAATTGATCACACGTGGTCTGCTCCAAGAGAGAGTCGATGGACGACGCTTCCGCACTCGACGACGTTTTCGACATGGCGAATCTCTCGCAGGCGCATACTGGAATACTAGGCGTAGTTTACATCTCCACGCGACAAGGCGGGCATGGCCCGCGCGTTAAGTATTTTGAGAAGCCAGGGCCGGATCAGCCGAGTTTTTCCGTCTCAGTGGAGGAAGCGCCGCGCGTTGTCGCCTCAAGCCTGCCCGATCGCGTCACGACACGCATGTCACGGCCAGTTATTGACTGGGTGAAGCTCAATCGCGCAGCACTCGTGGATTTTTGGGAGCGTGGGGCATATTGGATGAAGGAAGAAGTGGACGTCTTCATCGATACCTTGAAGAAGCTTCCAGACTAGACTTGCGCTTGGCGTGCGTGGGTGCCTAAACCCCGCCGTTCATGGCCCGCTATCTCATCACCTCCGCGCTGCCGTACATCAACGGCGTCAAGCATCTCGGCAATCTGGCGGGCTCGATGCTCCCGGCGGATGTGCATGCGCGCTTTCGCCGGATGCAGGGCCACGAAGTGCTCTTTATTTGCGCGACGGACGAGCACGGCACGCCGGCCGAACTCGCGGCGGCGGAAGCGGGCCAGAGCCCACGCGCCTATTGCGATGAACAGCACGACATCCAGAAGCGCGCCGGCGCGGGCTTTCGCCTCTCGTTCGATCATTTCGGCCGTTCATCCAATCCGCCGAACCATCGGCTGACGCAGCATTTTTGCGAGGCGCTTGAGAAAAACGGCCTCATCGAGGAACGCGTCTCCAAACAGGTCTATTCCATTGATGACGGGCGCTTCTTGCCGGATCGCTATGTCGAGGGGACATGCCCGCATTGCGGCTTTGAACGCGCGCGCGGCGATCAGTGCGACAATTGCCAAAGGCTGCTCGACCCGACCGATCTTAAGCATCCGCGCTCGAAAATTTCCGGATCTACCAATCTTGAAGTGCGCGACACGGCCCATCTATTTCTGCTGCAGCCGAAGATGCAGGAGCGCATCCGCGCCTGGGTCGATGCGGCGACCGATTGGCCGCACCTTGCGCGCTCGATCGCTTATAAATGGCTCGACGAGGGCCTCATCGATCGCTCGATCACGCGCGACCTTTCCTGGGGCGTGGCGGTCACCCAGGACGGCAAGCCGCGCCCCGGCTTCGAGACCAAGGTGTTCTATGTGTGGTTCGACGCGCCCATCGAATATATCGGCGCGACGGAGGAATGGGCGCAAGCGACGGGCGCGGATTGGGCGCGCTGGTGGCGAACGGACAAGGGCGCCGGCGATGTCACGTATGTGCAGTTCATGGGCAAGGATAATGTCGCTTTTCACACGGTGAGTTTTCCGGTGACGATCATGGGTTCGGGCGAACCTTGGAAACTCGTGGATCGGCTCAAGGCGTTCAATTGGGTCACCTGGTATGGCGGCAAATTCTCGACCAGCGAGAAGCGCGGCGTCTTCATGGATCAGGCGCTCGATCTTCTGCCATCGGATTATTGGCGCTGGTATTTGATGGCCAATGCGCCGGAAACGGCGGACGCGCCCTTCACGCTTGAGCATTTCCAGCAGACGGTGAACGCCGATCTCGCCAACGTGTTCGGTAATTTCGTCAACCGCATCACGCGCTTTTGCGCCGCGCGGTTTGACTCCGCCGTGCCGGATGGCGGCTCATTCGGTGAAGCGGAACAGAAGCTGGCGGCGCAATTCCATGAGCGCCTCGCCGCGCTCACCGCCCATCACGAGGCGATGGAATTCCGTAAGGCGGCGGCGGAAACGCGCGCGCTCTGGGCTTTGGGCAATGAATATTTGCAGGAGGCCGCGCCCTGGACGGCGATCAAGACCGACCGCGATCGCGCGGCCCTCGGCGTGCGCATCGGGCTTAATCTGTGCGCGGTGTTCGCGATCCTCGCCCAGCCCTTCATTCCGGACGCGGCCGAAACGGTGCTGGATGCGCTCGGCGTGCCGACCAGCAATCGTAATTGGCCGCGTGCGGGCGATGAAGGCTTGTTCGACGCCCTGCCGCGGGGACTCAAAATCACGCCGCCGGACGTGCTGTTCAAGAAGATCGAGGACGAGCAGGTCACGGCGTGGGCGGAGCAATTCGGCGGCGGCGCGTGAACGCGGCGCGCCGCCTCACGGCTGACGACGCGCCAAGCCTTTACGCGCTGCGCCTGCGTGCGCTGCGGGATCACCCGCTCGATTTCGGCGCGGCCTACGAGGAAGAAGCGGCGTGGGGCGCCGAGGCTTGGGCCGCGCGCATGATGAGCACGCACTGGTTCGGCGTCGAAGCGGAGGACGCGCTCATCGCCTGCGCGTCCTTACGGATACCCGAGCGCATCCGCCTCAAGCACAATGGCTGGATCAATGCGATGTTCGTCGCGCGTGAGGCGCAAGGTGTGGGCGCGGCGCATGCGCTGATGGACGAGATCGAGGCGTTTGCCCGGCGCGCGGGCGTCTCTATCCTCAAGCTCAATGTGCGGGCGGGCAATGGCCGGGCCAAGGCCTTCTATCATAGGCGCGGGTTCGAACCCTTCGGGCTGGAGCCGGACAGCATGATCGTCGACGGCGTGGGCCACGCGTCCGTGGAGATGGCCAAGCGGCTATAGACCGGCTTGGACAAGCCGGACCGGGATGATAGGGTTTTTCCAACATCAGCCGCAGGGGGGCCGTCGGCCATGGACATCGTGAATTGGCTTGGCGATTTGCTGAATTCCATCCTCGAAATGATGCGGGATGGGTTTGACATCACCAATCGCTGGCAGGGCCTCGTCGTGGCGCTGATCGCGGTGTTCCTCATGCAGCGCTGGGGCCAATTGCTGGTGGTGACGCTTGGCGCCGCCGTCGCCTATGTGCTGGTCGAACATTTCTGGCCGATCATCACCGCGGGGGCGGAGCTGCGCTTGCCGAACGTGACGGAAGTGTCGTTCTGGCAACGGCTGGGCGTCGTCTATCTCGGCCTGGTGATCATCATTGCGATCTTCTTCTTTGTGAAGAGCATTTTCCTTGGCCGCCGCGCCGGCGCCAAAGCTTAGCGTCGCGAAGCTTCGTAGAGAGCGATCGCGGCGGCATTGGAGACATTGAGGCTCTCCATGCGCGCGTGAATGGGGATGCGCGCGGTTCGCTCGCATGCCCCCGCGACGCCCTCGCGCAGGCCCTTGCCTTCAGCGCCCAGTGCAAGCGCGATCGGGCGATCATCAGCGTACGCTTGCGCGAGCGTCAGCTCGGCTTCACCCGCCAGCGCCACCGTGAGGTAGCCGAACTCGCTCAGGGTTTCGAGCGTGCGGGCGATGTTGACGACCTCGACCGCTGGAACGAGTTCAACGCCGCCCGCCGCCGCTTTCGCGAGCACACCCGTCAGCGGCGGCGATTTGCGATCCTGCATGATCACGGCGCGCGCATCGAACGCCGCCGCCGTGCGGAAGATCGCGCCGACATTCTGCGGATCGGTGATCCCGTCGAGCACGATGACGGGTCGCTTGTCGGCCGGCGCACACGCTTCGTGGAGATCGAGAAACGCGAGCGGCCACACGCGCGCGGCGAGGCCCTGATGCACCGCGCCGGGCGGCAGCATGCGGTCGATGGCGTCTGGCTCATGGATCACCGCTTCGACTCCGGCGGGCAGGCGCGCGGCGGCGTTGCGCGTGGCGATCACACGGTCGATCCGGCGGCGCGGGTTGGCGAGCGCGGCGAGCACGGCGTGCACGCCCCAGAGCCAGAGCGGCCCCGAGTCATCGGCTTTGCCTCCCTTGAGCGGGGGTGGGGTCCTGGCTATATGACGCGCTCCCAAATCGGCCGGCGTTCCTAGAACGGCGCCGCCGGCGTGGGAAGCAGCCCCGCATGGGGAAGGGTGGCCGAGTGGTTAATGGCAGCAGACTGTAAATCTGCCCGCGAGAGCGTACGCTGGTTCGAATCCAGCCCCTTCCACCAGCCTTCGCTCTCTGCGCCGCGGCTGGGCATAGTGCAGAGGTGTTACGAAGCGTCGTGAAGACGGCGCGGGTATAGCTCAATGGTAGAGCCGCAGCCTTCCAAGCTGAAGACGAGGGTTCGATTCCCTCTACCCGCTCCAGGCCCGGCTTGACTGGCCCACAACCCCAGTTAAACACCGCGCTTTCTTGAAATCAGCCGCCGCATCGAGGGTTGGCGCGCACGAGGATCACATGGCCAAGGAAAAGTTTTCGCGGACGAAGCCGCACTGCAACATCGGCACGATCGGGCATGTCGATCACGGCAAGACGACGCTGACGGCGGCGATCACGATGGTGTTGGCCAAGGCCGGCGGGGCCAAGGCGATGGCCTATGCCGATATCGACGCGGCGCCCGAGGAAAAGGCGCGCGGCATCACGATCAACACGGCGCATGTCGAGTATGAAACGGCGAACCGCCATTACGCGCACGTCGATTGCCCGGGCCACGCGGATTATGTGAAGAACATGATCACGGGCGCCGCGCAGATGGACGGGGCGATCCTCGTCGTCTCCGCTTCGGACGGGCCGATGCCGCAAACGCGCGAGCACGTGCTCTTGGCGCGTCAGGTCGGCGTGCCGGCGATGGTGGTGTTCTTGAACAAGGTCGATCTCGTCGACGATCCCGAGCTCATCGAGCTCGTGGAGATGGAAGTGCGCGAGCTTCTCTCCAACAATCAGTTCCCGGGCGACGACATCCCGATCGTGCGCGGCTCGGCGGTGGCGGCCGTGGAAGGCAAGACGCCGGAGATCGGCGAGAACGCGATCCTTGAACTGATGAAGGCGGTCGATGCCTATATTCCGCAACCGGAGCGTCCGATCGATCAGCCGTTCCTGATGCCGATCGAGGATGTGTTCTCGATCTCGGGGCGCGGCACGGTGGTGACCGGGCGCGTCGAGCGCGGCATCGTCAAGGTCGGCGAGGAAGTCGAGATCATCGGCATCCGCGATACGGTGAAGACCGTGGTGACCGGCGTTGAAATGTTCCGCAAGCTCTTGGATCAAGGCCAGGCGGGCGACAATATCGGCGCGCTGTTGCGCGGCGTCGATCGCGAGGGCGTCGAGCGTGGGCAAGTCTTATGCAAGCCGGGCTCGATCACGCCGCACAAGAAGTTCGAGGCGGAAGTCTATATCCTGACCAAGGACGAGGGCGGGCGCCACACGCCGTTCTTCGGCAATTACCGGCCGCAATTTTATTTCCGCACCACGGACGTGACGGGCATCGTGGAATTGCCGGCGGGCACGGAAATGGTCATGCCGGGCGACAATCTGAAAATGACGGTCGAGCTCATCACGCCGATCGCCATGGAGGAAAAGCTGCGCTTCGCCATCCGCGAGGGCGGCCGCACCGTGGGCTCCGGCGTCGTGGCGAAGATCCTGGCGTAGAGCGCGATAGCCAAAAGTGGATACCGGTTTTGGCGGCCATCGCGCTCTATATTGTTGAATGAGAGCCTATTTAACGTTTGAGATTGACTCAATCTCAAACGATCAGGCCCTAATGGGCCGTTGAAATAGGTCTTTCATCTCCCCCTCAGTCGACTGCAAAGCAGTCATTGACGGGGGGAGCGCATCCTCATTGGTCGACTCCGCTTTTTCCTCCCCCGTTCACGGGGGAGGTGATCGTGAAGCGATCGGAGGGGGGAGGTCGTGAGCGCCCCCCTCCGTCTCGCGCCGCGCGCTCGACACCTCCCCCGTGAACGGGGGAGGAAAGCTGCGGCAAGCCAGCAGAGCTATCCGCTCGTGCAGCGCTGCGCGCGGCGCCACGCGACACGCAATCAAACCAGACAAACAAAAAGGCCGCTTCCCGAGGGAAGCGGCCTTCGTTGTTTTGAGCTATCGAGAGATCACCACATCAGGATGCTGTCGCGCACCGCATTGTTGAGGCCGACCATACTGGCGCCGGAACGGTTGCGTTCAAACAGCGACGCCGTGCCGAAATTGATGCGCCCGCCGAGCGTGATCAGGTCGATCTCATGGCTGCCGCCGCCGTCATAATCGGAATCGGCGTGCACCCAGCCGAGCGACATGGAGAAGGGCGAGTTGTTGAATTGATATTCGCCGTTGATTCCGCCCACGATCGCTTCTTCGCTTTCCCATTCGGAGTCGGTCCAGCCGAGTTCCGCGCCGATGGAGAAATTGTCGTTGACGAAGAAATCGCCGCGCGTGGAGAGATTGAATATCTGGTCGCTGTCATCGTTTGATTCCCACGCCGCACCGATCTGGCCAGACCAGGTGAAGCGATTGAAATAAGCAGCGCCCTCGAGGCCAAGGCCATAGAAGGCGTCGCCGCCGATTTCAGGCGCCGCGAAGAAACCGCCGAATGCATGCGTGTCGGTGCGCATGATAGCGTGGCCTTGGAGGTTGCTGAAGGTATCGCTGTGGGAGTCGTGATCCATCTCCAGGGTGCTCGCGTCGAACTGGAATACCCAGTTGTTATGGAGCGGCGTTGAGAAGGCGCCGTCAAATGACCTGACGCCTTCCTTATTGCTGTCGTCATCGTCATCCAGCCAGCCCCAGGCGGCGCCGACATGGCCGTTCATTTCGGCGCTGGCGACGCCGGGCGCGGCCATGGCCAGGATCGCCGCGGCGCCGATAAGCAGAGATTTCTTCATCGCATTTTCCCCTTCAAAAAGATGTGACAGCCCCAAGCCACACCCAGGAAAAGGGTTGGTCGTACGCCGGGGTTGCTGAAAATGACTAACGCCTGAGCAAGGTTAAGGACTGGTAAGCGCCATCGGGCCTTGTGGATAAGGGTGGGGCGGGCTTGCTTCACTGTTGCCTGAGCGCAACAGTTCGGGCCTGCATCCAAGCTGCCGCGGATGCGCATCCTCTGTGAAACACCCCGCGCGCGCGGGGCGGCCAAGGGCGAGGAGTGAACATGGAACGGGCTGCATTGGTGGGCGGCGTCATTTTGGCGATCGTGATGGCGTTATCGTCGCTTGGGCACGACTCCTTGCATTTCACCATCGACGGCGAGGACATCGAATTCGGGGGCGGGCGCGCCGCCTATGTCGAGCCAGCCGCCGGGCGCCTCGCCGCCGCGACCTATGCGGGGGATGAAGTGCGTGTGATCCACGCGGCGGCCGTAGTGGTGGTGACGCCTGAGGACCGCGCGGACATCTCAGTGGAAATTGACAATCCTGGACGCACCCCAATGCCGGAAGTGACTGCTTCCGGCGGCCGGGTGACCGTTGATGGGCGTCTCGCCGGCCGCATCGATAATTGCAGCGACACCGGAACGGTTTCGCTCGATGGCTATGGCGAGATCGCCCGCGCTGACCTGCCCCGCATCACCATCCGCGCCCCGCGCGAGCTGGCGATGAGCTTGCGCGGCGCGGCTTTTGGAGAGATCGGCCCGTCCCAGAGCGCCAAGCTCGATTTCGCCGGCTGCGGCGACAGCACGGTCGGCGACGTGACCGGCCGGCTTGAGATCAACGCGGCGGGCTCGGGCGAAGTCCGGGCCGGCGCGGCAGGCGAAGTTGACGCCGATCAGGCCGGGTCCGGCACGGTGACGGTCGGCGCGGTCGCGGGCGGAATTAATGTAGATATCGCGGGCTCCGGCGCGTTCACGGCCGCCTCGATCAACGGGGCCCTGGAGGCGAATTTGGCCGGTTCGGGCGATGTGACGATCAATGGCGGCGCCGTCACCGAGGCTTCCGTGGACATAGCGGGCTCGGGCGATGTGGTGATCGCCGCGCCAGTCACGCGGCTCGAAACCGATATTCTGGGCTCGGGCGGCGTCGATGTGCGCGGCGTTGTTGGGGATGTCGAGGCCTCGGTCGCGGGCTCTGGCGACGTCATGGTCGATTCCGTGACCGGCCGGCTCGAGCAATCCTCCATGGGCTCAGGCCGCGTCATCACGCGCAACCGCGCCAGCGCGCCGACGCCCGCTCCAGCGCCAGCGCCGCCGCCCCGCTAAGCGCGCTTCAAAACCACAAAAAGCGGCCCCGTTCGCGCTTGACGCGTGCGGGGCCGTTCTGTACTCAGACCCCTCTTTGGGCCGGCCGTAAGCGTTGCTTAGACGCGGTCCGCATACATCTTGCGATCTGAGGCGGTCGTCGGCGGCTCTTTTGGCCGGGCGCCTCTCGCTTTGTTTGCGGATATCGTCAGCGAGTTTGCGGCGCGCTCGCACGGCGTTGGGCGCCGGTGGGAATGTGTCGCCATGATGCAGCAGAATATCAGAATTCGGCTCAAAGCGTTCGATCACCGCACGCTCGATCAGTCGACCAAGGAAATCGTCAACACCGCCAAGCGCACGGGCGCGCAAGTCGTCGGCCCCGTGCCGCTGCCGACTCGCATCGAAAAATTCACGGTCAACCGCTCGCCTCATATCGACAAGAAAAGTCGTGAGCAGTTCGAGATCAGAACCCACAAGCGCATGCTCGACATCGTGCAGCCCACGCCGCAGACGGTCGATGCGCTGATGAAGCTCGACTTGTCGGCCGGCGTCGACGTGCAAATCCAGGTGCTGGGGTAAGTCATGGCCCAGCCCGCTCAACGCACTGGCGTGCTCGCCAAGAAACTCGGCATGATGCGCGTGTTCGCGGAGGATGGCGCGCATGTGCCCGTCACCGTGCTGTCGCTTGAGGATTGCCAGGTGATCGGCCGGCGCACTGTTGAAGCGGCGCCGTTTCACGATTCAACCGGCGCCGAAGTCGCGCTGAAGCCGGTCAACGCGAAAAAGGCCAAGGGCAAGACGCGCGAGGCCAAGGGCGACGGCTATGTCGCGCTCGTGCTCGGCGCGGGCGCGGCGAAGGCCAAGAACGCCACCAAGGCCGAGCGCGGCCAATTCGCGCGGGCGAAAGTTGAAGTGAAAGCCGAAGTGCGTGAATTCCGCGTAGCGCCCGATGCGCTGTTGCCGGTGGGCGCCAAGATTTCCGCGGATCATTTTGTCATCGGCCAGAAGGTTGATGTGGCTGGCGCGAGCATTGGCAAGGGCTTCGCCGGGGCCATGAAGCGTTGGAATTTCGGCGGCCTGCGTGCAACGCACGGCGTCTCTGTCAGCCACCGATCGCACGGCTCAACCGGCCAGCGCCAGGATCCCGGCAAGGTGTTCAAGGGCAAGAAAATGGCCGGGCACCTGGGCGATGAGCGCGTCACCACGCAAAACCTCGAAGTCGTGCGTGTCGACGCCGAGCGCGGCCTCATTTTCATCAAGGGCTCGATCCCCGGCGCGAAGGGAAGCTGGATCGAGGTGCGCGACGCGGTGAAGGCCAAGCTGCCGGCCGAAGCGGCCAGGCCCGGCAAATTCACCGCCGCTGAAGGAGCGCCGGCATGAAGCTCGATGTGAAATCCCTCGACGGCAAGAAGGCCGGCAGCGTCGATCTCGATCCCGCCATTTTCGGCATCGAAGACATCCGCGGCGATATTCTTCAGCGCATGGTGAAGTGGCAACTCGCAAAGCGCCGCGCCGGCACGTCAAAGACGTTGTCGCGCGGGGAAGTCGCGCGCTCGCACTCCAAGCTGTACAAGCAGAAGGGCACGGGCCGGGCCCGCCACGGCAGCGCCAACGCGCCGATCTTCAGAGGCGGCGGCCATGCCCACAACATCCATCCGCGCGATCATGAAATCGGTTTGCCGAAAAAAGTGCGGGCGATGGCGCTGAAGCACGCGCTGTCATCCAAGGCGCTGTCCAAGGAGCTCGTCGTCGTCGATGCCCTGAAGCTCAAGGAAGCCAAGACCAAGACGCTGAAGGCGATGCTCGAAAAGCTGGGCGCGACCAATGCGCTGTTTATCGGCGGAGCGGAGCTTGAAGAGAATTTCGCGCTCGCGGCGCGCAATCTTCACGAGATCGACGTGCTCCCGAGCGCCGGCCTTAACGTGTATGACATCCTGCGCCGGCGCCATCTCGTTTTGAGCACCGACGCAATCGCGGCGATCAATGCGCGCTTCGGCGCCGAGGCCGCCGCGCCGAAAAAGCCTGCGCCCGCCAAGAAGGCCGCCGTCAGCGATGAAGGAGCGGCGCAATGAGCATGCTCAAGCATTATGGCGTGATCCTCGCGCCGGTGATCACGGAAAAATCCACCCTGCTCTCGGAGCAAAACAAGGTGGTGTTCCGCGTGCCGCTCGAAGCCAGCAAGACGGACGTGAAAGAGGCGGTCGAGGCGCTCTTCAAGGTGAAGGTGCGCGCCGTGAACACGCTGCGCGTCAAGGGCAAGACCAAACGCTTCCGCGGCCGGGAAGGCCAGCGCAGCGAACGCAAGAAGGCGATCGTGACGCTCGCGGAAGGCCACTCCATCGACGTGACGACGGGGCTTTAAGTCATGGCGCTCAAGCAATTCCGCCCGACCTCGCCTGGCCGTCGTCAGCTGGTGATCGTCGATCGCGGCGAACTTTATAAGGGCAAGCCCGTCAAGGCGCTGACCGAGGGGCTCACCAAGTCCGGCGGGCGCAACAATATGGGCCGCGTCACTGCGTTCCGTCATGGCGGGGGCCATAAGCGCGCCTATCGCCTGGTCGATTTCAAGCGCCGCAAATGGAACGTGGCCGCGACGGTTGAGCGGCTCGAATACGATCCAAACCGCACCGCATTCATCGCGCTCATCAAATATGCGGATGGCGAACTCGCCTACATTCTCGCGCCGCAACGCCTCAAGGCCGGCGATACGGTGATCGCGTCGGACAAGGCGGACGTGAAGCCCGGCAACGCAATGCCGCTGAAGGCCGTTCCGGTCGGCACCATCGTTCACAATGTCGAGCTGAAGCCCGGCAAGGGCGGGCAGATGGCGCGCGCGGCGGGCTCCTACGTTCAAGTGATTGGGCGTGACGCGGGCTATGCCCAGCTGCGTTTGTCGAGCGGTGAATTGCGCATGGTGCCGGACGTGTGCATGGCCACGATCGGCGCCGTGTCCAACCCCGACAATATGAACGAGAACTGGGGCAAGGCCGGCCGTTCGATCTGGCTGGGCAAGAAGCCATCCGTGCGCGGCGTGGCCATGAACCCGGTCGATCACCCGCACGGGGGCGGGGAAGGCAAAACCAGCGGCGGGCGCCATCCCGTCACGCCCTGGGGCAAGAAAACGCGCGGACCCAAGACGCGCAAAACCAAGCCCTCCGATCGTCTCATCATCCGGCGCCGCGGCGCCAAGAAGTCGAGCTAGTCCGATGCCGCGTTCTGTATGGAAAGGCCCGTTCGTCGATGGCTATCTGCTTGCGAAGGCGGAAAAGCTGCAAGGCGGGCGCGGCGCCATCAAGACCTGGTCGCGCCGCTCGACCATCATGCCGCAATTCGTCGGCCTCACCTTTCAGGTGCACAATGGCAAGACCTTCATTCCCGTCGCCGTGAGCGAGGAAATGGTCGGCCACAAGCTCGGCGAGTTCTCGCCGACGCGCACCTATCACGGCCATGGCGCGGATAAGAAGGCCAAGCGCAAATGAGCAAGCCCGAAGCCCCTCCAAAGCAGGCCGCCAACGAGTCGCGCGCCGTGCTGCGCACGTTGCGCGTCAGCCCGCAAAAGCTCAATCTGGTGGCCCAGTCGATCCGCGGCCTCTCGGCCGAGAAGGCGGTCAATGAACTCGCCTTTTCGCGCAAGCGCATCGCCAAGGATGTGCTCAAATGCCTGCGCTCGGCCATCGCCAACGCCGAAAACAACCATGATCTCGATATCGACGCGCTGGTGGTGGCGCAGGCTCATGTCGGCAAGAACATCACCATGAAGCGGATGCGTCCGCGCGCGCGCGGGCGCGGCGCCGGCATCCAGAAACTATTCTCTCAAGTCACCATTGTGCTGCGCGATTCTTCGAAGACGCCAGCGCCGGCGGAGGCCGTCTAATGGGTCAAAAAGTCAATCCGATCGGCCTGCGCCTGGGCATCAACCGCACCTGGGACAGCCGCTGGTACGCCAGCGCCGGCGAATATGCGCGCTTGCTCCATGAAGACATCAAAATCCGCAAATATCTGCGCGATAAGCTCTCGGCCGCCGGCATTTCGAAGATCATCATCGAGCGGCCGCTGAAGAAGTGCCGGGTGACGATCCTGACCGCCAAGCCGGGCGTGGTGATCGGCAAGAAGGGCGCGGACATCGAAAAGCTCCGCAAGGAGCTGGCGCGCATGGCGCCGGGCACGGAAGTGTTCTTGAACCTTGTCGAGGTGCGCAAGCCGGAGACGGACGCAACCCTGGTCGCCGAAGGCGTGGCGCAGCAATTGGAGCGCCGCGTCGCGTTCCGCCGCGCCATGAAGCGGGCGATGCAATCGGCGATGCGCCTTGGCGCGCAAGGCATCCGCATCAACGTGTCCGGCCGTCTCGGCGGGGCGGAAATCGCGCGCATGGAATGGTATCGCGAAGGCCGCGTGCCGCTGCATACGCTGCGCGCGGATGTCGATTACGGCTTCTGCGAAGCCAAGACGGCGTATGGCCAGATCGGCGTCAAAGTCTGGATTTTCAAAGGCGAAATCCTTGAGCACGATCCGATGGCGCAAGATCGCCGCGCGCTCGACACGGGTGAAAACCGCGAACGGCGCGATCGCGATCGCCCGGCGCGCGCCGATGAACGTGGGCCCGGCGGCGATCGTGAGCAGCGTCGCGGACGCCCGCGCCGCGCGCGCGAAGATGCGCCGGCGGACGCCGAGGGGGTCTAGATGCTGCAGCCTAAGAAAACCAAGTTCCGCCGGGCGCATAAGGGCCGCATCCACGGCCTCGCGACTTCTGGCGCGGCGCTCAATTTCGGCTCCTATGGCCTCAAGGCGCTGGAGCCCGAGCGCGTCACCGCGCGCCAGATCGAAGCGGCGCGCCGCGCGATTACGCGTGAGATGAAGCGCCAGGGCAAGGTGTGGATTCGCATCTTCCCGGATGTGCCAGTGTCGAAAAAACCCACCGAAGTGCGCATGGGCTCGGGCAAGGGCGCGGTCGAGTTCTGGGCCGCGCGCGTCAAGCCCGGCCGCATCATGTTCGAGATCGATGGCGTGCCGGATGCGGTCGCGCGCGAAAGCCTGCGCCTTGGCGCGGGCAAGCTGCCGGTGCGCACGCGCATCGTGACGCGCTTGGAGGGTCAATGATGCCCGGTGACATGAAAATCGCCGATGTGCGGAAGTTTGATGAGGGCAAGCTCAAGGATGAGCTCGTTCGGCTGCGCAAGGAGCAGTTCAATCTGCGCTTCCAGCAGGCGACGGGACAATTGGAGAAGCCTTCGCGCATCAAGGATGTGCGCCGCGATATCGCGCGCGTGGAAACCGTGCTGCGCGAACAGGCCAATCGCGCTGACGCGCGCGCTTGAGGATTAGGAGAAGACGATGCCGCGGCGCGTGATGACCGGAACAGTGGTGAGCGATAAGGGCGACAAGACCGTCGTCGTGCAGGTGGAGCGCACCTACCTCCATCCCGTGCTGAAAAAGACGGTGCGCCGCTCCAAGCGCTATCACGCGCACGATGAGGCGAATGGCTACAAGGTTGGCGAGCAGGTCGAGATATCGGAATGCCCGCCAAAGTCTAAACTGAAGCGTTGGGAAGTCGTTGGGCGCGTCGGCGCCTGAAGCGGCATTTGAAGGGTTAAGGATCGCGTCATGATCCAGATGCAGAGCAATCTCGATGTCGCCGATAATTCCGGCGCCAAGCGCGTCATGTGCATCAAGGTGCTGGGCGGCTCCAAGCGCCGCTACGCCACCGTGGGCGACATCATCGTCGTCTCGGTGAAAGAAGCGACGCCGCGCGGCCGCGTGAAGAAGGGCGATGTCCGCAAGGCGATCGTCGTGCGCGTCTCGAAGGACATCAAGCGCAAGGATGGCTCGACCATTCGCTTCGACACCAACGCCGCGGTGCTCATCAACAATCAGGGCGAGCCGATCGGCACGCGCATCTTCGGGCCGGTGCCGCGTGAGCTGCGCGCGCGCAACCAGATGAAGATCATCTCGCTGGCGCCGGAGGTGCTCTAATGGCCGCGAAAATCAAGAAGGGCGACACGGTCATCGTGATCGCGGGCAAGGATAAGGGCCGCTCCGGCAAGGTGCTGGAGGTTCGCCCGGCGGCTGAGCGCGTTGTGGTGGACGGGGTCAATCTCGTGAAGCGCCACACCAAGCCCTCGATGGCTGATCCGCAGGGCGGCGTGAAAACCATGCCGGCCGCGCTGCACGTTTCGAATGTCGCGATGCGCGATCCCAAGACCGGCCAGGCCACGCGTGTTGGATTCAAGGTGCTTGATGATGGCCGCAAGGTTCGCATCGCCAAGCGCTCGGGAGTTCAGATCGATGTCTGAGAATTACGAACCACGTTTCAAGACGCGCTATCGCGACGCCGTTCGCAAGCAGTTGCGTGAGCAGTTCGGCTACTCGAACGACATGCAGATTCCCCGCCTCGACAAGGTGGTGATCAATATGGGCGTGGGCGAAGCGGTGGCCGATTCCAAGAAACTCAAATCCGCCATGGATGCGCTGACCTTGATCGCCGGCCAAAAGCCGGTGTCCACGAAGTCGAAGAAGTCGATCGCGAATTTCAAGATCCGCGACGGCATGGCGATCGGCTGCAAGGTCACGCTGCGCAAGGATCGCATGTACGAATTCCTGGATCGTCTGGTGACGATCGCGCTGCCGCGCGTGAAGGATTTCCGCGGTCTCAATGGCCGCTCGTTCGACGGGCGTGGCAATTTCGCGATGGGGATCAAGGAGCACATCGTGTTCCCCGAGATCAATTACGACACCATCGATCAGATTTGGGGCATGGACATCATCGTCTGCACGACGGCGCGTACGAACGATGAAGCCAAGGCCTTGTTGAAGGAACTCGATTTCCCGTTCCGGAACTGATGCGCGGCCGGCCCGGCCGAGCGTCCACCCCGGAACAGAGCGGAGAATAAGTGAATGGCGAAGACAAGCTCAGTGGAGCGCAACGAAAAGCGCAAGCGCCTCGCGAAGAAGTTCGCGGCGCGCCGCGCCAAGCTGAAAGCCGTGGCGATCGATGAAGCGCTGCCGCCGGAGGAGCGTTTCCGCGCCCGCCTCAAGCTGGCGGAGTTGCCGCGCAACGCCTCGCCCACGCGCTATCGCAATCGCTGCGAGCTATCGGGGCGCCCGCGCGGTTTTTACCGCAAGCTGAAATTGTCGCGCATCGCGCTCAGGGACTTGGCCTCGAAGGGGCAAGTGCCGGGCATGGTCAAGTCGAGTTGGTGAGGGGCAGGCCATGAATCTGAATGACCCCTTGGGCGATATGCTGACGCGCATCCGCAACGCGCAATTGCGCGGCCGGAGCACGGTGACGACGCCAGCCTCGAAGCTGCGCGCGCGCGTGCTGGATGTGCTGATCGAGGAAGGCTTCATCCGCGCCTATGGCGAGGTGGAGAAGGACGGCAAGGCCGAGTTTGAAATCCAGCTCAAGTATTTCGAAGGCGCGCCGGTGATCTCTGAGATCAAGCGCGTGTCGAAGCCGGGCCGGCGCGTCTATTCATCGATCAAGGACTTGTCGCTCGTGCGCAACGGCCTTGGCGTGTCCATTCTGTCGACGCCGAAGGGTGTGATGAGCGATGCGGCCGCGCGCGCTCAGAACGTCGGCGGCGAAATTCTCTGTCGGGTGTATTGAGATGTCCCGCGTTGGCAAAAAACCCATTCCCACGCCGGCGGGCGTTTCCGTGGCGGTGCAGGGCCAGTCGGTGAGCGTGAAGGGCCCCAAGGGCGCGCTTTCGTTCCGTGCGCCCGATGAAGTGTCCATCGCGCACGCCAATGGCGAGATCACCGTGTCGCCGCGCCATGAAACGCAGCGCTCGCGCGCCATGTGGGGCATGGCGCGCGCGATCCTGGCCAATCAGGTCAAGGGCGTGACTGAGGGGTTCGAGAAGACGCTGGAGCTCACCGGCGTCGGTTATCGCGCGGCGATGCAAGGCAAGAATTTGCAGCTGCAATTGGGCATGAGCCACGACGTGGTCTATGAACCGCCCGAGGGCGTGACGCTCGCCACGCCGCGGCCCGTGGAGATCAAGGTGAGCGGCGCGGACGCGCAAGTCGTCGGCCAGGTGGCGGCGGAAATCCGCTCCTACCGCCCGCCCGAGCCCTACAAGGGCAAGGGCGTCAAGTATGCGGGCGAGCGCATCCGGCGCAAGGAAGGCAAGAAGAAGTAGGCGCGCCATGAAAACCACGAATTTCAAATTCGATCGCCGCGCCCAGCGCAACCGGTCCCGGCTGAAGAAGTCGGCGAACGGGCGCCCGCGTCTGTCGGTGTTCCGCTCCTCGAAGAACATTTCGGTGCAGATCATCGACGATGAAGGCGGCCGCACGCTGGCGGCGGCCTCTTCGTTGGAGGAAGCGTTCCGCAAGAAGCACAAAAAGGGCGCCGACAAGGAAGCCGCCGCCGCGATCGGGAAGTTGATCGCCGAGCGGGCCAAGGCGCAAAAAATCACGAGCGTCGTGTTCGATCGCGGCGCCTATCTGTTTCACGGCCGCGTCAAGGCGCTGGCTGACGCCGCCCGTGAGGGCGGTCTCGAATTCTAGAGGCGTTTGAGCATGAGCGACGAAATCACCAACCCGCCGAGCGCCGAAGGCGCCCCGCCCGCCGAGCAGCCGCGCAGCCGCGGTCCGCGTGGGCCGCGTCGCGGCGCGGGCGGCGGGGACCGCGGCCGGCGCGATGACCGGCGCGGACGCGACTCCAATGAAGAGCGCGACAGCGAGTTCGTGGACAAGCTCGTCGCCATCAACCGCGTCGCCAAGGTCGTGAAGGGCGGCAAGAATTTCGCGTTCGCCGCGCTGGTCGTCGTCGGCGACAAGAAAGGCCGCGTCGGCTATGGCCACGGCAAGGCGCGCGAAGTGCCGGAAGCCATTCGCAAGGCCACGGAAGAAGCCAAGAAGTCCCTTATCCGCGTGCCATTGCGCGAGGGGCGCACGCTTCATCATGACGGGCGCGGGCGCTGGGGCGCCGGCAAGATCATGCTGCGCGCCGCGCCGGCGGGCACGGGCCTCATCGTTGGCGGGCCGATGCGCGCCGTGCTTGAAGCGCTGGGCGTGTCGGACGTGGTCGGCAAAAGCCAAGGCTCGTCCAATCCTTACAACATGGTGCGCGCGACGTTTGATGCGCTAAAGCAGCAGACCAGCCCGCGCCATGTCGCCAATCGGCGCGGCCTTAAAGTGTCCGATATCGTGGCGCGCCGTAAGGATGGCGCGAGCCTCGGCGACGTTGCGTCGGAAGGGTGATCGACATGGCCAAGAAACCCGCCGCCGCGGCCGGCAAGATCGAAAAGAACAAAATCAAGGTGAAGCGCATCGGCAGCCCGATCCGGCGCGAAGCGAGCCAAGCCGCTACGATGCGCGGGCTAGGGCTTTCGCGCGCGGGCCAGATTGTGGTTCTTGAAGATACGCCCGCCGTGCGCGGCATGGTGCGCAAGGTTCAGCATTTGGTGCAGGTCGTTGATTAGAGCGGCGGGCTTTAAATTCGCCTCACCGTGATGGCGGGCGGGGAGCGAATTCAAAGTCCATAAGCCGCTCTAGGAATTTTTGGTTCTAATGTCTCTTGTGGACTTGAAATGCGATACTCCAATGATCCCCGGGGTGGATCGCATTTCAAGTCCGAGACATTAGGCTGACGGAGCTTAGGAAAATGCGTCTCAATCAATTGAAGGATCGCCCCGGCGCCTCGAAAGCGAAAATGCGCGTGGGCCGCGGCGTCGGCTCCGGCAAGGGCAAGACGGCCGGCCGCGGCGTCAAGGGGCAGAAGTCGCGCGGCGGCGTCTCGATCAATGGGTTCGAGGGCGGCCAGATGCCGATCCACATGCGCATGCCCAAGCGCGGCTTCAATTCCATGAACCGCGCCAATCTCGCGTGGGTCAATCTCGGCCGAATTCAAAAAGCCATTGACGCCAAGAAGCTCGACCCCAAGGGCGAGGTCACCGAGGCGGTGCTGGCTGGCGCAGGCCTTGTGCGGCGCAAGAACGATGGCGTGCGCCTCCTTGCGCAAGGCGCACTGAAGACCAAAGTGACATTCGTCGTCACCGGCGCGTCGGCCGCCGCTATCGAGGCGGTGAAGAAGGCGGGCGGGGCCGTGAATTTGCTGAAGCCGGCGGCGCCGGCGGCGGATTAGGCCGCGCCCCGCGCCTGGGGCGCTGTCGCACGCACGGCGCGGCGGCGAGGATCGCCTCGGCCCTCGCGCTGAGCCCATTTTCTTCCCGCCGCTCGTGGGCGTGGACCTGGAGTGATCGCGCCACATGGCTTCCGCCGCTGAGCAACTCGCCGCCAACGTCAATTTCGCCGCCTTCGCCAAGGCGACGGAGCTGCAAAAACGCATATGGTTCACGCTGGGCGCGCTCGTCGTCTATCGGCTCGGCACGTACATCCCCATTCCCGGCGTCGACATGCAGGCGTTCGCGCAGGCGTTTCAGAGCCAGGCTGGCGGCATCCTGGGGATGTTCAACACGTTTTCGGGCGGCGCGGTCGAGCGCATGGCGGTGTTCGCGCTCAATGTGATGCCGTACATTTCGGCCTCGATCATCATCCAATTGCTGGCCACCACCTCGCCCTCGCTCGAGCGGTTGAAGAAGGAAGGCGAGGCTGGCCGCAAGCAGCTCAATCAATACACGCGCTACCTCACCGTGGCGCTGGCGCTGCTGCAGAGCTACGGCATCGCCATCGGCCTGCAGGGCACGACCGGCGTCGTCACCAATCCGGGCCTCTTCTTCGTCGCCTCAACCATGATCACGCTCACGGGCGGGACCATGTTCCTGATGTGGTTAGGTGAGCAGATCACCGCGCGCGGCGTGGGCAACGGCATCTCCCTGATCATCTTCGCGGGCATCGTCGCCGGCTTGCCGACGGCGATTTTCCAGACGCTCAGCCTGGGCGCGGAAGGCGCCCTCTCGGTCATCGGCATTTTGGCCATTGTGGTCATTCTCGTCGCCGTCACGATCTTCATCGTGTTCATGGAGCGCTCGCAGCGCCGCCTTGTGGTGCAGTATCCCAAGCGCCAGGTCGGCAACCGGATGTTCATGGGCGAAAGCTCGTTCCTGCCGCTCAAAATCAACACATCAGGGGTCATCCCGCCGATCTTCGCGTCCTCTCTGTTGCTGCTGCCGTCAACGATCATCAGCTTTGTCGGGCAGGCGAATACGGCCTCAATGCCGTGGCTGCAGGAAGTCGTCGGCATGCTGGGCTATGGCCAGCCGCTGCATCTGGCGCTCTACGCGGCCGGCATCGTCTTCTTTTGTTTCTTCTACACGTCGATCGTGTTCAACCCGGAAGAGACGGCGGACAATCTGCGTAAATATGGCGGCTTCCTGCCGGGCATCCGGCCGGGCAAGAACACCGCCGCTTACCTCGATTATGTGTTGACGCGGCTGACCGTGATCGGCGCGGCCTACATCACGCTGGTGTGCATTCTGCCGGAAATTCTGATCTCTTATTACAACGTTCCTTTCTATCTCGGCGGCACCTCGATCTTGATCGTCGTCTCCGTCACCATGGACACGGTGACGCAAATCCAGTCGCACCTCGTCGCGCACCAATATGAAGGGCTGATCAAGCGCTCGAAAATGCGGGGCGGCGCGGCCCCGGCGCGGCGATGAATCTCATCCTGTTTGGCCCGCCGGCGGCGGGTAAGGGCACGCAGGCCAAACGCCTCGTCGATGAGCGCGGCTTCATTCAGCTGTCGACCGGCGATCTTTTGCGCGCCGCGCGCAAGAGCGGCGCCGAACTCGGCCAGCGCGTGGCCGCGATCATGGATTCCGGCGCGCTCGTTTCGGACGACATCGTGATCGCGCTCATCGAGGAGCAACTCGCCGCCCATGCGGGGGCGAGTTTCATCTTTGACGGCTTTCCCCGCACGCTCGCCCAGGCGGACGCGCTGGACGCCCTGCTGGCGCGCCATGGCGCGCGGATCGACCTCGTCATTCGCCTGGAGGTCGATGAGGCCGCGCTGATCGCCCGCGTAACGAAGCGGTTCGAGGCGGAGGGCAGGGCCGACGATAACCCCGAGAGCTTTAAGGTCCGCCTCAAGGCCTATTCGGACCAGACCGCCCCGCTCGCGGCCCATTACAAGGCGCAAGGCAAGCTGGCGGGGGTGGACGGCATGGCCCCGATCGAGGCGGTGGCGGGGGCGATTTCGGCGGCATTACAGCGGCTGGGGGGCGGGGCCGCCTAAACGCCGCATGCGCCGGCATTGACGCGGCATTTCGCCTCGCTATAACCGGCCGCTTCGCGCAGGTTTTGACCGCGTCTCCGGCACGGCCGTCCAGGCCGGCGGGACAGCGGCGTTTTTCATTTTGGAGTTCTCCCATGGCGCGTATCGCCGGCGTCAATATTCCCACCAACAAGCGCGTCGTCATCGCGCTCCAGTATATCCACGGCATCGGCAAGGCCCACGCCAAGGATATCTGCGAGAAAGTGGGCGTCGAGGCCGAACGCCGGGTCAGCCAATTGACCGACGCTGAAGTGCTGCAGATCCGCGAAACCATCGATCGCGATTATGCGGTCGAGGGCGATCTGCGGCGCGAAACAGCCCAGAACATCAAGCGGCTGATGGACCTCGGCAGCTATCGCGGCCTGCGCCATCGGCGCGGGCTGCCAGTGCGCGGCCAGCGCACCCACACCAACGCCCGCACCCGGAAAGGGCCCTCCAAGCCTATCGCCGGCAAGAAGCAAGCCACCAAGAAATAAGACGTTTTCTGATCGAGAGTTGAAATGGCCAAGGAAGCAACCCGCGTTAAGAAGCGCGAACGCAAAAACATCGTGTCTGGCGTCGCCCACGTCGCGGCGTCGTTCAACAACACGATGATCACCATCGCCGACGCGCAAGGCAACACGATCGCCTGGTGCTCGTCCGGCGCGATGGGATTCAAGGGATCGCGGAAATCCACGCCCTATGCCGCGCAGGTCGCCGCCGAGGAGGCGGGTCGCAAGGCCATGGAACATGGCATGCGCACGCTTGAGGTCGAGGTGTCTGGGCCGGGCTCGGGCCGCGAAAGCGCGCTCCGGGCGCTGCAGGCGGTTGGCTTCACCGTCACGGCGATCAAGGACGTGACGCCGATCCCGCACAATGGGTGCCGGCCGCCCAAGCGGCGCCGGGTCTAACCCAAGCGCTCATCCGTATGCGCCTCAATTGGGCGCGCCCACATTGTCGAATGCCGAAGGCGAACGCCCATGATGTCGATTGAACGCAACTGGCTTGAACTCATCAGGCCCAAGAAACCAATCGTCGAGCACGATTACGATCCCGCGCGCCGCGCCACGCTGACGGCCGAGCCGCTCGAGCGCGGCTTTGGCATGACGCTGGGCAATTCGCTGCGCCGCGTGCTGCTCTCCTCGTTGCAGGGCGCTGCGATCACGGCGGTGCAGATCGACGGGGTCGTGCACGAATTTTCGTCCATCCCCGGCATTCGCGAAGATGTGACGGACATTGTCCTCAATCTCAAGCAGGTCGCCATTCGCATGCGCGGCGAAGGCCCAAAGAAGGTGATGCTCAAGGCCCAAGGGCCCGGCGAGGTGAAGGCCAAGGACATCCAGACCGTCTCGGACATGGAGATCCTCAATCCGGACCATGTCATCTGCACGCTGGATGACAGCGCCTCGTTCCGCGCCGAGCTCACGATCAACAACGGCAAGGGCTATGTGCCAGCCGAGCACAATCGCCCCGACGATGCGCCCATCGGCCTCATCGCCATCGACGCGATTTATTCGCCGGTGCGCCGCGTCGCTTATCGCGTCGAGAACACACGCGAAGGCCAGGTGCTCGATTACGACAAGCTGATCATGGACGTGGAGACCAATGGCGCGCTCCGCCCCGAGGACGCGATCGCTTACGCCGCACGCATCCTGCAAGACCAGCTGCAAGTGTTCATCACATTCGAGGAGCCGAAGGCGAAGAAGGAAGGCCTGGCAGACAAGCCGGACCTGCCGTTCAATCCCGCGCTGCTCAAGAAGGTTGATGAGCTGGAGCTGTCGGTCCGTTCGGCCAACTGTCTAAAGAACGATAATATCGTTTACATCGGCGATCTCATCCAGAAGTCCGAGGGCGAAATGCTGCGCACGCCGAATTTCGGCCGCAAGAGCCTCAACGAGATCAAGGAAGTGCTGGCCACGATGGGGCTTCATCTCGGCATGCCGGTGGAGAATTGGCCGCCGGAAAATATTGAAGACCTGGCCAAGAAATACGAGGATGCGATCTGATCCCCCTACTCGGATCATCGCCTAGGAATTGAGAGCACGATCATGCGTCACGGCATCGCCCAGAAGAAGCTCAATCGCACCGCGAGCCATCGCACCGCCATGTTCGCGAACATGGCCGCCGCGCTCATCAAGCACGAGCAGATCGTAACGACCTTGCCGAAGGCCAAGGCGCTGCGCCCCGTCGTGGAGAAGCTGGTGACCTTGTCCAAGCGCGGCGATCTCTCAGCGCGCCGTCTGGCGGCTTCGCGCCTTCGCGACGAGGCGATGACGCACAAGCTCTTCGAAACGCTCGGCCCCCGCTACAAGGCGCGCGCCGGCGGCTATACGCGCGTGCTGAAGGCCGGCTTCCGGTATGGCGATAACGCGCCGCTGGCTGTCATCGAATTCGTTGATCGCGATGAAAGCGCCAAGGGCCAAGATAGCGGGCCGGCAGAACGGTCCGGCGACGCAGACTAAGATAGCTATTCGCGCCGATTACCCCAGGTCGACATTCATCAGCTGATTTGCCGCCGTAGGCTGCAAGCTGCAACCGGGTCACGTTGGCTCATGGTGCTCCGCCACTAGGCATGTGCTATTGTCCAGGGGTGGTCGTGCCGGATCGATTTTGCAGGCGACTTAAATTTTGCTGCGTGCGTTCAGCAGTTTCGCGCTCGGCGCGCTCGCTGACGCAACGGCGTACGCCGAGTCTGCTGCCGAGCGTCGGTTCGCGGCGGCAGATTACCCGTTCCGGGGCGCCTTCAGCGGCCGCATCGATCGCCGCAGTCTCCTGCACCTGGGCCGTTGCTACAGCATCAGGCGCGCCAGGCGCCGGTTCCGGTTCACCGGCAACGGCCTGAAGCAAAACTGCAACAACCATTCCAAGCATAAGCATTCTCCAACAATTCCGTGGCCTGGGCGACGGCACCTAAACGTCGCGTCGATAAGCACCGGGCGTTGACGCGGGTGCGCGGGCAGGCGCTCAATACTAGGTCTCCACGCTTATCACAACATTCGGCGAAGCCGCGTCTATAAGAAGGCGACGACTGACACGCGGTAGGCGACGATTGCATCAGAGGTGCGCCGCGCGTCTTATTGCCCTAGTTGGGGTACATGTCCGATCTCTTCGAAGCCGCCGGCTTGGACCAGGGCGCCCCACGTCCGCTGGCCGATCGCCTTCGCCCGCAAACCCTCTCCGAAGTCGTGGGCCAGGATCATCTGCTCGCGCCAGACTCGCCGATCGGGCGCATGCTGGCGCAGAAGCGCTTGGCTTCCATGGTGCTGTGGGGGCCGCCTGGCGTTGGCAAGACGACCATAGCGCGCCTGCTCGCTCAGGAGACGAATCTCCATTTCGAACAGGTGAGCGCCGTCTTCTCCGGGGTCGCGGACCTGCGCAAAGTGTTCGAGGCCGCGAAGGCCCGGCGCAGCGCCGGCCAGGGCACGCTGCTTTTTGTCGATGAAATTCATCGCTTCAACCGTGCGCAGCAGGATGGCTTTCTACCGTACGTAGAGCAGGGCGTCGTCACCCTCGTGGGCGCGACGACCGAAAATCCCAGCTTCGAGATCAACGCGGCGCTCTTGTCGCGTGCACAGGTTTTTGTGCTCAAGCGGTTGGATGAGGCGGCGCTGGAGAAACTCCTCGTACGCGCTGAAGCCCTGCTGCAGTGCGGGCTGCCATTGACGCAGGAGGCGCGCGGCGCCCTCACGGCGATGGCCGATGGAGACGGGCGCTATCTCCTCAGTCTCGCGGAGGAATTGTCCAGTCTCGGCGCGCGCGCGCAGCTCGCGCCGGGCGATCTTGGCAAGTTCCTGCAAAAGCGCGCCCCGGCCTACGACAAGGATCGCGAGGAGCACTACAATCTCATCTCCGCGCTGCACAAAAGCCTGCGCGGCTCCGATCCCGACGCGGCGCTCTATTGGCTTGCGCGCATGGTGATCGGCGGGGAGGACCTGCTCTTCATCGCGCGCCGGCTGGTGCGCGCGGCGGCTGAGGATGTGGGCCTTGCCGATCCCACCGCGCTGCTCATCGCCAATGCCGCGAAGGACGCGGTGCATTTCATAGGCCCGCCCGAGGCCGAACTCCATCTCGCCCAAGCGGTCCTGCACATCGCCACCGCGCCGAAATCCAACGCGGCTTACACGGCATGGAAGGCCGCCAAGGCCGCCGCCAGCGAGACAGGAACGCTCATGCCCCCGAAGCACATCCTCAATGCGCCCACCACGCTGATGGGCGAGCTCGGCTACGGCAAGGGTTATGAGTACGATCATGACACCGAGGGCGGATTTTCCGGCCAGAATTATTTTCCAGAAGACATGAAACGGCGGCGCTTCTATCAGCCGACGGAGCGCGGGCGCGAGGCCGCGATCAAGGAGCGGCTGGCGCAATGGGCCAAGCTCAGAACGGAGAATTCCAGCGGTGGCGCTGCAGGTTGATGCGGCGCAAGGCGCGGGTGCGCGATTGGACCTAAACGGCGCGCCAGGAGGCGCTCATGGCTCGTATTTTTCTGCTCTATGGAACCACCGAAGGGCATACCCGGAAGGTGGTTGACTTCGTCGCCGAGCGGCTGCGTCAAAAGGGGCTCGAGGTCGATGTGCATGACGCCCTTCATTTCGTGGATGCGTTCGATCCCAAGGCCTATGGCGGCGCGCTGATCGCGGCCTCGCTGCACATTGGCAAATATCAGGCGCCGGTGCGCCGCTTTGCGAAACAATGCGCGACGGCGCTCACACAATTGCCGAATGCATTCCTGAGCGTGTCGCTCGCGGCGGCCGGGCACGAGGAAGAGGATGCGGCGGGCTTGAAGGAGTGCGTGGAGAATTTCCAAGAAGAAACGCAATGGCGACCGCAGGAAGTGCAGCACATAGCCGGCGCCTTCCGCTACACCGAGTACGATTTCTTCAAAAAATGGATCATGAAGCGCATCGCCAGGGACAAGGGCGCGCCCGTCGACACAAGTCGCGATTGGGAGCTGACTGATTGGGAGGCGCTGGGACGCGCCATCGACGCTTTCGCGGCGCGGCTGCCGGCCATTGCGGTTTCAGGCCGAGTGGAGACCGGATCGGCTGCTCGTAAATCGCAATAGCCTACAAATTCGTCCGCGTTCTCCCTCATTTTCGATATTTCGAAAACCAAAAACCAAGCCGGAATACCGGCTTCCACTTCTCCCGAACGCGGAGCAGGGAGCGCAGAAGCTTGCGAAAGCGGGGGGACTCGCCCAGATCGGCGCGTGAAGAAACAAGTCCACCAGGGTCTGTCCGCGACGGACGCCGCCTACGCCCGCTCATTCCTCCTCCACGAGGACGCGCACATCCTCGTCTTCAACAAGCCCGCTGGCCTTGCCGTGCAGGGCGGCGCGGGCGTCGCCCAAAGCCTGGAAAGTCTCCTTGCCGCTTTCGCCAAATCCAACGGCAAGCGCCCACGCCTTGTGCATCGGCTCGACCGCGAGACCAGCGGCCTCATCGTCGCTGCGCGCACGAAGCCGGCGGCCGCTTTTCTCAGCGCGGCCTTCGCCGAGCGCCGCGTGGAGAAAACCTATCTCGCAATCGTGTGCGGCGGCGCGCCCGCGCCGGCTGCGGGGGAGATCGAAGCGCCACTGAACAAGGCCAAACGCGCGGGGCTGGACGTGATGGAGGTCGCCGCGGGCGGACAGGTTGCGCGCACGATCTACCAAACCCTGTCCGCGACGGCGCAGGCCGCGCTGGTTGAACTCAGGCCCGAAACCGGACGCATGCATCAATTACGCGTCCACCTCGCGCATATCGGCCGGCCGATTTTCGGCGATGGCAAGTATGGCGGTCTGTTCGCCATGAGCGACGTGGCCGCGCCAGGCCTCATGCTGCATGCGGCGCGCCTAAAGATCCCTCACCCCGCCGGCGGCGCCATGGAATTCACGGCCCCGCCTCCGGCCGCCTTAGCGCAAATCGTCGCGCGGTTGGGGCTGAAACTGGCGGAAAGCGGCGCATAGGCATAAAAGCCGGGCGTGCAAAACCTTCTGCTTGTGGCTCTTGGCGGCGCCGTGGGCGCCGGCGCACGCTATGGCCTGAGCCTTCTCGCTGAACGGATGGGCGCCGCGAACTTCCCGTGGGCGACACTTGTGGTGAATGTCGGGGGCGGATTCGCCATGGGTCTCCTTGCTGGCTGGCTGGGCGCGGGCGGGCCGGCTTTGCGCCTCCTGCTCGGCGTGGGCCTGCTTGGGGGCTTCACGACGTTCTCGGCCTTTTCGATCGAAGCCGTGCGCTTGATCGAAGCCAATCAATGGGGCGCCGCGCTGGGTTACGTGGCGGCTTCGGTGTTTGTTTCGATCGGCGCGTGCTGGGTGGGGCTGGCGTTGGCGCGGAGCGCGGCATGAAACTCGTCGAGCAAATCGCGGTCAGCCCAGACGAGGGCGAAGTTCGGCTCGATCGCTGGTTGCGGCGGCGCGCGCCGCATCTAACCCAGGGGCAGATCGAAAAGCTGGTGCGCACCGGCCAAGTGCGTGTCGATGGCGCGCGCGCGAAAGCGAACGATCGCCTCCAGGCTGGCCAGATCATCCGCGTACCGCCAATCCCTGAAGAGCGGCGCATGCCGCGCGGCGTCAGCGAACGCGATGTAGAATTCGTTCGAAGCCTTGTGCTGCACCGCGATGATGACGTGATCGTGCTCAACAAGCCGGCGGGCCTCGCAACCCAGGGCGGCGCGAAGACGCCCCGCCACATCGATGCGCTGCTTGATGGGCTCAAGTTCGAGCGCGAAGAGAAGCCTAAACTGGTGCATCGGCTGGACCGCGACACGTCCGGTTGCCTCGTGCTCGCGCGCCACCCACGCGCCGCGGCGCACCTGGCGGCGGCGTTTCGCGCGCGCGAGGCCGAGAAGATTTACTGGGCGATCGTGCTTGGCTCCCCGCGCCCGCTCTCCGGGCAAATCCGAGGCTGGATGTGCAAGAAGGCGGGCCCGGGCGAGGAAGACCGCGAGATGATGCGGCGGTGCGTGCAGACCGACGAGGGCGCCGTTCATGCAATCACCGATTACGTCACCTTGTCCGACGCTGGCGGCAAGGCGGCGTGGGTGGCGTTGAAACCGCTCACCGGGCGCACGCATCAATTGCGCTTTCATATGGCGGAGATCGGCTGCGCCATCGCTGGTGATCGCAAGTATACATGTGATCGCGCAACGCCTGGCGGGCTCGCCGATCAACTGCACCTGCACGCGCGCGCGATCCGCATGCCCCATCCAAGCGGGGGAACGCTGCGCGTTGAAGCGCCGCTGCCGGCGCATATGGCGGCGGGGTTCGAGACGCTTGGCTTCGACGCGCGCGAAGCGAAGGATGCGTTTGAGGTGTTTGCGTGAGCGCGGAGTCTATCCTCGCAGAGAGCTTCCGTTTACTCTCAGCTGGCGACGCCGACGGCGCGGAGCGCGCGCTTGCGCCACTCTTTGACGACAGTGCGGCGACGCCGGCCAAGGCGTCAATGCTTATGGGACTCATCCGCCAGGCTCAGGGGCGCCTTGATGAGGCGGAAAGCCTATTGCGCGCGGCGGCGGCTACAGATCCAGTGGACCAACAAGCTATCTACAACTTAGGTGTGCTTTTGCGGGGCGCGCAGCGATACAGCGAAGCAGCGCAGTGTTTTGCGCGGACGCTGCGCCTGGCGCCAACATTCTATTCAGCGCGCGTGGGCCTCGCTGACGCATTGGATCGATCCGGTCGCCATGCCGAGGCTGAGGCAGCCCTTGCGCCTGGCGAGAATGGCTTAGGCGAGCAGGATTACACGCGACTTTGGAGCCGTATCCTCACAAACCAAGGCCGTTACTCCGAGGCCATTGACGTTGTTAAGCGTCGTCTGGAAGCGAACCCGGACGACGTGGCGGGCATATCCGAACTTGCGATGCTTCTGGGTAAAAAACGGTTGTTCGCGGAAGCGCGACTAGCTGTGACCAGTGTACGTCGCCGCGCCGGCGTGAACGACGTTTTGATTGCATTGGAAGCGGAGGCGTTTATCGGCGAACGTCGTATCGAGGACGCGCTCGATGCCTTGAGGGCGGGTCTGTCGCGATACCCAGCAAGCGTGCGGCTACACGCAGAGCTGGCCAAAACGATGCGCCACGGCGGCGCCGCTGCGCGGGGCTTTTCAACCCACTTCGAGAAGGCGGTGCAAGAAAACCCGCGCGACGTTGCGCTTAGAATGGGTTGCGCTCAGATGCTCATGCAAGCAAATCGCTACGAAGACGCGGTAAGTTTGCTGCGTAATGGATTAGCGGTGCTTGGCGAGAATCAAACGCTCCGTTTCGGGCTTGGTCTTTGTCATGCGCAGTCCGGCGATCTCGGCGAGGCCGAGCGCCAATTGAGCACGGCCGCAAGGATCAGCCAATCTCCGCAAATACAGAAAAGTCTTACGCATATTTTGTTGCGTCAGGGACGTGCGGAAGAAGCGTTTGAACTATGTGATCAGGGCATGCGCGATTCACCCCATGATCAAGAGTGGATCAGTTACTACACGCTGGCGTTACGCATGCTTAGCGATGCTGAATTTCACGATTTGGCGGACCCCGCGCATCTCGTGCGCGTTGTAGACCTGCCGACCCCACGTGGATATGGAAACGAGGAGAGCTACTGGTCGGCGCTAGCAAATGCGCTGTCCGACCTACATGCCAACTATAATGGCGCGTTCGAGCAAAACTCACAGGCGGCGATCCAAACGCCGAGACCGCTGATGGACGAACGGAACGACCTTTTCGATACGTTCTTTGACTTGGCGCAAGACGCCGTCGAGTACTATGTGGCTGACATGCCAGACGATAGCGCACACATGTTTTTTGGGCGTAAGTCTACGCGCGTACGTCGCGCAAGCGCGTGGACTGTCCGTTTGGTGGCTGGCGGCGCGCATTCCAATCACGTTCACACTTTGGGCTGGATCAGTTCAGCTTTCTACGCGCGTGTCCCCCCGCGCGACGCAGCGGACGCTCCACACGCCGGATGGCTAAAGTTCGGTGAGCCAGATCTGCCCATGCCGGGATGCGGACCATTGCATTGGGTTGAACCGAAGGTAGGGCGGTTAGTGCTGTTTCCGTCCTACCTGTGGCATGGGACGGAGCCTTTTCCACGCGGCGAGCGAATTACAATCGCGTTCGACATGTCGCCTGTTTTGCGGGCTTGAGTATGAACTGGGAATTGGCGATTCACGAAAGCCACTCGCGACTCGCGCGTGGCGATGCGCGCGCAGCGGAAGAGGCATTGCGCCCGCTTTGGAATGTATCAAGTCAGAAGCCGGCCAGGGCGCTTATGCTGATGGGCATCATCATGCGCGCGCAAGGCAGACTCGGCGAGGCGGAGAGTCTTCTGCTGCAGTCGATCGCCCAAGATCCACGCGATTATCAAGCTCATCATAATTTGGGCAACCTCTATCTCAATGCGCAGCGCTTTATGGAGGCGGAGCGCGCTTACAGGGAGACGGTGCGTCTCGCGGTAGGCCTGGACACCGCAATGTTCGGGCTTGCACGCTCCTTGAATGGATTGGCGCGTCACGCCGAGGCTGAGTCGCTATTGAGAGAACTGCTTATCAAAAGTCGGAGCGCGGACAATCTCCGCGCCTATGCGCATGCATTGGGCGGTCAGGGCCGGCATGGCGAGGCGCTCGCGATCGTTGACGAAATGCTGGTCGCAAATCCCGCTGACTCTGGCGCGCGTTTTGATCGCGCGGTGGCGCTTCGTCGTTTGAAACGTCGGGATGAAGCGATTGCGGAGTTACAAACACTGATCTCACAAGGAAGGAGCACCGCAAGCGTCATGCTGGCGATGGCGATGCTTTATACAGAGCTTGGCGATGTGGCGGCTGCTGAGGAGTGGCTTAGTCGCGGAGTGGCGGTCCATCCAGCGCACGCCGGATTGCTAAAGGAGATCGCGCACATGGGCTGGATGCGCGGGCTTTCACTTGAGCAAGCTTGCGCGCCCCTAGCGGCAGCGCTTCGAAATAGACCTGCGGACATAGACCTTGCCTCGGCGTATGCTGATTTTCATTCGCGGGCCGGTCGGCATGAGGTTGCTGAGCGTGCGTTGCGCTCCGCGATTGCGGCAGGGGCGGCGCCGGGCAGGCTGTTGGCCGGAATCGCCGGTTTGCTTGATGAGCAAAGCAAATCGCAAGGGGCCGTGGACACTGCCGAACAGGCCTTCGCGCTTGATCCAACGCCGGAAACCCGGAGCACTCTCGTCCATGCCTTGCTTAGGTCAAACGACCCTGACAGGGCGATGCCTCATATTTCCGCTGGCTTGGCGCAGGCGCCTCACGATCAAATTTGGTTGACCTACCTTGCAACGGCGGAGCGACTGCGAAAAAATCCCGCATTCAAACGCTTGTACGACATGGAGCGCTTCGTTCGCGGAGTTGATCTACGGCCGCCCGCGCGCAGCGGAGACGTACTCGCCTTCAACGCGCTGCTCGCAGAGCGCTTGGACAGACTTCACGTATTGGAGCAGCACCCGCTTGGCCAAACTTTGCGTAACGGCACGCAGACGCCCCGTGACCTAACTGAAGTGGAAGATGACGTCATCCAGGCGTTCTTGGCTTCGGTGCGTGCTGCGGTGAGCGCGTTCGCTATCTCGTTGCCGCACGATCCAACCCATCCTTTCCTAAACCGCAATCCAAAGGGTGTTGAGTTTTCTGGTTCGTGGTCGGTGCGGCTGAAGCCGGGCGGCGCCCATTTCAATCACGTGCATCCAATGGGATGGATCAGTTCGGCCTATTATGTGCGTCTGCCAAAGCGCGAACCGGACGATCCGCCGCATGCCGGTTGGATCAAGTTTGGAGAGCCGCGCCTGCCTATACCAGGCTGCACGCCGCTTAAGTGGGTTGAGCCAAAGGTCGGGCGTCTTGTGCTGTTTCCCTCCTATATGTGGCACGGCACTGAGCCGTTTTTCAGGGACGATCGCCTGACATGTGCGTTTGATTTTGTGCCGACGTGAGGACCGAGGTTAAGCGGTTTTTCGGTGAGGCGCGGGCGGAGAAGTGCGAGGATCGCTTCTCTGTAAGACTCGACAACATCGTTCTGCGCACGCCGGCGCGGGCGGATTTGACGCTGCCAACGGACGCGCTCGCGCAGGCGGTCGCCGCCGAGTGGAATGCGCAGGGCGCCCAAATCGATCCGCGTACAATGCCGCTTACGCGGCTTGCGAATGTTGCGATCGATCGCGCGCTGGCGGCGCGCGGGGATCTGATCGCCATGATTGCGCAGCATGGAGAGACCGACCTGTTGTGCCATCGCGCCGCGGCGCCGGCGGCGCTCGTCAAGCGACAGAGCGAAGTTTGGGACCCGCTGCTGGCTTGGGCGCTGGACAGCATCGGGTTTTCACCAAGCGTGGTGATCGGCGTAACGGCCGCGGCGAACGACACCGCGCCGCTTACCCGCGCCGCCGATGCGCTGGATAATTTTTCGCTGACAGCGCTGGCGCACGCCGTGGCGCTGTCTGGCTCGGCGATACTTGGCTTTGCGCTGCTGCTTGGGCGCCTGGACGGCGAGTGCGCTTTCTTGGCGGCGCACGTCGATGAATTGCACCAATTGGAAGCTTGGGGCGAAGATGGCGAGGCGCGTGCGCGGCTGGAGGCGCGCCGCGCCGAGTTTCATGCGCTGGCGCGGTTCGTGGCGGCGCTTGCCTAGGGGCGCGGCGGGATTTACGCAGCCCATTGAGAGACGCTGGAGACCCCATGAAAGAGATCATCGCGGCCCTTGAGGCCAAACGCGCCGCTGCGCGCGCCGGGGGCGGGCAAAGGCGTCTCGAAGCGCAGCACGCCAAGGGCAAGCTGACGGCGCGTGAGCGGGTTGAGCTCTTGATGGATGAGGGCAGCTTTGAAGAGTTCGATATGTTCGTTGAACATCGCTGCGCCGAATTCGGCATGGCGGAGAACAAAGTGCCGGGCGATGGCGTCGTCACAGGCTGGGGGCTCGTCAACGGCCGCGTCGTCTATGTGTTCTCGAAAGACTTCACCGTGTTCGGCGGTTCACTCTCGGGCGCGCACGCCGCGAAAATCTGCAAAGTGCAGGACATGGCCATGCGCAATGGCGCGCCCATCATCGGAATTTTCGATGCGGGCGGCGCGCGCATTCAAGAAGGCGTCGAAAGCCTCGCCGGCTATGCGGATATTTTCCTGAAGAATATTCTTTCCAGCGGCGTCGTCCCGCAGATCAGCGTCATCATGGGGCCTTGTGCTGGCGGGGATGTCTATTCCCCGGCGATGACGGACTTCATCTTCATGGTGAAGGATACGTCCTATATGTACGTGACTGGGCCGGACGTAGTGAAGACTGTGACGAACGAAACCGTCACGCATGATGAGCTTGGCGGCTGGCGCGTGCACGCCGCGAAGTCCGGCGTCGCGGACGGCGCCTATGACAATGATTTCGAGGCGATGGGGCAGATGCGCCGCCTCATCGATTTCCTCCCCGGCTCCAATCGCGATAAGCCGCCAGCGCGTGCGAGTTTCGATGATCCCGCGCGCGAAGAGCCTTCGCTCGATCGGCTGATCCCGGATAATCCAAACAAGCCCTATGACATGAAGGAGTTGGTCGAGAAGGTCGCGGACGAAGGCGATTTCATGGAGATCGGCGCCGAGTTCGGCAAAAACATCCTCACTGGCTTTGGCCGCATGGATGGGCGTCCGGTTGGTTTTGTCGCCAATCAGCCGATGAGTTTGGCTGGTGTTCTCGATATCGATGCTTCGCGGAAAGCCGCACGATTCGTGCGATTTTGCGACGCGTTCAACATCCCGATCATCACCTTCGTGGATGTGCCGGGCTTTCTGCCGGGCACGAAGCAGGAGCAGGGCGGCCTCATCAAGCATGGCGCGAAATTGCTGTTCGCCTATGGCGAGGCGACCGTGCCGAAAGTGACGGTGGTGACGCGCAAGGCCTATGGCGGGGCTTATGACGTCATGAGCTCCAAGCATCTGCGCGGGGATGTGAATTACGCCTGGCCGACGGCGGAGATCGCGGTGATGGGCGCGAAAGGCGCTGTGGAGATCATCTTCAGAGGCGACCTGACCGATGCGGAGAAGATCGCGGCGCGCACGGCCGAATATCAGGACCGCTTCGCGAATCCATTCGTGGCGGCTTCACTTGGTTATCTCGATGACGTGATCATGCCGCGCGAGACGCGCAAACGCATCATCCGCGCGCTCTCATCACTGGAAAAGAAGAAGCTCGAAAATCCCTGGAAGAAGCACGATAATATTCCGTTGTGATGGGGTCGCGCGGCAGCCCTTCTCCCCCGTGAGGGGGAGAAGGTGGTTGCGAAGCAATCGGATGAGGGGGCGGTTTACGGAATGCGAGCGGCGATTATGAAAGCGCATTGACAGCGATCCCCACCCTCATCCGTCTCGGCCTTCGGCCTCGACACCTTCTCCCGCCCATGCGGGAGAAGGGTTGGAGGAATTTCCCTGAAGACCTAGCAGCCCTTCTCCCCCGCGAGGGGGAGAAGGTGTCCCGAGCTTGGCGAGGGACGGATGAGGGGGCGGTTCTCCGTTTGGGTGCGAGTTCGACGTGAGGATCCGTGCGGGCGCCCCACCCTCATCCGTCTCGGCCTTCGGCCTCGCCACCTTCTCCCGCCCATGCGGGAGAAGGGCTATAATGCCAGTGTGAGAAACAAGACAACAATCGAACGCGCGCGGCGCGAACGGCGTGAGCTGACGCAAGCAGAGGCGCGCGTTTGGGCCTTGCTGCGTGATCGACGCTTCCAGCAAATCAAATTCCGCCGCCAGCACGCGATTGGGCCTTATGTCGTTGACTTTGCGTGTGTCTCATCACGGCTGGTGATCGAGGTCGATGGGCTCAGTCATGCGCGCGAAGAACAGGCGGCGTTCGAAGCGCGGCGCACCGAGTTTCTGGAGGCGGCGGGTTGGCGCATCTTGCGTGTGGCAAATGCGGAGGCGCTGTGGGCGATCGACAATGTGGCGGTTATGATCGACGCAGCGCTCAGTTCCTGAAGCCCACCCTCATCCGGCGCTTTGCGCCACCTTCTCCGGCCCATGCGGGAGAAGGACATTTCCATCAAATCACCACGCCCCGTGCCAGCGCCGCAACCGCATCCTCGATCGCTTTGCAGATCGTATGAACAACGCCTTCGGGATTGAGCGCGGCGATCAGGTTCAGCATCGGAAGTCTCCCTTATAAGTCCGCCGAAAAACCCGCCCCGGCGCAATTGGCGCGCCGGGGCGGCAGGCGTGGAGCGGGTTAATTCACGTTCAAACGAAACATGTCGGCGAAGGACCGCAGCGCATCCGGGATCGCTTCGAACCAATCGTGCGAACCAGGCACAAAGAGCCATAGCAGCCAGACGATGAGCGCCACGAAGATGATCGAGGCGAAGCCATCGCCATGGCCGTGATAGGCGCGCCCATTGAGCGCGGCGTATGAGGCGCGGCGGATCGCGCGCACCGGCGTCGAGATCACGGCGAAGACGATGCAGAGGATGATGATGGCGAGCCAGAGCGGCATGCTCGCCGGCGGCGCCCAGCCGAGGAGGGCGCCCGTTGTCGCCAGCGTGAAGACCGCGATGATGAAGGCGATGGTGAGCGCCGCGCCGAGGATAGCGAAGATGAACGCGATGAGGCCGGCGAAGACGCGCGTGACATAGCCGACCGGCTGGGCCGGCGGCGCGGGCGGCGCGCCCGTCCAGCCATGCACATCATGGCGCCATTCACGGTTCATGCGCCGGCGCCAGGCGCGCCATTCGCGCCGCCGCGCGCGCCAATGGCTGCGCACGCCGCCATCGGCTTGAAACTCAGCATAGCGGCGCTTTGCTTCGTCGACGACGCCCTGCGCGTTGAAGGCCAAGCCGTGCGCCTGGGCCCACTCCTCGCTCGTATGCGCGGAGGGAATGACGAACATGGCGATCACATAGGCGAGGACGAGCCAGCCCGCCGTGATGAACACGCCCAGAACCATCAAAATACGGATGATCGTCACGTCCAGGCCGAAATAGGCGGCGAGCCCGCTGCAGATGCCGGCGATCATCGCATCATCGCGCAAGCGGAAGAGCCGCTTCTTGCCGGGCTCGCCGGCGCGCGGCGCCTCCGTGCGGGCCTCTTCGCCGCCCTCGCCTTCGACAGGCCCCATCTCCTGGAGAATTGTGCCGATCTCGGCGGCGGAGAGCACGGTTTTCGTCGGCGAAAGATAAGCGTTCGCCTTGTCGGCGATGGCCTGTTCGAGATCGCGCATGATCTCGGCCTTGTCGGGATTGTTGGCGAGGGCCGCGCCCGCGCGCGCGAGATAATCGCCAAGCGCCCGATGGCCGCTTTCATCGACCTGATAGGCGTTGCCGTTCAGATTGACGCTGATCACCGTTTCCATGGTTCATCGCCCCATTTGTTCGAGCGCGGAATTGATGCGCCGCCAGTAATCGCCAAGCTCCGCGAGATGCGCGGCGCCTTTGTCCGTAAGCCGATAATATTTGCGCGGCGGGCCCGCTTCGCTCTCGACCCATTCGTAATCGACGAGTTCATCGCGCCGCAGCTTGGAGAGGAGGGGGTAGAGCGTGCCTTCCTGGGTGGCGAACTCTCCGCCCGCCAGGCGCTTGAGCATGTCGGCCACATAGACCCGGTCGCCCGCGATGATCCTGAGGATCGCGAATTCGAGGAGTCCCTTGCGGACGGCGCTGAACTTATCATCGGGGGGCATACAGCTACCTTCGGCTAAAAAGGTAGTAAGTTTTAGGAAGGCCGTCAAGTCCTTGATCGACAGCAAGGTCGGGCCGGGTGGCCGGCGTCAGAATTGGCTATTCAGAGGAGGTCGGCATGCCGCGTAACGAAGGAACATTGGATCGGGCGCTGAGGATCATTGTGGGCTTGGCGCTGCTCTCGTTGGTTTTCGTGGGGCCGCATACACTGTGGGGGCTCGTGGGGCTGGTTCCGTTGCTGACCGGCCTCGTCGGCTTTTGCCCGCTCTACGCGCTGTTCGGATGGCGCACATGCCCGGCCACGCCGCGCACTGATGGCGCCTGACTCGCAACCGCGTGCGGGTTGTGCGCGTATGAGCGCACATGATCTCGACTTCGAATGTTTCGCGCCGCGCGCTGCTGATGGCGGCTACGGCGGTTCTGGCGGGGTGCTCCGTCGCGGCGCAGCCAGCGCGCCCGGGGGAAGCTGCTTTCGACGGCTCGCCCTGGCGGCGTCTTAGCGAAGCTGAGTGGCGCACGCGCCTCAGCGAGCCGGCTTATCGCGTCCTGCGCCAGCACGGCACGGAGCGAGCAGGCACGAGCCAGCTCAATGACGAACATCGCCGTGGGACGTTTGTGTGCGCGGGGTGCGGGCTGGAGCTCTTCCGTTCGGAGTGGAAATACGAATCTGGCACGGGCTGGCCGAGCTTTTCACGCGTGATCGCCGCGCATATCGGCACGCGCGTAGACCGCTCCTTCCTGATGGAGCGCACGGAATATCATTGCGCGCGCTGCCTCGGCCATCAGGGGCACGTGTTTCCCGATGGGCCGGCGCCGACGGGGCTGCGCTATTGCAACAATGGCGTCGCGCTGCGGTTCGTGCCTGCCTGAAGCGCGTTCGTCGATAAGGGCTGCACAGCGCGCCGCCGCGTGGGCATGCAAGGCGCATGAAACATATCTTTCCGGCGCTCGCCCTGGTTCTGTGTGGCTGCGCATCGGCGCCGCAAGCGCAACCGGCGCCGCCCGCGCAGCTCAGTGTTGCGTATCCGCCTGATCTGATCGTCAGCGCCGGGGACCAATATCTCTACGAAGCCGAACGCATCGACCCGCGCGTCACCGTGCTCGCCTCGCCCGAGCCGTTCCATGTGCAGCCGCTCGGCAATGTTACGATCATCGAGCAGCGCGAGGGGTTTGTGCTGGTCGATAGCGGCGGCTCGCCGCCGGCGGCCGAACGGATCGCGGCGTTCGTGCGCGCGATCGATCCAAATAAGCCGGTGACGGCCATCATCCTCACGCACTGGCACGGCGATCACGTGCTTGGCTTGCGCACGCTTTTAGCCGCGTGGCCCCAGGCGCGGACGATTTCAACCGGGCCGACGCGGGATAACCTGTTGAGCCCGCGCACAGCGCGCTTCATGCCGACCGAGGACGCCGCCAACAATGCGGCGCTGCAGGCCGATCTCGCCGGCGGCGTCGCATTTTTGAACGGGCGCGCCCAGGAAGAACGCCTCAGCGCGCGCGAGCGTGAAGGCTATGCGCAGGCGGGGCGGGAATTGGCGCAACATGCGCGCGATCATCTTCACGCCGCGCGGATCGCGCCCGCTGAAGTCTTCACCGATCGCCTCTTGCTTGACGATGCGGACGCGCCCGTTGAGGTGCGCTTTCTTGGCCGCGCCAATACGGATGGAGACGCCGTCGTGTGGCTGCCCCGTCAGCGAATATTGATCGCAGGCGATACGGTGGTCTCGCCCATTCCCTACGGTTTTGGCTCATTTCCTGGCGAGTGGATCGGCGTGCTGACCGCAATGCGCGCGATGGATTTCGCCGTGCTTGTGCCCGGCCATGGCGCGCCGATGCGTGATCGCGTTTACCTCGATCGCCTCGTTGCGCTGCTGACTGATGTGCGGGGCCAGGTCAGCACATTTGCGGCGCGCGGCGTCCCGCTCACCGAGGCGCAGACACAGGTGAATCTCTCCGCGCATGCGGAGCTGTTCGCGGCGGGCGATCCTTGGCGGCGGCGCTGGTTCACGCCCTATTGGGCCGAGCCCATCATCGCCAGCGCCTATCGTGAGGCGCGCGGGGAGCCGATCGTCCAAGGCGAAAGCTGAGCCGCGCCCACATTTCGCCACGAAAGAAGCGCGCCATAACGCTCCGCCAGGGAGGATGCCATGCGCGCGGTGCTGATTGCGTTTACACTCGTCTTGTCGAGTGCGTCTCCATCCACCGCCCAGCCGGTGGGCGACGGCGCGGATCAAACCGTGCAGCGCATGGAGGCGAACATGGCCGCCGCCCGCGTGCAGGCCGCGCGCCCCGGTGATGACGCACTGAGCTGCGATCAAATCGAGGCGGAGATGGCCGCCACGATGAACGATCCGCAGGTGCAGGGCGCGATCGCCGCCAATGGCGCGGCGGCGCAGGCGATGCAGGCGCAGGCGGGCGATGCCCAGCGCCAAGCCATGGGCATGATGGGCGCCGGCGTCGCGGGATCGATCATTGGTTCGTTCGTGCCGGGATTTGGCTACGCGCAGCAGGCGATGATGATGGCGCAGAACGCGGGCATGCGCGCGCGGGCGCAACAACATCAAGACCAAATCATGGGGATGGGCGCCAACATGGACGCGATCATGCCGCAATTGATGCGCGGCGAACGCCTCTATCAGATGGCGGAGGCGCGCCAATGCCCATTCGTTCAGAACATGTCTTCGCCAAACGCCGCGCCTGAATAATCAGAGCGGTTCCCGAAAAGTGTTACGCGGTTTTCGGATGAGAACCGCTCTAACTTAATGTATAGACCCATTATATCCCGCTTCGTTTCATTCAGACGAAGCGGGAGCGGGTCTAGGCTGCCGCCACGGCGAGCGGCTCATCGATCGTGGTGCGCCAGAGTTCGCGCCGGAAGCCTTCATAGCCGCCGGTGGCCTTGTGCGTGACGCAGCGATTGTCCCACAGCGTCGCCATGCCCGGCGCCCAGCTGTGGCGGTAGACGAACTCATCCCGCTGCTGATGCTGAAAGAGCTCCAGGAGCAGCGCCCACGCCTCATCGTGTGGAATGCCCTCGATGCTCTGCGTATAACCCATATTGACGAACAGCGCCTTGCGCCCCGTCTCCGCATGCGTGCGCACGATCGGGTGCGCCTGTGTGGCCAACGCATCATCGGAGGGGCGGATGGTCATGGAGCGGCCCTTGTCGCGTTCGCCGTAGAGGCCCTCTTTGCTATAACCGCGCGCGGCCGAATGCACGCCTCTGAGCGGCGCGATCCGCGCCTTCGTCGCTTCGGGCAAGGCTTCATAGGCGCCGTATTGATCGGCGAAGAGCGTGTCGCCGCCTTGGGGCGGGATCTCGACGCCGTAGAGCAGCGTGCCGGCCGGCGGCGTGGCGCGAAAGCTCCAATCGCTGTGCCAGACTTCCGCGAAGAGCGGCGTCGTCTCGTTGGCTTCTCGCTTCACGGCGATGACATGGGGATGGCCGGGAATGGGCGCGATGAACGGGTCTTCACCAAATGGGCCGAAGGCGCGTGAGACACGCTCAAGGTCCGCGATAGTGAGGGCCTGATCAGGGAAGTATATAACCTGATGCGCGAGCCAGGCCGCGCGAATGGCGGCGGTGTCATCGCCCGCCAAGGGCCGCGCCAGATCAACGCCGCGGATCGCCGCGCCGAGCGCTTGCCCGCTCCGGGTTATTTGAATGGCCATGGCGCGCCTCCCGCGTCATTGTGGCGCCGCAGCCCCGTGCTTTCCAAGAGGCTGTGCTTCGCGATATTGAGCGTCATGCAGCAAAAATGGTCCCCGTCGGGGTGGAGAACCCGCCCCGCCAAGCACATTCCTTCCGACTACCCGGATTCCGCGCACCTTGAGCGGACGGAAGAGACGCTGCGCACCTATCCCCCGCTCGTCTTCGCTGGCGAAGCGCGCAACCTGCAGGCCCGGCTGGCCGACGTCGCGGCCGGCAAAGCGTTTCTGCTCCAGGGCGGCGATTGCGCGGAGAGCTTCAAGGAGTTTCATCCGAACAACATCAGAGACACGTTTCGCGCGCTGATGCAGATGTCTGTCGTGCTGACCTTCGCGGGCGCCAAGCCCGTAGTGAAGGTCGCGCGCATGGCGGGCCAGTTCGCCAAGCCACGGAGCGAGGCGACCGAGACGAAGGAGGGCGTCACGCTTCCCTCCTATCGGGGCGACAACATCAACGGCATGGATTTCACGCCGGAGGCGCGCACGCCTGATCCGGAACGGCTGCTCAAAGCCTATGGCCAATCGGCCGCAACGCTCAACCTCATCCGCGCCTTCGCGCAGGGCGGCTATGGCGATCTGCACAACGTGCATCGCTGGACGCTGGGATTCGTGGCCGATAGCCCGCAAGGCAAGCGCTACCGCGAGCTGGCCGATCGGATCAGCGAGGCGCTCGACTTCATGGCGGCGTGCGGCATAACGCCGGAATCGACGCCGCAGATGCGCCAAGTCGATGTGTACACGTCTCACGAGGCGCTGCTGCTGGGTTTCGAGGAGGCGATGACGCGCATCGATTCCACCAGCGGCGATTGGTACGATACGAGCGCGCATTTTCTCTGGATCGGGGATCGCACCCGCGCGCTCGATGGCGCGCATGTCGAGTTCGCGCGCGGCGTGAAAAACCCGATCGGCATGAAGTGCGGGCCGAGCCTGGAGGCCGATGATCTCCTGCGGCTCATCGATGCGCTCAATCCGGCGAATGAGCCTGGGCGGCTCACTTTGATCGCGCGCTTCGGCGCCGAGAAGGCCGCCGCCGGGTTGCCAAAGCTTGTTCGCGCAGTGATGCGTGAGGGGCGCAATGTGGTGTGGTCGTGCGATCCCATGCATGGCAACACGTTGAAGACCGCTTCCGGCTATAAGACGCGGCCGTTTGACCGCATCCTCTCCGAGGTTGAGACCTTCATGGGCGCCTTACCGGCGGAGGGCGCCTATCCGGGCGGCGTGCATGTGGAGATGACGGGCGCGCAAGTCACCGAATGCCTGGGCGGCGCGGCCGAGATCACCGAGGACACGCTCTCGGATCGCTACCACACGCATTGCGATCCGCGTCTCAATGGCCAGCAGGCGCTCGATCTCGCCTTCCTGATCGCGGAACGCCTGCGCGGCGTGCGAGAAAACGGCCGCCGTGCGGCGAACGCCTAACGAATACGGCCCGCGCCTTGGGAGCGCGGGCCGCTTCGTCGCAACTAAATCCGATCAGCGCGGATCATAGCCGCGATCGTCGTGTCGGTCCTGGCCGCGATGATCGTCGTGCCCATAACCGCGCTCGCCGCGATAGCCGTCGAAGTCACGGTCGAACGCCCCGGCGCGCCGCCCATCGCCATCGAACAGAGCCTGGCGCAATTCGAACCGCAGATTCTGGATGCGCGTGTCGAGATCGCGCATTTCCCAGCGATTGAAGCCGCGCGTGTTCAGATATTGCGTGCGCAAGAATTGTGTTTCACGCAATTGCCCGAACAGGCGGCGCGCCTCCCAGCGGTTCAGTGCGCCCGATTGCGCGCCCTCGCGCATGCGAAACTGTAGGCGCTCCAGTTGGCGTGCGCTTTGCTGCGCATATGAATAGGAATAGGAATAGCCGGGCGGGCCTTCGAAATGGCGGTTCGCGGCATAGTCCTGGGCGCCGGCTGGCGCCGCGATGGCGAGCGCCGCGAGCGCGGCAGCGGAAGCCAACAAGCGTTTCATGTTCATAACTCCTCCAAGCGCGATCCAGAAGCGGTGCGCGAGGGAGAGAAGAGCATGTCGCCGATGAGCCGAAGCTGAAGGCGGCTGTTGCTTGGGATTCAGGTTGGAAATTCGCCGCCCCGCTACAGCGGTAGAACAATTTGGAAGTGCGCACCCCTAGGCGAGTCGACAATCGCCACATCGCCGCCATGCGCGCGGGCGATCGCACGCGCCGCCGGCAGGCCGAGCCCGGCGCCGCCCGCCTCGGCATTCAGCCGCACAAAGGGTTTGAACACGTTTTCGCGTTCCGCAGCGGGGATGCCGGGGCCGTCATCCACGATGTCGATGATCGCGCCTGCGCTGCTGTCGCGGAGCGACACGCGCGCGCCGGCGCCATAGCGCACAGCGTTGTCGATGAGGTTGGAGAACAGCCTTGTCAGCCCAAGCATTTGGCCCGACATCACAAGGCGCTCCGCGCCCTCATAGGAGACGCGCTCACCCGCCGCCTCGCGATCATCGACAAGGCTTTGCAGCAACGCCGCGAGGTCAAGCCGGACCCGCGCTTCCTCCGCTGGATCATCGCGCGCGAAGGCGATGAAGGAGCTTATCAGCGCTTCAATATTGCCTATCTCCCTGGCCATGCGCTCGCGCAGCGCGGGCTCTGTGTTCTCCGCCGCGAGCCGCAAACGCATGAGTGGCGTGCGCATATCGTGCGCGACGGTGGCGAGCGTGCGGGTGCGATCGGTGATGAGCGCGCGCAGGCGCGCCTGCATCGCGTTCACGGCTTGCGCGGCCGCGTGCAGTTCGCGCGGGCCGGCGGGGCGCACGGATTCGCTGGCGGGATCGAGGCCCACACTCTGCACCGCGCGCGCGAAGGATTGAATTGGCGCGGCGAGGCGGTGCGCAAACACAAGCGCAAGGCACGAAAGCAGGGCCAGGGTTGCGCCTAGAATAAGCGCGGCGCGGCTGAGCCAGCCCAGCGTATCTCTATCAGCGCCTTGGCGCATGATGAGCCAGCGCCCCTCCGGCAGACGCGCGCCGATCTCAAAGCCGGCAAGGAGCATTACGCCGCCTGGCGGCGGCGCAAACAGCGGCGGCGGCGGCGCGCGGTTGGCGGGCGGCGGTGGCGGCGGCCCATGCAATCGCACGTGTAATTCATGCATTTCCCGCATTCGCCCGTGCGCTTCGATGTCGCGAACGCGATAGAACACGACGTCACGGCGCGCCGTTTCCGTCACCGCAACCATGACGGCGTCCGGATCGACGGAGAGCCGTTGAGCGACCTGCCCCCGCACGATGCGCGCTGGGGGATTGTCCAAAGCGCGCGGCGGCTGCGCCGTGATGCGCCAATGCAAGGTGTTGTCGGTCGGTGCGCGCCCGGTCTCACGCGCTTGCGCATAGCCGCGCGCGAACGCCGCCACCAAATGGTCCGCGCGCATGAGATTGGGCGGTCGCGGCGGCAACCAGGTCAGGATCGCCAGCATGACCACGAACGCGGAAACGAATGTCAGCGCCACGAGCAGGGCGAGATGCGCCGCGATTGGAAGGCCCCGCCCGCTCATTACGCGGCGCCGGGCTTGGCGGTGAAGAGATAGCCCTCGCCGCGAACGGTGCGGATGATGTCGCGCGCGCCGGCCCGCTCCAGCTTGCGCCGCAACCTGCTGATCTGCACGTCGACGGCGCGATCGAATATGTCCGCGTCGGCGGAAAACGCGTAATCGAGCAATTGAGCGCGCGTGAGCACACGCTGGGGCCGCTCGACAAACGCGCGCAGCAGACGAAACTCGCCGGTTGAGAGCGGCAGCGCGACGCCGTCAGGATCTGTCAATTCGTGGCGGCTCAGATTGAAACGAAAACCGGCGAAGCGCACACAATCGCCCAGTGACGGCGCGTGCGCACGCGTGTGCGCGCGGCGCAGCACCGCACGGGCGCGGGCCACAAGCTCGCGCGGATTGCAGGGCTTCGGCACATAATCGTCGGCGCCGAGTTCGAGCCCCACGATGCGGTCGGCGTCATCGCACAAGGCCGAGAGCATGATGATTGGCGGCCGGCCGGGGCCCGCGAGGCGCCGGCAGGCCGAGAGGCCGTCCTCGCCCGGCATCATGAGGTCAAGCACGATAAGGTCGGCGCCGTCCTCGGCGAGTGCGCGCTCCATATCGGCCACGTCACGGGCCGAAGCAGGAGTAAATCCCGCCCGCGCGAACACATCGACCAGCCCTTCCCGAATGGCGGCGTCGTCGTCGACGATCAGCACGCGCGGCGCGGGGGCGGGGGTGGTCATCAAGGCTTGTCTTTGAGCGCGTGCATTGCGGCATTGTTGCAGCCGTGAAACCTAGCGACGCAATCGGTCGCAATCCAGACACCGCGCCGCAGCAGGGAATTCGCGTACGCGGCCGCATCATGCGCGCCGAACCAGGGAGTAAACCATGAGACTGGCTTTAGCCGCCGGCGTCGCCATCGCCGCCCTATCCGTCACCGCGGCCGCGCAGGAGCGGCGCGAGGAACGGGTGATCGTGCATGCAGGCCACGGCGCCGGCCACGCGGCGATGGACGCCGATGAGGACGGCTTCATCACGCGCGCCGAGGCCTCGGCGGCCGCTGATCGGATGTTCAGCCATATGGATTCCAATCGCGACAATCGCCTGACGCGGGAAGATCATGAGGCGATGGCCGCGCGTCATCGCGCCCATGGCGAGGGGCCCGCCGACCCAGCGCACGATCCGAATTGCGATGTGACTGAAACTGAACGCGACGGGCGCATCGAGCGGCGCGTGGAATGCCGGGTCACCGCCCATGGGGCGGCGGAAGGCAGGCGCGAGATTAGAATCGAACGGCATGAGGGGCGCGGGGAAGGGGGGCCGGACGCGCGGCCTCCGCATCCGCCCGGCCCGCCGCACGTCATGCACGGGCCGATGTTCATGATGATGGCGCACGAGGAGGCGGACCGGAACGGTGATGAGGCCCTGTCCCAAGAGGAGTTCCGCGCCCAACATTTGCGGTTCTTCGATGCGGCGGATGTGAATGGGGATGGCCGTTTGCGCGCGCCGGCCCACCCGCCTCGCCCGGCGACGCCGCAACCGCCCCCGCCAGCAAGGAGATAGTTGTTCGCGCACGCCGCCCTCGTTGGAGGGCGGCGGCGCTTGACAGGGCGCCCTTCTTGATTGAATGGTCAATCAAAGAAGGGCAGGGCCGTGGATACCCGCACCAAGATCATCCTGGCGGCGATGGAGCTGTTCTGGCTCAAGGGCTACAATTCAACTTCGGTCGCGGACATCCTGAGCCGCACCCAGCTCAATTCAGGCAGCCTCTATCATTTTTTTCCCTCGAAGCAGGACGTGCTGATCGCCGTGCTCGAATTCCTTCGGGACGGCATCGGCGAAATGCTGCTCGCGCCCGCCTGGGCTGGGATCGACGATCCGATCGAACGCATCTTCGCGCTGCTCGCATCTTATCGGCGCATGATCGTGGAGAGCGACTGCACTTATGGCTGCCCGATCGGCTCTCTCGCGCTCGAACTGCACGAACCAGATCCAAAAGTGCGCGAATTGCTGGCGGCGAACTTCACAGGTTGGGCGAATGCGATCGAGGCATGCTTGATCGCCGCTGGAAACCGCCTGCCGTGCGGCCTCGATCGCGCCGCGCTGGCGCAATTCGTACTAACGGCCATGGAAGGCGGTGTGATGCAGGCGCGCACGCATCGCGACGTCGCCTTTTTCGACCGCGCTGTCTCCATGCTGCGCGCCTATTTCGAATCCTTGGAGCAAGGCGTGCAGGCTCGCGCGCGCGCATAACAAGCAGAGAGGGGATCATATGCCTGAAGCCAATTGGGTCGCAATTCTTGTCGCCGCGGCCTCATCCCTGGCGGTTGGATTCGTCTGGTATTCGCCGGCGCTTTTTTACAAACCGTGGGCCAGCGCCGTCGGCATGACCGATGAAAAAGCCAAGACCGGAAACATGGCCGTGACCTTCGGAGGCGCCTTTCTGCTCGCGGTCATCCAGTGTTTCTGCTTGGCCATGTTTTTCGGAACCGAGTTGGGCTGGCAGGAAACAACGCTCTACGGTTTCCTGACCGGCGCGGGCTGGGTGACGACGGCGTTCGCCGTGCAGGCGCTGTTCGAGCGGCGCGGTTGGACGCTGACGCTGATCAATGGCGGCTACAACATCGTCACCTTCACGCTGTTCGGCCTTATTCTGGGCGTGTGGCCCTGACGCAGCCGTCCGCGTGAAAAGCGCCGCGCGCGCGCCAACCTGGTGGCGTGCGCGCTGAGGCGGGGCTAAACCCCCCGGCCTTATGCCAGCTTCCTTGTCCTTCGCGACGAGCCTCTTGAGGCTCGCATGGCCGGTCGCGCTCGCGCGCCTGGGCATCATGGGCATGGGCTTGGTGGACGTCATCGTCGTCGGCCAACTCGCGCCCGACGAGTTGCCGCATCAGGCGCTTGGCTGGGCGCCGACCGGCGTCATGCTGGTGACCGGCATCGGCCTCTTGATGGGCGTTCAAGTGCTCGCCGCCCGTGCGATCGGCGCGGGCGAGCTCACACACGCAGGCGGCGCCTGGCGGCGCGGCATGATTGTCGCCGGCGTCGCGGGTCTCATCGCCATTGCGGCGACATGGAGTTTCGGCGCGCGCATCTACACGGCGTTTGGCTTGGACGCGGAACTCGCGGCGCCATCCGCCGAGGTGATGCGCATCCTGGCGCTCTCAATTCCCTTGCATCTCTTCTACTGCGCGACGGCGTTTTTTCTGGAATCCATCCAGCGTCCCATGGCTTCGACTATTGTCATGTGGGGCGCCAATGGCGTGAACCTCGCGCTCAATTTGTGGCTTGTGCCGCTATACGGCGCGGAGGGGTCGGCATGGGCGACGCTTGGCGCGCGCCTTTTTCTTGCGGGCGTTCTCGCCTTGTGGGTCATCTCCTTGCGCGATGGCGATCGCTACGGCGTGCGCGCACGCGCGGCTGGGCCGAGCTTTTCCGCATTGCTTGGCGTCGGCGCCGCGGCGGCGGTGAGCCAGGCCGCCGAGGCGGGCGCGTTCTCGGCGATGACGATCATCGCCGGGCGCATCGGCGCGGACGCCGTCTCGGCCTACCAAATTCTCCTCAATCTGCTCGCCGTCGTGTTCATGGTCGCACTTGGGCTCTCGACGGCGACAGCGGTGTTGACCTCGGAAGCGATCGGGCGCGGCGCCCCGCGCGACGCGGCGCGCGCGAGCTGGACGGGGCTCGCCCTCAACACGCTGTTCATGCTCGGCTTCGCCGTGCTGGTGCTGGTTTTCGCGCAGCTAATCGCGCGGGCCTATACATCGGCGCCGATCCTTGTCGCCATGACGGCCGCGCTGATGCCGCTCGCGGCGGCGATCCTGGCGCCAGACGGCGGGCAGGTGGTCGCGGCCGCGGCGTTACGCGCACGCGGCGATAATTGGTTCCCGACGGCCAGCCACATCCTCGCCTATGCGCTCGTGATGCCGCCGCTCGCCTTTTATTTGGGCGAGATCGAGGGCCATGGCGTCGCTGGCCTGATGTCAGCGATCTTGTGGGCGAGCGTCCTGTCCGTGGGCGTGCTGACGATCCGCCTGTGGGCGCTGACGCGTCGCTAAGTGACGCCCAACACCCAGCCTTCCTCGGCTTCTATCACGTCGCGGCGCGGATCGTCCTTCACTGGTCCGAACGCCTTGCCCAGCAGCCCTTTCTCATCCAGCGCCGCGAAGTGAGATGCAGTGGCGCGCACGCGGGCCGCATCCTTGATTTCGCCCGGGGCGGTGGGCGCATTGAACATGGACGGGTCAATCTCCGCGAACACGGCTTCAACGCCCGCCAGGTCAGCCATTGTCAGCGCGCGCCAGCCGGTTTCGAACGGCCACACCCGCACGCCGGGCCGCGCCGCTTTCAGGCGCTTGATCATGGGCAGGCCTGTCAGCGTCTGTCCGCCCACGGAGCCTTGGTAATAGAGCTTCCAAACGGGCGCCGCGCCCTTCAATTTTTCCTCGACATAGCGAAATTCTGGCGCGTCATCGGGGCCGTGGTCGCGCGGTCTCTTTGCCGACAACATGGCTTGCGCATCGCGCGCCGGCGCGCCCCAAAATGGAAACGGGCCGCCTGTCATCGCGCGGTTCATGCGGGCGGCGACCTGGAAGCGGTTGTTTGAATTGTCCGACTTGTCCTTCACTTCAGCCGCGACGAAGTCCACCAACGCGGCCCAAGGCGCGCCAGAAAACTTCATCGCCGCCGCCGTTCCGCGCGGCAGGCCGAGTGGAAAGTCAAACCCCACAAGCGCGCGTTCATTGCGCTTGGAGAAATCGTCCAGCAGGCCGGCGAGAATCTGTTCCGCCTCGGCGCGCGTGGCCGGATTGTGCGCTTCGTGCACGAACTGAAAGCGCACATTGCGACGAACGACGCCGATCCAAATTGAATCGGCGCCGGTCGTCGGTTTGGACGCCGCGCTCCAATCGACCGCGACATAAGCGAGAAAAAGGCGGCTCATGGGTGAGCCGCATCCTTGGTGGTCATGATAGTTTCACAAGCATCTTGCCGGTGTTGCCGCCCGAGAAGAGTTTGAGAAACGCCGTTGGGGCGTTCTCGACGCCGGTTTCAACCGTTTCTTCCCACTTGAGTTTCCCGTCCTTGATCCATCCGGTCATGTCGCGCAGGAATTGCTCGCGCAGATGCGCGAACTGGATGACGATAAACCCTTGGATTTTGAGGCTCTTGCCGACGACGTAAATGAGGTTCTTAGGCCCCGGCTGCGCGGTCATATTGTTGTATTGGGAAATCATCCCGCATTCCACGAAACGCGCGAACGGCCGCGCCACTTCGAGTGCGACTTCAAGATGCTCGCCGCCGACATTGTCGAAATAGACATCGATCCCGTTCGGCGCGGCCGTCTGCACGGCTTTCAGCAAATCTCCGCAGGTTTTGTAATTCACCACCTCGTCGACGCCGAGTGATTTGAGCCATTGCGCTTTGGCGTCCGACCCAACGGAGGCGACCACCTTGCAGCCCTTGATCTTGGCGATCTGGGCGACGAGTGAGCCAACCGCGCCGGCGCCGCCGGAGACAAACACGGTCTCCCCCGCTTTCGGCTGACCGATCTCGAGAAGGCCTGCGTAGGCGGTGAGGCCCGGCATGCCGAGCACGCCGAGATAGGCCTGAGGCGGTACGTTTTCCTGTGGCAGCTTGGTCAGCATAGCCGCCGGCGCCACGAACGCCTCGCGCCAGCCGAGCATGCTCTCAACAAGGTCACCCGGTTTGAATTTGGGGTCCTTCGAGGCGACGATCTCGCCGACCGCGCCGCCTTGCAGCGCTTCGCCGATCTGAAAGGGGGGCACGTAACTCGCCCGGTCATACATGCGCCCGCGCATATAGGGATCGACGCTCATCCACAGGTTTCGCACCAGAGCTTGTCCCTCCGCCGGATCGGGCAGGTCGACGGCGGCGACCTCGAAATTCTCGGGCTTAGGCATGCCCTCGGGGCGGCTTTTCAGTCTGACTTCGCGTGCTTGGGTTCCCATGACGGCGTCTCCTTGTCGGGGCGCACCCTAGAGAAGCGCGCGGCGCGCTCCAAGCCTTGATGCAAAGCCGCGCGCCGCCCATAAAGCGCCCCTTCCCCAAGGAACATCATGACGGTTCGTCTTCGCTTCGCGCCTTCCCCAACGGGCAGGCTTCATGTCGGCAACATCATCACCGCGCTGCGCAATTGGCTGTTCGCGCGACGTGAGGGCGGGCGCATGCTGCTGCGCATCGACGATACGGACTTGGCGCGGTCGACGAAGGCGTTCGAGGCCGGCATCGAGGAAGACTTGCGCTGGCTCGGCCTTGAATGGGACGAGCGCGCCAATCAATCAGCACGCCTCGCCAGCTATGAAGCGGCCGCCGACACGCTGAAGAAGGCAGGTCTTTTCTATGCATGCTACGAGACCGAGACGGAACTCGATCGCAAACGAACGATTTCGCAAAAGCTCGGCCGCCCGCCCATCTATGATCGCGCGGCGCTGAGCTATTCCAAGGAAGACCTGGCGAGGTTCAAGGCGGAGGGCCGTACGCCGCACTGGCGCTACAAGCTCTCCGGCGCGCGGCGCGACTGGAACGATCTGGTTCGCGGCCATCAATCGATCGATACGTCGTCGCTCAGCGATCCCGTTCTGATCCGGGCGGACGGCGCTTTTCTCTACACGCTGCCGTCCGTCGTGGACGACATTGAATTCAACATCACGCACATCGTGCGCGGGGAAGATCACGTCACCAATACCGGCGTGCAGATCGAGATTTTCGAGGCGCTGGGCGCAAAGGCGCCGGAATTCGGGCATTTCCCGCTTATTGTCGGCGCGGAGGGCGAGGGGCTCTCAAAGCGCCTGGGGTCGCTCTCGGTCAGTGAATTACGTGCGCAAGGCTATGAGCCAATGGCGATCAATTCGCTGCTGGCCAAGCTCGGCACGTCCGATCCGGTGGAGGCGCGCACCAGCATTGATGAGTTGGCGCGTGAGTTTTCGTACGACAAAATCGGCCGCGCGCCCGCGCGCTTTAGCGAAGAAGAGCTAAAGCGTGTCAACGCCGCCCTGCTGCATGACATGCCCTATGAGGATGTGCGATCGCGCCTGGCCGAACGCGGCGCCGATCTGGGCGAAGGCTTTTGGCGCGCCGTGCGGGCCAATCTTGTGCTGTTTCCGGACGTCGATGAATGGGCGCGCATTATTTCGGGCCCTGTCGAGCCGGTGATCGCGGACGAGGGCTTTGCGCGCGCGGCGGCCGGCCTCGTGCCGAGCGGCCCTTATGGGCCCGAAACGTGGAAGGCCTTTGTCGACGCGGTCAAGGACAAGACCGGCGCGAAGGGCAAGGCGCTCTTCATGCCGCTGCGCCAAGCACTCACAGGCCTCGATCACGGTCCTGAAATGGCGCCATTGTTCGCCCTCATCGGCCCCGAACGCGCAAGGGCGCGCCTGGAAGGGAAGGCGGCTTAAACCGCAAACTGATCGAACGCGCGAAGCGCATCGGCTGCGTAATTGACGCTGGGGCCGCCGCCCATCTGGATGGCGACGGCGAGCGCCTCGGCGATTTCCTGGCGCGTTGCGCCAAGCTTATGCGCGCCGCGCGCATGATAGCCTATGCAGCCATCGCACTGGGTGGTGACGGCGATGGCGAGCGCGATCAGCTCCTTCACTTTGCCGTCAAGCGCGCCGGGCGTCTGCGCCGCGCGCGAAAGGGCGCCGAATGCTTTCAAGGGTTCGGGAATGAGTTCGCGCAGCTTGAGGGCGTATTCGTCGATTTCCGCGATGCGGGCCTTGTAATCATGCGTCATGGGACGGCTCCAAAAGCTTGTTAGGCGCGCGGCAGGCGCCTGATATTGAGATAGCTCAAGGCGCGGCTGGCGCAATCGATCAGACAAATTCTCTATGAGCTATTATTTTTCAAAGACGGTGTCCGCTCCGTTCAATGATGTCGTTGCGCGGGTGCGAGTCGCGCTCGCCGCGCGCGGCTTTGGCGTGCTGACTGAAATAGACGTCGCGGCCGTGCTGAAGGCGAAAATCGGCGCCGACATGGCGCCCTATCTCATCCTCGGCGCGTGCAACCCCGCCTTCGCGCACCGCGCGCTCATGGCTGAAAACAAGATCGGTACGATGCTGCCATGCAATGTCGTCGTGCGTGAGGCTGGGCCGGGCGAAGTCGAGATCGCCGCCGTCGATCCGGTCGCCTCAATGCAGGCGATCGAAAACCCCAACCTGGCCGCCATCGCGGGCGAGGTGCAAGGCCAGCTGCGGGAGGCTGTAGCCGCTGCTTAATCCGTTACGCGTGCTTCGATGGCGGCGAGCGCGTCGTCTACGCTGCTGGCGTGCAGCAAGACGTCGCGGAACGCAGGCGGGGTGAGGTTCGCGTCGATCGTGTGTTGCAGGAGATGAAAGAGCGGCGCCCAGAAATCATCTTCCGCGAGGAAGACAATTGGCTTTTGGTGAAGTTCGAGCCGCCGCCAGGACAGCATCTCAATCGCCTCTTCAAGCGTTCCGATGCCGCCTGGCAACACCAAAAACGCATCGCTCTCCACGAACATGATGTGCTTGCGTTCATGCATGGTCTCGACCATGCGGTGCGGCACGTCCTCAAGCACGATTTCCTTGCGCGCTAAAAAGCGCGGCATGATTCCCAGGACATCTCCGCCGGCGCTGTGGCAGGCCTTGGCCGCTCGCCCCATCAGGCCGATGGAGCCGCCGCCATAGATCATGCGCAAGCCCCGCCCGGCGAGCGCTGCGCCCACCCGTGCGGCGAGATCGAGATAGTCAGGCCGTGTTGTTTCGGACGATCCGCAATAGACGCAGACGGCTGAGAGACCGGGCTTGTTGTCTGGTCGATAGGGTGAAGCGGGTAGGATAACCGAATCGGGCATGGGCATACTCAATCGGGCCTTTGCGGCGCATTGCGGGCCGAAGGGCGCGCCCCTAGGTGTAGCATCGCGCCTCCTGCCGGACGCCTAACGGGACAAACTCATGCGACGCGGCGAAGCGCCGGCCAAACCCAAGCCCGAGATCGGCGAAGCGGCTGTGTCGCCGTCGCCTGGCCGCATCGCGCGCCGGCTGTTTGCCCTGATCGGAGGGTTGAGGGGCGCGGGCGTCGTCGCGCGGCTATGGGTTTCCCTGGCGCTGACCCTGGCGGCCAAGGCGCTGGCGGTGTTCTCTCCGCTGGTGCTGGCGGACGGGATCAACCGCCTCGTCGAGGGTGAAACGCAAGGCGCCTACACGCTCTTTCTCGGCCTTATCGGCTTATGGGCCGGCATGCGGTTTTTCTCAGCGGCCGGCCCGCAAATTCGGGACGCGATCTTCCAGCCGATCAGCGAGGAGGCGCAGCGCCGCGCCGGCGCCAACGTATTCGCGCACGTGCATTCGCTCTCCGTGCGCTTTCATCAATCCAAGCGGACCGGCGCCGTCTATCGCACGATCGAGCGGGGCATCCGCGCCGTCGACTTCTTGTTGCGCTTCCTCGCTTTCAACATATTGCCGACAATACTTGAACTCTTCCTGGCGGCCGGCGTGTTGGCTTGGCGGTATGGGATAGGGTTCGCCGTCATCGCGGCGGGAACCGTGGCCATCTATGCGTGGGTGACGTTCGGCGTCACCGAGTGGCGCCTGCAATACCGGCGTGAAATGAACGAAAAGGACACCGAGGCGGCAGGGCGCGCGGTGGACTCGCTGCTCAATTTCGAGACGGTCAAGAGCTTCGCGGCCGAGGCCCGCGAGACGGCGCGTTTTGACAGCGCGCTCGCTTCTTATGCGCAGGCGGCGGTGCGTTCGAACACCTCGCTCGCCATGCTCAATGTGGCGCAGACCTTTATCATGAATTTCGGCATCGCAGCCATGGTGGCGGCGGCAGGCTACCTCGCCAATGGAGGGCGCATCGGGGCGGGCGACATCACGGCCGTCATGCTCATCATGCTCAATCTCTATGCGCCGTTGAATATTCTTGGCTTCGCTTACCGTGAGATCAAGCAAAGCTCGATCGATATGGAGAAGATGTTTGGGTTGCTGGATGAGCAGCCCGACGTGGCCGACGCGCCGGACGCGCGCGCGCTGAAAGTCACGGACGGCCAGGTTGCGTTTGAGCGCGTGGGTTTTTCCCATGAGGGCCGCGATCAGGGGCTGGACGACGTTTCCTTTGCAGCTCCCGCCGGGCGGACGACGGCGATCGTCGGCCCATCGGGCGCCGGCAAATCAACGGTGCTGAAGTTGTTATTGCGCTTTTACGATCCCGCGCGTGGGCGTGTGTTGATCGACGGTCAAGATATCAAGGGCGTGACGCAGGAAAGCCTGCGCGCCACGCTTGGCCTCGTGCCGCAGGATGTCGTGCTGTTCAACGACACCATCCGCTACAACATCGCCTATGGCCGGCCGGACGCGTCGCAGATGGAGATCGAGGCGGCCGCCGCGCGCGCGCAATTGCTGGAAATGATCGAGAACCTGCCGGATGGATGGAATACGCGCGTGGGCGAGCGCGGCTTGAAACTCTCGGGCGGTGAAAAGCAGCGCGTCGGCATTGCGCGCGTCATCCTCAGGGACCCAAAAATCCTCATCCTCGATGAAGCGACCTCATCGCTCGACAGCCGCACCGAGGCCGATGTTCAGGCCGCGCTTGCAGAAGCCGCGAAGGGGCGCACGACGATCGTCGTCGCGCATCGGCTGTCCACCATCGCGGACGCCGATCAGATCGTGGTGTTGAAGGATGGCGCAATTGTAGAGCGGGGCGCGCATGGTGCGCTCATTGCGCGCGATGGAGAATATGCGGAGCTGTGGCGCCGGCAGGCCGAGGAGCCGGAGGCCGTGGCGGCGGAATAGCCTTCGCGCTCCCGCTCGCGCACGCGCGCGGATTAATTGTTACGGGCGCTTGCCCGTTGGGCGCAGAAACGCGGGCAAATCCTCACCAAAGCCTTCAACGCCATCATTCGGTTCGCGCACGGGGGCGGGCCGTGATTCACGCGTCCGCTCAGCGGCGCGCGGGGGCCGCTCTTCGCGCGGCTGCTCGATCCGAGGCGCGCGCGCCGGGCTCTCTGGACGCGGTTGGAACGGCGCCTCCGCGGCTTTGGGCCGGTTGGGATCGCGCTCCTTGTAGCGGGATTTGTCACGCCCCCTGCGGCGCTGATCCTTCAACTCTTCCGCGCGTCGCCCGCGCCCGCCGCTGTCGCGCGGATCGCCGAGTGCGTCACTCGGCAATTCGGCGATGTCGGCTTTTGCGATTGGCTTGCCGGTCAGCTTTTCGATCGCATCAAGGCTCTTGCGATCCTGCGGGGAGACAAGGGTGAACGCTACGCCTGACAGGCCGGCGCGGCCCGTGCGGCCGATGCGGTGAACATAATCCTCCGCGTGTCGCGGTGGTTCGTAATTGAACACATGGCTGACGGCGGGAATATCAAGACCCCGCGCGGCGACATCGCTGGCGATCAGGAATTGCAGATCGCCGGAGCGGAAGCGATCGAGCGTCTTGGTGCGCAAGCTCTGATCGAGGTCTCCGTGTATGGGTGAGGCGTTAAAGCCGTGACGCTTCAGCGAGAGCGCGACGACATCAACGTCGGTCTTGCGATTGCAGAAGATGATGCCGTTTTTGATCTCGCCGGACTTCAAAACGGCGCGCAGCGCGGCGCGGCGCGTGCGTGGATCGCCGCCAGGGATTTCGACGATGCGCTGGTCGATCGTTTCGGCCGTGGTGGCCGGGCGCGCGGCCTCGATACGGACGGGGTTGGAGAGGAATTGCTCCGTAAGACGCGTGATTTCCGGCGGCATGGTGGCGGAGAAGAAGAGCGTCTGGCGCGTGAACGGCGTTAATTTGAAGATGCGCTCGATATCCGGGATGAAGCCCATGTCGAGCATGCGGTCGGCTTCATCGACCACCATCACCTGCACGCCGGTGAGCAGGAGTTTGCCGCGCTCGAAATGGTCGAGCAGGCGCCCCGGCGTGGCGATCAGCACGTCGACGCCTTGGGCGAGTAGCGCATCCTGATCGCCGAACGAAACACCGCCGATGAGGAGGGCCTTCGTCAGGCGATGATATTTGCCGTACTTGTCGAAGCTCTCGGCCACTTGCGCGGCAAGCTCGCGCGTGGGCTCAAGGATGAGCGTACGCGGCATGCGCGCCTTGGTGCGCCCGGCCGCCAGGATTTCGATCATGGGCAGCGTGAAGGAAGCGGTCTTGCCTGTGCCCGTCTGCGCGATGCCGAGCACGTCGCGCCCCTGCAGCACGATCGGGATGGCCTTGGCCTGGATCGGTGTGGGCGTGGTGTAGCCGCTTTCATTGACGGCGCGGAGCACGTCGGCCCCGAGGCCGAGATCGGCGAATGTGGTTTGGGGGGCCTCGCTCATCGCATGCCTCCCACATGGGTGGTCAGCGCCCCTCCCCCCTTGCGGGGGAGGGTGGGGTGGGGGGTGCGAGCGCGTACTCTCGAGACTTGCGCCGTCACCCCCACCCCTTCGATTCCCCTCCCCGCAAGGGGGAGGGGCGGTGTGTGCGCTGGATAAGGTTGCGTGACTTTAGCGCCATCAGGCGCATGCAAATTTTCGGACTTCATTCAATCTCACTTGGGATCACCGCCCTCGGATCAATCTCGAAACGGGCGTCTTTTGGGTTGGCGCTTTCGGCCTCGCCCGCTCCGGTGAGACGGGGGCCTTGGGCGAAAGGGCGCACGCCCTCTCGGCGCGCACAACGGACAGGTGGGATGTGGGGGAGTGCGAGGCGGAAGTCAATGATTGCGGGCTCTGCCATTGTACTTGCGGGTCGGGCTTTAGGGCCGCGGCCATCCAACGGGAAGATCAAGTAGCTCAGTGAAGGCGGCGCCGCCCGTCCGGTTCAAGCGTCCGCTCAGCATGTGAACCTGATCGCAACCGAAGAGATTCTCGCCAATCGGGTATTTGGCATTCGGATTGAGAAAGAGCCTAACCTCCGCGTCGCCTATCGCGGATGGCTTGCAACTGTAGCAGGCGAGTACGGCGCTCACGCGGTTGTTACGCCCGAGAGCCCATAGCCCCTCGGCTCCCTCGCGTTGAGAGAACAACGCCTCTTGGAACATGTGGTCAGACGCAAACATTTTCGAAGAGCAAAGCGCAATAATGTAAGGCTCCCTGAGGCTGCTGTATTTCTTGGCCTTTTTTCGCAGGGCGGTGCGGATGTCATCCGCAGACGGCATCTCGGTGTCGGGAACATGAGTGAGCAGACCACTGTATTTGCTGCTGCGGCGCCCAATGACCTTTAGAAGCTTTTGTTCGCCGTCGACGTAGACAAACGGTCGCCCCAATATCGAACCTTCACGCGCCGTTTCCGCAGCCGTGCTGATGGCGGTCAGGAAAGGTCCGAGTAACGCCTTCAGCTTTCGTTCGCTGATAGGGCGCTTGAGGGGAGTAAGCATCTTAAGTTCGAGTTGCACATCTTTGACCGTCCGCTCCCCGATCAAGTCGCAAACACGAGCGAAGTGAACGTTCTCGTCGCCTTGGAGCATACGCGCTTCAAGCCAAGCACGCCGACCGTCTTGAATATCCAATCGAAAATCTATGTGCCCGTCTGGCAGTGAGACATCAGCTAACGGTGCGTGGCCGGTCCGATGGGCCATTTCGTGCAACACGAGTTCGAAGGCGGCGCCGAGATGTTGGGGATTCAACGATGAGCGAAATCTGCCGCGCAGGCCAGCTTTGTCGCCAGAGTAGCGTTCGAAAGCGGATTGGAAGAACTCACGTACTCGCCCAGCCACGGAAATTCCGCTGGCATTGAGGTATTCGAAATCGCTTCGTCGCGCTGGCGGCGGCGCTTCTTGTCGGTCGGCGAGATCGTCAAATAGTCTCACCAAGTTCCTCTAAACATCCACCTCGTCCACGAACCGCGCATTCGCCTGGATATAATTGAAGCGCAGCTCGGCCTTCTTGCCCATCAGGGTTTCAACCAGCGCATCGAAATCCGGCAGCTCATCTTCTTCCAGCACCACGCGCGCGAGCGTGCGTGTCTCGGGATTCATCGTGGTCTGCTTCAAATCCGCCGGCATCATCTCGCCCAGGCCCTTGAAGCGGGAGACCTCAACCTTCTTGCCGCGGAACGTGGTGTTGAGCAGTTCTTCCTTGTGGGCGTCATCCCGCGCGTAAATGCTCTGCTTGCCCGCAGTGATGCGGTAGAGCGGCGGCATGGCGAGGTAGAGCCGCCCGGCGCGGATGAGGCCGGGCATCTGACGGTGGAAAAACGTGATGAGCAGAGAGGCGATGTGGGCGCCGTCCACGTCCGCGTCCGTCATGATGATGACGCGCTCATAGCGCAGATCATCGGTGCGGAACTTGGCGCCCGTTCCGCAGCCGAGCGCCAGGGATAAATCCGCGAGTTCAGCGTTGCTGGCGGTTTTTTCGCCAGCCGCTGAGGCGACATTCAGGATTTTTCCGCGTAGCGGCAGGATGGCTTGCGTCACGCGATCGCGCGCCTGCTTGGCCGAGCCGCCGGCGCTATCGCCTTCAACGATAAAGATTTCCGTGCCCTTCGCGTCGGTGCGCGCGCAATCGGCGAGCTTGCCGGGCAAGCGCAGACGCCGCGTCGCGCTCTGGCGGGAGACTTCCTTTTCCTTGCGCTTGCGCAGACGATCTTCGGCTTGGCCGATCACCCATTCGAGCAGACGGCCTGCTTCGCTCGGCCGCGCGGCGAGCCAATGATCGAACGGATCGCGCACCGCCTGTTCGACAATCTTAGCGGCCTCAGTTGAAACGAGACGGCCTTTCGTCTGCCCCTCGAATTGCGGATCGCGGATGAAGACGGACACCATCGCCGCCGCCGTGCCCATCACATCCTCAGGCGTAATGATCTGGGCTTTTTTGTCTCCCTTGATCTCGGCATAGGCCTTGAGCCCCTTGGCGATCGCCGCGCGCAGGCCTTGTTCGTGAAAGCCGCCGTCCGGCGTCGGGATCGTGTTGCAATAGGAGCGGAGAAAGCCGTCCGCCTCGCCGAAGCCGTCCGCGATCCAGGCCAGAGCCCATTCGACGCGGCCATGGCCTTTATCTCGATCGACCTTGCCTTCAAAGCTTTCCGCGAGGATCGCCTTCTTATCCTTTATGAGATCGGCGAGAAAATCCTTGAGCCCATTGGGGAAGTGGAAACTCGCTTCGGCGGGCGTGGGATCGCCGTCCTTCAGCCGCTCAGCTGCACAGCGCCAGCGGATCTCAACGCCGCGATGGAGATAGGCTTTTGAACGTGCGAGTTGAAAAAGGCGCTGCGGCTTGAACGCGACATTGGGCCCAAAAATATCTGGGTCCGGATGGAAGCGCACCGTCGTGCCGCGGCGGTTCGGGGCTGCGCCAATTTTCTTCAGGGGTCCGATCGGCGCGCCGCGCGCGAAGTGCTGAGCGTAGAGCATGCGATCCCGCGCGACCTCCACCTCCAGCTTGTTGGACAGCGCATTGACCACCGAAACGCCCACGCCATGCAAGCCGCCGGACGTGTGATAGACCTTATCCGAGAACTTGCCGCCCGCGTGCAGCGTGGTGAGGATTACTTCGAGGGCGGACTTCTTCGGATATTTCGGGTGCGGATCGATGGGAATGCCGCGCCCATTGTCCGTCACGGACAACGTTCCGTCTGCGAAATATTCCACCTCGATGCGGTCAGCGAAGCCGGCCACCGCCTCATCCATCGAATTGTCCAGCACCTCGGCGAAGAGGTGATGAAGGGCGCGCTCGTCCGTGCCGCCGATATACATGCCAGGCCGGCGGCGCACCGGCTCCAGCCCCTCCAGGACTTCGATGTCCTTGGCCGTATAATCGCCGGACCCGAACAGATCGGCCCGCCAATTGGGATTATCGCCTGTCACTGGAGGGGTCTGCTGCTTCTGCTGCGCACGCGCCATGGTCCGCCCTCATAAAGGGAGTCGAGCGCGGAACGGCAACAGTGTTCGGGTTGCGGCGAGGTTAAGGCCTCAGGCGGCCTTTTTACGCTTCTTGATCTGCGACGCGATCGACCAGAGGTGGCCGAACGGGTCGCGGACCATGCCGAAGCGATCGCCCCAGAACTGATCGGCCAGCGGCATCACCACCTTGGCGCCGGCTTCCGTCGCGCGCGCCCACCACTTATCCGCATCGTCCACCTGGAGATGGATGGAGACGGTGGTGGCCTTGACCTCGCTTGGCGACTTTGTGCCCCCATCGCCAAATTCCTCGAACACGTCCGACAGCATCAATTCGCCGCCATTGATCAGCAGCGTCGCGTGCATCAGGCGCTTCTTGTCTTCCGCGTCCATCACCATGCGCACCTTGGCGCCGAACGCGGCTTTATAGAACTCGATCGCCTTCTTGGCGCCGGCGACTCGCAGATAAGGCGAGAGCGGTGCGAATTCGCTGCTCTTGAGCTTGCGCGCCTTTGTCGGTTGCTTGGGCATTTTCGGCGCTTTTGGCGCGGCTGACTTCTTGGCTGTCTTCTTCTTGGCGGCGGCCATGGCGAACTCCTTTAATGTGTCTGGCTCTTATTCCACCAGACGGCGCAACAAATCCAATGCCTTTTCGACGCTTTGCATCCGCACTTGCGCCCGGCCGACATCGCCGAAGCGACAGGCTTCGTGCAGGATCGAGCGGTTTTCACGCGCCGCCGTGATATGGACAAGCCCGACGGGCTTCAGCGCCGTACCGCCGCCGGGGCCCGCGACGCCAGTGATCGCCACGGCGATATGCGCGTGGCTTTCACGCAGCGCGCCTTCCGCCATGGCGCGCGCGACTGGCTCGGACACGGCGCCCATGTCGGCGATAAGATCGCCGGGCACGCCCAGCATCTCCTGCTTGGCGCGGTTCGAATAGGTCACGAATCCACGCTCAACGACGGCGGACGAGCCCGGAATCTCGGTGAGCAGGGCGGCGAGCAGGCCGCCAGTACAGCTTTCCGCCGTGACGATCCTCAGGCGGCGCCCCTCGCAATCGGCCAACAGCAGGCGGGCCGTCATCATCAACTCGTCGGAAAACATGGCCGCCCCGTCCTTGACGTAGGCCCCAATTAACATCGGGAAGCGCCGCAAAGTCCATTTCCCCTGGCCGGGAAGGCGTGGCAGAAGCGCCGGCGATTTGGGCGGAGGCGAGGGGCATGGAAGCGACAGCAAGACGGGCCGCGCCCGCCGCGTTCGCCCTCGCGATGTTTTTGAGCGCGGCGCTGATCTTCGCGCTGCAGCCAATGTTCTCACGGCTCACCACGCCGTTGCTGGGCGGGTCTCCGGCGGTGTGGAACACGTCCATGGTGTTTTTCCAGGCGGCTTTGCTAGCCGGCTATGTCTACGCCCATGTGCTGCAGCGCGTGCGCGATCTGCGCGTGCAGGCCGGCGTGCACGCCCTGGTGTTGATCGCGGCGTTTCTTGTGTTGCCAGTGCAAGTGAGTCAGGCGTTCGGCGCGCCGGATACGACGCGGCCGATCTTCTGGCTTCTGGGCACATTGACCGTATCCATCGGCGCGCCATTCGCGGCTGCGTCCGCCACCGCGCCACTCCTGCAGGCCTGGTATGCGCGCACCGGCCGGGCTGACGCACACGATCCCTATTATCTCTACGCCGCGAGCAATCTCGGCTCGCTGCTGGGGCTTTTGCTCTATCCCGTGCTGATCGAACCCAATCTCGGCACGCACGCGCAGAGTATCGCCTGGACCAATCTCTATGCTGTCGCCGCCGGGCTTATCATCGTGTCCGCGGGCGTCGCTGTCGCCGCGAAGGGGCCGGGCGAACCTCCGGCAAGCGCGTATGCCGCGCCGGATGCGCGCGCCATTTCGCGAGAGCGCCTCTATTGGTTGGGCGCGGCTGCGCTGCCGTCCACACTGCTGCTCGGCGTCACGCAGCACATTTCCACGGACGTGGCCTCCGCGCCGTTCTTGTGGGTGATCCCGCTTTCCTTCTATCTCATTGCGTTCATCGTCGCGTTCCTGCGCGGGGCCGAGCGGATGACGCCCTATGTGATGATCGCCCATCCGTTGGCGCTGGTCATTCTCGCCATCGTGTTTTTTAGCAATACGAACTGGATCGCGGGCATGAGCGCTCACGTGGGCGTCCTGTTCCTGAGTTCGCTCATTTGCGCGTTGGCGTTGGCGCGAACCCGCCCGCCGGCAACGCGGCTGACGGAGTTTTATCTATGGATCTCGCTGGGCGGCGTCGTTGGCGGCGCGGCGGCGGCGCTCCTTGCGCCGCTCATTTTTAACGGCATTTACGAATATCCGCTGGCGCTGGCGGCCATTGCGCTCTTTCGCCCGCGCGGCGAGACGCAATTGCCGCGCTTGGCCAATGTGCTGGCGGTTGGCGCGTTCACCATGGCCGCTGTCGCGGCGCTTATGCTGTTCCGTCGCGCCCCGGAAAGCGCACTGTTTGCTGGCGGCCTGGGCGCGGCGGCCGCTCTGATGGCGGCCGCGCTGCCGCAGCAGGACGATCGCCCGATGGCGCACCGCGTCGCCTTCATGGTTGCGGCGCTCGTGTTCGCCGCGATGATGACCTACGTCACCGTTCGCATCGAGGATTTCCGCGTTCTGGGCGAAGGGCCACCGCACATCGTGCTGCGCTTCATGCAGTGGCCGCTCATCGTGGCGGGATTCTTTACGTTCGCATTCGTGGCTCACCAGACGTTGCAACCGGTCACGCACAGACAGCCCTACGCCACGATCGCGTTGGGCATCGCCGCGCCGCTGACGCTGCTCGTGCTGATGCTCGCCACGATGGAACGCGCGCTCGACGCTGACGCGATCATGACGGTCGTCATGGTGTTCATGGCGCTTGCGCTCTACACGAACCGGAACCGGCCCTATCTGCTCGCCGCGCTGGTTCTCGCGCTGTTCGCCAGCGTTTTGTTCGACGACGCGCGCGGCGCGCGCCTCGTCACGCAGCAGCGCAGCTTCTTTGGCGTGTTGCGGGCGGAGGAGTATTCCGATTCCAATCCGCGCATGCCCGCTTTGCGCGTGCTCATGCACGGCACCACGATCCATGGCGCGCAATTGGTCGGTGCGCCGGGCGCCTCGCGCCGTCCGCTCACCTATTACAATCCCAACACGGCCTTGGGCGAAGCGACGGTCGCTGGCCTCGCTGGCGGCGAGACGAGCCGCGCGGCCTTGGTCGGCCTGGGCGCAGGCACCAGCGCGTGCCTGCTGCGGCCCACCGATCAACTCACGATCTTCGAGATCGATCCAACGGTCGTGCGCCTCTCGGGGCCGCGCGGCAGCACGTTTTCCTATGTGCGCGAATGCCAGCCGAATGCACGTATCGAACTCGGCGATGCGCGTCTGCAATTGGCTGAGGAGCCGGACGGCATCTATGACGTGATCGTCGTCGATGCGTTTTCGTCGGACGCTATTCCGGCCCATTTGCTCACGCGCGAAGCTGTGTCCATGTACATGCGCAAGCTGACGCCGCGCGGCATCGTGGTGCTGCATCTCTCCAATCGCAATCTGGCTCTGGTGGCGGAATCTGCGCGTGTGGCGCGCTCGCTTGGCCTCGCCTATCGCTGGCGGGTGTCTGGGCGCGTGGATGATCCACTGGCAGGCCCATTCGGCGGGCTGCCCGCGAGCGCGATGATCATTGCGCGGACGCCCGACGCGATGGCGGCGTTGCCGCTTGCGTCGACTGAGTGGAGCGAAGTGCCCGCGCCGCCCGGGCGTCCATGGACGGACGATTACATCAACTTGCCGCGCGCGCTCTATGAGGCCTGGCGGGGCGTGAGTTAACGCGGCAGCTCTACGCTCGCGACGGCTTGGGCCGCGAGGCCCTCTTCGCGGCCCATGAAGCCCATCTTCTCGGTCGTGGTCGCCTTCACGCTGACACGGTTGATCGGAAGTGCGAGTACCTCCGCCGTGCGCGCGCGCATCGCCTCGCGATGGGGGCCAATTTTCGGGCGCTCACCGATCACCGTGATGTCCACATGCGCGATGCGCCCGCCTGCCTCAGCGATGAGCTCGACGGCGCGTCGTAGGAATAATTCTGAATCCGCGCCCCGCCATTGCGGATCGCTGGGCGGAAAATGAACGCCAATATCGCCGGCGCCGATCGCGCCCAGAAGCGCGTCTGTCAGGGCGTGCCAGGCGACGTCCGCGTCGGAATGGCCGATTATGCCGCGCTCATGGGCGATGCGCACACCGCACAGCATGACGTGATCGCCGGGTCCAAAGCGATGGGCGTCGAATCCGCTTCCGACACAAGAGACAAACGAGCCTGCCAACATGCGCTCCAATATCGTGAAATCCGCCGCGTGCGTCAGCTTCATCAAGCGCTCGTCGCCGGGAATGAGGAGGGCGTCGAGGCCGGCGGCGCGCGCGACGGCGAGATCGTCTTCAACAAGCGCGTCGGCTGGAAGCCGCTCATAGGCTTTAACCAGCGCGCCATAGCAAAACGCCTGCGGCGTCTGAACGCGCATGAGGCCGTCGCGCTGTGCCTCCTCGATCATGCGCCCTGCGCCATCCACGCGCTTTAGCGCGTCGACGATCGGCAGAGCCGGTGCGGCCGCCGGCGCCTGATCCAGCGCGCGCAAGAGGGCGTCGATCACACCATCCTGCAGGCCCGGGCGCGCGGCGTCGTGGATCAGCACAAGGTCCGGTTCATCGCCGCTAAGCGCGCCCAGCCCGGCGCGGACGGATTGGGTGCGCGTGGCGCCGCCATGCACGATTTGAATGCAATCGATGAGGTCGCCCGCCGCCGAATGGAACAGCGCTTCGTGAGCGGGGTCGATCACGGCGACAAAGCGATCGGCTCGTCGCGCCAGCACGTCCAGGGACCAGCGCACCACTGGCCGGCCGAGCAGGGGCCGGTATTGCTTGGGAGCGCCATCACCCGCGCGTTCGCCGCGACCGGCGGCGACGAGGATCGCGGATACCGTGTGCATCCCGCCTCACTAGAGCATGATCCGATCACATTGAATCGGGATCATGCTCTAGATATTTGAATTGACGCATTTTCCACGACGAACCGGGGTCCACTTCGTCGGAGAATGCTGTAGCCCAGCCAGTTTACGATGCAATCCAAAGCAGTGGCGCCTAAATGTTAGGCAGAGTAGGCCTTGTGAGCCCGCCCGGATGCCAAGATTTTCATCACGGGTCGCCGTTTGGCGCAGGGTTGGCCGTGAGCGCATGCGATGATCGCCTCTTTGCCCCTTCAGCCTGACGCCGATCGCTGGCTCGAGGCTTTGCCCGTCCCCGTGCTCGGCATCGACGCCGGCGAGCGGGTGCGCTTCGCGAACGCCGCCGCGGCCGAGGCGCTGGGCGCGGGCGGGCGGGGCCTGCAGGGACGTCCGCTTGCGGATATCGTCGGAGCCGACGCCCCGTTGCTTCTCTTAACACGCCGCGCTCGCACGCTTGAAACGCGGGTTGTGGAAGCGGACCTGGAGATTTCGGGGCCCGGCCTTGCGCCTGCGCGCGCGGCCGGCGCCGCCGCGCCGGTGGGTGAGCAGGGCCATGTCGCCCTCGTCCTGCACCTCAAGCCGCCGATGCGGGCAGGCGCCCGCGCGGGCGCGGTTATCGCTGCACGAACTCTTGCTCACGAAGTGCGCAATCCCCTGGCCGGCATCCGCGCCGCGGCGCAATTGCTGGGGCGTGAGGTCAGCCCCGAGGCGGTTGGCCTGAGCGATCTCATTTGCGCGGAAGTCGATCGCGTCGCGCGCCTGGTGGATCGCTTTGACCCGATGGATGCGCCGCGCGTATCGCATCAGCCGATCAATGTTCATGCCGTGCTTGAGCGCGTTCGCGCGCTGATCGCCGCGAGCTTTCCGGATGTACGTATCGACGATTCCTTCGATCCAAGCTTGCCGCCAATTCGCGGCGATATGGACCAGCTTATCCAGGCGCTGCTCAACATCGCCAAGAACGCTGCGGAGAGCGCGAGCGCGAGCCCCGATCCGCGCATAAGCGTTCGCACAAGATTTCGCCCGGGCGTGCGTGTGCGCAGCGGTGTGACGGGCGCGGCGCGCGCGCAATTGGAAATCGCCGTCACGGACAATGGACCAGGCGTAGGCGCTGACATTGCTGAGCGCCTGTTCGAACCGTTCGCTAGCACCAAACCTGGCGGCATGGGGCTTGGCCTGTCCATCGCCGCTGACATCATCGCGCGCCATGGTGGGTTGATTGAAGTCGATGGCGCGCCGGGCGCGGCGCAGTTCCGGATATTGCTGCCGATTGAGCGGGAGGAATAATGACCGCGCGCATTCTCTTGGCCGAGGACGACGCGTCTTTGCGTTACGTGCTGTCACAAGCGCTGACGCGCGAAGGCTATGTCGTTCGCGCCACCAGCAACACCGCGACTTTGGCCAAATGGGTCAAGGATGGAGAGGGCGAGCTGGTCGTTTCCGATGTCTATATGGGCGATGAATGCGTGTTCGATACGCTGCCCGGCCTTCGCCGCCTGCGCCCGGACATTCCCTTTATTGTAATGAGCGCGCAGAGCACTGTGTCGACCGCGATGTCGGCGGCCGAAGCCGGCGCGTTCGAATATTTGCCAAAACCGTTCGATCTCGAAGCCTTGATCTCGGCCGTCAAGCGCGGCCTCTCCAAGGGGCCGGACGCGCGCACCCGCGCCGCTGCGAGCAAGGCCGAACGCGATGACAAGCTGCCGCTGATCGGCCGCTCGGCGGCGATGCAGGACTTGTATCGCACCATGGCGCGCGTGGCGCCGGGCGACATCGCCGTTGTGATCGAGGGCGAGGCGGGCGTCGGCAAGACGCGGGTGGCGCGTGCGTTGCACGGCCACGGCCCACGCGCCGCCACGCCATTCCGGATCGCAAACCTCGCCGGGATTTCGCCCGCGCGCCTCGAACAAGACGTGTTCGGCGCGCGTGGCGCATTCGCCGAAGCGGAAGGCGGCGCCCTGCTGCTCAAGGACATTGACGAAGCCTCGCCGGAAACGCAGGCGCGTCTGGCCGGCCTCCTGAAAGCGGCTGACGATGAGGGCGCGCCGCGCGTGCGTCTGATCGCGGCTGCGCGGCCGAACCTCGCCGCGCGCGTGCGCGCCGGCCAATTTCGGCAGGACCTGTTTGACCGTTTGGACGTGGTCACCATCCGGGTGCCGCCGCTGCGCGATCGTCGTGACGACATACCCGATCTCGCGCTCGCCTTTCTCGCGCGGCTGCGGCGCGAGGGTGGCCCGGCCAAGACGCTCGACGCCGGCGCCATCGATCTGCTCAAGGATCAACCCTGGCCGGGCAATGTGCGTGAGCTTCAGACCATTCTCGCGCGCGCCGCCGTGCTGTCGCCGGCTGACGTTCTCAGCGCGGCGGACCTGGCGCATCATCTGCGCGCCCGCGCCGGCGAGGACGCCGTCGAAGCGCCCAGCCTTGGCGGCGCAATCGCGGCGCGCATCGAAGAGGTGTTCGCCGCGGCGGCGCCCGATCTGCCTGCGCCCGGCCTCCATGAGCGGGTTTTGGCGGACGTGGAACGCCCGTTGATCGCCCGCGCGCTCCACGCGACCAAGGGGAACCAGATCCGCGCGGCGGCCCTCCTGGGCATCAATCGAAACACCCTACGGAAGAAAATTCAGGTGCTTGGCGTCCTGACTGGCCCTGACGATTGACGCAGCGCCGTTCGGGCGCCACACCTGTGGCCCTTGCGCAACATATGGCGTTTGCATGACAGCTTCACCAGCCGCGGTGCATCGCGCCACCGCCGTTGGGGCCGGGGGGCCTGAAGGACGACCGCGCCGCTCCAAGGGGGCCATCGGCTTCGCGGTCGGCTTCGCGGCGGCGGCGATCATGACCGCCATCGGCACGCTGTTCGCGGTGTCCGGCTCGGGCGTCGATAGCCCCGCCGGCCCAGTCATGGTCTGGCTGCTGGGCGCGAGCCTCGCGCTCAGCCTCGTCCTGGCCGGCATCGTCATTCACCGCGTCAGCCGCATCGCGCGCGGACACAATTCGGCGATCCCGGGCGCGCGGCTGCACTTGAAATTCGTTGGCTTGTTTAGCCTCGCGGCGTTGGCGCCGGCGGTGGTCGTCGCCGTGTTCATGGGCGCGACGCTCAGCCAAGGCCTCGAAAATTGGTTCAGCCAACGCGTCCGCACGGTCGTGGAGAGCGGCGCCGATGTCGGCCGCTATCTCGTCGATGGCGTACGCGAAAGCATTCGCGACGAAGCCCGGCTGATGGCGAGCGATCTTAACGCCGCCGCGGAGGGGCTGCGCACCGATCCGCAAACCTATGGCCGCTATCTCGCCGCTCAGGCCGAACGCCGCCTGATGGTCGCGGCTTATGTGATCAATCGCGAGGGACGCATTCTGGCGCGCGCCGAAAGCGATCAGGCGCCGCCTTATGTGGCGCCGGCGCCCGATACGTTCGCGGAAGCGCAATCCGGCGCCATGGCCGACCGCATCATTGAAAGCGCGAGCCTCATTCGCGTGCTGACGCGGCTGGAGGCCTATGACGGCGCCTATCTTTTGGTGGTGCGGCCGGTCGATCCCGCGCTGCTGCAGCGTACGCGCCTTTTCTATGACGGCGTGGCCGCCTACCGCGAAGCGGAAACGCGGCGCCGGCAGATCGGCGTGGTGTTCGCGCTCTCCTATGTGGCGACGGCCGTGCTCGTGCTGCTCGGCGCGATCTGGGTGGGTCTTTCGTTCGCCACGCGCATCGCCGATCCGATCGGGCGTCTTGCGGTCGCCGCGCGGCGTGTCGCGGCGGGCGATCTGGGCGCGCGCGTCCTCGTCGGCGCTGAGCGCGATGAGGTTGGCGCGCTGGGCGTGGCGTTCAATCAGATGACCGCGCAACTTGATGGACAGCGCCAGGATCTTTTGACCGCGCAGCGGGACGCCGAAACGCGCTCGCGCTTTGTGCAGACCGTGTTGAGCGGGGTGTCCGCCGGCGTCATCGGCCTTGATCGCGATGGGCGCGTCACGGCGGCGAACCGTTCGGCCGCGACGCTCCTTGGGCTGGGCGACGCGCGCATCGAGGGCCGGCGTCTGGTTGATGTCGCGCCGGAATTCGCCGATCTGCTCAATCAGCCGACGCCGCAGGGCGAAGCCGCACCCCGCCGCATCGAACTCGCGCGCGAAAACGCGCCCGCGCAGCTCAGCGTGCGCATGAACGCCGCGCCCGAGGGCGGCGCGGTGCTGACGTTCGACGACATGACCAAGGTGATCGCCGTGCAGCGCCAGGAGGCTTGGAAGGATGTCGCGCGCCGCATCGCGCACGAGATCAAGAATCCGCTGACGCCGATCCAGCTCTCCGCCGAACGGCTGCAGCGCAAATACGCCAGCGAGATCAAATCCGACCCGGAGACTTTCAAGCGCTGCACCGATACGATCCTTCGCCAAGTGGCCGACATCGGGCGCATGGTGGATGAATTCAACGCCTTCGCCCGCATGCCGACGCCGCGCATGGCGTTTGCGGACATGGCCGAGATCGCGCGCGAAACCGTGTTCGCGCAGCGCCTGGCGAACGCCGATGTGCGCTTCGAGGCGGAAGGCGTCGATCAACCGATCGGCCTCGTGTGCGATGAGCGGCTGCTGTCTCAAGTGCTGACAAATCTTTTGAAGAACGCCGCCGAGAGCGTGCTCGGCCGGCGCGCCCGCGATGGCGAGCCGAAAGACGGCTGGGTGCTGCTGCGCCTGCGCGATCTCGAAACCGGCGTGCAATTTGAGATCATGGACAACGGATTTGGATTTCCGGTCCAGGATCGCGCGCGCCTGCTTGAGCCTTATGTCACAACGCGGGCGAAGGGCACGGGGCTGGGCCTGGCCATCGTGTCGCGCATCATCGAGGACCATGGCGGCCTCATCGAGCTCGACGATTCCCCCAATCCGCCCGGCGCGGTCGTTCGCTTCGTTCTGCCCAAGCGGAGCGAGGCCGTCGACGAGGCGGGACATCTGATCGACCAAGGAGTGAAGTGATGTCATCGGATATTCTCGTTATCGACGACGAAGCCGATATTCGTGAGCTGATCTCCGGCATCCTGCAGGATGAAGGCCATCAGGTTCGCACCGCGCGCGATGGCGATGAAGCGCTGAACGCCGTGCGCGCGCGCAGGCCGGCGCTTGTCATCCTCGATGTGTGGCTGCAGGGCAGCCGCATCGATGGGCTTGATCTCCTCACGCACCTCAAGGATCTCGATGCCGACATGCCGGTGATCGTCATCTCCGGGCATGGGACGATCGAGACGGCGGTGATCGCCATCCGCAAGGGCGCGTATGATTTCGTGGAAAAACCCTTCAACGCGGATCGTTTGCTCGTCGTGCTCAATCGCGCGCTCGAACATGCGCGCCTGCGCCGTGAGAACGCCTCCTTGCGTGCACGCTCGGCTTCGAGCGCCGAACTGATCGGCTCCTCGGCCGCGATGGCGCAATTGCGCGCCGCGATCGATCGCATCGCGCCCACCAATTCGCGCGTGCTGATCACCGGGCCGGCGGGCGCAGGCAAGGAGCTTGTCGCGCGCCTCCTGCACGCCAATTCGCCGCGCGCGGACGGGCCCTTCATCGCCATCAACGCCGCCTCGATCGCGCCGGACCGCATGGAGAGCGAAATTTTCGGCGAGGAAGGCGATGGGCGCGCGCGCAAGATCGGCGTCTTTGAGCAGGCCCATACCGGCACGCTGTTCTTGGACGAAGTCGGCGACATGCCGCCCGAGACGCAGTCGAAAATCCTGCGTGTGCTGGTCGATCAACGCTTTCGGCGCGAAGGCGGAGCGGCCGACGTCCAGGTCAATGTGCGCGTCGTCTCCTCCGCGTCGCGCGATTTGCGCGGCGACATCGAGGCGGGACGCTTCCGTGAGGATTTGTTCCACCGGCTGAACGTGGTGCCCCTGCGTGTGCCGAGTCTGGCGGAACGGCGCGAAGATATCCCTGATCTGGCCGCCTATTACGTCAATCGGCTTGCGGACATGTCGGGCCTGTCTCCGCGCGTCATCGCCGAGGACGCCATGGCCGCGCTGCAATCGGCTGACTGGCCGGGCAATGTGCGTCAGCTCCGCAATGTCGTCGAACGCATCCTCATCCTCGCGCCTGGCGATTCCTCGACGCCGGTGACGATCGACGCGCTGCCGCCGGAGGCGTGGCCGAATGCGGGTTTCTCTCAGCATTCCGGCTTGCAGGAAGTTATCGGCATGCAACTGCGCGACGCGCGCGAACGGTTCGAGCGTGAATATCTCAATGTGCAGATCACGCGCTTTGGCGGCAATATTTCTCGCACGGCCGCCTTCATCGGCATGGAGCGCTCGGCGCTGCACCGCAAGCTCAAGTCACTTGGCGTCGACGCGCCGGGCCGCGGGCTCGGCGAGCTGGAATGAGCGGCGTCGCTTATGTGAACGGCGCCTATCTTCCGTTGGCGCGGGCTGGCGTGTCGATCGAGGACCGCGGCTTTCAATTCGCCGACGCGGTCTACGAAGTGTGGGGTGTGCGCGATGGGCGCCTCATGGACGAGGCGGGCCATTTCGCGCGGCTGTGGCGCTCGCTCAAGGAACTGCGCATCGCGGCGCCGATGGCGCAGACCAGTCTGCGCGCCGTATTGTTGGAGACCAAGCGGCGCAACCGCGTACGCGATGGGATCATCTATCTGCAAATCAGCCGGGGCGCAGCGCCGCGCGACCATGGCTTTCCCAATCCACCCGTCTCGCCCAGCGTGATCGTTACGGCCAAATCGCTCGATCAGCGCAAGATCACCGCGCGTATGGAGCGCGGCGTGTCGGTGATCACCGCGCCGGACAATCGCTGGGGCCGGTGCGATATCAAGACGGTCGGGCTCTTGCCCAATGTGCTCGCGCGCCAGACCGCCATGGAAGCAGGCGCCTATGATTGCTGGTTTGTCGGCACCGGCGGCTACGTCACGGAGGGCAGCGCCTCCAACGCCTGGATCGTCGATAAGTCCGGTGCGCTGCGCACCGCGCCGTTGAGCGCCAATATTCTCCATGGCGTCACGCGCGCGGCCTTCATCGCGCTGGCGCGCGCGCATCAGATGCGGGTGGTCGAAGAGAGTTTCACCGTGGCGGACGTTAAGGAAGCGCGCGAAGCCTTTCTCACATCGGCCTCGAACGCGGCTCTGCCCGTGATTTCGATCGACGGGACGCCCATCGGAGACGGTAAGCCGGGCGATATCGCCGCGCGGCTGCGCGCGGCCTATGAGCGCGCCGCCTGAATTCGAGGCTCGGTTGTCGCGACCTGTTTTGCCGGTGTATGGAGGGCGCGCCGCGCCGCGCGCGGCCTGGCTGAAGCGAAAAACAAGAATAGGCGTCATCCGATGGACAAGAAGCAAAACCTGCAGGACACGTTCCTCAACGCCGTGCGCAAGGCGCGCACGCCGCTGACCATCTTCCTCGTCAACGGCGTTAAGCTGCAGGGCGTGATTTCCTGGTTCGATAATTTCTGCGTCCTGCTTCGCCGCGACGGCCAGGTTCAGCTTGTCTACAAGCATGCCATCTCCACGATCATGCCCGGCGCGCCCGTGCAATTGTTCGAGACCGACAAGGATCGCGACGAGGACGAAGACGACGCGTGAGCGGCGCGCCTGGCTCCGCCGCGCGCATCAAGGCGCTTGTCGTTCATCCGTTGACGAATTCCGATGGCGCGCGCGATCCATCTCTTCGGCTTACCGAAGCGCAGGGGCTCGCCGAGGCGCTCGATCTGGATGTCGTGGCTGGCCGCCTCACGCCGCTGCGCAAGCGTCATCCTGGCCTCTATTTCGGCGCGGGGCGCATCGAGGCGCTCAAAGAGGAGGCGGAGGCCGCTGGGGTTGAGGTTCTCATCGTCGATGCGGCGTTGACGCCCGTGCAGCAGCGCAATCTCGAGCGCGCTCTCGGCGTCAAGGTGATCGACCGAACTGGGCTCATCCTTGAAATCTTCGGCCTGCGCGCCCGCACACGCGAGGGGCGTTTGCAGGTGGAACTCGCGCGCCAGGCCTATGAGCGTTCGCGTCTGGTGCGCACCTGGACGCACCTTGAGCGCCAGCGCGGCGGCCTCGGCAAGACGGGTGGTCCCGGCGAAACACAGATCGAGCTTGACCGGCGCCAGATCGCCGATCGCATCATCAAGTTGAAACGGGAGTTGGAGGATGTACGCCGCACGCGCGCGCTCGCCCGCCGTGCGCGAAGTCGCGCCGGCTATCCGGCCGTCGTGTTCGTCGGCTATACAAACGCCGGCAAGTCCACCTTGTTCAATCATCTGACGTCGGCCGGCGTGCTCGCCAAGGACATGCCGTTCGCGACGCTCGATCCCACTGCGCGCCTCGTGAAGCTGCCAAGCGGGCGTTCTGTGATCGTGTCGGACACCGTGGGCTTCATCAGCGATCTGCCCACGGAGCTTGTCGCCGCCTTTCGCGCCACACTCGAAGCCGTGTTGGAGGCGGATCTTCTCCTTCATGTGCGCGATATCGCTCACCCGGAGACCGATGCGCAGCGCGACGATGTGATGGCGGTGCTCACAAGTCTTGATGCAACGCGCACGCTGCCGCCGATGATCGAGGTCTGGAACAAGATCGATCTTCTCGACGCCGGCCGCCGCGCCGCGCGGACCGCCCGCGCGGCGGGGGGTTCCGCCCACGCGCCCGCGCCGATCTCGGCCGTCACGGGCGAGGGCGTGGGCGAGCTGCTCGCCGCGCTGGACCGCGCCGCCTTCGGCGCCGCGCGCGTTGTGACGCTTCGGCTCGATCCGGGGGACGGCAAGACGCGCGCCTGGATCGCCGCGCGAGGCCGCATTCTCGAAGAGCGCGCCGCCAGCGATGGCGCCGCGCTCATAACGGCTGAACTCTCCGGCGCGGACGCGGCCAGGCTTGACCCCGCCCTGATCGCCGCGCCCGAGCAGGCGGCGGCCGAATAGCGCGCCGCACATACTTCCTTGATGGGTTTTTGCTAGTGAGGCGTCCGACGGTCGCTTAAAAAGCCGCTTGGGTGTCTCATGGTTAAGCGAGTGAAAATGGCGCGTAATGCGCCCGCGAAGCGCGCGCAGCGCAAGGGCTCGCCCTTTCTTCTGAAGGCCGCCGATATGGCCAAGCTGCAGGAGAAGGGCGCGCATCCATGGAATCCGAACTCCGAATTGATTGGTGTACGGATGGGCGCGGCGTTGGGCTTGAGGCGCACGGGCGTCAGCTTCGTGCGCGTGCCGGTGGGCAAGGAGAGCTTTGTTCCTCACGCGCATGCGTGCGAGGAGGAGTGGGTCTATGTTCTTTACGGCCAGGGCGTGGCCTGGATCGACGGCGCCGATCATGAGATCGGCCCCGGCGATTTCATGGCGTTCCCGACGCCATCGGTCGCCCATCATGTGCGCAATTCTGGTTATGAGGACCTTGTCTATCTGATGGGCGGGGAGCATCGCGAGGTGGAGATCGCCGACTTCCCGACGCTCGGGAAGCGCATGGTTCGCGTCGGCGCCGATGTGACGATCTATGACGCCGCGTCCGGCCAGCCATTCGGAAAGGCGCCGCGCCCGCCGGCGAAGGCGAAACGCAAAGCCAAACGCTAAAGCTTGATCTTTCAGATTGAAACACCGCCCATTCCCGGGACGTTGCCCCCCGGGGCGGTCGTAGGCCGGCCCCGGGGGCAACGGGACCGGGACCCATAAACACACGCCGTTGGTGTTTATAGGCCCCGGACTTGGCGCTCACGCGCCAATCCGGGGGTGCGTGATGAAGCGATTCAATGTCAAACGATCAGGCCCTAAACGCCAGACGTACGTTTGCATCCGCGCCAAGCCTGGCTTTCGCGGACACGCTGCATT
>CADEEL010000007.1:0-40672 GCA_902826335.1 uncultured Alphaproteobacteria bacterium
GGAATGACGAAGCGATCCTCGTAATTGGCGATCGCCATGATCTGGTACATATCTTCGATGAGCGCGGACGTGAGCCCAACGCGCTCGGCGATTACGGCGTCAATGACCCCGTCCACCGTCTTCGCCCGCATATAGGCGCGCATCGCCAACATGCGTTCCAGCGCCGAGATCACCGGTTTCTCGTCGCCCGCGGTAAGCAGGTTGGCGAGATACTTCACTGGGATGCGCAGCGATTTCACATCCGGCATAACGCCATCATTCTCGATCGCGCCTGTCGCCGCAGCTGCCTGGATCGGCGAGAGCGGCGGGATGTACCAAACCATCGGCAAGGTTCGATACTCCGGGTGCAGTGGGAACGCGACCTTCCAGTCGATCGCCATCTTGTAGACCGGACTTTTCTTCGCCGACTCTAGCCAAGCTTCCGGTACGCCATCGGCGCGGGCCTGCGCGATTACTTTGGGATCGTGCGGATTGAGGAAGATGTCGAGTTGGCTCTGGTAGAGGTCCTTGTCATCGGCGCGCGCCGCAGCCTCAACGCGATCGGCATCGTACAGAATGACGCCCAAATAGCGGATGCGGCCAACGCATGTCTCGGAGCACACGGTCGGTTGGCCGTCCTCGATCCGAGGATAGCAGAAGATGCACTTCTCGCTCTTTCCGCTCGACCAATTGTAGTAAATCTTCTTGTACGGGCATCCGGTGACGCACATGCGCCAGCCGCGGCATTTGTCCTGGTCAATGAGAACAATGCCATCTTCTTCGCGCTTGTAGATCGCGCCGGATGGACACGACGAGACGCACGCCGGATTGAGACAATGCTCGCACAGACGGGGGAGATACATCATGAAAGTGTTCTCGAAGGCGCCGTACATCTCCTTCTGGATGCCATCGAAATTCTGATCTTTTGAACGCTTGGAAAACTCGCCGCCCAGGATTTCCTCCCAGTTCGGCCCGCCGACGATCTTTTCCATGCGTTCGCCAGTGATTTGAGACACTGGCCGCGCGGTGGGGAACGCTTGCAGCTCCGGCGAGGTCTGCAGATGCTGATAGTCAAAGTCGAACGGCTCGTAATAATCGTCGATCTCGGGCAAATCCGGGTTGGCGAATATCTTCGCCAGAATGCGCCATTTGGCGCCAATGCGCGGCTCGATGCGCCCATCTGGCTTCTTGACCCAACCGCCTTTCCAGCGCTGTTGGTTTTCCCACTCGCGCGGATAACCGACGCCCGGCTTGGTCTCGACATTATTGAACCACGCGTACTCAACGCCTTCGCGATTGGTCCAAACGTTCTTGCAGGTGACCGAGCAAGTGTGGCAGCCGATGCACTTGTCGAGATTGAGCACCATGCCGATTTGCGCGCGAATCTTCATGGGAGCGCTCCTTGGTCAGGCGCACTTCCCACTCCCCTAGAGGGGGAGGGGGTAAGGGGGTGGGGTGAGGGAACGCGGCTGTCTGAAAGTTGGAGCGCGCGGCGCGCCGAGCCGCATGCGTCGCCAGAGGCGCCGCGCTCCCGCTCAGCAACGCTAGCGCAACCACCCCCACCCCTGCCCCTCCCCCCTCCAGGGGGAGGGGTGCGGTTGCATTCCGCGCGCCTCATGGCTTTGCCTCCGCGCGTGGTCGTTCGAGCCAATCCACCTTGTTCATCTTTCGCACGAGCACGAACTCATCGCGATTGCAGCCAACCGTGCCATAGTAGTTGAAGCCGTAAGAGAGTTGCGCGTAGCCGCCGATCATGTGCGTGGGCTTCAGCACCGTACGCGTCACCGAATTGTGAATGCCGCCGCGTTGGCCGGTCATCTCTGAGCCGGGCGTGTTCACGATCTTCTCTTGCGCATGGTACATGAACACTGTGCCTTCACGCATGCGCTGTGAGACGACTGCGCGCGCCGTCAACGCACCGTTCGAATTGAACGCCTCGACCCAATCGTTATCGACGATGCCGGCTTTCTTGGCGTCGATTTCGGAGAGCCACACCACCGGGCCGCCACGGTTGAGCGTCAGCATCATCAGATTGTCGGTGTAGGTGGAGTGGATGCCCCATTTCTGGTGCGGCGTAATGAAGTTGAGCACAATCTCCTTTTCGCCGTTCGGCTTGCGGCCTCGCACCGGATCGATCGTCTTCAAATCCACCGGCGGCTTGTAGACGCAGAGCTGCTCCCCGAAGGCGCGCATCCAGGAATGGTCCTGGTAAAGCTGCTGGCGCCCGGTGAGCGTGCGCCACGGGATCAGCTCGTGCACGTTGGTGTAGCCGGCGTTGTAGCAGACCTTCTCGCTTTCCAGCCCCGACCAGATCGGCGAGGATATGATCTTGCGCGGTTGCGCCACCACATCGCGGAAGCGGATTTTCTCGTCCTCTTTGGGAAGCGCGAGATGGGTGTGCTCGCGTCCGGTCTGTTTGCCGAGCGCCTCCCATGACTTCACCGCCACTTCGCCGTTGGTTTCCGGCGCCAGCATCAGCACCGCCTCGCAGGCGTCGATGTCTGTCTCGATGCGCGGCATCCCCTTCGTCGCGCCTTCTTCCGTGACAACACCGTTCAGTTTCCCGAGCGCATCCACTTCATGTTCGGTGCTCCACGCCAAACCCTTGCCGCCATTGCCGACCTTGCTCATCAGCGGACCGAGCGCGGTGAAGCGCTTGTACAAATTCGGATAGTCCCGCTCGACCACCACCATGTTCGGCCCGGTCTTGCCCGGAATGAGTTCGCACTCGCCTTTCCACCAGTCCTTCGGATCCGCGCTTTGCGCCATTTCTCCGGGGCTATCGTGCTGGATTGGCGCCAGCACCAAATCCTGCTCCACGCCAAGCGCTTCCGGCGCAACTTCGGAGAACTTCTTGGCGATGCCTTTGAAGATGTCCCAATCCGAGCGGCACTCCCATGCGGGGTCCACAGCCGCCGTCAGCGGATGGATGAAGGGATGCATGTCGGACGTGTTGAGGTCGTTCTTTTCGTACCAGGTCGCGGTCGGCAACACGATGTCGGAATAGACCGCCGTGGTGCTCATGCGGAAATCGATGGTGACGAGCAGATCGAGCTTTCCCTCCGGGCCTTGCTCGCGCCACTGCACTTCAGTCGGCTTACGCCGCCCCGTGCCGCCCAAATCCTTGCCCATCACGCCATGTGAGGTGCCGAGCAGATGCTTCAGAAAATATTCGTGACCCTTGCCTGACGAACCGAGCAGATTCGAGCGCCATACGAACATGTTGCGCGGGAAATTTTCCGGCGCGTCCGGGTCCATGCAGCTCATTTCGAGCCGCTTGGCGGAAAGTTCACGCACTGCGTACGCTTTCGCGTCCACGCCTTCGGCTTTCGCGCGCCGGCACACCTCGATCGGATTGACTTTCAGGGCCGGCGTCGAGGGCAACCAGCCCATGCGCTCGGCTTTCGCGTTGTAGTCGATGAAGGTCTTGCCCCAGTCGCCATCCGGCGCGGTGGGCGACAGCAACTCATCGACATCGAGCGTCTCGTAGCGCCACTGATCCGTGTGGGCGTAGAAGAAGCTCGTAGAGTTTTGTTGGCGGGGCGGCCGCGCCCAATCGAGCGCGAACGCGATCGGCGCCCAGCCCGACTGCGGGCGAAGCTTTTCTTGGCCCACATAATGCGACCAGCCGCCGCCAGATTTGCCAACGCACCCACACATCACCAGGAGATTGATAACCCCCCGGTAATTCATATCCATGTGATACCAATGGTTCATCGCCGCGCCGATGATGATCATCGAGCGGCCATTGGTTTTCTCGGCATTGGTCGCGAAGCCGCGCGCGGTTGCGATGATCTGCGCGCGTGGAACACTGGTAACCGCTTCGGCCCAGGCGGGCGTGTACGGCTCCAGATCGTCGAAGCTCTTGGGCAGATGCTCGCCGCCAAGGCCTTGATCGACCCCGTAATTGGCGAGGAACAAGTCGTAGACGCTGGCGACAATCGTTTCCCCGTCCTTCAGCGCCAGCTTCTTGACCGGAATGTTGCGCTTCAAGGTGCTCGGGTGATCGGTGGAAGCAAAACCGTTCGACGCTGTGTTGGCGAAATACGGGAACAGCACCTCCGCTATTTGATCATGCGCACCCTTGAGGCCCAGGCGCAATTTCACGTCGCGGCCGTTCGCATCCTTCTCTTCCAGGTTCCACTTGCCCTCTTCGCCCCAGCGGAAGCCGATGGCGCCGGAGGGCACGACGACTTGACCCGTCGCATCATCGACGCTGACGGTCTTCCAGTCTGGATTGTTGGCCTGGCCCAAACCGTCCCCGAAGTCGGACGCGCGCAGCAACCGCTCCGGCACATAGGCGCCGTCCTTTGCGACGAGCCGCACAAGCAACGGCATGTCGGAGTATTTTCGCACATAGTCGCGGAAATAGGGAACCTCGCGGTCGCGGTGGAATTCCGTCAGCACGACATGGCCCATCGCCATCGCCAAGGCCGCATCCGTACCCTGCTTCACGCTGATCCAGAGATCGGCGAATTTGGAGGCTTCCGAATAGTCCGGGCTGATGACGACCGACTTCGTGCCCTTATAGCGCACCTCAGTATAGAAGTGCGCATCGGGCGTGCGCGTTTGAGGCACATTCGAACCCCAGACAATGATGAAACCGGAATTGTACCAGTCCGCGCTCTCGGGAACATCAGTTTGCTCGCCCCAGGTTTGCGGTGAAGCCGGCGGCAGGTCGCAGTACCAATCATAGAACGAGCCACAGGCGCCGCCGAGCAATTGCAGATAGCGCGCGCCGGCTGCATAGGAGATCATCGACATCGCCGGGATTGGCGAGAAGCCGAATACGCGATCCGGCCCCCATTTCTTCACCGTGTAGGCGTTCGCCGCGGCAATAATTTCGGTGACTTCGTCCCACTTGGCGCGCACGAAACCGCCGCCGCCGCGGCGCGTCATGTAGGATTTGCGCTTGGCTTCATCCTCGACGATCGAAGCCCAGGCGGCGATTGGCGCCTTCGTCGCGCGCGCTTCACGCCACAGCTTAACGAGCCGCGCGCGCACCAGCGGATACTTCACGCGATTGGACGAATAGAGATACCAAGAGTACGAAGCGCCGCGAGAACATCCACGCGGTTCGTGGTTCGGCAAATCCGGCCGCGTGCGGGGATAATCCGTCTGCTGCGTCTCCCAGGTGACGATGCCGCCCTTGACGTAAATCTTCCACGAACAGGAGCCGGTGCAATTGGCGCCATGGGTAGAGCGCACGATCTTGTCGTGCTGCCAGCGGTGGCGATAGGCCTCCTCCCAGGTTCGGTCTTCGTTGTTCATTACGCCGTGCCCATCGGCGAATGTTTCGGTCTTGCGCGTGAAGAACAGCAGGCGGTCGAGAACGTGACTCATATGTCAGGCCCCTATTCAGCAGCGACGGAAGGGCTTGCCGCGGCGCGCTTGTTCTCAACGTCGAACAAAAGTCCGCCCGGCCGCGTATAGACGAACCAAGTGATCAAGAGGCACGAGATATAGAAGGCAAGGAAACCGTAGAGCGCCGCCTGCGCGCCGCCTGTTGCGGAAATCGAAAATCCGAAGCTCTTCGGAATGAAGAAGGCGCCATAGGCCGCGATCGCGGACGTGAATCCCGTGATCGCCGCGCTTTCTTTCTCCGCCTGCTTGACCTGCTGCTCTGCAGTAAGCTGCGGCTCTAGACGCGCCACTTCCTGTCTCATGATCGCCGGGATCATCTGGAACGTGGAGGCGTTGCCGACGCCGCTCGCAAAGAAGAGCAGCATGAAGCTGACGAAGAAGCCCAGGAACGCGCCGGGCGCCTCGCGCTCATTGAGATAATAGAGCACACCGATCGTGCCTGCCATCATCAGCATGAAGACGATGAGCGTTACCTTCGCGCCGCCAATGCGGTCTGAAATCCAGCCCGTCAGCGATCGCGACAGCGCCCCAACAAGCGGCCCGAGGAAGGCGATCTGCAGCACGTTGACCTCGGGAAACTGCGTGCTTGTCAGCAGTGGAAAGGCGGCAGAATACCCGATGAACGAACCGAACGTGCCAGTGTAGAGCCAGCACATGATCCAGTTCTGCTTGCGCTTGAAGATGACGGCCTGATCCGCGAACGAGGCCTTGGCGCTGGCGAGATCGTTCATGCCGAACCAGGCCGCGAAGGCGCTCACCGCGATGAACGGAACCCAGATGAAGCCGGCGTTCTGAAGGAAGAACTGCGTCCCGTCGCCAGTTATCTGCGCCTCGCCGCCCAGCGCGCCGAACACACTCATCGTAATGACGATGGGCACAATATACTGCATGACGCTGACGCCGAGATTACCAAGGCCGGCGTTGAGCGCGAGCGCATTGCCCTTTTCCTTCTTTGGAAAGAAGAAGCCGATGTTCGACATGGAGGAGGCGAAATTCCCGCCGCCGAAGCCGCACAGCAGCGCAAGGCTGAGCATCACCCAATACGGCGTCTCCGAATTCTGCACCGCGAAGCCGATGCCGAGCGCCGGGATCATGAGCGACCATGTCGTCAGCGTCGTCCAAAGGCGCCCGCCGAACACAGGCACCATGAAGCTATAAAAGATGCGCAGCGTCGCGCCCGAAAGACCCGGCAATGCCGCAAGCCAGAACAATTGATCGGTCGTGTAATCGAATCCGATCTGGGGCAGGCGCGCCACAACGATGGACCACACCATCCACACCGCGAACGAGAGGAGCAAAGCCGGAATGGAGAGCCAAAGATTGCGGCTGGCGATCGCCTTGCCGGTATCGCGCCAGAAGTCCGCCTCCTCGGGGCGCCAATCCTTGATCAGCTTTGGCGCCAACGCCTCGGCTTCCTTGGGTGTATGAATTGGCTGCATTTCTGGCAGCTGGGGCAGGCCTTCGAGCGCCGCGCCGGCCGCTTCGCGCTCCATGTGTTGAATGGCGAAATGCATCCAGAGCAGGGAAGCCGTTACGACGACAAAGAGCAGCATGAAGCAGCTCGTCCACACGCCCGTGAGATCGTTGAGCACGCCGAACAGGATCGGCAGCACAAAGCCGCCTAGCCCGCCAATCATGCCGACAAGGCCGCCCACGGCGCCGACATCCTTCGGATAATAGATGGGAATGTGCTTGTAGACCGCCGCCTTGCCGAGGCTCATGAAGAAGCCCAGCACAAAGGCGATGGCGATGAAGCCCATGGGGCCGATCGCAAAACGGAACTCGATGGGGCCGCGGATGCCTTCAACAACATATGTGGTCGCGGGATAGGATAACAGAAAGGTCGCCGCCATCGAGACCAGAAAGGTCCAGTACATGACTTTGCGCGCGCCGACCTTGTCGGACAGGAAGCCGCCATAGATGCGAAACAGAGATGCTGGGATCGAATAGGCCGCCGCCACCATCCCCGCCGTGCGCAGGTCAAATCCGTAAGCGCCGATCAGATAGCGCGGCAGCCAGAGCGAGAGCGCGACAAACGCGCCGAATACGAAGAAATAATACAGTGAAAACCGCCACACCTGCACATTCTTCAGCGGCTCAAGTTGCTCCATGAGCGAGCGCGCTTTGACGCCTTGCACGCGTCGTTGCGCTAGCTCAGGATCGTCTTTCGTCGTCACGAAGAAGATGACCGCCATAACGACTAGACCGGCCGCCCAGATCTGCGCCACCGCCTCCCAACCCATCGACGCGAGCACGATAGGCGCGGCGAACTTGGTCACCGCCGCGCCGACATTGCCGGCCCCGAATATGCCCAGCGCTGTGCCCTGCTGCTTTTGTGGGTAGAATTTCGAGACATAGGTGATGCCGACCGCGAATGACCCGCCCGCAATGCCCACACCCAGCGCGGCGAGCAGGAACTGCGGATAGGTCTCGGCGTATGAGAGCAGGAAAGTCGCCACCGCCGCGGAGAGCATCACTCCCACATAGACGATGCGCCCGCCGATCTGGTCGGTCCACATGCCAAGCAGCAATCGAATGAGCGATCCGGTCAGGATCGGCGTGCCGACGAGGAGCCCGAATTGTGTTTCACTCAGGCCCAAATCGTTTTTGATCTGCACGCCGAGGATGGAAAATATGGTCCAGACCGCAAAGCAGGTCGTGAACGCCAGCGTGCTCATTGACAGAGCGCCTGTCGCGCCAGGCGCCGATCTTTCCGCCGTCGTCACCATATCCACGCCCCCGTTCGGCTCCGCCAAGCGCCCAGAGCGCTTCGAAACGAGGAACACATGAACCGCACCGTGCGATTTGCGCTTGATCTAAATTAAGCGGGTGTGACCTGGCGGCGAAAATAATTGCCGAGGGCAAGTCCGATGGGCCGCAACCGAACGCAGTTAGCGTGCCGAATTGCGGATGACCCCAGCTTCGCTTGACGAATTTCAAGTCCGCCGTCCGATATTTCGGCGCGCAGCCCGTCTGAATTGATAAGGATCAAGCAATCTCACGCCCGACCGCCTAGGAATCTCTCAACGACCACGTAGATCCGATCGAAAGGCGCTCAAATGCGTGCGACAGACCTTCCCCGCGTTCGGGCCTTGCCGATATTCGCGAACGTTGGCGACGAGACCTTCAACCGAGTAACTGGAACGGCCTATCTGCAGCGTTTTCCCGCCAACACCACATTGCTGCTCGAGGGCGATCCGGTCGATTTTCTCTATGTGCTGCTGGACGGCCAGGTTGAGTTGCAGGGCACTTGGAAAGACAAGGAAACGACTCTCGCCATCCTGCGGCCGGTCTCAACCTTCATCCTAGCCGCCGTCGTGCTGGACGCAGATGCGCTTATGTCGGCCAGAACGCTTGAGCGGTGCGAAATTCTCATGATCTCTGGCGACGCCATCCGCTCGGCGATGAGCGAAGACGCGCGCTTCGCGTTCGCCGTGGCGCGCGAACTCTCGGGCTGTTATCGCGGCTTAGTGCGTACGATCAAGAATCAGAAACTGCGCGGCGGCGTCGAGCGGCTCGCCAATTACTTGCTTACCCTGCGCGCAAAATCCGGCGGCGGCGATCTTGTGCATCTACCCCACGAGAAGCGCGTGCTGGCCGCCCTGCTCGGCATGACGCCGGAGAATCTCTCACGCGCCTTTGCGACACTTGGCGGATACGGTGTCGAGGTGAACGGCGCCGATGTGCGTCTGGGTAAGCTACGAGACCTGGAACGCCTCGCACGGCCTGACCCGCTGATCGACAATTACGCGCCACGTGGGACAAACCTGTCGGCTGAAGCGGACGCCGAAGTCTGGTCAACCGAGCATCAACGCGCGGAGGGCGCGCGATCGTAGCGCCCCCACCAAGACAGCGTCTCAGTCCACGGAACTGTTTAACCGCCGACTTCGGCGAGCTGTCGCGTGTCGCCATACTGCCCGTTAGCGAGCCCGTGCCCACGCACCTTCCCGCTCAAGGCGGCCCTCATACGCTCAATCAGCGCGTCGGTTTGCCCGTCGCTCCGCAACAGATCGCGCAGATCGACGCCGCCTTCGCCAAACAAGCACAGCCGCAACCGGCCGCGCGCCGTCACCCGCAATCTGTTGCAGCTGTCACAGAAACCCTTTGCATAGGGCGCGATGACGCCAAAGCGGCCGAGATAGTCGGAGTGCTCGTACTCAATGGCGGGGCCGGCGTCCGAGGCCCGCGCAACAGGTGACCAGCCCCGCGCCGCAAGCCAATCAGACAATGTTGAGCCGCGAACATGCTGAGCTTGGAAATAGTCCGCATTGTCGCCCGTGCGCATGAGTTCGATGAAACGGACGCTGACGCAGCGAAACCGAATGAATTCCGCGAATGCTTCAAAGCCATTGGCCAGGGTTTCGCGCAACAACACCGCGTTCACCTTAGTCTGAAGTCCGCTCTGCATTGCGCTTTCGACACCATCGAGAATCTCTGCGAGGCGATCATGCCCGGTGATCGCGGCAAACGATTTCTGGTCGAGGCTATCGATGCTGACATTGAGATGCGTGAGTCCAGCCGCCGCCCAAGCGTCCACGCGCCGCGCGAGCGTCCAGCCGTTTGTAGTGAGGGCGATCTTTTCGACGCCCGCATTTGCGACGGCGGCAATGATATCGGTCAGGTCGCCGCGCACGCTCGGCTCGCCGCCGGTCAGCCGCACCTTGTGCACACCCATTGATCGGAGCGCCCGAACCAGACGCGCGATCTCATCGACGGAGAGAAAGTCGTGTGGCGCGCTCTTGCGATAGCCATTGGGGAGGCAATAGGTGCAGCGGAAGTTGCACGCCTCGGTTATCGAGAGCCGCACATAGGGGAAACGACGGCCGAAGCCGTCCTCAAGATGGCGCACGCCGCTGCCCCTTTCCAAACACGGGAGGAGACGGCGTTTCCACACGTCTCCCTTGGCGCGAGGAGCTAAGACCGATTCGCAGCCCCCGCGCCCGGCCCCGGCGTCATCGCTTTAGGGTGAGCCTTAGACGCCAGGGCTCGGAGCACGCACACCATCGCGCGGCGCGGCTTGCCCCACCTTGACGCCCCGTCTTCGCCCACTTGATGGCGGTCAATCGGCGTTCTAAACCGTCAAGCTTTTTGCGATGCATCAACGTCGAAGCCCTGCCTCCCCCAAAGAGTTGCAAGCGGGAGGGCGGAGCGATGGCGCGCTAAACCATCCACTTTCTCCGCGGCAACGGCGAGATATAGGCGACGGACCTGCATGAATGCCCCACGGACGACGATGTGATAGATTTCGCGGGCGATAGCGGTCACCCTCACGCCATCGATGTGTTTGATGGCGCACGCCATGTGGTGCACTTTCCCCCGTGGCGACCTTAGGCCACGCAGCCGTCGCCTTGCTGCGCGAAGTTCGAAGCACGAGAGCAACACGCCCGCCGGGCTTCAGGACGCGGACGATCTCTCGGCCCGCCGCATCGAGATCACGCCAGAAATAGATCCTATGAACGCGAAGCATTTTTTCGAACGCCGCATCATCGCAGGGCAGCCTTTACGCGACATCAAAGAGCTTGGCGCGCACCGCGTCGCGATTTCTCTGAACTGCGATCTCGACCATGAGTTCTGATGGATCAGCGCCAGCGATGCGTCCGCGCGGCGCGCGGCGCGCCAGTTCCCTCAGAGCTCGACCGTGGCCGCAGGCGCCGCCCGGCCAGTCAGTCGTCACACGTCTATGCTCTCGGCGATCGCTAAGGCGTCTTCGACCTCAACGCCAAGATATCGAACCGTGCTGTCGAGCTTGGTGTGGCCGAGCAACAGCTGCACAGCGCGGATGTTGCCCGTCTTTCGGTAAATGAGCGCGGCCTTCGTCCGCCTCAGAGAGTGTGTGCCATAGGCCGATGGCGCTAGACCAATCGCCTCGATCCACTCGTCAACCAGACGACCATACTGGCGCGTCGTCATTGGTTTGCTCTTGTCGACACGACTCGGAAAGAGCCAGTCCGAGCCCTTCAGCGTCTTGCCGCGAACCCAAACCGCGATGGCGGCTCTGGCCTGCTCGGTGATCTCAAACTGAACTGGAGCGCCCGTCTTACGCTGCGAGACCAAAGCGCGGGTTCGCACCTGATCACCTTGCATGACATCTTCGACGCGAAGATGAACTAGATCGCAGCCACGCAGTTTGCTGTCGATGGCTAGGTTGAAGAGCGCCAGATCGCGAACGCGGTTAGAGATCTGTAGCCGTACACGGATAGCCCAGACTTCACGCGGCTTCAGTGGCGGCTTCTGGCCCGTCACCCTGCCCTTGTTCCACGGCACAAATGGTTTGCGCGCTTGTTCGAATGTATGCATCTCCATGATGGTCCTCCTTCTCTCTGGAGGACTGGAACAGCGGCGCTTATCGGCCGGGGATTTCAAGCGGATACACCCGCGCCGTGCGCTCAGCGACAAAACCCAAAGCGCTCACTTGCTCGACACTATCGACGAAGTTCTGAACCGCGTGGTTGAGCTGGGAGGCTAGTGCCGCTCGGGGGGCCTCTCGCTTCCATCATGGCGCCCCAGCCCGCGAAGGTCCGCTAACGCCGCCAGCGCTGAAAACCCCAATGGCTCTTCCTGCCCCGAAGCGGACGGGACCGCCTCGCACTTTCGACTGGACTCGCGCGTCGATCGGAGCGTGCATGGTGCTGATGAAAGCCGCATGTCGCACCGCAACAAGGCCCGTCTAACGCGATCGCCCGGTCACTCCTCCTCAGCGCCGCTTCGCCCTGTTTTCGCGGGGCTTGTGGTCGTGCCGGGGCTCGCCCGGCGCGAAGGAGCGACACAATGGCCTCGAAGTCACCCAAGCGGCGCACAGTGCGACGCGCGCCCAAAGCGCGCACGACAGGACAGGCTTCGCATCCCGGCGCCAAAGGAACGATTGCTGACGCTTCGTCAGGGACGAAGCTTGCCGCACTCATCGCCGTGCTCAGCACGCCCAAGGGCGCAACGATAGCGCAAATGATGGCGCTCACCGGCTGGCAAGCGCATTCGGTTCGAGGCGTCATGTCGGGCGCCATCAAGAAGCAACAGGGACTTTCGATCGCCTCCAAGATGGTCGGCGACGAGCGCATCTATCACATCGCGAGCAAACGATGAGCCAGGCGGAGCTACGCGCCGCGCTCTGGCAAACGATGCTCGGGCGCGCCGAGGCGCTGCATGATCTGGTCGCGCTCAGCCAGCGGCGCGCTTCAGCCACAGCCGCGGCGCGGATTGAAGCGCTGGCGAACGATCTGAGCGTGCTGGCGCGCGTCGCGGCGATGCGGGCCAAGCCATGAAGGCCGAGACCGAGCATGGGCGGCTCGCGTTGCTGCGACTCAACGCGCTCCGTATGGAGTGGCGAAGCCGGTTCGGCGAAGAGCCGCCCGCCTACGCCTCGCGCGAATTGCTGCTGCTGGCCCTCACCTATCGGCTCGAGTGCGTGGCAAATCGCGATCTCAGTCCTTCGGCCAAGAAGCGGCTAACCGAACTCGCCAAACGCTTCGCCCACGATCGCGACCATTCACCCGCGTCCCGCGCCATGCCCAGCATCGGCAGCGCGCTCGTGCGCGATTGGAGTGGCGTCCGCCACGTCGTGCTGGTGACGGCCGAGGGGTTTCAATATCTCGACCGCACCTATGGCTCGCTCACTCAAGTGGCCACCGCCATTACCGGCCAGCATCGCAGCGGCCCGCACTTCTTCGATTTGACTGGTCCGGCGCACAAACGAGCCGCGCCATGAGCTTCAAAAAACGCCGCTGCGCCATCTACACCCGCAAGTCCACCGATGAGGGTCTCGATCAGAGCTTCAATTCGCTCGACGCCCAATACGAGGCCTGCGCGGCCTACATCCTCTCGCAGGCTGGCGAAGGCTGGACTTGCGTGAAGCAACGCTATGACGATGGCGGCTTCTCCGGCGGCAATATGGATCGTCCCGGCCTCAAGGCGCTAATGGCCGACATCGAAGCCGGCCGCATCGATATTGTCGTCGTCTACAAAGTGGACCGGTTGACGCGGGCGCTCTCCGATTTCGCTCGCATCGTCGACGCCCTCGATAAGCATGGGGCGTCGTTTGTCTCGGTGACACAAGCCTTCAACACCACCACGTCCATGGGCCGGCTGACGCTCAATGTGCTCTTGTCGTTCGCTCAGTTCGAGCGAGAAGTCACCGGTGAACGCATTCGCGACAAGATCGCCGCTTCCAAGGCCAAGGGCATGTGGATGGGCGGCAACCCACCGCTGGGTTATGACGTCCGCGAACGGGCGCTCCACATCAACGAACTGGAAGCCGCGACCGTGCGGGCGATCTTCCGGCGTTACCTTGAACTTCCCGGCACCGTCAGTCTGCGCGATGAACTCGAGCGCACCGGCGTCCGCTCCAAGGCCTGGGTGTCGGGGCCCGGCAAGCAGAAAGGCGGCGCCGTCTTTTCGCGCGGCGGGCTCAATTACCTGCTGCGCAACCGCCTCTATGTCGGCGAAGTCGTCCACCGTGGCAAAGCCTATCGCGGCCAGCATAACGCGATCGTCCCGCGTGAACTGTTCGACGCTGTGCAACAGAAGCTGGATGCCAGAAGGCCTGACTTGCCGGACATAGAGAGCAAGGGCCGCCGCGCAAGCTTGCTCGGCAAGGTGTTTGATGACCTTGGCAACGCCATGACCAGCGCTCATGGCAACAAGCGGGGCAAGCGCTATTTCTATTACGTCTCAACGGCCATCAACACCGGCAAGCCGCGCGGCAGCGTCTCGCGTGTCTCCGCGCCCAAGCTCGAGGCTGCCTTACTCGACTGCGTGACGCCGATGCTCAAGCCCGACTGGTGTTCGGATGATGCACCGATGCGCCGCGTGACGCAGGCGTTACTGCGTGTGGTGCTGCACACAAAGCACATGGCAATCACGCTTGCGCCGGAAGCAGTCGATCCTGCGCGCGCTGCATTGCCAGACGTTCGTGCTGACGATGACCGCGTTTGTTTCCAGGCGCCTCTGACGTTCAAGCCGACCCGGCGCGCTTGCACTTTGGTCGCCGGCGCCGACCAGACGCCGCCGCCTAAAATCGATCGCGCGCTGGTGCGAGCTATCGTCCTGGCCCGGGGCTGGGCGCAGGAACTCGGCCGAGCTGATGCGCCGTCGCTGCGCGCGATCGCCCAGCGCGAGGATGTCTGTCCGCACTATGCGCGCCAAATCCTGCCGCTGGCATTCCTGGCGCCCGATCTAGTCGAAGCCGTGCTTGACGGACGCCAACCGCAAGCACTGTCGCTGGCCGGGCTCATCGCCCAACCGCTGCCGCCGCTCTGGGCCGAACAGCGGGCTCTCTTCACCAAGTTCGGCTGACAACTGCGCGCCAAGCGACCAGGCAGCCCGCGAACCACGCGCTCTGGCGTTTGACAGGCGGGGTCCGAAACCGGGCTTCCGAGAGAAACGCCGTAGTCGGCCGGATTGCCGGCGCCCACGCCGTCTCTCAACCCGCACCCCAAATGCAAACCGCCGGAACGTGCGGAGTTTTTCTTAAGAAGTAGAGGGTTCGGCCGCCACGCTGGACTGGCTGGTGGTGGGAGGGAGACTTGAACTCCCGACCTCGGGGTTATGAATCCCGCGCTCTAACCAGCTGAGCTACCCCACCGGCGGGCGGATGCATAAGGGCCGCGCGCGGCGGGCGCAAGCGCGCTTCTACGTCCCAAAACGGCGCGACGCGGCCATGAATTTAGCCTAGAAGCCGCCCATGACTCAGGACCAGGCGCCGCATGGCGATTACGTGCTCGGCATCACGGAAACAGAGATCGCGCGGCTCGGCCTGCAGCACCGCGTCTGGCGTGCGCGCATGCTCGATCTGTGGCGCCGCGCTGGCCTGCTGCAAGGGCAGAGCGCGCTCGACATCGGCTGCGGACCGGGCTGGGCGAGTGTCGACCTCGCCGAACTGGTTGGCCCCCAAGGCCGCGTCGTCGCGGTGGATCGCGCCCCCACCTTCCTCGCCCATGCGCGCGCCCTGGCGGGCGAACGGCGCCTTGCGCAGCTCGATGTGCGCGAGGGCGATGTGTCCGCGCCGCTGCCAGTGGACGCTCCGGTCGATTTCGCCTGGTGCCGCTGGGTGCTGGCCTTCGTGAAGGACAGGGCGGGCGCGCTCGCCTCCATCGCCGCCGCGATCCGCCCCGGCGGCGCGCTGGCGATCCAGGAATATCTCGATTACGCGGCCTGGTCCCTCATTCCGCGTGACGGCGCCTTCTCCCGTTTTGTCGAGGCCACGATGGAGAGTTGGCGCGCCGAGGGCGGCGAGCCGGACACCGCGATCGAATTGCCGAAGCTGCTGGATGGGGCTGGTTTCGACCTTGTCGCCTTCGATCCGATCGTCGATGTAACGCACCCGAAGGACCTGCTGTGGGCCTGGCCGGCCTCGTTCGCGCAGTCGGGCGCCGCGCACATGGTCGCCACCGGGCGTCTCACGCAGGCCGAGGCGGACGCAGCCCAATCGGGTCTGGCGCGCACCGCCGCGAGCGGCGGGCGCATGACGACGCCGATCACCGCGCACCTGATCGCGCGCCGCCGCTGATCGAAAAATCTTGCGCCTGCCAAGCGAATAGCTTGCGCGACAGGTAAGCAACGTCCAATGATGGGGCCAACCACGCAACAAAAATACGTCCGGGGAGGAAAACTTGCCCGAGGAAATGGACGCTCTGGACACCAAGATCCTCGATCTGCTCCAGCACGATTCAAGCCTCTCGATCGCTGAAATCGCCGATCGCGTCGGCCTCTCTTCTTCGCCCTGCTGGCGCCGGATCGAGCGCCTGAAAAAGAACGGCGTGATCACGCAGCAAGTGACGCTGCTGGACCGCGAGAAGCTCGGCCTGAATTTCGAAGTCATCGCCAGCGTCAAGCTGCAATTGCCGACGCGCGACAATCTCGAGCGCTTCGAGGCGGCGGTGGCGAAATGGCCGGAAGTGGTCGATTGCACCACGGTGACCGGCGCCGTCGATTACATGCTGCGCATCATCACGACGGACATGCACGCTTATGACGATTTCCTGCGCGACAAGATTTTGTCGCTTGGGGTTGTTTCCGACGTGCAGTCGCGCATCGTCATCCGCGTGGCCAAGCGCACCACAGCGGCCCCGCTCGGCCTCGTCAGCGCCTACGCGCCGGTGCGCTGAGCCCCGGGGGCATCGACGAAACCACGGGGCGATGCGCGGCGTAGTCTTGAGGACGCAAGTGGGGGGTGGAGCAATGCGCAACAGCGCGTCGCGTTGGCCGCTGGGCCTTGCACTGGCGGCCGCCTTACTGTGGCTCGGTCAATACGCGCTGCGCGCGGCGCCTATCGCCGCACGCGCGCCAAGCGAGGCCTACGACGTGCTGGCGCCGTTTCGAGACGACGCGCCGGTGCGCACGCGCCAGGACTGGATCGAGCGGCGCGCGCCGCTGTTGCGCGCGGCCTTTCAGGAGGAGGTCTACGGGCCGCTGCCCGCCCCCGCGCCAGCGCGCTTTGAGTCGCGCACGCTGATCGATCCGGCGGCGTTCGCCGGCGCCGCGCGCCTTGAGCAAGCGATCATGCGGTTCGACGTTGGCGGCAGAACATTCAGACTGCACGCCCTTATCGCGACGCCGACGCTGGGGCCAGCACTCAACGCGCCAACGCTGCTCGCCCCGAATTTCTGCGGCAATGCAGCCGCGCTCGGCGGCCGATATGAAGCCGTCTCAGCGCCGGCATGGACGCCGCCACGCTGCCGCACCTTTTGGAGCCGGCAGACGACGCGCCTTCTGCATGGCGCGAACATCATCCGCCTGCCGATCGAACGGCTCACGCGCGCGGGCTATGCCGTGATCACCTTCTTTCCGGGGGAAATCACGCCCGATGACCGCACGTTGGCGCCCGAAGCGCTGCGGCGCCTTGATCGGGCGCTTACGCCTCGCCTCGGCGCCATCGCTGCTTGGGCCTGGACCTTTTCACGCGTTGTTGATGCGGCGCGCGCGGATGCGCGGTTCGACGGTGCGCGCATCGCGCTGTTTGGGCATTCGCGTTATGGCAAGGCCGCGCTGCTCGCGGCCGCGCTTGATGAGCGGATCGCGTTGGTCATCGCTAACCAGACAGGGCGCCTGGGCGCGGCGCTGACGGCCGGCGCGCGCGGCGAAACCATCGCCGCATTGCGGGCGCGCTTTCCCTATTGGCTGCCCACACCAGCGCGCATGCACGGTGATCTCGATCAGCACCAATTGCTGGCGCTGATGGCCCCCCGGCCGGTCCTGCTTGGCGGCGCGCGCATGGATGCCTGGTCCGATCCCGCTGGCGCGTTTCGCGCCGCCGAAGCGGCGAGCCCCGCCTACGCGCTGTTTGGCGCCGTGGGCCTCAATCAGCGCACCATGTCGGACACCAATCTGAACGCCGACATCGCCGCCTATGTCCGCGCGGGCGGGCATGGCGTCCGCCCGATCGACTGGCGCATGACAATTGCGTTTCTCGACGCCCATCTGCGCGCGGGCGGCGGGCGTTAGCGCCGCAATCAGCGCGCGCCGCGCTCGGCGCGTTGCAGCAGCGCGGCCGCGCGCGGGCCTACAGAGCGTTGGGGATTCGACGGCGTGAGATTGCGCTCCTGCTCCCATTGCGCGATCAGGCGCTGGGCTTGGGTGAAGCCATCCACGAGGCCGGCGCCGCCGCGCACAGCGTGCGAAAAGTACGCGTCTCCAAAAAATGTCCATTCGCGATCGGGCTGGCAGCCGAACGAGGTGCGATCCGGCGCCGAGGCGGTGAGGATGATCGTGTCCTCGTTCATGAGCGGCGCGATGAAGGCCCCGGAGAAACAGGCCGACACGATGACAATACGGTTGCGGATGCCGGCGTCCGCCAGCGCATCGCGCAAATGCGTGGGCCGGAGCGCCGCGCCCATACGGTTGTGCTCGCGGATGGCGATCGAGCCATCCGGGCTGCCGTGCGAGGTGAAGAACAGAACGACGAGATCCTCGGCTGGATCGATCAGCGCGCCGATATGGCCGAGGACGGCGTTGAGATTGACCGGGGTCGCGGCGGGATAGGCGCGCGGCCCAAGAGCGCCCGTTCCTGCCGAGAGCACAATGGTGCGGTCCTGCGCGCCGATGCGCGGGCCCGCGATCGCCGCCGCCTGGCTCGCCTCCCGCTCGAACACCGGATCGCTCCAGAACGAGGCGGTGACGAGATACACATCGAGTTGGCCAGGCCGCTGCGGCGCGAGGCGCGCCAGCGCCGCGCTGAGCAAAGCGTGCTGCTGCGCCGCAAGCCGCGGCGCCAGGGCGAGCTCAACGGAGCCGAATTGTCCGTTGAAGGGATCACGCTGCGGCTGCGCCGCCGCGCCCGGCGCCTGCGCGCGCGTTTCACCGATCGATCCTGTCGCCAGCGCCGCGAGGCACAGCGCCGCGAGCGCGCCAGCCGACTTGTGAACCCATCCCATCAGGACACCCGATTCCCGTGTCTTGGCTCCAGCATGGCCCTACTCGCGGCGCGTACGCAACAGGCGCACGCCCGCGCGGGTGCGCGGGATGGCGCGCGCCGCGCGGCTCGGCTAAGGCCGAACCGGAGGCGCCGGTAATGGCTGAGGGGTTCATTCCCGCCCGAAAAGCGGAACTGATCGCCGCCCTGGCGGCGGAGGGCGGTTTGGCCGAAAGCGTGGGCGCGCGCTTCACGGCGCTGGCGCGCCTGCTTGCCGCGCTGCTGCATCACCGGGCGCACGACGAATTGGAGCGCCTGAAGGCGCTGTACGCACCGCTTGATCCTGATGCGCCGCCGGCGCGGCGCGGCGCGGGCGAAGCACCGGTCAACACCTTTCTCGAAGCGCTCACGGAAACGCTTGCGCGCGCCAACTTCACCGCGATCGAGGCGGGCGTGGAATCGCAAGGCCGAACGCGGCTGACCGCGGACTTACGCCTCAAGGCCTCGGACGCAGGCATCCGCACCATCCGCTATTTCGCGCGCGGAGGTCATGATGAGTCCGTTTCGCTCAAATCCCTGTTCGGTCTTTTGAAAAAGGACGTACAGGCGGAGATATTGGACGATGTCGTCGTGCTCGTCGCGTTCAAGGACGAAGGCGAAATTCAGCGCAAGGACCGCAAGGCGTTCCGCGATATGCGGCGCGGCATTCGCCCCGGCGCCGTGATCGTCAAGCATTTCCGCCATGTGGCGCGCGCCGAGCTCATCACGCTGCACCCGGGCGCGACGCCAACCATGCGTCCGCGCGATCAAGTGATCATGGCCGCGCCAGCCATCGCCGGGGGCCTGCCGCTGCTGCTGCAGCTTGGGCCAGCCATCACGGTTTTGTTCGCGGTGCTGGCCGCCTATTTCGGCATGGGCGGCGTCATCGACAATAACCGCCTGCAGCAGGCGCTGGCGGCGATGTCGGGTCTCGTCGCCGTCGGCGCGTTCGTACTGCGCCAGAAGATGAAGTATGAGCGTCAGACGCTGCTCTACCAGAAGCAATTGGCGGACACGGTCTATTTCCGCAATCTCGCCAATAACGCTGGCGTGCTGGATGCGCTGATCGGCGCGGGCGAAGAGCAAGACGCAAAGGAAGCGCTGCTCGCCTATTGGGCGCTGCTCAAAAACAATGCGACGATGACCAAGGCCGAGATTGACAAGGCGGCGGAGGCGTTTCTGCGCGCGCATTTCGCGATGAATGTCGACTTCGAAATTGGGGACGCGCTCTGGAAATTGGAGCGGCTTGGCCTTGTTGAGCGCACGGGCGAGGCGTACGCGGCGATCGGGATCGACGCCGCGCTGGCGAAGCTCGACGCAGCGTGGGACGCTCTCTTCGCGCACGCGCCAGCGTCGCAATAGCTACATCAAGGACTGAATCGCACGCACGTGCCCGTCGGTCGTGGCGAGGATGCGCCGTTCGCCGCCAGGCCAGGACACGAGATCGATCACCATGAGAATGCTCTCGCGCGGGCCGCCAAGCACGGCCTCCGGCTCAAGGCGCACCCAGTAAAGCGGCGCGCGCGGGTTCGCCGCGGCGCCAGCCGCCTCGATCAGCGCCGTAATCGCATTGCGAGTCTCACGCGGCGGATATTGGAAAAACACCGAGTGATAGACCACCGTCGCCGCATCGTCGGCGCGCGACGATAGTTTTTTCTCCAGCCAATCGGCCGCGTCCGCGCGCTCAACGTGTGTGTCTGAGAGCGCCGCAAGATCGGCCGCCGCATCGAACCGCGCCAAACGTTCCGGTTGATCAGGCCAGATGTAGGATTTGAGCTGAAGCCGTTGGCGGGGATCGCGCACGTCGAGCGGATTTTGATCGCAGGCGGCGCGCGCGCGCACGCCGATCCGTTTAGGCAAAGGCGGCGCCGGCCCGGTCCAGTCCGTGTCAATCAACGGCGCGCCAAGTTCGTTCCAAGCCCAGCCGCCGGCGCGATAGGCGAAGCTGTCCCAATTGAGGTTGAGGCCCGCGCTGGCGCCAAGCTCGAGCAGTTCGAGCGGGCCGTCATATTCGCTGGCGATGGTGAGAAACGCTGTGAGCAGCCCGATCGCGCGCCGCGTTTCATTGGTCTGTGGCGGCGACTCGATAAAGGCGCGCGTCCAAGCGTGGTCCTGCTCAAGAAATTCACGCGCGACCGGCCAGATGTCATCCATTCGCCAATCGGGGCGCGCGGCGGGATAGACGTCCGCAAGCGCCTGTGCGCGTCCGCTCAGCACCGCAAAATGCAACGCGCCGGTGAGACGCAGCGCCAGCGCATCGGCGCGCGGATTGGTTGGCCAGGCGCCGACGAGATGCGCAACCGGCCCGCCCGCGTCAAGATCATCACCCATGCGAGAGATGAGTTGCGCCGTGAACGGCGATCCGAACGCCTCGCAAAACCCCGCCTGCTCGTTGAAGTGCGCTCTGAGCGCCTCGCGGCTCACGCGCGCTCCACGCAGAGCGCAATGCCTTCCCCGCCGCCAATGCACAGCGAGGCCACGCCCTTCGCGGCGCCGCGCGCCTCCATCGCCGCGATCAGAGTCACCAGGACACGTGCGCCCGAGGCGCCGATCGGATGGCCGAGTGCGCACGCACCGCCATTTACATTGAGCCGCTCATGGGAAACGCCGAGCTCGGCCATGGCGATCATCGGCACGACGGCGAACGCTTCGTTGATTTCCCAAAGATCGACATCCCCGGCAGACCAGCCCGCGCGCTTCAGCGCCTTCTGGATCGCGGGCACCGGCGCAGTGGTGAAATAGGCCGGCTCGTGCGCGTGCACGCCATGGGCGACGATACGCGCAAGCGGGGCGAGGCCACGCTTCTTGGCTTCGCTTTCGCGCATCATCACCAGAGCGGCCGCGCCATCGGAAATCGCCGAGGCGTTGGCCGCCGTCACCGTGCCATCCTTGTTGAATGCGGGTCTGAGGTTCGGAATTTTGTCCGGCTTGGCGCGGCGGGGCAATTCGTCCGTAGCGATCGCCTCCTTGGCGTTGAGCTTCACGGGCGCGATTTCACGCGTGAAGCGGCCTTCATTCGCGGCGCCTTGCGCGCGCGACAACGTCTCGATGGCGTAGGCGTCCTGCATCTCCCGCGTGAACTGATATTCCTTGGCCACCTGATCGGCATAGACGCCCATGGCCATGCCGTCATAGGCGTCGACGAGGCCGTCCGTCTCCATGTGATCGAGGATCTTGTCGGCGCCATACTTCTTGCCAAAGCGATGATTGACCAGAAGGTGCGGCGCGTTGGTCATGCTCTCCATGCCGCCGGCGACGATCACCTCCGAGTCGCCCTGCGCCAGCGCGTTGGCCGCGGCGACCACGGCCTGGAGGCCCGAACCGCACATCTTGTTGAGCGTCGTGGCCGCTACGCTTTTCGGCAGGCCCGCGCCCAGCGCGGCCTGGCGCGCCGGCGCCTGGCCTTGGCCCGCCTGCAGCACATTGCCCATGAGGATTTGATCGATCGCGGCGCCTTCGATGTTCGCGTCCGCCACCGCCGCGCGCACGGCGACCGATCCCAGCTCATGCGCGTGATAATCGCCAAGCTCGCCCATCAGCGCGCCAATCGGCGTGCGCGCCATGCCGACGATCACGATCGGGTCTTCCATGCTTCTCACCCTCTGTCTTTCGCCATGGCCATAGCACGCCGTCATGGCGTGTCGAGAAAATCGGCGACGCGGGCGACGATGTCCGGGTCCTGCGCGACGAGGCGGTGGCCAAGCCCATCGACGAGCAAGAATTCAGCGCCCGGCCAAGCCGCGGCCGCCGATCGCGCGCCTGCGAACGACACTTGTTCATCATCGGCCGAATGCACGAAGAGCGCGCGCGCGCTCATTCGCGCCGCGGCCTCGCTCAAATCGAACCGCGCGGCCTCGGGCCATTGCGCCTCATAAAGCGCCTTGGCGCGCGCAACCACATCTTCGCCGATGCCCATCGCTTCGGCTGCGCGATCCCAACGCGCGCGCCGGCCGAGTGGGGTTGCAATCAAGGCGATGCGCTCAACCGCAAGGCCCGCTTCCATCGCGAGCACGCTGGCGGGGCACCCGAACGAATGACCGCAGACCGCCTCAATTGGGCCGAGCGCGGCCGCGACCTGGCGCACCGCCTCAGCCGCAACGGGCGGTGAGCAAACGTCGCCCTCGGAAAATCCATGCGCCGGCAGATCGAACACGACGACGGCGCGCCCGCGCGCCGCCAGCGCATCGATGAGGCGCGTCCAGAGCGCGTTGTCATCTTCCCAGCCATGCACGAGCAGCACGGCGGGCCCCACGCCAAGCCGCCAGGCGGCGATCTTGCCATGCGGCGTTTCAACCTCGCGCGCTTCGGCCTCGCGCAGCGGCTCGGCCACACGCGGACGGGCGCGCCGGCGCGGGCGCATCACCGCGTCAAGGAAGGCGCGCGCGGCGTCTCGTCCAGGGTCCGGCGCGGCGCTCATGCCGGGTCCGTCCGTGCGATCCAGCCGCCGCCGAGCACGCGCGTGCTGGATGGGTCGTAGAAGACCGCCGCCTGGCCGGGCGCGACGCCTTCTTCCGCCTCATCTAGGCGCACGGCCCAGCCCACGCCGATGGCGAGGCGCGCTGGTACGGGCGCGCGTGTCGAGCGCACGCGCACGAAGATGCCGCGCCCGTCGAGATCATCCTCCGCGTGAGCCGGCTCGCCGATCCAATTCACATCGCGCAGATGGATCGTCCGTACACGCAGCGCTTCGCGCGGGCCGACGATGACGCGCCGCGCCGACGCATCCAGCTTCACCACAAAGAGCGGCTCGCCGGTCGCCACGCCCAGCCCGCGCCGTTGCCCGACCGTGAAATTTATGACGCCGTCATGCGCGCCGAGTACGCGCCCATCGACATGCACAATATCTCCGGGCGTGAGCGCGCCGGGGCGCAGCTTGGCGACCACATCCTGGTACTTCCCGTTGGGGACGAAACAGATGTCTTGGCTGTCCGGCTTGGCTGCGGCCTTGAGACCCAAGTCCGCCGCCAGCGCACGCACGGCGGGCTTCTCCATGCCGCCAAGCGGGAAGCGCAAATAATCCAGCTGATCGCGCGTGGTCGCGAACAGGAAATAGGATTGATCCCGGTCCGGATCGGCGGCGCGATGGAGTTCCGCGCCGTGCGCGCCATGCACGCGGCGCACATAATGGCCGGTGGCGAGGCAATCGGCGTCAAGTTCGCGCGCGAATGCGGCGAGATCAGCGAACTTCACGGTTTGATTGCAGGTCACGCACGGGATCGGCGTTTCGCCGGCCAGATAGGAATCCGCGAACCGCTCCATCACCGCGCCGCGAAAGCCGCTTTCATAGTCGAGCACATAGTGCGGAATATCGAGCGTATCGGCGGCGCGGCGCGCGTCGTGAATATCCTGCCCGGCGCAGCAGGCGCCGGGGCGGGCGATTGCGGCGCCATGGTCGTAAAGCTGCAGCGTAACGCCGACGACGTCATAGCCTTCGCGCTTCAGAAGCGCGGCGACCACGGTTGAATCGACACCGCCCGACATCGCGGCCACGACGCGCGTGGCCGCTGGCGGCTTGGCGAATCCAAGGGAATTGAGCGCGCCCGGACGCAGCGCGGCTTGCACAAGGGCGGTCATCGTCTCCTCCCTCCGGGGTCAAGGCCCGAAGCGATGAACGACGATATAAGCGGCTGGCGTCGTATGCGCCAGCCGCTCCGAATGTTTTAGAACACACCGCCGCGCATCGCCGCGCCCATGCCCAATGCGCCCTGCACGCCGCTCGCGGCGATGCCGATGACGATGGCGCCGAGGATCGCGATTACGAGCACGCTGGCGAAATAGCCGACCTTCTTGTCTTCCGGCGTATTCATGAGCTTGGGCAGGCCCAGCCAGAGCAGGAAGAGCGAGTAGAGGCCGACGATGCTCAACATGGCGATCGGCGGGAAGATCGCGAACACGCCGGCCAGCCAGCCGGCCGTGCTGGAATAGACGGCGACTTTATTGGCCTGGCCCTGATCCTGCGTCGATCCAAAGCTCGGCGCGATGGCGTTGATGATGAGGCCAAGCGCCCACACCCAGGCGACGCCCAGAACGATCTGCACCACGGCCGTGCCAAGCGCGGTGGTCATCGGCACCCGGATCGAGCCCGCGAACGGCACCTGGATGCCAATGAAAGCCATGCCCACAAAGGCGCACACGGCCGCCAGCGCAATGAGCGGCAGCGCATAGCCCATGATGAGTTGGGGCAGCGGAGTCGTTTCGCCCTTGATCCGATCCCATTCCGTGTTCGGAGTAAGGATAATGTTCTTGGCGCGTTCTATGAGGTTCGGGGCGGCGCCCGGCTCGAGAGTGGTCATGCGTCGGCTCCCCTGATTCTAAACAGCGCGAACCTAGCCGAGACGGCGCTTCCCACCAAGGCGATTGGTTAAAGCCGGGCCGAGGTGAGGCACGAGGTGAGAAGCCCCATCGCCACAAGCGCGACGAGCCCCGCGACGATGATGGTCGCCGCATAGGCCAGCGCGCGCTCGGGCGGACACCTCATCAGCGGCGCAAGCCCGCGATGAAGCAGATAGGCCGACAGCGCGAGCCCGATCAGCGGCGCCCACCACAGCGCCGGCGCAACCGCGAAGAGGCCGAGCAGAAAGGTCGGCGTCGCGGCATAGGCGGCGAGTTTCAGCGCCGCGATCTCATCGCGCTTGGCCTCGAAATTATCGGCGATGGCGTTGGTCAGGAGACCAATGAAATAAATAAGGGCGACGAAGACGAGGAAGCTCACCACCGCGCCAACCACAAGCTGCGCCGGCGCCCCGATCAGCCCGCCGCCGAAGGTGAGCGCGCCGACCAGGCCCATGAGCGCGGGAACCGCCGCCAAGGGCGCGACATAGCCAAGCATGAGCGCGGCCGCGCTCGTCTCTTCGAGGCGAATTTGCTCCCACTCGGTTTTGGGATCGCGCAACAAGCCCCAAGCGCGCGACAGGATGAACTCCGTCTTGCGGCGCGCCTGCGCCATGCGCGCGCGCGCATCCGGTGCGCCCTGCGGCGTGTCCTCGTTGGTTTCCATACTAAAATTCTAGCCGCTCTTTCCCCGCGCCGCCAGCGCACACCTCAGGGCTTGAACGGATCGCGCATCAAAATGACGTCCTCGCGTTCTGGGCTTGTCGAGACGAGCGCCGCGGGGCAGCCGATCAATTCCTCGATGCGGCGGATATATTTGATGGCGTTGGCCGGCAGATCGCGCGAGGAGCGCGCGCCCTTGGTCGATTGCGTCCAGCCTTCGAGCGTTTCATAAACGGGCGTAACGGCGGCCTGATCCTTCGCGCTCGCTGGCAAATAATCGAGCGCGCCGCCTTTCAATTCGTAGCCGACGCAGATTTTGATTTCCTGAAAATTATCCAGAACGTCGAGCTTGGTGAGCGCGATCCCGTCCATGCCCGAGAGCGCCACGCTTTGGCGCACCAGCACGGCGTCAAACCAGCCGCAGCGGCGCGCCCGCCCCGTATTGGTGCCGACCTCACGGCCGACCTCGCCGAGTTTTCTGCCGATATCGTCGTGCAATTCGGTCGGGAACGGGCCCTCCCCGACCCGCGTCGTATAGGCTTTGACGAGGCCCAAAACATAGGTGAGCGCGCCAGGGCCGAGGCCCGCGCCCGCCGCCGCCTGTCCGGCGACGACATTCGACGAGGTCACATAAGGATAGGTGCCGTGATCAACGTCGAGCAGCATGCCTTGCGCGCCTTCGAAGAGGATTTTCTTGCCGTCCCGGCGCGCCGCCTCGATAACGCGCCAGGCCGGCGCCGCGAAGGCGAGCGTATCGGCCGCGACATGCAGCAATTGGCGCTTGAGGGCGTCCGCATCCACTTCCGGCAGATCGAGCCCACGCCGCAGAGAATTGTGGTGCGTCAAGAGCCGGCTGATTTTCCAATCGAGCGTTTCTGAATCGGCGAGATCCGCCACGCGCAGCGCGCGCCGGCCCACCTTATCCTCGTAAGCAGGGCCGATGCCGCGCCCGGTGGTGCCGATGCGCGCGGCGCCCGCCGCCGCCTCGCGCGCGACATCAAGTTCGCGGTGCAGCGGCAGGATGAGGCAGGCATTGTCCGCCAGCACGAGATTGTCCGGCGTGATCGTCACGCCTTGCGCGCGCAGCGCCTTGATCTCATCCACGAGATGCCAGGGATCAACCACGACGCCATTGCCGATGATCGACAGTTTGCCTTGTACGAGGCCGGACGGCAGCAGCGCGAGCTTATAGGTGGTGTTGCCGACGACGAGCGTGTGGCCGGCATTGTGCCCGCCCTGGAAACGCACGACGACATCGGCCCTGTGGCAGAGCCAATCGACGATCTTGCCTTTCCCCTCATCGCCCCATTGGGCGCCGACAACGACGACGGCTGACAACGCGCCACCTCCAATGCTGCCTTGATGTGAGGCGCCGCACGTGCGCGCACAATATGGTTCAACCGCCGAACGTATAGCCCAGTCGCAAGCCTAATTGATCCATGCCCTGATTGCGGCCCTGGCCGAGGATTTGGCCGTGGCTGGCGTGCACGAAGAGGAGCTGCCCGCTCCAACGCTCGCCAAAATCACGCTCAAATCCGATCGAGGTGCGGAAAAGATCGCGCGAGCCAAGCAAAACATGATCGCGCGCGAAGGCGACATTCTCCGGACTACCGATCGGAAACGGATTTTCCAGTTCACCGTCATGCACGACATAACCGAGGCCCGGCGTAAACGCCCAGTGTTCGCCTAGGCGCAAGCGCCATTCGAGGCCCACGCCGGCGAAACTTGTGTCGCCCGCGACATTGGCGGAGACCAGCACATAGGGTTGCGGTGAACCCGCCCAGTCCAGAAAATCAGGCGAGGCGAAATTAACCTGCACCTCCACCGCGGGGCCGTCTTCCTTTTCCGCGTTCTTTGGATCGATCACCTGAATGTTGTGCGCCAGCACGCCGACATGCACGCTCTCAATCGCAGCCGCAGGCGATGCGAACGCCGCCAGCGCGCCGACCGCCGTCGCTCCAGTCAAAATCCACCGCATCTGATTCGCCCCTCGGCTTAGCCTAGCAGCGAGAAGAAGCGTGGCGAGTCAAAGCGCGCGCGGCTCAGAACTGAAGCACCTTTGCATAACGCACATGCGGCAACGCCGCGATCTTGGCGAGATCGCCGGCCTTGAGCGGCTGGTCCAGCCCAACAAGACAGATCGCCTCCTCGCCCTCGGCGACGCGGCCGAGATTGAACGTGGCGATGTTGATTTTCGCGTCGCCCAGAATTGAGCCGAGCGCGCCGATGAATCCCGGCTTATCGAGATTGTTCACATAGAGCATGACTGGATGGAACGCCGCTTCGAGCGGCATGCCCTTGATCTCCGTGATGCGCGGCGCGCCCGCAATGACGACGCCCGCGAGGCTGCGCCACTTGCCGCCCGTGCGCACCTTGATGCGGATAACGCTGTCATAGGTGGGCGAGGTTTCGCTTTTCGATTCGGTGAGCGGCGCACCGCGCTCCTTCAGCACGGCCGGCGCGGACACCATGTTCACTTCCGCCAGCATGGGCCGAAGCAATCCAGCCAACGCCGCGGCGGTGAGCGGCTTTGTGTTGAGCCTTGCCACATCGCCCTCGTAATCGAGCGCGACGGCTTCCAAATCCTCATCGACGATCTGGCCGGCGAACAGACCCAATTGCTCGGCGAGCTTCGCGTAAGGCTTAAGGCGCGGCGCCTCCTCGGCGCTGATCGACGGCATGTTGAGCGCGTTGCTCACCGCGCCGGTGAGCAGATAATCGCTGACCTGTTCGGCCGCCTGCAGCGCGACATTCTCCTGCGCCTCCCCCGTCGAGGCGCCGAGATGGGGCGTCGCAACGAGGTTCGGCGCGCCGAACAGCACATTCTCTTTCGCCGGCTCGCTTGAGAACACATCAATTCCAGCGGCGCCGATATGGCCGCTCTCCAGGCCGGCGCGGAGCGCGGCTTCATCCACGAGCCCGCCGCGTGCGGCGTTGACGATAATGACGCCCTGTTTGGTCTTCGCGAGATTGTCCGTTGAGAGGATGTTCTTCGTTTTCTCCGTCAGCGGCGTGTGCAGGGAGATGATGTCCGCGCGCGCGAGCACATCCTCCAATTCCACTTTCTCAACGCCCAGTTCGAGCGCGCGCTCGGGCGAGAGGAACGGATCATAGGCGATCACCTTCATTTTGAGCGCGAGCGCGCGTTCCGCCACGATGCCGCCGATATTGCCGCAGCCGATGATGCCCAGCGTCTTGGCGTAGAGCTCAACGCCCATGAAGCGGTTCTTCTCCCACTTGCCGTCCTGCGTGGAGCGATCCGCCGCCGCGATCTGGCGCGCGGCCGCGAACATGAGGGCGATGGCGTGCTCGGCCGTGGTGATGGAATTGCCAAACGGCGTATTCATGACGACGACGCCGCGCGCGGTCGCGGCCGGGACATCGACATTATCAACGCCGATGCCCGCGCGTGCGATGACTTTTAGGTTCGTCGCGGCCGCAAGCACGTCCTTGTCCACCTTCGTGGCGCTGCGAATGGCGAGGCCGTCATAGGCGCCGATGAGCGCGATGAGCTCCTCCTTCTTGAGCCCCGTCTTCACATCCACATCGACGCCGCGCCGCTTGAAGATATCGACGGCGGCGGGCGAGAGATCGTCGGCTATGAGAACCTTGGGCATGGTCAGTCCTTCCCGATGAGTGGCGAGCGCCATTGGGCGCGATCCAGGCGATGAACAAGGCAATCGCTCTCGCAATTGAATATCCGGCGATCGACAACCTTGAAGCCGAGGCGTTGGTAAAAAACGTGCGCGCGCCTGTTGGATGCAAGCGGATCGATGACGATGGCGGCGACCGTCGCGTCTTCAAAGCAGGCGTCTATCGCGAGCGCCATCATGGCTTTTCCATAGCCTTTGCCGACATCGTCAAGCTCGCCGATCCAAATATCGATCGCGCGAAGATTTGGTTCTATCTCTCCCCAGTAGCGCGTCGACTCCAAATGCGGATCTATCAACTGCATCGCGCCGACGGGGCGCCCGCCAATTTCGGCGATAAGGTAGACGCTTACTGGTGAGGCCCCGGCGATCTCATCCGCCCACACAATGCCTTCGAATGTTTCGTCCGCATCCGGATCATCTGTGGTGGCGGAGATGACGTGCGGCGCCTCATCCCACGCCATTAGCGCTGGTATGTCGCCCGGTTCGGCCTGTCGCAGAATGAGCCATTGACCTTTAATGAGGGTGCTGCGGGGACGCCAAGTCTGTATCATGCGCCATTGCCGCCAAACCCGCCGCGCGGTTTGCGCGGCGGGCGGTGGGGCGTGAATTTTGTCGAAGCGTTAGTTCGCGCGGCTGAAGGTCGCCACGGGCGCGTTGAAATCAACCCCATTGGTTCGCGTTGGATCGCGCGCGGGGCCGCGCCGCGGCGGCCGGCGCGGGCGTGTACGCGCAACAACGCAATCGCCCGTGCTATTTGAGCAGATGATTTGCTGCTGGCCGTTCTCGCCGTTGTCGACATTGATGAAGGTGTAGGCGCCGTCCGAGTGATGAACGCAGTCCGGGCCGCGATCCTCGCACATTTGCACGGCGGTGCTGACATCTGTCGCGTGCGCGGGCGCCGCGAAGGCGACCATCGCGACAAGCAGCGTCGCGGCGGCGGCGACGAACGGGCCAGAATAATGTGCGATGCGGGCCATGGGATCATCTCCACCAATATAGCGCCAACCGCCGATCGGCTGGACTGGTGAGATGAAACCATGTGCGCATCCGGCGCGGCGGTGACGATAGTCACGCCGCGCGCGCCAGGTCCGACGCGAGCGTTTCGAACGCCCATTCGATCCAGGGGATGAGCGCTTCAATGTCGCTTTGCTCGATCGTGGCGCCGCACCAGATGCGCAGGCCCGGCGGAGCGGTGCGATAGGCGCCGGCGTCGAGCGCCACGCCCTCCTTTTCTAACACGGAGACGAGCTTTTTCGCGAACTCCACCTTCGCTTCTTCGCCAAGCGCAACAATGCGCGGATCGACGATTTTCAGACACACGCCGGTGTTGGACCAGGTGCGCGGATCATCGGCCAGCGGCGCGATCCATGGCGTGCGGGCCGCCCAATCATAGAGCGTCTTCGCATTCGCGTCCGCGCGCGCATGCAGCGCCTTCAATCCGCCAATGCGTTCGCCCCATTTCAGCGTATCGAGATAATCCTCCGTCGCCAGCAGCGAGGGCGTGTTGATCGTGGCGCCCTCGAAAATCTCAGCGTCGAGCTTGCCTTTCTTGGTCAGTCGGAAAATTTTCGGCAGTGGACGATTGGGGGTGAAGCTCTCAAGACGAGCCACGGCGCGCGGCGATACGATGAGCATGCCGTGCGCGGCCTCCCCGCCCATCACCTTCTGCCAGGAATAGGTGACGACATCGCACTTGGCCCAATCGATGGGTTGCGCGAAGGCCGCGCTTGTCGCGTCATTGATGGTGATCCCTTCGCGATCTTCCGCGATCCAATCGAAATCTGGAATTTTCGCGCCGGACGTCGTGCCATTCTGTGTAAAGACGATATCCGCGGCCTTCCGCGCCTTCGATAGATCCGGCAGCGCCCCATAGGGGCGCCCCACATGCAGCGCCGCGTCGACGCCAAGCAGCTTGGCGTCCGTGACCCATTCCTCGCCAAAGCTTTCCCACGCGAATACATCGACCGGCCGTTCGCCCAGCATCGACCACATCGCCATTTCGATCGCGCCCGTATCCGAAGCCGGCACGATGGCGATCTTGAAATCGGGGGGAACCTCAAGCAGCGCGCGGGTGCGATCGATCGCTTCCTTGAGCTTGGCCTTGCCCTCTTTGGAGCGATGCGAACGCCCCAGCGCCGCGCCGGAGAGATGCTCCAACGCCCAGCCAGGTCTTTTTTTCGTGGGGCCCGATGAAAATCGGGGATCGGCCGGCTTCAAAGCCGGCTTGGGTGTGGTCGACATCGATTTACTCCCATCCTCACAGATGAGCGTCCGCCGTTGGGAGCGGATGGCCCAGCGCCGACATGGGGCGCTTCGCGTCGGCGCGCAAGCGCGCAGTCGCACTTACCTGGAGAAGGCAAGTGACTTCGGTCACAGGCCGCACACCGAGCGCCATTGAATGATGGCGCATTCAGCCGCGAAGGGACGGACGCGCGCCGATGACGCAGAGCCACAGCGCCGGCCGCGCCGCCGGCCATCCCTCGCGCGCGGACTGGGCGCTGTTCGCCTTGTGTGTTGTCTTATGGGGCTCGGCCTATGCGCTGGTGCGCGTGGCGCTGCACGATGGGGCGAGCCCGTGGGAGATTGTGGCCGGGCGGCTGTGGCTCGCCGCGATCTTTCTGCGCGTCGTACTCGTCTGGCGGCGGCGGCGTGGGCTAGAGCCGCCGCGCACGCCGCGCGCGCGGCGCAAATTGTTCGTCATGGGCCTCCTCGGCGCCGCGGCGCCGTTTTGGCTCTATTCCTGGGCGCAGCTCTCGGCCCCGTCTGGCGTCGTCGGCCTCTATGCGGCGGTGACGCCGCTGCTCGTCGCGGGGGCCGCGCCCTTCCTCGCGCGCGGCGAACGATTGAACCTCACGCGTGTCGGCGGCCTGCTGCTGGGCTTTGCGGGCGTCGCGGCTTTGATGGGCCCGGCGGCATTTGGCGAAGCGGCGCATGCGCGCGTGCTTGCGCAAGGCGCGGCGATCCTCGGCTCGGCGTGCTACGCAGCCAACACGCTTATCGCGCGCGGCGGCGCCCAGATTCCCCCGCTTGAAGCTGCCTCGGGCTGGACCTTCTTCGGCGCGCTGATGGCGAGCCCATTCGCGCTCGCGGAAGCGCTCGCCGGCGCGGCGCCCGGCCCACTCGCCTGGGCGGCGATCGCGGCGCTGGCGCTCGGGCCCACCGGCATCGCCAGCATCGCTTATTTTCAGCTCGTGCGTGGCGCGGGGCCGGTGTTTGTCACACAGACGAATTATCTCATGCCGCTCTGGGCGTTGGGGCTTGGCGCGCTGGCGTTTGGCGAACCGATCGGCGCAAGCGCGCTGCTCGCCTTCGCGCTAATCGCCGCCGGCCTGTTCATCGCACAGGAAGGCTGGAAGGCGCTGCGTTAGAAGTATCACCGCGCTTCGACAAGCTCAGCGCGATGTGGAAACTTTGCACCATGTTGGCCTCATCCTCAACGTCGCGCTGAGCTTGTCGAAGCGCTGGTCGGCGCTCATTGCCGCGTCAGCTCCGCCGCCAGCCGATCCATGCCATACACCGTGCGCAGCGCCTCCAGCACCACGGTCGACGCAACAGCGACCGTGCGGTTGAGCGCGCCGTCATAGTAATATTCGCCGCCAAGCGAATGGATGTTGCCGTCGAACACGGCGCCGACGACGCGCCCCTCGCGGTCAACCAGCGGACTGCCGGAATTGCCGCCGATGATGTCGTTCGTAGTGGCGACATTGAAGATGGTCTGCGCATTGAGCCGCGGCTGAGCGGCGACCCAGGACGGCGCGAGCGCGAAGGGCTCGGCGCCCGTGGCGCGCGCGAAGAGACCGCTGGTGAATGTGAACGGCGCGACGACGCGCCCGTTCGGCTCCGTCAGGCCGCGCGCGCGGCCATAAGAGAGGCGCAATGTGAAGGTCGCGTCCGGATAGACGCTTGCGCCGTAAGTTTGGAACCGCGCCCGCGCGATGCGCTCCTGGCCCCGCGCGGTCGGCCCTTCGACCTCCTGAAGATAGCGCGTGCGCAACGCGCGCGCCTGCTCATCCCAGGCGCGGACGAACACGATCATCGGATCGTCGGACGCCGCGACCGCCGCTTGCCCGCCTTGCCAGAGGCGGCGCCGCTCGGCCGCGTCGCCGAGCCGCGTTTGCGTCACCAGGCGGCGCGCCAGCGCCTCGGGGCTTTCACGGCCGAGCACCTGGCGTGTCAGGGGATCGTCCGCCGTCAAATTCTCGCGTAGCTTGGACAGCCAGAACGACAGAAGCAATTCTTCCAGCCGCGCCTCGATGGGGTGATCGGCCGCGAGGCGCTGCTCCACGGAGGCGATGCGCGCCTGCGTGTAAGCGGGCAAACGCTGCGCATCCGGGCGTTCACGTTCAGCCGCGCCGCGCACAATATCCCGCGCGTAATTGAATAATTCCGAACCCGCGCCGGCGCGCTGCTCGGCGAATTGATGCGCGAGATAGAATCCGCGATAGGCGTTGCTCGCCGCGGTGACCTCATCCCAGGCCGAGCCGACCATGCGCGCCATCGCCGCATCGCGCGCCACGCGCGTGCGCAAATCCGTTTCGCGCGCGGAGACCGCCGCAAAGCCCTGGCGATCAACCAGAGCGTTGCGCCGCCCCGCCAGGGCCTTGTAGCCATTCTCGACATCAAGCAGCGTATCGAGCGCGAGGCGCGCCTCCTCCGGCCCGCGCGCGGAGAAGGCGATCAAACGTCCGCGCAATTCCGAAAGATAAGCAAGCCGCCAGGGCAGAAAGTGATCGCGCTGGAATTCAAGCTGCGCGGCTGTCATTTGCCGGCTGGTTGAGCCCGGATTGCCTGGCACGAACACCGGCTCATCGGCCGTGAGCGGCGCCGCGCGCATTGGCAGGTAAACAGGCGTCTGCGCCGGGCGGCCGTTTTCATAAAGGCGCAAGAAGGCGACATCGAAACAATAGCGCGGAAAATTGAAATTGTCCGGATCGCCGCCGAAATAAGCGGCCGCGCTCTCCGGCGCGAAGACGAGACGCACATCGTCATAGCGCTTATAGGCGTACAGCGCGTAACGCCCGCCTTGATAAAGCGAAACGACCTGGCAGCGCCGATCCGCCGCCCCGCCGCGGCATTCGTTTTCAATGCGGGAAATTTCCCCGTCACGCGCGGCGGCGAATTGCTGCGCGGACGCGCCCGCCGTGGCTTGCTCGATGCGTCCCGTTACGTCCGAAATCGCGGTGACGACCTGCACCGCCATGCCTTCGCAGCGCCGCTCCTGGCTCCGGTTTTGCGCACGAACACCGGCGGCGACCAAATCTTCGTCCGGGCCGGAGAAATTGGCCACGCATTCGATGACGCAATGGTGATTGGTCTGCACCAGCCCTTCGCGGCTGACGACGCCGCCGGAACAGCCGCCCTCAAGCCGCGCCGACCCCGCGCGCACGCGGTCGAGCCAGGCCTGGTCGGGTGCAAAACCAATATCGCGGCGCATTGTAGCGGCGGGGATGTTGTCGAACGTCCACATCCCCTCCTCGGCGCGCGAGGAGCTGGTCGCCGCCAGCCCAAGCGCGATCACCGCCGACAGGGAAGCCGCGCTGCGCATGAAAGATTTCATAGAATCCACTCCGTGCTTACGCCGCGACCACGTCCTGCGCGATGCGCCCAAAGATTGAATGGCCCGCCCCGTCCAGCATATCTATCTCGACGTTATCGCCCGGAGCAAGGAAGGGCGTCCTCGCCGCGCCCGCGCGCAGCGTCTCCACCGTGCGCAGTTCGGCGATGCACGAATAGCCGACGCCGCCTTCGGCGATCGGCCGGCCGGGGCCGCCATCGGCGTCGCGGTTCGAGACCGTGCCCGAACCGATGATCGTCCCGGCCGCCAAGGTGCGCGTCTTCGCCGCGTGCGCAATCAGCGCGCCGAAATCGAACGTCATGTCGACGCCCGCATTCGGCTTGCCAAACTCCTTGCCATTGATCCGCGTCAGCAGAGGCAGATGCAGCTTGCCGTCTCGCCAGACCTCCCCAAGCGCATCGGGCTTAACCGCGCAGGGTGAAAACGCCGAGGCCGGCTTCGATTGAAAAAAGCCGAACCCCTTGGCCAATTCGTTCGCAATGAGATTGCGCAGGCTCACATCATTGACGAGCAGGACGAGCTTGATGTGGGCAAGTGCATCTTCCCGCGTCACGCCCATCGGCACATCGTCGGTGATGACGGCGATCTCCGCCTCGCAATCGCAGCCAAAGTCCGGGTCTGTCAGCGGAATGGGATCGCGCGGCCCGAAAAAACCATCCGAACCGCCCTGGTACATCAAGGGATCCGTCCAAAAGCTCGCCGGCATCTCCGCGCCGCGCGCCTTGCGCACCAGCGCGACATGATTGACGTAAGCCGATCCATCCGCCCACTGATAAGCGCGCGGCAATGGCGCGGCGCAGTCCCGCTCATGAAAGCGCTCCTTGGGCACGGCGTTGCAGGCGAGGCTATGCGCAAGCGCGCGCAGCTTCGGCTCAGTGTGCGCCCAATCATCGAGTGCGGCTTGCAAAGTTGGCGCAACGAGGCCGGCGTCGGTGTAGAAGTGCAGATCGTCCGACACGACGACCAGGCGCCCGTCCCGGCCGTGCTTCAATGAAGCCAATTTCATGCGTGCTTGCCCTTCGTCCAGCCTTGCGCGCCCAAGTGCGCGTCGCCTGCCTCCTCGGCGCCGGTTTCAAGACGCGTCGCCATCGAATCGTTCCAACGATTGAGATAGCCGAACAGAGCGACGACGCCGAGAATTTCGACAATCTCGTCATCCGTCCAATGCGCTTTCAAATCAGCCGCGACGGCCCAATCCACCCCATTGGGAACGCTGGACGCCGCCTGCGCGAACGCCAGCGCCGCTTTTTCGGCCGGTGAAAATAAGTCGCTGCGTTCGTAATTCCAAATCTCCGCGAGGCGCGCCTCGCTGGCGCCGTAGCGATGCGCGGCCAAAGCCGTGTGCGCTTGACAATAGCGGCATCCCGCCGTGAGGCTTGCGATATAACCAATGAGGCGCTTCTGCTCGGAGGTGACACGCCCGACATTCGCCATCACGGCCTTATTCAGATTGATGAAGGCCTTGGCGATCTCGGGCCGGCGCTGCATGGTCAAGACGCTGTTGGGCGGAAACCCGAGCGTCTCGTTGAAGAAACGCGCGAGCTCGGCCACCTCCGCATCGTGGCTCGCGGCGAGCGGTTCGACCAGCGCCATCTTAATTCCCCTGCGCGCGACGATCGAGCACGTGATAGTGGGCGACGCGTTCGTCGAAGCGCTTGAGCACAGCGCGCGCCGCAGCCGGCACGTGGGCGACTTCGTGGTCCTCGCCAACGAACGCCTTGACGGCGGCGATATCATCGAACCACATGATGGTGACGAACTCGACCTCCGCCCCGTCATGACGGCGCAAAAGGTCAATGTGCTGGAAACCGGCGATCGCGCGCGCCTCGATGCCGGGGATGACTTCCCCGCGCACGATGCGCTCATACGCGTCGGCGTTGTGCGGGCTTGTCCAGCCGCGCCAAAGGCGTGCGATCATTATTCACCCAATCTGGACTTGGCCGCCGCATGCGCGGCGCGCGCCTTCTCATGCAGCCAGGCCGCATGGTTCGGCGCCTTCTTGGTGCGGCTCCATTCTTCGAGCATGAGCGGCGCGACGCGCCTCAATTCCGCGAGCTCGGCATCGCTGCCCGTATTGGCGGCCAGTTCTAGGCGATGGCCGTTCGGATCGAAAAAATAGATGGATTTGAAGATGCCGTGATCGGTGGGGCCAAGCACATCCAGGCCCTTGGCCTCGACGCGCGCCTTGGCCGCTTCGAGCGCCGCCACGCTCTCCACCTCGAAGGCGATGTGCTGAACCCATTGCGGCGTATTTTCATCGCGCCCCATGGTCGGTTGTTCGGGCAATTCAAAGAAGGCGAGCACATTGCCGCGCCCGGCGTCAAGAAACACGTGCATGTATGGATCGTACGCGCCGGTCGATGGAACATGGTCCTCCGCGAACGCGGTGGTGAACTCCATGCCCAGCACGTCACGGTAGAACTCAACCGTCTCCTTCGCGTCCTTGCAGCGATAGGCGACGTGATGGATGCCGTTGGTGATGGTCATCACGCGCTTTCCTTCAGCACGCCGCGCCGAATCTGATCGAGCTCGATTGAATCGAACAGCGCCTTGAAATTGCCCTCGCCAAAGCCCTCATTGCCCTTGCGCTGGATGATCTCAAAGAAAATTGGGCCGAGCGCGTTCTGCGTAAAGATTTGCAGCAGAAGACCTTGGCCCTTGGTCGGCGCGCCATCGATCAGAATGCGGTTGCGCGCCAAGCGCGCCACATCTTCCTCATGCGGGCCGATGCGCGCATCGATACTTTCGAAATACGAATCCGGCGTATCCTGAAACAGCATGCCGCGCCGGCGCAGCTCTTCGACCGTCGCGTAGATATCGTCCGTGCCGAGCGCGATGTGCTGAATGCCTTCACCCTTATATTCGCGAAGGAATTCCTCGATCTGGCTCTTATCGTCCTGGCTCTCGTTGAGCGGGATGCGAATCTTGCCGCAGGGGCTGGTCATCGCCTTGGAGATGAGGCCCGTGCCGTGCTTGCCCTCGATGTCGAAATAGCGGATTTCGCGGAAATTGAATATGTTTTCGTAATAATCGGCCCACGTCTTCATGTTGCCGCGATTGAGATTGTGCGTGAGGTGATCGAGATAAGTGAGCCCCGCAGTGCGCCTGGATTCATCGGCGCCCTCGATCGGTTTGAAGTCGATGTCATAGATTGAATCGGCGCCATAGCGATCGACCAGATAGACGATCGCGCCGCCAATGCCCTCGATGGCGGGGATGTTGAGCTCCATCGGCCCGACGGGGCCCTTCACTTCCTTGGCGCCGCGCTTCACCGCTTCGGCAATCGCATGGCGCGCGTCGTGCACGCGAAACGCCATGGCGTTGGCGCTTTGCCCGTGCGCGCGGCTGAATTGCGCGGGATGGCCGGCGCCCTCCATGTTGAGAATGAAATTAATATCGCCCTGCTTGTAGCGCAGCACATTTTTCGAACGATGCTTTGCCACCGCCGTAAAGCCCATCGTCTCGAAATAGGCGCCGATGGCGCCCGTATCCGGACCGGTGAATTCAACAAACTCAAATCCATCCGTGCCAATCGGATTTTCAAAGAGGTCGCCCATCACTGCCTCCTCATCGCGCCCGCGCGGGCTGCGCGCTTGAACTTGATCGCCCTATTAGTTACAGATGAAACCAATGTCCAGCGCCCGCGCCAAATATCCAACAGGCTCCGATCTCGTGCTTGAGCGGTTTTTGCCTTACCGGCTCTCCACGCTTTCGAATCGTATTTCCCGCGCCATCGCCGGGGCTTATGAGCGCCGCTTCAACCTCACCGTACCCGAATGGCGCGTCATCGCCGTGCTCGGGCGCGCCGGCACGCTCTCGGCGCGCGACATCGCCGAGGCCACGCAGATGGACAAGGTGGCGATCTCACGCGCCGTCGCCCGGCTTGAGCGCGCGGGGCGCGTGCGCGGGGAAACAGACGCCGCCGACGCGCGCCGCCTGCTGCTGCGCCTCACCGCGCGCGGCGCGGAGCTGCATGCGCGCATCGCGCCCCTGGCGCTCTCATACGAACAGGCGCTGCTCGCGGCGCTGGCCCCGACTGAGCGACGCGCGCTCGACGCCATTTTAAATAAACTCTCCGCCGCCGCGCAGCGGATCGAAGCGCCAATGGCGGACGCGCCATGATCACGCTGATCGATTACTGGCGCTCCGGCACCTCACACCGCACGCGCATCGCCCTCCACTTGAAGGGCTTGGCGTTCACGCATGAAACGGTCGATCTGCGCGCTGGCGCGCAGCGCGATGCAGCGTACACGGATAAAAACCCGCAAGGCCTGGTTCCGTGCCTCATCGTCGATGGCGCGGCGCTGACCCAAAGCCCGGCGATCCTCGAATGGTTGGAGGAAACCCACCCAAATCCACCGCTTCTGCCGCGCGATCTCCTTGGCCGCGCGCGCGTGCGCGCCATCGCCGCCGCGGTGGCGTGCGATATCCATCCGCTGGGCAACCTCCGTGTGCTGAATTATTTGCGCGGCGAACTCGCCCAGAATGAGTCCGCCGTCGCCGCCTTCGCGCGCCGCTGGATCGAGGATGGCTTCGCGGCGATCGAAAAACTCCTGGCCACGGGACCGGGCGGCCCGTGGGCGTGGGGCGCGGCGCCAAGCCTCGCCGATTGCCATCTCGTTCCCCAGCTTTACGCCGCGCAAGATCGCTACGGCGTCGCGCTCAGCCCGCGCCTCGCCGAGATCGCAGCCATGGCTGAGGCCCACCCCGCCTTCATCGCCGCCCATCCGCTCAATCAGCCGGACGCGCCGCGCTGATGGGGCAATTCTGATATCGAGAGCAGTTCTCGCCCGAAAACCGCTGCACACTTTTCGGGAACAGCTCTACGTGTCAAACGCGCCGATAAGATCGCGCAGCGCCGTGCGCAACGCCGGCTCGGTTTCCGCATCATCGAGCAGGGCTTGAGCCTCGTCCGTCACGCAATAGCGTTGAGGATTGGCTTCGAGCAGCAGGGCCGGCGGCCCGCCGGCGCGGGAATTGTCCCACATCGAGAAATAATCCGCTTCCGGCGCAAACCAGCGCAGCTGCTGCAGCGAGCGGCCATAGCGCTCCACCACCTTGGCCTCATCCACGTGATGGCCGTCCATCGCCACGCGCTGCGCGACGCGCGCGATGTTCAGCTCCGGGCGTTTCAAGATCACATAGACGAGCCCGACGCGATAATCCTTCTGCCGCGCCTCGATCACGCAGGGGCGGAACTTCGCCGTCGATAAAACGGTTTCAACAAGCAGCGGCTTGCCGTCCCCGATCAGCGCATGAACCTGGCTGTCCGCGCGCGTGGCCGCTTCGCGCGCGATCTCATCGGGGCCAGCGCCCGGCCGGTTGATGCGGATTTCGCGCGCCAGCGCATCGGGATTGACGCTGACCAGATCGTGCGCGCCCTCAGGCGTCTTGGTCAGCGCCGCAAAGATGTCCGTCGAGGCGAAGGTGGACTTGCCCGAGCCGTTGGGCCCGCCGAGCAGCCAGAACCAGGAATGCGCCATCTATTTGCGCGCCGCCTTCGCTGGCGCCTTCTTGGCCATGGCTTTGGCCGGGGTTTTCGCCGCAACGCCGGGCGCCGGCTTCGCCGGCGCGCCCTTCGCTTGCGTTTTCGCGATTGGCCGCACCGGAACGACCTTCGCGGGCGCCTTCGCCGCTGGCGCCGATTTGACCAAGGTCGGCGGCGGCTGAACTGGCGCCTTCTTCGCCGCCACCGGCGTGGGCGTGCGGGCAACCAATCTTGGCGGT
>CADEEL010000007.1:40772-106414 GCA_902826335.1 uncultured Alphaproteobacteria bacterium
ACCCCCGCGATCACCGCGCGGCCGACGGCCCGGCGCGCGGCCAGCGCGAAGGCCTCGCCCATGAGCGTGGCGGCCTCGCTCATTTGGCTGGTTCTTGTTCTCGACATGTCCAGTCTTTTAGCCTGCCAGCCCTATCAAATGGTAGCCCGATCCAGGGGAATCCAGCCCGCCAGCCGCCTCCGGGACCGAAGAAACCGGCGCCAGGCGGCGTTGGAAGGGGCTCCCGGGCGTGTTAACGCGAGGTCAGATGAGCGAGGCCCCGATGAATGTGGCGATCCTGGTGCGCGCGGCGAAGCTGATCGCCCTGCTCGGTTTTTTCCTGCCCTGGGCGACCGTATCGTGTTCCGGGCAGGACCTCGCCTCGCTCACTGGGATTGATCTGGCCACCGGCAATCTTCACCTCACCAATCCCATGACGGGGGCGGTTGAAAACCAACGCGCCGACCCGATGCCGCTTGTCATCCTGGCGATCGCCGCCGCAGCCCTGGGCCTTGCTTTGAGCTTTGTCGGCTCGGCGCGCACGGCGGCGATTCTTGTCCTCGTCACCTCGCTTCTTGGCGTGGGCGCGAGCCTCGCCGCTATGAACACGCTGCGCGAATCGCCCGCCCAGGCGTTCGAGCGCCACAACCGGGATAGAGGCGCCGGCGCCTCAAGTTACGAACGGCAAGCGGGCGCTGCGGCCGTCTCCATGCTGCGGGTGCGGCCCGAGGGCGGCTATTGGCTGACGCTTATTGGCTTCGTCGGCGCCGGCACGCTCGCTGGCGCGATCGCCGCAGGACATGGGCGCATTTCGCTGCCGGGCGGCGCCGATCCCGATGTCGCCGCCTGGGACCGCATGGCGAACAAGGACGATCCCGACGCGCTGCGCGAATATCTGTTGCGCTTCCCGGCAGGACGATTTGCCGAACTCGCGCGCGACAAGCTGGCGCGCCAGGGCGTTGCGCCGCTGACGCCGCCAGCGCCAGACGCGGCGCCCGCCGCGCCCGACGCGAATTCGCCCGCCAACGCGACGCCGCGCACCCCACGCTCACTCGCCTTGCCGCTCATCATCGGCGTCGCAATTCTCGCCGCGCTGCTGGCAATCGGCGCGTTCATGTGGATGCAATCGCGCGCCGGCGATACGAGCGCTGGAACGACCGCGCCATCCGCCGCGCCAGCGCCAAGCACGGCAGAAGTTGAGGCCGCGCGCCTCGCCGGGGCCATCGCGGCGTGTGAGGGCGCGGCGCGCACGCACGATGCGTTTGGCGCGGCGCGCGCCTGCGCGGATATTGTCTGGAGCGCGGACGCGGGCGCGCGCGCACGCGCGGAGACGGCGCTTCGCGAGGTCTTGAATGAGACCGTACACGCCCGTGAAGCCTCTGTCCCGCTGGTGACCGTGCCACCGATTTTCGTCGATGACGGCACATGCACAGGCGAAGGCTGCCAATATGGCGTGTGGCGAGCGGAGTCCGCAGTCGATGTGTTCGAAGCGCCGAACAGGCGCCGCATCGGCGCCTTGGCGAGCGGCGAGCGCGTCATCGCAATCCGCGGGCATGTGCGCGTAACGCCGCGCCATGGCGTCGTGGCGCGCGCCTCGGGCCCGTATCAGCCAGGCGATGAAATCTATCTGCTCACGTCCCTGGGCGAAGGCTTCTTTCGCATCTGGCACAAGGGCGCGATCCGCATGTCCGGCGAAGAGGTCAATCCCGATTGCGGGGGCGAGCCCTCTTGCCTTGAGCGCCAGATATTCCAGTTCGATCCCGGCGAGGCTCCGCAGGAATGGTGGGCCCAGGTGCGGCGCGAAAACGGCCAGGAGGGTTGGGTTCTGAATTCCGGCGGCGTCTTCGTCGGCGCGGACGCGTTCGAGTAATCTCAGCCGCGCTTGGGCATGGCCGCCCAATAATCGAAATCAAGCACCACGTCAGGCGCATAGGCGTCTCCCGCACGCAGCGGAAAGTCCGTACAAGGACGATCCTTAACCGCAACGAGCCGCAAGCGCAGCGCGCCGACCTTCGTTGCTCCGGCTACGGATAGATCGGTTTTGTCCAGAACTTTGGACCACGCATAGAGCGTATCGCCGGCGAACAGCGGGTTCACGTGGCGCCCGCCATTGATCGCCAGGATGAGCGCCGCGTTTGCAAGCCCGTTGAACGAGAGCGCGCGCGCCAGTGAGATCGAAACGCCGCCATAAATGAGCCGCCTGCCGAACCGGCTGTCCTTCTGCGCGCGCGCATCGAAATGCACCTTCGCCGTGTTCTGATAAAGCCGCGTGGCGATCTGGTGCTCCGCCTCCTCGACCGTCATGCCGTCAACATGATCGATGCGTTCGCCGATCTCATAATCCTCAAACGCATGCGCGGCGCCCGCGAGGGCCCAATCGTAATCACGAAAATGCAGCCCCGCTGGAACGGTCAATTCGGCTGCCCCTACCGCCTCGGCGAGCTTTGGCGCACGATCGCCCGGCGCCGGCGCGGCCGTGTCACGCTTGTTGACCATCACCCAGCGCACAAAGGAGAGCACGATTTCGCCGCGCTGGTTTTCCCCGCGCGTGCGAACATAGACAACGCCCGTCTTGCCGCTCGAATTCTCCTTGATGCCGATCACTTCGCTGGTCGCGCTCAGCGTATCGCCCGGGAACACCGGCCCCAAAAAACGCCCCTCCGCGTAGCCCAGATTGGCGACGGCGTTGAGCGAAATATCCGGCACGCTCTTTCCAAACACGGTGTGAAAAACAAGCATCGGATCGAGCGGCGCGCCTTCCAGCCCACACGCGCGCGCAAACGCGGCCGAGGAGAACAGCGCATGGCGCGCCCCAGTGAGCGCGATGTTTACGGACGCATCCCCCGCCGTCAGCGTGCGTGGCGTAGCGTGGCGGATGACCTGGCCGACAATGAAATCCTCGAAGAAGTTACCGGGATTGGATTTGATCTTGCTCATTATGCGTACCTGAGCGGCGGCTTAGTTTTGGTCAAGCGCCGCCCGCCCCCGGCGGCGCCAAGGAGGTCGCCATGTTCTGGGTTATCGCGTTCGGCGCGATCGGGCTGGTTCTTATCGGGGCCGTGCTCGTCGGCCTGCGTCGCCGAGCGGATCGGCGCGCCGCGCGCGCCCGCCCACCTTATTCGGAACGCGAGGCCATGCATGCGGCCCACTTGGCCGAGGCATTTCCCCACACCAAGGAAAACTAGGCATCACGCCTCCTCGTGGGTCCGTTGGACCTGTCCTCACCGGCCAACATGCCGTATCGTACATGGATGATATTTGAAGAGACGACCGGCGGGATCGTCGTGCGCGCCATGCCGGCCTATCAGGCTGCACGCTCGGTTCCGCATGCGGATCATTATTTCTGGACCTATGCGATCGAGATCGAGAACCGATCCGAAGACACCGTGCAATTGCGCGCGCGGCGTTGGCGCATCACGGACGCTAACGGGCTTGTTCGCGAGGTCGCCGGGCCGGGCGTCGTGGGCGACACGCCAATTCTGAGCCCAGGCGACACGTACCGCTACACAAGCGGCTGCCCGCTGGAGACGCCCTCCGGCCTCATGGTGGGAACGTATGAAATGATCGACGTGAAATCCGGCGCGCGTTTTGAGATCGCCATCCCCGCTTTCGCGCTTGATGGCCCGCGCGCGGCGCGGATGAATTAGGCGCAGGCGACCTCGCCCGCCTCGATACGGTGCACGCGCGCGCAGAATTGGCAGCGCGCGTGGATGGCGCCGTCTTCTTCGGCTAAATCCTCAAGCTCGGCGGCCGTGAACCGACTAAGGACCGCCGCGAGGCGCGCGCGATCACAGCCGCACTCGTCGCGCAGGGAGGCGGGCGCGGCCATGCGCGCGCCCTCTTCGTGGAAGAGCCGATAGAGCACGCGGTCCGATCCTAGTGTGGGATCGACAAGTTCGTCATCGCCGAGAGTCTCGAACAAAAACCCCGCGCGGGTCCAATCCTCGGCCGTATCGCCGCGCGCGTCGTCGCTCGCCAGGCGCTGAATAAGCAGGCCGCCCGCACGCCAGCCGCGCTCCGCGCCAAACAACTCGCCCACGGCCAGACGTATGCGCGTGTCGGTCTGTTCGCTGTCCCGGAAATAGCGCTCGGCGCAGGCGGCCAGCGTATCGCCCTCAAGCGGTACGACGCCTTGGTGCGGCGCGCGCGCCGCGCCCTGATCGAGCGTCATGACCAGCGCGCCAGCGCCAAGGAGCGCGCCCGGCGGCATGCGCCCGGCCCCAGCGAGACGGTCGGCGGCGCCTTCCGCCAAGCGCGCATAGCCACGCAGCGCGCCATCGGCGCGATGCTCGGCCATCAGCAGGGGCACATCACCATCGCCCTGCGCCTGCACGACGAGGCGGCCTTCCGCCTTGAGCAGCGATCCGACCAAGGCGGCGAGCGCAACCGCCTCTCCGAGCAGCAGCGCGACAGGGCGCGGATAGGCGTGGCGGCTGAGAATAGAATCGATGCTGCCCGCGCCAAGCCGCGCGATCCGCCCCCGCACCGGCGCCCCATCGAGGCTGAAGGGCGCGACGATATCGTCGCGCGCGCTCATAGCTTGGCGAAACACCAGAGCAGCACGGCTTTCTGCGCATGAATGCGGTTTTCCGCTTCGTCCCAAACACCTGACTGGACGCCGTCGATCACGTCATCGGTCACTTCCTCGCCGCGATGGGCGGGCAGGCAGTGCAGAAACAGCGCTTCGTCCTTGGCGTGCGCCATCAACCCGCTGTTGACCTGATAGGGCGGAAAAGCGGCCATGCGCGCATCCTTATCTGCATCGCCCATCGACACCCAGGTGTCGGTGACGACGACATCGGCGCCGGCGACGGCGCGCGCCGCATCCTCGAATACAACGACGCGCGCGCCTTCCTTCTGGGCCGCGTGAATTTCTTGCGCGCGCGGCGCGTAGGCCTGCGGCGCGCCGATGTTCAGCGCGAAATCCAGTTTCGCCGCCGCATGCACGAAGCTGGCGCACACATTGTTGCCGTCGCCGAGCCAGGCGATAGTCTTACCCGCGATCGGCCCAGCGCGCTCCTCGATGGTCATGATGTCGGCCAGGATTTGGCACGGATGGGAAAGATCCGTGAGTCCGTTGATGACCGGGATATCGGCGTGCGCGGCGAACGCCACCACATCGTCGTGCCGGTTTGCGCGGATCATCACGCCATCGACCATGCGGGAGAGAACACGCGCTGTATCGGCCACCGTCTCTCCCCGACCAATCTGCATATCGGCCGCGCTCATGACCAGTGTCGAGCCGCCGAGCTGACGCATGGCGATGTCGAATGACACGCGCGTGCGCGTCGAGTTCTTCTGAAAGATCATCGCCAGCACGCGATCGCGCAGCGGCGCATCTATATCGGCCGCGCCCTTCGGCGCACAGACGCGCAAGCGCTTGCGCCGCGCTGCTTCGTCCAGAAGCGCGCGCAAGTCCGCACCTGACAGGGCGAACAAATCCAGAAAATGCCGTGGGCCCGGCTTCATAAGCGCACCTGGCGTGAAGCTTACGCCGCCGCTTCGGCGTGGATGGCGTTCAAGGCCGCGTCCAACACGTCGATCGCTTGTGAGACGTGGCTTTCATCGATGATCAGCGGCGGCGCCAAGCGCAGCACGTTGTCCCCCGCCACACCAACCAGCAGCTTGCGCGCGCGCGCAGCCGCCTGGATCGGCTTGGGATCGGTCGACAATCTGAGGCCGCGCAGGAGGCCCCTGCCGCGCACATCCACAATCAATTCCGGGTGGCGATCCTTGAGGCCTTCGAGTGATTGGCCGAGATGGCTGGAAATCGCGCGCACGCGTTCGAGGAAGTCGGGCTTGGAGAGTTCCTCGAACGCAGCCTCGCCCACGGCCATGGCCAGCGGATTGCCGCCATAGGTCGTGCCGTGCGTGCCGCGCACCATGCCTTTCGCCGCTTCGCGCGTGGCGAGGAACGCGCCCAGGGGAAACCCGCCGCCCACGCCCTTGGCCACGGCCATGGCGTCCGGCGTCACGCCGATCCATTCGTGCGCCCAAAGCTTGCCTGTGCGCCCCGCGCCGCACTGCACTTCATCGAAAATGAGCAATGCGCCTGACTCATCGCAGAGCTTCCTCAGGCCACGGATGAACTCATCCGCGCCCGCGCGCACACCGCCCTCACCTTGTACGGGCTCGACAATGATCCCCGCCGTGGTCGGCCCCATCAGCGCCTTGACGCTATCGAGATTGTTGAACTCGGCGTGCTTGAAGCCGGGCAGCGGCGGCCCGAAGCCATCAAGATAAGACGGATTGCCCGCCGCGTTGATGCCGCCATAGGAGCGGCCATGGAAGGCGCCCTTGAAGCCGATGATGTCGATGCGTTCGGGCGCGCCATTGGCGCTGTGGAATTTGCGCGTGAGCTTTAAGCAGCCTTCGATCGCCTCTGTGCCGCTATTGGTGAAGAAGACGACGTCCGCAAAGGAGTTGGCGCAGTATTTCTCCGACAAGCGCTCCTGGCCGGCCACGCGGAACATGTTGGAGAGGTGCCAGAGCTTGCCGGCCTGATCGGTCAGCGCGGCCACGAGTTTAGGGTGCGCGTGACCGAGGCAATTGACGGCGATGCCGGCGATGAAATCGAGATAGCGTTCGCCCTTGTCCGTCTCCAGCCAGACGCCCTCGCCGCGCACGAACACCTCCTCCGGCGGCGCATAGACCGGAAGAAGATGGCTGGCGGGCGCTGTCATGGAGGGCCTTCCTGGCGATCGTGCATTTTCAACAAAAGTGGGAACCGGTTTTGTGTCCGAAAATGCGCTCATGCAACAATTTGGACCGCTTTCGGACGGAAAACCGCTGCACACTTTTCCTGAAAGCGGTCCAGTGGCGCGGGAAAGCGGGGGTTTGTGGCCCGATGGGCTTGTCTCGTCAAGCGGCGCACGCCAAGAGCGCGTATGCGCCGCGATCATGCCCTGCCGCAAGGCACGCTCCACCGCCTTCGTCACAAATCCGTTGTTCTGGAGGGCAATCCACTCGGCGATCCCACGGAACGCGAATTGCCGGTTTGGACTCCGCCGGGCTGGTCCGACGCGGAACAGTTGCCGCTCCTTGTCGATCTCACCGGCTATTGGGGCGCGGGGCCAGGCCACACCAATTGGCGCCCGCTGGGCGAGAACGTCCCCGAACGGCTCGACCGGCTCGCGCACGAAGGCATGGCGCGCGCCATCGTGGCCTTCCCCGATTGCTTCACCAAGCTCTACGGCAATCAGTATCTGAACAGCGCGGGCAGCGGCCGCTACGCCGATTATGTCTGCGATGAGATTGTTCCGTTCATCGAAGCGAAGTTCAACGGCGGCGAGCCGGGGCGGCGCGGCGTGTTCGGCAAATCATCTGGCGGCTATGGCGCGGCCTGGCATGGCCTTCATCGCGCCGATTTCTGGAGCGCGATCGCCATCAATTCCGGCGATATGGGCTTTGACGCGCTCTTCATCCCGACGCTCTATGACGACATCGAGTTCTTGCGTCCGCACGGCTACTCGATCGAGCGCTACATCAAGCACCTCGAAGCCCAGCCGAAAATGAAGGACAAGGACCGGATGTGCCTCATGGATCTGGCCATGAGCGCCTTCTACGATCCGGACCCAACGCAATTTCGAAATATGCGCCTGCCGATCGATCCCTATACCGGCGAACTTATTCCAGAGCGCTGGGCCAATTGGATGCGGCACGATCCGGTCGTCATGGTCGATGACAAAATGGAAGAGCTACGCAAGCTGAAGCTGATCTACATGGATTGCGGCAATCACGACCAATTCCGCATCCATTTCGGCATGCGACGCTTCCACAAGAAGCTCGAAACGGCGGGCGTGGCGCACACTTATGACGAGTATGACGACGACCATTCGGACGTCGATTATCGGATGGACATTTTTCTGCCGCTGCTGGCCAGGGCGCTGAACTAACCAGAGATATACTGCGCGCCGTTCATGGTGAGCGTCGAGCCGGTCATGAAGCCCGACCCTTCCGAGGCCAGGAAGGACACTGCGCTGGCGATCTCCTCGGCCTTGCCGAGGCGACCCACCGGAATGGTGGCGATGATCTTCTTCAACGCGTCCTCGGGCACCGCCGCCACCATATCCGTATCGATATAGCCCGGCGCCACGCAATTCACGGTGATGCCCTTGTTGGCGCTTTCCTGCGCGAGCGCCTTGGTGAAACCGATCATGCCGGCCTTGGCGGCGGAGTAATTCACCTGGCCGACCTGGCCTTTCTGCCCGTTGATCGAGGAAATGTTGATGATGCGGCCCCAGCCGCGCGCGCGCATGCCTTCGATGACTTGGCGGGTCATGTTGAAGCAGGAATCCATGTTGACGCGGATGACCTCGGCCCATTGCTCATGGCTCATCTTGTGGAAGAAGCCGTCGCGCGTGATGCCGGCGTTGTTGACCAGCACATCGATGGGGCCAAGCTCGGCCTCCACCGCCTTGGCGGCCTTCACGCAATCATCGAAATTGCCGACATTGCCCTTAAACACCATGACGCCGAGTTCCTTGGCGGTGGCGGCGGCGGCCTCATCATTGCCTGAATAGCCGGCCGCGACCTTCATTCCATCGGCCTTCAGCCGCGCGGAAATCGCCTTGCCGATGCCCCGTGTTCCGCCCGTTACAAACGCCACGCGCGCCATGCTTCCCTCCCGAGTTCGTCAAACGCGAACTTGGCGCACACACTTGCAGGACTTCACGCGCCGCGCAACACGCGCCGCGCCTACAGCGGAGCGCTATCAATGCGGGCGCGCCCAACAGCGCCGGATCGCATCCGCGCGAGGTACATGACGCTATAAGCGCGAGCGGCGATCTTGCGGTTCTAAGCTTCGCCGGCGGCCACCAGACGCAGCGACGGCGCGTGGCGATGTGGTTGGCGCCCTCAGCTGCGACGACGATAGTTGATCACCCAAGAATCCGTCCAGGTCACGCCGCCATCGGTGCTGCGCTGCCAGCGCCAGGTGAGGCTGTTTGCCTGAATGTTTTCAAAGACCATGCGCAAATGGGGTGAGCGATCATTAAGGCGCGTGTTCGTCAGTACAAATGTTCCGTCTGGCGCGGGCCCTCCTGTAAGCGCGAAATAACCGCCCTGATTGTCGACCCAGGTCTGGCGCCAAAGGCTGGGGGCGCTGTGAAAGGTCGAGACGCTGTGGCCGATGAGGCCGCCCGTCGACGGTCCGCCGTCAAACGCCTCTTGCACGACGCAGCCGTCGAGGATCTTGGTGATGCGGTTGACGCCGCCGCCCGCCGGCGTGCCCGGGCTCGCCTCCCAACTCACATCCCACTCACCGACCCAGAAATCCATTTGCGAAAATTCGGCGGCGGCGCAGGGCGAGGATGGCGTCTGCGTCGCTTGAGTTGTGGATTGCGCCGACCCGGTCGCCGCGCATCCCGCGAGTAGTCCAAGCGCCACCAGGGCGCTCTGCGCGCGCGACATGCTCATCTCCACGATTCGAGGGCGATCACTTACCGCGCGAGAGTCCTGGCTATGGCCATTGCGCACCAGGGCTTTTCGACGAACCGCCTATCTTTCCACACAGAGCGCAATGCCCATGCCGCCGCCGATGCAAAGCGTGGCGAGGCCCTTGGAGGCATTGCGGCGGCGCAGTTCATACAACAGCGTGGTCAAGATGCGGGCCCCCGAGGCGCCGATCGGATGGCCGATGGCGATGGCGCCGCCATTGACGTTCACTTTCTCCGGGTCCCAGCCCATCTCCTTGTTGACCGCGAGCGCCTGCGCCGCGAACGCCTCGTTCGCCTCGACGAGATCGAGATCGGCGACTTTCCAGCCGGCTTTCTCCAGAGCGGCCTTTGATGCGGGGATCGGCCCCGTGCCCATCACCGCCGGATCGCACCCGCGCGAAGCCCAGGACGCGATACGCGCCAGCGGCTCGATCTTGCGCTTCTTGGCTTCTTCCGCGGTCATCAGCACCAGAGCGGCCGCGCCGTCATTGATGCCGGAGGCGTTGGCCGCCGTCACCGTGCCGTCCTTCTTGAACGCCGGCTTCAGCTTGGCCGCATCCGCGATCGTGGCGCCGGCGCGGATATATTCGTCCCGGTCGACCGTCACATCGCCCTTGCGCCCCTTGATGGTGACGCGCGCGATCTCATCGATGAATTTATCCGCCTTCTGCGCGGCTTCGGCCTTGTTCTGGGAAGCAGTGGCGAACGCGTCCTGCTCCTCGCGCGTAAGCTGCCATTTCTCGGCGACGTTCTCGGCCGTGACGCCCATGTGATAGCCGTAGAAGACGTCGGTCAGCCCGTCCTTGATCATGCTGTCAGTGAACTCAAGGCCGCCCATTTTTTGCCCGTTGCGCAGATGCGCGACGTGCGGCGACAGGCTCATGCTCTCCTGCCCGCCCGCGACGACAATCGAAGCGTCTCCATTCCGGATCTGTTGGAAGCCGGTGACGACCGCGCGCAGCCCCGAGCCGCAGACCTGATTGAGGCACCAGGCCGGGCTTTCATCCGGCACGCCGGCGGCGCGGCTCGCCTGGCGGGCTGGATTCATGCCCTGATTGGCGGTGAGCACCTGGCCGAGGACGACTTCATCCACATCGGCGGCGTCCACCCCCGCGCGCTGCAGCGCGGCCATGATCGCCGTGCGGCCAAGTTCATGGGCCGGCGCGGCGGCCAGCGCCCCATTGAACGAGCCGACCGGCGTGCGGGCGGCGGCGGCGATCACGATGTCAGTTGCGGCCATCGGCCTCTCCCTTTTGGTGCATTGCGCTTCGGTCATGACCTGTCGCACGCGAACGCCCAATTTGGAAGCGCTTGCGCGCCTTGCATTGCGGGCGCGAACGCGCGACCTTGGCGAGATTGCTGCGCCGCGACATGAGGCGCTTCGCAGTGCGGGAGACAGAGTGTGGCGAATGCGCAGGCCGGGCCGAACGAAGGCGAAGCAAAGCCGGTCATCATCAAGAAATACGCCAACCGGCGCCTCTATAACACCAAGGCCAGCGCCTATGTGACGCTGGACGATCTCTCCGCCATGGTGCGCGAGGGGGAAGACTTCATTGTGCTTGACGCCAAGACCGGCGACGACCTCACCCGTTCGGTGCTGACGCAGATCATCTTCGAGCAGGAAAGCCAGGGCCAAGCGCTGCTGCCCGTTCAATTCCTGCGCCGCCTCATTCGGTTTTACGGCGATAGCATGCAGGGCTTTTTGCCCTCTTATCTCGACATGAGCATGGAGCGGTTCACCGCCGGCCAGGAAGCGATGCGCGAACAGATGGCGCGGGCCTTCGGCGGGCGCACGCCAATGGTCGCGTTCGAGGAGCAGGCGCGCCAGAACATGGCGCTGTTCGAGCAGGCGTTGCGCATGTGGTCCCCGCTGTCGACCGGCCCGGCCACGGGCGCCCCGCGCGAGGAAGCGCCGGCCGCCGGCAATGACACGATGGCCGAGCTGCGCCGCCAGATGGAGGCGATGCAGAAGCAACTCGATCTGCTCAGTGGGACGACGCGGAAGCCATAAGCTCAGCCACGAGTTCGAACGATCGCAGGCGCTTCTCGGCATCGAATATTTGCGCGGTGATGATGAGTTCGTCGGCGCCGGTCAGCGCCGCGAACGCACGCATACGCGTGCGCACAAGATCAGGCCCGCCAACCGCCGCGTAGCGGCGCACTTGTTCGAGCCCCGCGGTTTCGGCGGCGCTCAAAGTCACATTCCGCGGAGGCGGCAGCGGCGTCGGCGCGCCGCGCCGCAGATTGAGGAAGGCCTGGGTCTGGGAGGTCGCCAGAAAGAGCGCCTCTTCATCGGTCTCCGCGGCCACGACGGCGAGCGCGGCCATCACTGTCGGCTGCGCGCAGTACGCGGAGGGTTTGAAATTGGCGCGATAGAGGGCCAGCGCCTCCAGGAGCTGGGCTGGCGCGAAGTGCGATGCGAACGCGAACGGGAGGCCGAACAGCGCCGCGAGCTGCGCGCCGTAGAGGCTTGAGCCGAGAATCCAGATCGGCACATTCGATCCCGCGCCGGGAATGGCGCGCACGCGTTGGCCGGGCTCGGGCGGGCCGAGCAAGGCCTGCAACTCGAGCACGTCATTGGGAAAGCGATCGATTTCGCCCACCAAGGTGCGCCGCAATGCATGGGCCGTCGCCTGATCCGTTCCCGGCGCGCGGCCGAGGCCCAAATCGATGCGGCCGGGAAACAGCGCTTCGAGCGTGCCGAATTGCTCGGCGATGACGAGTGGGGCGTGGTTGGGCAGCATGATCCCGCCCGCGCCGACACGGATCGTCTTGGTCGCGGCGGCGATGTGCGCGATCACCACGGCCGTGGCGGCGCTGGCGATCCCCGGCATGTTGTGGTGCTCAGCGACCCAGTAGCGGCGATAGCCGAGCGCCTCGGCGTGTTGGGCAAGGCGACGCGCTTCGGCAAGCGCGCCCGCGGCGCCGCCGCCTTCAACGATGGGCGCGAGATCGAGGACGGACAGTGGAATCATACCCGCGACATAAGCCTTGCGCATGGCGCCGCCAAACGGGGATTGGCGCGGCCTCCACGCACATTCAAGGCAATTTGAGCCGGCGTCATTGGCGCGACGTTAACCAGTTCACAGCACAACGCCGCGAACACTTGGGGTTATTCATGCTTGGACGAATTAATTCGCGCCTTTCCATCGGCGCGCGCCTCGCGCTCGTCTCAGGCCTTTTCGTGACCGCATCGGCGGTGGGCGCGGGGCTATTGGCCCAGCGCGGCATGAATGAAATCGCCTTTTCGGAAAAAGAGCGCAGCGGCAGCGAACAGATCAACCGCATCTGGCGCGCCATGCAGGAGAACGGGACCGCCGCCATCCCTGGCCACGAGCGCGCCGACGCCTTATTCAACGCCACGACGGCCGCATCCGCTTATTTTGAAGCCGATACCGCTCTTGAGCGCGACAGCGCGGGCGCAGCCTATATCGTGGCGGTTGCTGACGGATCGAATCTCACGCTCGATCCCGATCTCGATAGTTTTTACGCGATGGACGCGGCCGTCGTGCGGCTGCCGAGCCTGAGGCTGGAAGCACAAGGCCTTGTCGAGGCGATGGCCCTTCCGCTGGTGCAGGCGGATCGTCAGGTGCGCATCGCGGTCGCGCTTGACCGCGTTGAGCGCGCCACGCAGGCCGCGCAAGCATCGCTTGACGCCAGCATGGCGAACAACGCCGCCGGCGATGTGCGCGGCGCGCTGCAAAACCCAACACAGGCGCTGGCCGCGACGACTCAGGCCCTGATTGCTCGCGGGCGCGCTGCGCTTACCGGACAGGCCGTTGACGCCTCTGGCGCGCATCGCGCGTTTGAAGATCAGCTCAACACGACCTGGGTCGCCAGCAATGGCGCACTGGCCCGCCTGCTCGACGCGCGGATCGCGCGCATGCAAACTGGCCTCGCGCGCGACATGGCGATTGTGCTGGCCCTGCTTGGCTTCGCGGCGTTTCTCGCCTGGCTGATCGCTCGGGGACTTGGCCAACGATTCAACGCTCTGGGCGCTACGATGGACCGGCTGACCAATGGCGATAAATCCGTCGACGTGCCTCATCTCGACGATCGCAACGAGACGGGCCGCATCGCCTCCACGCTCGGCCTTCTGAAAAACAGCTTGATCGAAGCGGACGCGGCCGAGCGTCAACGTTTGGAACTTCAGCAACAGCGTGAAACCGAGCGCGCGGAAGCCGAACGCGCGAAGGAAGCGGCGGCGCGTGCGCAGGATCAGGAGCGCGTCGCCGCGGAAGCAGCGCGCAAGGAAGCTGAAGCCGCGGCGCTGGCGCGCGAACAGGCGCTCGTCGTCAATTCCTTTGGCGAGGGCCTCGCCGCGCTGGCGCAGAATCAGCTTGATTTCCGATTGCGCCAGGATCTGCCGGCCGCGTACCGCAAACTGCAATCCGATTTCAATTCCGCGATCGCGGGCTTTGAGCAAAGCCAACGCGACGCGGAGGCGGCCCGCAACGCGCGCGAGCAGGATCGCGAACAAGCGGAACTGGCGCGCAAACAGGCGGAGGAACAAGCGCTCGCGCGCGAGCAGGCGCTGGTCGTCTCCTCATTTGGACAAGGCTTGGCGGCGCTTGCCAAGCGCAACATCGCGTTCCGGCTCGATCATGAACTGCCGCCGGCCTATCGCCAGCTGAAAGCCGATTTTAATGCGGCCATGGCCCAAATCGAAGACGCATTGCGAACAATTGACACGCAATCGAACGATATGGCCTCCGGCGCCGGAGACATCAGCCGCGCAGCGGACGACCTCGCCCGCCGCACGGAGCAACAGGCCGCCAGCCTCGAAGAGACTGCTGCGGCGGTTGACCAAGTCACCGCTACAGTCGCCAAAACCGCCGACAACGCGCGCCAAGCTAATGTCAGCGTCGCGGACGCGCGCCGCGAGGCCGCGGCAAGCGACGAGATTGTGCGCCAAGCGGTCGACGCCATGCGCGAAATTGACGCCTCGGCGCGCCAGATTTCGCAAATCATCGGCGTGATCGACGAAATCGCCTTCCAGACTAACCTTCTAGCGCTCAATGCCGGCGTGGAAGCGGCGCGCGCCGGCGATGCTGGGCGCGGGTTCGCGGTCGTCGCCTCAGAGGTTCGCGCGCTGGCGCAACGTTCGGCCGACGCGGCGAAGGAGATCAAGGCGCTCATTTCGACAAGCGATGAGCAGGTCAAGGCCGGCGTGCGCCTCGTTGGGGCGACAGGGGAAGCGCTGTCGCGCATCGTGCAGTGCGTGAGTGAGATGAATGGCCTGGTTGTGGACATAGCCGCCTCCGCCCAGGAGCAGGCGGCCGCGCTCGGTGAGGTCAACACGGCCGTCAATCAGATGGATCAAACCACACAGCAAAACGCCGCCATGGTTGAGGAGAGCACGGCGGCCAGCCATACGCTTGCTCAACAGGCGCGCGATCTCTCCGCGCTCGTGGCCCAATTCGCTCTGGGCGGGGTAAAGGCGGGCGGCGGCGCGTCCTCCGAGGGACGGCCTGTTCGTCTCGCGGCACGCAGGCGCGCCGCCAGCGGCCCCGTTGCGGCCGCGGCCGTACAGCCAGACTGGGAAGAATTCTAGCACACCCCGCCCGGTCCATCCGGTTTGCAATGCCCAGAGACTGCGCTATAGGCGCGCCAGCTTGCTTGATCGCGCCCTGCGCTCGCTAGCCGTCCCGCTGAACATGGCGCTTAGCCTGGCGACGACGCCCGGGCGCTTCGTTTTGGAGTGCGCCCAATGTCGAACGTGCTGATGCCGAAGGCGACCGCCGTGTGGCTGATCGAACAAACTTCCCTGGCGTTCGACCAGATCGCGGATTTCTGCGGCCTGCATCCGCTTGAAGTGCAAGGCATCGCCAACGAGGACGTCGCCAAGGGCATTCGCGGCGTCGATCCGATCGCCGGGGGCTTTCTCTCGCGCGACGAAATCGACCGCGCGGAAAAAAATCCCGCTTATCGCATGAAGCCGATGGCGCCCAAGCGCATCGACATTCCCGAGCCGAAGCAGCGCGGCGCACGTTATACGCCCGTGGCGCGCCGCTCGGACCGGCCAGACGCGATCCAATGGTTCCTGCGCCATCACCCGGAAGTGGCGGATTCCAAGATCGTCAAGCTGATCGGCACGACCAAGGCGACGATCGAGCAGGTGCGCCAGCGCACGCACTGGAACGCATCGAACCTCAAACCCGTCGATCCGGTGACGCTTGGCCTATGCACCCAGATCGAGCTGGACCGCATCGTGGCCGAAGCCGCCGCCGCCAAGACCCGCGCCGAGGCGCGCGCCCGCAAGGCCGAAGGCGCAACGCTCAAGCCGGCAAGCGAAACCGTCACCGCCGCAGCGGATTCGGACGGGACAGACGCCTAGGGCGCTGCCAGGCGCTTAGTGCGCCATGCGCACCCTGAGCGATTCGATCTCTTCCTTGATCCGCAGTTTTTCTTTCTTCTTTTCAGAAAGATGAAGCGCATCGGCGGCGGGGCGCCTGGCTTCGAGTTCGATTTCTTCGTCTAGCATACGGTGGCGGGCGTCGAGTTCGCGAATCCGCGCGTCTAAAGCCATGGGCGACGATTCCTTCTCGCTAAGAATGGCAGTGAAGCACCACTTTGGCCGTCTGTCCGATCACACTCTGTTACAGCGTAAACGGCAAGTTGCAATGCATTCACGCATGGCTTGAATTGGGACAACGCCTATGGCTTAGGTGCCCCTTTCGGGGTCCATTCCCTTATCAGGCGAGCCAATGAGCGCGGACGGGGACGGCTTCAGCATCCATGACACAGAAGAGCAACGCGCGCTGAAAACGCGCCTGGCCTCGCTGCGCGAGGAGCATCGCGCGCTGGACGCCGCCATCGGCGCCCTTCACGATGCGTCGGGCGCAGACGCGCTTCAGGTGGCCCGCCTGAAGAAGCGCAAGCTGGTGCTGAAGGACCAAATTCAGTGGATCGAAGACAGGCTCACCCCGGACATCATCGCCTGAGGCCTTGGGCGTTGGGGCTGGTCGCCGCCGCGCTCGCCGCGCCGGGCGCCGCGCGCGCTCAGGATGTTGAGGAAGCACGCCAGGAAGGCGTGCTTTCACTGGTCGTGGAGAATGATAGCCTCTCCTCCGGCGCGGACCGGAATTACACCAGCGGCGTCAGGCTCGCCTATGTGCAGCCGACCGGCGATATCCCCTCCTGGCTGAGCGGCGGGGAGGATTTCATCGCCAATTTCACCGATGCGCGCCCGGCCTTCTGGGGCGTCTCCATCGGCCAATCGATCTTCACGCCGGAAAACATCGCCGCCAATCCCGCTCCGCCGGACGAGCATCCCTATGCTGGCTATCTCTATGGTCAGATCCTGCTCGCCACGATCCAGAACCGGCCGGACGGGATGTTTCCACGCTTTTCCGACCTCTACGAATTGGAGTTCGGCATGATCGGGCCGTCCGCGCTTGGCCAGCAGGCGCAGCAGGGCATCCACGAATTCCTCGGCGCGCCCGACCCGCAAGGCTGGGACAGTCAGCTGCACGACGAATTCGTGTTCGCGCTGTCCTATGAACGGCGCTGGTCGAGCCTGCGCTATTTTGCCGACATCACGCCCGGCGGGCTCGAAATCGTCGTCTCGCCAAGCCTGGGCGCGACGCTTGGCACGCTCCGCACCGAAGCGCGCGCCGGCGTCACGGCGCAGATCGGCTATCAAATCCTCAACAATTACGAGATCGGGCCGCCGCGCGTGCGCCCCGCCCTCTCGGGCGCCGGCTATTTCGAGCATCGCGATTTTTCATGGAGCCTGTTCGCCGGGGTTCAGGCGCGGGCGGTTGCGCGCAACGTTTTTCTCGATGGAAACACTTATCGCGACAGCGCGCGCGTCGACCGCATTCCCGGCGTGGTGGATGGGCAGGTCGGCTTCACGCTGCAGATGGGCGATGCGCGCCTCGCCTACACCTATGTGGTGCGTACGGACGAATTCGAGACGCAAACCGCGGCGCAGGATTTCGGTACGTTGGCGCTGCAGCTGCGGTTCTAAAATTCTCTCGAGGCGCGCCTGCTTTAACGCTCGGCGCGCCGCGCACGGGCATGCTTGGCCGCATACATGGCCTCATCGGCGCGCGCGAGCGCGCTTTCCGGATCCTCGACCGCGCCAAGCGCATGCACGCCGATTGAGGCGCCGATGCGGTGCGTGACGCCCTCATGCACGGCCGGGTGCGCAGCGATCGCCTCGGCCAAAGTCTGCGCCTTGCGCCGCGCCTCCTCGATCTCGGACCGCGCCAGGATCACGCCGAATTCGTCGCCGCCCAAGCGGCCGACCACATCGCTCTCGCGCACTTGCGCGCGAAGCACCTGCGCGACATGGCGCAGCACCGCATCGCCCGCGCCATGGCCGAAACGATCATTGACGGCCTTGAAGGCGTCGAGATCGACATAAAGCACGGCCGCGGGCGTTTCGTAGCGCTCGGCGTAGCTCATCGCCTGATGCAAAGCGCGCATGAAGGCGCGGCGGTTGAGCGTCGGCGTCAGGCTATCATGATCAGCCAGAAGCTCCGCCTCGGCGAGGCGGCGGCGCAAATCCGCATTCTCATCATGGAGCGTTTCGAGCGCGACCCGTACCGGCGCCGTAAGGCTTTTGAGCCGCAGGCCAAAGCGCGCGCCAATCGGCTCGACCGTCTTCGCCTGCTTTTGACGCACCAAGCGCAACATGCGCCTTGCGATGCGCGCATGCGGTAAAGGTCACGTTAACAGTTTTAATTTACCTTGAATCGTCAGGCATTTTTCAACGCTTTACGCCCCCGCGCCGGCGCCTATAGTGCGCGCTCTTTTTCCCAGAATCGTGATTCGAACTCCTCCTTGGCCGCACCGTCCGCCCCGCTCGTCGGGCTCGTCATGGGCTCCGCATCCGATTGGGAGACGCTCGCGCACGCCGCCGCCGCGCTGGACGATCTGGCGATCCCCTATGAGGCGAAGATCGTCTCCGCGCATCGCACACCCGATCGGTTGTTCGCCTACGCCAAGTCCGCACGGGATCGCGGCGTTAAGGTGATCATTGCTGGCGCCGGGGGGGCTGCGCACCTGCCCGGCATGATCGCCGCGCTGACTCCGCTTCCCGTGCTTGGCGTGCCGGTGAAAAGCGCCGCACTCAGCGGCATGGATAGCCTCCTCTCTATCGTGCAGATGCCGAAGGGCGTGCCGGTGGGGACGCTGGCGATCGGCGAAGCTGGCGCGGCCAATGCGGCGCTGCTCGCCGCCGCGATCCTCGCCCTTGGCGATGACGCGCTGGCGACGCGCCTTGACGCCTATCGCGCCGCGCAGACGAGCGCCGTGGGCCACGATCCGCGCCCATGACCGCGCTCGCGCCCGGCGCGACCATCGGCATTCTCGGCGGCGGCCAATTGGGACGCATGCTGGCGATGGCCGCCGCGCGCCTGGGTTTCGATGTTCATATCTACACGGACGAAACCGACAGCCCCGCCGCGCGCGTGGCGGCGCGTGCGACGATCGCCGCTTATAATGACGCCGCGGCGCTTTGCGCCTTCGCCCGCGCGGTGAGCGTCGTCACCGCCGAGTTCGAGAACGTTCCCGCCGCGACGGCGGCTGCGCTCGCCGAGGCCGGCGTCGATGTGCGCCCAGACGCACGCGCACTCGCCATCGCGCAGGATCGGTTTGAGGAGAAGACGTTCTTGAACGCGCTTGGGATCGCCTCCCCGCCCTTCGCGGCGATTGACAGCGAGGCAGATCTCGCCGCCGCCATCACCCGCATCGGCGCGCCCGCGATCCTAAAAACACGTCGGCTCGGCTATGACGGGCGGGGACAGGTTCGCATCGCCGCCGCAGCGGACGCGCCCGGCGCCTATACGCGCATCGGGGCGCCAGCCATACTTGAAGGGTTCTGCGCGTTCGAACGCGAGATTTCGATCATCGCGGCGCGCGGCGGCGACGGCGCCATCGCGTACTTCGAAGTTTGTGAAAACGAACACAGCGGCGGCATCCTTACGCGCACGCGCATTCCCGCGCGCGTTGCGCCCAGCGTCGAAGCGCAAGCACGCGGCGCGGCCCAGGCCGTGCTGGAGCATTTTGATTATGTAGGCGTGCTGACGATCGAGTTCTTCCTGATGCCGGATGGCGCGCTCCTGGCCAACGAGATGGCGCCGCGCGTTCATAATTCTGGGCACTGGACAATCGAAGCCGCGCTCACTTCGCAGTTCGAACAACACATCCGCGCCATCGTCGGCTGGCCGCTAGGGCCCACGGAGCATGTGTGCGACGCCGAGATGATCAACCTGATCGGCGAAGAGGCAGGCGATTGGGCGCGTCTTGCGGCCGATCCATCCGCGCGCCTTCATCTTTATGGCAAGCGCGACGCGCGCACCGGGCGCAAGATGGGCCATGTGACGCGATTGAGGCTTGGAGACCGAGATGCTTGAAGGATCATGTCTGTGCGGGGATATCAATTACACAGCCGCGGCGCTCACAAGTTCAATCGCGCTTTGCCATTGCAAGACTTGCCAGAAATCGCATGCCAGCGCCTACGCGGCCACGGCGCGTGTAGCTCGGTCAGGTTTCGCGTGGACCAAGGGCGCCGACAAGGTCGTCGCGTATGAATCCACGCCCGGCAAGCTGCGCTGGTTCTGCCCGCGTTGTGGATCGCATCTGATGGCCGAGTGGACGGGTTATCATGAAGTTATCTTGCGCGTCGCCACGATCGACACGCCGCTCGACGAGCGCCCGGAGACGCACATCTGGATGTCGCACGCGCGCGATAGCCTCGAAGCGCCGCCTGGTTTGCCAGTATTGCCCGAAGGACGCGCGGGCTAACGTGGAAATTTCTGATCCCGCGCCACGTAGAGCGCGAAGCCGATGCAGTAGATCACCGGCAGGAACATCAGCAGCACATAAAACCACTGCGCCGGCCCGTTAGCGAACCACAGCCCGGCAATCACAGCCGCGGCGATCCAGAATCCGACGGCGACGCCCACAATAGGGCTTGTCATCTCCACATAATCATCAGCGGGGTGATCGTTAAAGCGGCCGAGGCTTGGCCAGATCGCCAGCGGCCAGAGCGCCGCGAGCAAGATGCGCGTGGATGCGGTTTGCATGAAGTTCCCCAATCCGAGAGGCGGGAAGGCGGCGTGAACTTAACTTGAGCCCCGCGTGCGATCCAGGTTGACCGCGCGAAAATCGCTTTGCGTGACGCGGATTTCATGCAATAGAACCGCCGTGGGCCCATGCGGGACGCCCACCTTTAGACGTTATGTCCAAGGCCCCGCTTCGCACGGCGCAATGCGCGCCGGAGACGGAGCCGCTCATGGACGCCGCGAACAAGCACTCCCACAATCAAACCGTTCTCGATGAACTGTTCGGCGCGCGCCGCCCCACCGCTTGGGTAACGCGCGCGCGGCCGAAGATCGACCGCATCGCCTGCCCCTGGCTTATTTTGCGCTTCATCGATCCCAACGCGCGCATCCTTTATGTCCCAACCGAAGAAGTGTTCGCCGTCGCCACGCGCGAGCAGGCGGCGGCGTTCGACATTCCGGGCGCGCCGTTCAGCCACGATGGAGATTTGTGCAGTTTCGACGCGTTTTTGAAACGATTCGGAATAGCGGATCCGGGGCTGGCCGCGCTCGCGCCCATCGTTCGCGGCGCCGACACGGACCGCCACGATCTAGCGCCGGAAGCGGCTGGGCTTCACGCGATTTCACTCGGCCTGTGCGCGAATTACGATGACGATGCGGCGCTTCTCGCGCAGGGGCTTGTTCTCTATGACGCGCTCTATGCCTGGGCGACGCGCGCGCGCGGCGAACGCCATGCCTGGACGCCAACGCCATGACGTCCGCGCTGTTGCTTTCCCAGGCCGACATCGCCGCGCTGATGACCCCTGCCGATTATCTCGATGCGGTGGAGACGGGCTTTCGGCTCAATAAGCTTGGGCGCGCGCCATCGCCGCCGCCCATGCACATCCCCGCCCGCGCGGGCGCCTTTCATGCCAAGGGCGCTGCGCTCGACGAAGCGCGGGCTGTGGTCGCGGTTAAACTCAATGGAAACTTTCCGGAGAACCGCGCGCTTCATGGTTTACCGACAATCCAAGGCGTCATCATTTTGTGCGACGCGGATAACGGCGCGGTCCTCGCGCTCATGGACTCCATCGAGATCACATTGCGCCGCACCGCCGCAGCGAGTGCGCTTGCGGCGAAGCATTTGGCGCGCGTGGACGCCTCGATTCTCGCGATTTGCGGGTGCGGCGATCAGTCCTACGCTCATGCGCGCGCGCTGGCGGATGTTGTTGCGATCAGCAAATGCATCGTTTGGGACGCCGACGCCGACAAGGCCGCCGTCTTCGCTGAACGCGCAGGCGACATGATCGGCGCGCCAATCGCGGTGGCGACATCCGTTGGTGAAGCGACACGCTCCGCAGACATAGTCGTTACATGCACGACCGTACGTGCGCCGTTCCTCACCGAGGCGGATGTGAAGCCGGGCGCCTTTATAGCCGCCGTCGGCGCCGATAGTCCCGACAAAAGCGAACTGGCGCCGAGCCTCATGAAGAAGGCGAAGGTCGTGGTCGATGTACTCGATCAGTGCCTCGTCATGGGCGATCTTCATCATGCGGTGAAGGCCGGCGCCATGACAAGCGGAGACGTTTACGCTGATCTCGGCGCCATTCTGCTCGGTGAAAAGCCGGGGCGCACGCGAGCTGACGATATCATCGTCTTCGATTCGACTGGCGCGGCGTTTCAAGACGTCGCCAGCGCGGCGGCTGTCTACGCGCGCGCCAGGAATGGCGGCGTTGGGCGGGAGTTTGTGCTCTCCGCGCGCAATCCGTGACGCCCCCTTTTTCTCCAACCATCGAGCACACTCATGCAAGACATTTTGGTCGAAGCGACTCCTGACGACATTCCGATTTCAACGACGACGAAAGCGGCGCTGACATCATGGCTTGACGCCAATCCGGCGCATCGCGCGTGGATCAGCGCGACAAAGTTCACCGCCGATGCCGGCGCAGTCACGCTGCTGCCGGGCGAGGACGGCGGCTTGCGCCGCGTGCTCGCCGCGCCGAATGACGGCGGCGATGTCTGGGCGTTCGCTGGCTTGCCGATGGCCCTGCCCGAAGGGCGCTATCGACTTGACGGCGCGTTCGGCGCGGCGGCGGCGACGAACGCAGCGCTCGGCTGGGCGCTCGGCGCGTACGCATTCAGCCGGTACAAGAAGGCCAAGCGCGGCCCAGCCCGGCTCGCCTGGCCCGAAAACGCGGACCGCGATGAAGTTTGCCGGCTTGCGCGCGGCGTCTTTCTCGCGCGCGACCTGATCAATACGCCCGCCGAAGACATGGGGCCCGAGCAATTAGTTGAAGCCGGCGCGCAGATGGCGCGCGGCCACGGCGCGGAAGTTCGCGTCACCAGCGGCGATGCGTTGTTGAAGGAGAATTATCCCGCGATCCACGCCGTCGGGCGGGCGAGTACGCGCGCGCCCGCCCTGCTCGATTTTCGCTGGGGCGAAAATTCCGCGCCGCGTGTGACTCTGGTTGGAAAAGGCGTCTGTTTCGACACGGGCGGCCTCGACATCAAGGCGGCCGACGGCATGCTGGAGATGAAGAAGGACATGGGCGGCGCTGCGGTTGTGCTGGGCCTCGCGCAGGCGCTCATGGACGCCAAGGCGCGCATTCGCCTTCGCGTGCTCATTCCCGCGGTTGAAAACTCGATCTCCGGCAACGCCATGCGCCCTCGCGACATCATCAAGACACGCGCTGGCCTCACTGTGGAGATCGGAAATACCGACGCCGAGGGCCGATTAATTCTGTGCGACGCGTTGAGCGAAGCGGACAGCGAGGCGCCAGATTTGTTGATCGATTGCGCCACGTTAACCGGGGCGGCGCGCGTGGCGCTGGGCGTGGACCTGCAAGCGACCTATTGCGACGACGATGAGGCCGCAGTGGCGCTGTGCAAGTTCGGCGCGCTGGCGGGCGATCCATTGTGGCGCATGCCGATTTGGCGGCCCTATCGCAAACTGATCGATGGGAAATGCGCGGACCTCAACAATGTCGCATCCGGCCCGATGGCCGGCTCGATCATAGCGGCGTTGTTTTTGGCGGAGTTTGTAAAGTCCGCCAAAACCTGGGCGCATCTCGACATCATGGCCTCCAACCCGGCGGCGAAGCCGGGGCGGCCCGAAGGCGGCGAAGCGACCGGCATGCGCGCGCTCTACGCCTACATCGTTTCCCGCTACGGAGTTTCATAAATGCATTATGAAGTCGCGCCCTTGTTCTGCCGTCCATGGACGCTTAACGGCATCACGCCCAAGCTCATCGAAAGTCATTACGAGAACAATTATGGCGCCTGCGTCGCCCGCCTCAACGCGATCAGCCACGAACTTCGCGCGCTCGACCGCTCGGCCGCGTCCCCTCAGATTGTCTACCGACTGAAACAAGAGCAGGCGGAGACGCTTAGTTCAGCCCTGCTGCACGAGCTTTATTTCGCGAGCCTCGGCGGCGATGGACGCAATATACCTGAGGCCATGGCGGCGGTGATCGCGCGCGACTTCGGATCGGTGGATTCGTGGCGCAACGAGTTCATGTCGATGGCCACGGCGCTGGATGGCCGTTCCGGTTGGGTGTTGCTGGCCTGGGCGCCCAGACTGCGGAGGTTGATCAATCTGTGCGTTGGCGACGCCTGCCCGATGGCGCCTGGGTGCATTCCAGTTCTCGTCCTCGACATGTACGAGCACGCCTATCACCTCGACTTTGGCGCCAATGCATCGGCCTATATTGCTGCGTTCATGCGCAACATTGATTGGAACGCCGTTGAAGCTCGGTATTTGGACGCCGCAGCCATAAAGCCGCCGCGCGCGCTTGAGCAGGAAGCATTCGCCGCGCTTCCATCAATCACGGTGGCGGAAGTCAGCACGCTGCAGCGAACGGGCGCCCCGGTTCAGATCATTGACGTTCGCCCCCAACACTATAGCAGCAAGGCGACAGATATGATGGCGGGCGCGGTTTGGCGCGATCCAGAACGGGTGGACGAATGGATCGGCGCGCTCTCGAAAGACACCCCGATTGTCACATTCTGTGTTTATGGCTTTCACATCGGCTGTGAGACGACGGCGAAGTTGCGCGAGGCCGGGTTTGACGCGCGCTATATGGCCGGGGGGCACTCAGCCTGGAAAGCCAGCCGAGGCGCTGTAAAATTGTTTCGCAGCGACACGCCGCCCGAGACCAGCGATGAGTGATGCAAAGCCGAACATCGGCGAACTGACCCGCGCATCGCTTAAGATCGGCTGTCTCGGTTTCGGCGGACCGGCCGGGCAGATCGCGCTGATGCACCGCATCTTCGTGGATGAGAAAAAGTGGATCGACGAAGCGCGCTATCTGCACGCGCTCAATTTCTGCACGCTCCTGCCGGGCCCCGAAGCGCAGCAATTGGCGACTTATGTGGGCTGGCTGTTGCATGGGGTGCGCGGCGGCGTGGTCGCGGGCCTCCTCTTCGTTCTGCCTGGCGCGCTTGTCGTGCTGGCGCTCTCCTGGCTCTACGCGGCGGCGTATAATGCGCCGCTGGTTGCGGCAGCGTTTTTCGGGATCAAGGCGGCGGTGCTCGCGCTGGTCGTGGACGCGATGATCCGGATCGCGCGCCGCGCGCTCAAATCGTCAATCTCCTGGGTCATCGCAGTGACGAGCTTTGCGGCGCTGTTCCTGGCGCAGACGCCATTTCCAATCGTGATCGCGGCGGCGGCGGCGATCGGGCTCTTCATGGCGTCACCGGAACAAAAACACCAAGCTCCAATGCCGTCGCCATCGGCGCGTGGATCGCTCGGCGCGGCCGCCCTGTGGAGCCTTGTGTGGCTCGCGCCGCCCGCGCTGGCGTTCGCGCTGCTTGGGCCTGCGCATGTGCTCACGGAGATCGGCGCGCTCTTTTCCTCGCTCGCGGTTGTTACGTTTGGCGGGGCGTACGCGACTTTGGCCTATGTACAACAGCAAGCGGTGGACGCCGAAGGCTGGCTTACCGCCGCGCAGATGATCGACGGGCTGGGCCTTGCGGAAACGACGCCCGGACCGCTGGTGCTCGTCAACCAATTCGTCGGCTTTCTCGCCGGCTGGCGCGAAGGCGGCGCCGGGCTTGCGCTCGCCGGGGCGGCGATGGCGAGTTGGTGCACGTTCTCGCCCTCCTTCGTGTGGATTTTCGCCGGCGCGCCCTATGCGGAGCGCTTGCGCGCAAGCGCGCGCGCACGCGGCGCGCTTGGCGCCATCAGCGCCGCCGTGCTGGGCATCATCGCCAATCTGGCCGTGTGGTTCTCGGCCCACGTTCTGTTCGCGAATGTCTCGCGTGCGCCGCTTGGCGGGGGGCTTTCCATCCTCGCGCCGGATTGGGCGAGCTATAACGCGGCGGCGGGCGTGCTGGCGGTGTGCGCGTTGATCGCGCTGCTGCGCTTTAAGGTGGGGGTCGTCTGGCTTGTCCTCGCCGCCGCCGCGGGGGGCGTCGCGCTCAGCACGGCCGGCGCGATTTAGGACGCGCCATAGCGCGCGCGCGCGGCGCGGGCGACGAGGTCCGCCGCCGTATCTCCAAGCGGCGCGAGGCGCTTGGCCCTGAAGCGTTCGAACTGCATGATGTTCTCGATGCGCGCATCGAGAAAGGCGCGCGTCGCCTCAATATCGGGGTCGGCATCGTCAAACCAGCGCGCATAGGTCGCGCCCAACACACCGCCGAGAATTGCGCGCTTCGAATAGAAATTGCCATCGGTCGAGACATCGCCCAGCGCGCGCCAGATGAGATCGGCGGTGCGCCAAAGGAGACGCGCGGCCTCGCTCGGCCGGCGGGCGAGTGCGCGGCTCATCGCGCGCGCGGCCTCCTTGACCTCGCCCTGCGCATCAAGCCGCGCCAGCACGGCCGCGCGCACGCGTTCGCGCACTTTCATGGCCGGGAGATCGAGCGCCGCGATGCGCGCCGCCATCAGCGCATCCGCCCGAGCGGTGAGGGCGTCGGCAAGGTCGATCGCGCCGCGCGGCGCAGCGAGCAGCGCCTCGCCTTCGGAAAGCCCCGCCCGCGTACGCGCCGCCGCCAGGGCCGCACTCGTCCAGCCCGAGGCGGGGGCCTCCTCGATCATCGCCTCGAGCAGGCGGGCGCGAAAGCGTTCGGAGGGGGGCGGGCTGGGTTCAGTCACCTCATAAAACTAGGCCTGCTCGGCCCGTCCGTCACCACGACACATGACCGCGCGGTGGACTTTGCCGGCCTGCTTTGCTAAGCCCCCGCCTTCGCCAATCGCGCGAAAGACTGGACGGGGCCGCGGGCATTGTCCCGGCTTTCGCGCGCGCATTGAGGAGGACGCCCCCCTGGTTCAGATTTTCGTTCGCGACAACAACGTCGATCAGGCGTTGAAGGCGCTCAAAAAGAAGATGCAGCGGGAAGGCACGTTCCGCGAAATGAAGCGTCGCAATCATTACGAAAAGCCCTCGGAAAAGCGCGCCCGTGAGCAAGCGGAAGCCGTTCGCCGCGCCCGCAAGCTGGCCCGCAAGCGCGCCCAGCGCGAAGGCCTGCTGCCCGCCGCCAAGCCGCGCGTCGCGCGCTAAACCGCAGGCCGAGTTGAAGGAAGCGCCGCCGGCTGGTCCCGCGCGGCGCTTTTGCTTGTCTGCGTCTATTCCAGCGCAAGCATGAGCTCGGCCGCCGCCGCCAGGGTTTGAAGCTCGCGGGCGCTCAGCGTTCGCAACGACTTCGTCAGCAGCGCGAGGCGCCTCTTTCGCCCCTCCTCCATCAGCGTTCGGCCCTTGGCCGTGGCCGCGATCGTCACGGCGCGCTTATCGGCGCGATCCACCGTCTTCACCGCCAGCGCCTCGGCCTCCAGATCGGCGACGAGCTTGGACATGGTCGGCGGCTTGACCTGCTCGGCCGCCGCGAGCGCCTTGAGGCTCATCGGCCCGGCGAACACCAGCACCGACAAGGCGGAAAGCTTCGGCGCCGAGAGCGCCGCCTCCGAATCGGCGACGCGCACGCGGCGCAATAATCTGATGGCGCCGGCGTGGAGGCGTTCGGCCACGGCTGCGGGATTGGTTGTTTTCACCATGGTCGCAACATGGCTTGACACTATTAGTTAGTCAAACTAACTATATGATCGTCAGGAGGCGGCCATGTTCGAGCAACGCGCGCTAATAACCGGAATCAATCAGATCGCGCTGGCGAGCATCGATCCGCCCAGGTTGGCGGATTTCTATCGACGCGCACTGGGGCTCACAGTGTTGTTTGAGACGGCGGGCATGATCTTCTTCGCCACGGGCGCGGCGCGCCTCATGATCGGGCCCAAGCAACGCGATCAGCCGATCGGCGGGGACGCCGTCGTTTATTTCGAGCCCGGCGATTGGAGCGCCGCCGAGGCGAAGATCGAGGACGCGGGCGTCGCCTTTCTCCATGGCGCCAGCGTGCTGATGCGTGAGCCGGGGCGCGAATTGGCGCTGCGCCCGTTCAAGGACCCGGAGGGCCACAATCTCGCGCTGCTCGGCTGGCGCCCTGCCTGACGAGGTCGCGATTGCGGGCGGAAGAATTTCACGCCACCCTTCAAGCTTTCGGGAGGCGGCGATGCGGCTCATTCTTGGTTTGATCGCGGGGCTTTTGGTGGGCGGGGCAACCGTCGCGCTGGTGGAGACGGCGGGGCACATGATCTTTCCCCCGCCGCCCGGCGTCGATCTCACCGATCCGGCGCAGCTGCGCACGCTGATGGACCGCGTTCCTATTGGGGCGCTTGTCGCCGTACTGATCGCCTGGGCGGCGGGCGTCTTCGCCGGCGGCTACGCGGCGGCCCGCATCGCTCGGCGCGGCCCATGGCCGGCTTGGGCGATTGGCGCGGCCCTCTTCGGCGGCGCGGTGTGGAGCATGATGATGATCCCGCACCCGCCCTGGATGATCGCCGGCGCGGTGGTGCTCACGATCGGTCTTACATGGCTCGCCGGGCGGCTGGGCGCGCGCCGCGCCGCTTGATCGGCGCGCGCGGCGACTGCACAACACGCCATGACGTATTGGCTGGTCAAATCCGAACCGAGCGTTTTTTCGTGGGATGATCTCGTCAAGGTCGGCGCGAAAGGCGAGCCCTGGACCGGCGTGCGCAACCATCAAGCCAAACTCTATCTCATGGCGATGAAAAAGGGCGAGCGCGCGCTCTTCTATCATTCCAATGAGGGCAAGGAGATCGTCGGCGTCGCGGAGGTTGTGAACGAAGCCTATCCCGATCCAACCGCCGAGAGCGGGCCCTGGGTGTGCGTCGATCTAAAGGCAGTCGTTCCGTTTAAGGCGCACGTGACGCTGGCGCAGGCGAAAACCGATCCCGCGCTCGCCGAGATGATGCTGGTGAAGAATACGCGCTTTTCAGTGCAGAAAGTGAGCGACGCGGAATGGAAGCGCGTGTGTAAACTGAGCGGCGTGAAAGCTTAGAGCCAGTTTCATTCAAGTTGAATCGCTTCATCACCCATCCCCGGATTGCGCGAAGTGCAATTCCGGGGCCCATAATCGCAGCAGTTAGAGTGTATTGGCCCCGGGCTCGCCGTTGCACGGCGCCCCGGGGATGGGTGATTGTGTTTCAATTTGAATGGAACTTGCCGTAGTCACCCATATTTCTCGCCCATCCAGGCCCAGGATTTTGTGATGAGATCGCGCAGCACAGCCTCATCCACGTCCGCGAGCTTATTAATGTAGAGACAGCTCTTGCCCGTCTTGTGCTTGCCGAGCTTCTTCAAGAGCGGCGCATAGTCCTTGAAACCCGGCAGGATGTAGAGAACGAGGTTGGCCTTGCGCGGCGAAAAGCCGGTGCGGCACATCTCGCCTTCGCGCCCGCTCTCGTATTTGTAGTGATAGCTCCCATACCCGATGATGCTCGGGCCCCAGAGCGCCGGCTTTTCGCCGGTGATGTCGCGGAAAATCTTATCGAGCTTTTTTGCATCCGCGCGGCGCGCATCATCGGCGACCGCCGCGATGAACGCGGCGACGGAGGCGCGGGTGGGGGCGGTTTTGTTTGGGGCGGGCATGGCGTCCTCCCGCGCGAACTTGACTTGGTTGGCGCCGCCAAGGAAGGCCGTCCCATGCCGACCATCGCCGCCTTCCACGGGATTGTCATCTACATGTACTGGGCCGAGCACGGCATCGCCCATCTGCACGCCATCAAGGGAGACCACGAAGCGACATTCGAGATCGCAACTGGGGCTCTCATGGAAGGCGAAATGCCAAGCCGCGCCAGAAAGATGATCCAGGGCTGGATCGCGCTACGCCGCGATGCGCTTGTGGAGAATTGGCGGCGCGGACGAAATGGGTTACCCTTCGAGCGCATCGCAGGCCCCGACAATGCATAAAAAGCTACCCAAAATCGTTCGCGTGCGCCCCGCTGGCGGCCACAAGCTCGACATCGCCTTCGCCGACGGCGCGCGCGGCGTGTTCGACATGAGCTGGATATTCGAGCGCATTGGCCCGATGAACGAGCCGCTCCAGGACGAAGCCTATTTCGAGCGCGTGTTCATCGAAAACGGCGCGCTGACCTGGCCGAATGGCTACGACCTAAGCCCGTGGAATATCCGGCGGCGGATGGAGGAAGCGGGCGCTTTGAACGCGGCTGGAGTGGCGGCGGAGTGAGTGTCAGTTGTCGACTCGCACTGTAATTCCACTCTGGTTTCGCGCCGCCATCAGTTCACGCGCCAATCTGCTAATTTCCCGCTCTCTCTCGCTCGGATCGCTGATCTGATATTGGCCGCCGAGCGCCAAAATGTTATCGAGTTCCGCGCGAACTTCGGCCTTCGCCTCATCGAGGGTCATTGGTCACTCCGTGTTAACCATGCGAGCCAGCACACAGGCTCGCTGTGTTTCAAATAGTGACTGGTGCATTGTGAACAAGCGTGAGGGGCACCTGTCAAAGCCCCTTCACAATCTCATCCGTCATCTTCTTGGCGTCGCCGAACAGCATCATCGTGTTGTCGCGGAAGAAGAGCTCATTCTCCACGCCGGCATAGCCCGACCCCATGCCACGCTTCACAAACAGCACGGTTTTCGCGCGCTCCACGTCCAGGATCGGCATGCCGAAGATCGGAGACTTTGGATCGGTTTTGGCGCTTGGGTTCGTCACATCATTGGCGCCGATGACATAGGCCACATCGGCCTGCGCGAACTCGTTGTTGATGTCCTCCAATTCGAACACTTCATCGTAAGGCACATTCGCTTCCGCGAGCAGCACGTTCATATGCCCGGGCATGCGGCCCGCGACCGGATGGATGGCGTATTTCACCTCGACGCCCTCTTTCTTCAGCATATCCGCCATTTCACGCACGGCGTGCTGGGCCTGCGCAACCGCCATGCCATAGCCCGGCACGATGATCACCTTGCTGGCGTTCTTCATGATGAAGGCCGCGTCGTCCGCGCTGCCCTGCTTGACGGGGCGCGTTTCCTTGGCGCCGGCGACCGCCGCCGCGCCATCGCCGGTGCCGAAGCCGCCGAGGATCACCGAGATGAAGCTGCGATTCATCCCCTTGCACATGATGTAGGAAAGAATGGCGCCCGATGAGCCCACCAGCGCCCCAGTGATGATGAGCGCGACATTCTCCAGCGTGAAGCCGAGCGCCGCGGCCGCCCAGCCCGAATAGGAATTGAGCATCGAGACGACGACCGGCATATCGGCCCCGCCGATCGGCACGATCAGCAGCACGCCGAAGATGAGCGCGGTGATCGTCAGCACCCAGAACAAATGCCGCGCCTGCCCGCCCGATTGGATGAGCAGCACGACGAGCGCGACCATGGCGAGCGCCAACGCAATGTTGATGAGGTGGCGCGCGGGCAGAAGGATCGGCGCGCCGCTCATATTGCCATTGAGCTTGGCGAAGGCGATCACGCTGCCGGAAAATGTCACCGCCCCGATGGCCGTGCCGAGCGAAAGCTCGATGAGGCTCTGCATGCGCACGCCGCCGGCGCCATCGCCGATGTGGAAACTCTCTGGCGCAAACAGCGCCGCGGCCGCGACTGCGACGGCCGCAAGGCCCACCAAGGAGTGGAACGCGGCCACCAATTGCGGCATGGCCGTCATCTGGATGCGCCGCGCGATCAGCGCACCCGCGCCGCCGCCGAGCGCGACAGCGATCGCGATGAACAAAAGAGTCTGCGCCGCCGGCATGACGAGCCATAAAGTTGTCGCGATGGCGATGGCCATGCCCAACATGCCGAACTGATTGCCCTGGCGGCTGGTCACCGGGCTGGAGAGCCCGCGTAACGCCAATATGAACAGGACGCCGGAGGCGAGATAGAGCGCCGCCGCTGCGTTGGGATTAAGGGCGATGAGGCCCGATGCCGTCGATTCCATTGCTACGCGCCCCTTACCTCAACACGCTCACCGCCGGCGCCATCTGCGCCAGCCGGATAGAAACGTCGCCGCCGGCGCGGCGAAAAAAACCAGCGCCGCCACCCACCACGGCCAATGCCACACATCGGTCGCGCCGAAAAACGCCACGGCGTTGCCGAGGATCGGCACGAACGCGACGAAAAAGCCAAGCATGGCGGCCGGCGCCGTCGACCAGCCGAGCACGCTGCGAATCTGATCGGCCACGGCGAACCATTGCAGCGCCACCAGCGCCAGCCACACGAAGATGATGAGACAGCCGACGCTGACCACGCGGTTCATGCGAATTTCGAAGCGGCGCATTTCCTCCCGCGCGCGGGCGCGGTCATAGGTGCGCGTCGGGGCGCCGGCATCCTCGCGCAATTCATTGAGCGCCGCGCGCGCCGCCTGGCGCAGATCGGTTTCGTCGGCGTCGTATTCCGTGCGGCCGGCTTGCGCGGCGGTGAACGCGGCAACCGCGTGATAGAGCGTTTCGATCGCGGGATGGAGGGGCCCGCGCCGCGCGCGCCACGCCTCCATGAAGCGGCGCTCGAACGCTTCCGCGCTCAAACGGCCGTCCAGCAAGGCTTCAATCAAGGCGCGCCAATCGGCCGGGCTCATCGGCTTTGTTCGCGCGGGCTTAGCTCGCGCGCTCCTTCTTCTTGTACATGGCCAACATGCGCTGTGTGACGAGGAAGCCGCCAAAAATATTCACGGCGGCAAGCGCCACGGCGAGCAGCCCCGCGCCGCGCGCGACCAGCCCTTCCGCCCCGGCCTCTTCACCTGGCGCGGCCGCCGCCGCGATCAGCGCGCCGACGATGATGACCGAGGAGATGGCGTTGGTCACAGCCATCAAGGGCGTGTGCAGAGCCGGCGTCACCGACCAGACGACATAATAGCCGACGAATATCGCCAGCACGAAAATCGCCAGATAAAAAATGAAGGGATCGACCGTTTCCATGGACTGCTCCTGTGGCCGGCTTTCTAACCGCGTTCGCGCCAAGCCGCCACGGGGCTCATCGGCGCGGCAGCTCCGTGGCCTCATAGGCCACATCCGCGCGCACGATGAGGCCTACGCCGTCCAGCTCATGGCTCTCGCTGACCAGGACGCCGGTGTTGAGCCGATAGATAAGCGTATGCCCGCGCGCACCGACGCAGAGCGCCACTTGCGCGAAGGAGAGTTCAGGCACGCGCGGCAAGGCCGCCTCGACATAAGCGCGAAACATCGCCTTGCCGACGATGACGCCATCCGCCGCAAACCCAAGCGCGGTTACGAACGGCGACGAGAACTCGATCTCATCGTGATAAAGCGCCAGGATGGCGTCCACATCCCGGGCGTTCCAGGCCGCGTAGTAACGCCGGGCGAGGTCTTCATCACTCATCGCCGCGCCGCGATTCTTCTCCTCCCCCGTAAACGGGGGAGGTGTCGAGCGCGAAGCGCGAGACGGAGGGGGCGCTGCGTCCTCCCCCCTCCGATCGCTTCGCGATCACCTCCCCCGCAAGCGGGGGAGGAAAAAATGGGCCACGCGTTCACGCCGCCGGGCTCGCGGCGAAAATCGGATGCACGACCGCGCCCGCGCGCGTCAGCATCGCGCCCTTGATGATCTCATCATCCCAGGCAGGGGCGAAGGCTTTCGTTTCCTTGTCAGTCAGCAGCGGCAGCAGCGCGAGGATATTCTTCGCATAGAGCGCCGAGGAATCCGCCGGCAGGCGCGCGGGCAAATTCGAAAACCCGGCCACCCTCACGCCGCCCACGTCCACGATCTCATCGGCTTTCGAAAGCGGGCAATTGCCGCCTTGCGTCACGGCCAAGTCGATCACCACCGAGCCCGCCTTCATGGCGGTGACCATCGCCTCGCTGACCAGAACCGGCGCCGGGCGCCCGGGAATAAGCGCCGTGGTGATGACGATATCCTGCTTGGCGATGTGCTCGGCCACCAGCGCGGCCTGCTTCTTCTGATATTCGGCGCTCATCGCCTTGGCGTAGCCGGCGGCGGTTTCGGCCTGTTTGAATTCCTCATCCTCGACAGCGATGAACTTGGCGCCAAGCGAAGCAACCTGTTCTTTCGCGGCGGGGCGCACATCAGTGGCGGTCACCACCGCGCCGAGGCGGCGCGCCGTGGCGATGGCCTGCAGGCCCGCAACGCCCGCGCCCATGATGAACACTTTCGCGGCCGCGACCGTGCCCGCCGCCGTCATCATCATCGGAAAGCCGCGCCCAAACAAATGCGCGGCCTCGATCACGGCGCGGTAGCCGGCGAGATTGGATTGGCTGGAGAGCGCATCCATCGCCTGCGCGCGTGTGATGCGGGGCACAAGCTCCATCGCCAACGCCTCCACCTTCGCTTTCGCATAGGATTCGGCGCCCGATTTATCTCCGTGCGGCTCCATGAGCGCGACGACGCCGGCGCCCGCGCGCAAGCGTGCGATTTCATCCGGAACCGGACGGCGCACCTTGATCAAAAGATCAGCGCCGGTGAGCGCTTGCGCCGCATCGGCGGCGATCGCCGCGCCGGCGGCCGTGTAAGATTCGTCCAGCACGCTCGACGCAAGACCCGCGCCGGCCTCGACCACAACCTCATGGCCGAGCGCGACGATTTTCTTCACCGTCTCCGGGCTTGCGGCAACGCGCGTTTCGCCGGGCGCACGCTCCTTCAGGACGGCGATGCGCATCAGCCCGCGACCAACGGCGCGACGAGGCCGCCCAGACCCAGCACGATGATCAGCGCCACTTGCGTCGCCCACCAGCCGCCGCCGAGCTTGAACACCATGCCGGCCACAATCCCGATCAGGATGAACACGCCAAGGCCCGCCCACCAGCCCGCGCCGATGGCGAAGGCGAGCGTCGCGAGCGCGAGGCCCTGCGCCAGCAGGCAGCAGCCCCACACCGTCGCCGCCATGAAGCCGCTGAACGTGTCCCGCTGATCCTTGATGTCCATGTGACCGTGCGTGTGGTCCCCATGGGTGTGGTTCCCGTGCGACGCCTGCGCCATTCTTTACTCCCAGTGCGAGCCCCGCGTCTTAGACCGCGCCGGCCGGGCGCGGCAAGCGCGGTGGGTCAGCCGCGCCAAGCCTTTTCGCCGGGCCGGGGCGGGCGCGGTTCAAGCGCCTTGAAGAGGCCGGTTCCGCTCATCAGCGTGCGCTCACCGGCCCAGACGCGGCCGCGAATAGTGAAAAGCCCCTCTTCTCGCGCGAGCACTTCGCCGCCGCCCTCAACCCAATCGCCGAGCTTGGCCGAGGATAGAAAGTCGCACGTCAAGCGCACCGTGACCCAAAATACGGACATCTCAACCGATACGATCTGACCCCAGGCCATGTCGGCGAAGGTCATCAGCATGCCGCCATGGGCGTTCTGCATGCCGTTGGTGTGGTGCTCATCGACATGAAAGCCCATGGTGATGCGGCCATCGACGAGACGCCGATAGAGCGGGCCGATCTGGCGCCCGAATCCGCGCGTCCAGTTCACGTATTCATAGCCTTCCGGAACCACGAAAGGCGCGCGCTCGGCGACATCATCTGACATGACGCGGTGCTAGACCGGCGATCGCCTCGCTGTGAAGCGTTATTCGCGGGCGACAATATCACGCTGCAGCGCTTCCGCCGCATCGAGCGCGGCCCAGGTCGGGCACGCGGTCCAGGCCGAGGGCCAGGTTGTCGCCGGCGTCGCGCGAACAAGGCGGCGCAACACAGGATGGCGCGCCGCGCTCCAGGCGTTCCGTTGCGCGGCGGGAAGATCAAAGAACGACAAAACCAAGCGGTCCGGCGCGGCGCGCGCGAGGCGTTCGAGCGGCGCGGGCCGCCAGCCGGCCCCCGACTCGCTGTTCTCCGCGCCGGCTTCACGCAGGATCGCATCCACAAGCGTGCCGCGCCCGGCCGTGACGCCGCCCGGCGTCACGTAGAGCACGCGCACAGGACGCGCCGGGCGCATATGCGTCAGCGCCGCACGGCGCGCCTCGAGCGCGTGTGCAAAGGCCTCGCCTCGCTCAGCCTGGCCGAAGGCGCGCGCGGCGCGGCGCACATCGGCGATGACGCCTTCGATCGTCTCGCTCCAGCCAACAGTGAGCACGCGCGCGCCGCGCCGCGCCAACGCGGCTGTTAGCGTTGGGCCGCCGCCGAAGGCGCGCACGACGAGATCGGGATGCAGCGTGGCGACTTCTTCGAGTGTTGGGCGGACGCGCGCCAGGCCGCGCGCACGCGCGCGTTCGTAGGAATCGATTGCGCCGGCGCCGCGCGACACGGCGGTGATTTGGTCTCGATCGGCCAAGCGCAACACATATTGATCGGCGCAGAAATCCAGCGAAACGATGCGGCGTGGCTGCGCCTGTGCTTGCGGCGCCACGCACAGGAGCGCCGCAATCAGGAAAACGCGATGCACGGCCCTGCCTCCGACTCGGCAAGACGCGCGCCGCGCCCAAAGGCGCACGCCAGCGTTTCACTCGTCAGCGCCGCGCGCGGCGGCCCATCGGCGATGATGCGCCCCTCCGCCAGAATGAGAACGCGCGTCGCCAACCGGTTGACGAGCGGCAAGTCATGGGTGGCGAACATTAACGCCGAAGACGCGCCAGCGAGCACATTGGCAAGCCGCGCGCCCTGCGCCGGATCGAGATTGGCGCTCGGCTCGTCCAGCAACAGCAGCGGCGCCGCTTGCGCCAAGGCGCGCGCCAGGTGCGCCCGGGCCTGCTCACCGCCGGACAATGTATCCAGCCGCCGCGTGGCGAAACGCGTCATGTCTGTCGCTTCGAGGGCCGCGTCGATGGCGGCGCCCTCCCCCTGCGCTGTTCCGTACGAGAAACGCCCGAGCGCAGCGAGCGCGCGGACACTGATCGGCCATGCCGCATGCGCGCGCTGCGGCAAATAAGCCGCCATGCGGGCGCGGTTCAGCGGGCTCATTGTATGCGCGTCCGCGCCGCCCAAGCGCACACGGCCCGCTAGCGGGGTGACAAATCCAAGCGCGGCGCGCAGCAAAGTTGTTTTGCCCGCGCCGTTAGCGCCGATCAGCGCCACGCGCTCTCCAGCGGCGATGGAGAAAGACACCCGCACAACGACGCGCCCGCCAAGCGCGATTTCGCAGGCGTCAAATTCAATAAGACTCATGGCGCGCGCTCCGCCAGGCGCGCTGCGGCCAGAATAAAGATTGGCGCACCGATAAAAGCGGCCGCTACGCCCAAAGCCAGCGGCTGATCGAACGGCGCCAAGCGCACCGCGAGATCAGCCACGAGAAGCAAAACGGCGCCGGTCAGCGCGGCCGGCGCGAGCGTGCGCGCGGGATCGTGACCCACCAGGCCGCGCACAAGGTGCGGCGCGGCGACGCCGACAAAGCCGATGATCCCAGCCAGCGCCGTCGCCGCGCCGGCGGTCAGCGCGACGCCGATAATAATCCGTACGCGCACGGACGTGACCGCCACGCCGAGGCTGCGCGCGGCCTCATCACCCAGCGCCAAGGCCGAGAGCGGGCGCCCCGCCGCCATCAGCAGGGCGCCGCCCACAACAATTGGCGGCGCGGCCAGCGCCAGTTCGTCAAAGCTGCGATTGGCGAGCGAGCCAAGCGTCCAATTGACGAGATCCGCCAACGTCATGAGTGCGGGCGCGAGATTGAGCGCCAGCGCAATGCCCGCGCCTGACAGACTCGATACGCCGACGCCGATGAGGATGAGCCCGGACACGCCCACCAGCCGCACGCCCAAGGCGCAGACGAGCGCGGCCGCGCCCAGCGCGCACAAAAACGCGCTCGCCGCCGGCGCCCAGGGCGCGAGCGCGGCCCAGCCGAAAGCGAACGCGATCACCGCGCCAAGCGAAGCGAAGCCTGAGACGCCCAGCACGCCGGCGTCCGCGAGCGGATTGCGCAACAGGCCCTGGAGCGCGGCGCCGCTCAGCCCAAGCGCGCCGCCCACCAAAGCAGCGGCAAGCGCGCGCGGCGCGCGGATCGACCAGACGATATCCCGTGCGATTCCATCGCCGCCGCCGGCAAGCGCGGCCAAGGCTTCCGCAAGGCTTAGCCTACCCGGCCCGATGAGCGCATGCGCGGCGACCAGCGCAATCACCGCGCCCGCGAGCATTGCGTTGAGTGCGCGATCGCGCGCGCCGCTGCTCACGGCGCCAATCTCACGCCAACTAGAACCGAGCGCGGCGCGCCCGCGAAGCCATTCGCCGGCTCATAGACTTCACCGATGAGATTGTCGGCGGCGATGAACAGGCGCGCGCCAGTCACCACCTCAAATGAGCTCGACGCCCGCACGACTTCGTAGGATGGCGTTAGACCGACGCCATCCGAAAAACCATCATCGCCATAGAGCCGGTCCGCCCGCGCGCCGACAGAGCGCCAAGACAATTCGACATCAAACGGACCTGGGCGCCATTCCACGGAAGCGCGCCAGACATGGCGCGGCCGACGCAGAAGCGCTTCGCCTGTCTCCGCATCGCGTGCGCGAACGTTTGTGTAGCTGGCGCTCAGCGTGAGGCTATCGGCGGGGCGAAGCGTCACTTCGCCCTCCGCACTTTGAAGCTCCGCGCGGGCGACATTGGCGTAAGTAAATAAGTGCCCGAACTCGATCAGATTATCGATGTCGTTCGCGCGCAGGCGCGCGGACATGGTCAGCCCATCGTCTCGGCCGAAAGCGGCGATGCGCGCATCCGCGCCGATCTCCCACCCGGCGCCCTCTTCCGCCCGCAGATTTGGATCTCCGAACGAAACAAAGCGCTCATAGAGCGTCGGCGCGCGATAGGACGTTCCAGCGGCCGCGTAGAGGCGCCCCGCGCCAAGATCGTACGAGGCGCCGAGCCGCCATGTCGCCGCCGCGCCGAACCCGTCATGCTCATCGACGCGCACGGCGCCTGTCATGGTCACGGCGCGCCAGCGCGCCTGGGCGGAGACAAACGCGCCGACTTCATCCTGCGCCGCCGTCACGAAATTCGAAGGCGGTGGAAAGCCGAAGGATTCCGCGATCTCGACTTCGTCGCGTATCGCCACAGCGCCGAGCACGAAGGCGATGTTCTCGAACGCGCCGAGCGCGCCGAGGCGCGAATCCACTGTCAGCTCAAGCGAACGGCGAGTTCCATCATAAAATTCAGTGGCCAGACCGCCATCGGCCTGAACGCGCGCCTGCCCGACCCAGGCGCCGCGCGCGCGCAGCGTGATGGCGTCGGCGAGGGCCCATGTCGCGCCCAGCGCGACAAGCGAAAGGTCGTTGCGCGCGATCTCAAGGTCTGGATCGTCCGCGCGATATTCTTGAATCGTCGCGAAATCGAATGGAAAGGCGTCGAAGTCCGCACGCGCCTCGCGGCGCCGCGCGATGAGATCGATGGAGATGGCGTCGCTCACGGCCAGATCGAACACGCCGGTCAGTGTCGAAGATTCAGCGCCGTCCGGATCGCCCGTGTGCGTGGCCATGCGCGCGGGCACAATGTCATAACCGCCCGTCGCGAACCCCTCGGCGGAGACCGCATAGCGCAGCGCGCCGATCGTTCCGTCCACACCAGCTGCGCCGACAAGCGTATCGAATGACCCGCCCGCCACATCCAGCCGCGCATTGAGCGCGCCCGCACCTCCATGGCGCGGCAAGAGGTTGATCGCGCCGCCCAACGCATCCGAACCATACAGCGCGCTCATCGGCCCCTCGACAATTTCGATGCGCGCCAGCGCGCCGGCCATATCCTGGCCCGCATCGAACGCCGAGGCGGGTGATGCGGGATCGTTCAGGCGCAGGCCGTCAAACAGAACGAGCGCGTGTCCCGAATTGGCGCCGCCAATGAAGAGGCTGGTCTGTTGGCCCAACGGCCCCGCGCGCACGATGTCGAGCCCCGGCGTGTGGGCGAGCGCCGCCTCCAACGTGACATCGCCACGCGCAAAGGACTCGCCCGCCTCGATCACCGTGACATCGGCTGGCAGCGCGCGCGCATCCGATGCGTGACGTGTGGCGGTGACGATCACGGTTTCATCGGCGTCCTCGGCGTAGGCGCCGTGCGCGGCGCCCAGAACAAGCGCGGCTGCGCCAAGCATCAGTCGTTTCATGATTTGCATCCGTCCTCGCGGCCGGCGCCGGGCGCGCGCGGCCATTAACGACATCGCCGGCGCGCGCGGACGCGCGGCCCAGCCGGCCTCGATGTCGTTTGGACGGAAATCCGCCTCCCCCGGGCCTGGTCCCGGGCCGGGAAACACGACGGCGACGGCAGGTCTCCTGGCTCACGGCTCGGACGCGTTCGCCGCCTTCCCACCCCAATTGGGGCAGTGGCGATCATGGCGAACGCTCGCCGCTTACAGTTGCGGGCACAGCCGCGGCCTTGGGCGAACCCGCACCGCGTTCCCTCTTCACGCCCCTCACGAGGCGACCGTCTGGATAGACTCTGCCGCCAACGGGCCGAACGATCAAGCGCCCGGGCAAGCAAGCATGGCAGGAAACGTGCATCGCCTTGACCGGCGCCCTCGCGCCCAGCCAAATCCTGCGCTAGAGGACCAAAATCCGCTTCGCCGGCGCCGGCGCGCATCGCCGCCCCGTCCGGCCCCTTCACCCGATCTGGAGATGCGCGTGACGCAGCAGACGATTCCGGGCCTTGCCCCGGCGCCCACGACCCATAAGGGCCTTATCGAATGGGTGGGCGCCATCGCGGCGCTGACCAAGCCAGATCGCGTGCACTGGTGCGACGGATCGGATGCTGAGTTCGCGGCGCTGACGGATGATCTCGTGGCGCGCGGCACGCTGAAGCGGCTCAATCCCGCCAAGCGCCCCAATTCCTTCTACGCCGCATCCGATCCGCGCGACGTGGCGCGCGTGGAGAGCCGCACATTCATTTGCGCTGAAAACGAAATCGACGCGGGCCCCACCAATAATTGGAAAGCGCCAGATGAGATGCGCGCCACGCTGAACGGCTTGTTCGACGGCGCGATGCGCGGGCGCACGATGTATGTCGTTCCGTTCTCGATGGGCCCGGTCGGCTCGCCGATCAGCGCCCTCGGCGTCGAGATCACGGACTCCGGCTATGTGGCGGCCTCGATGCGCATCATGACGCGCATGGGCAAGGCCGCGCTCGATGCGCTGGGTTCGGATGGTTTCTTCGTGCCGGCCGTGCATTCGCTCGGCGCGCCGCTGGCGCCGGGCGCCAAGGATGTTTCCTGGCCGTGCAACGAGACGAAGTATATCGTGCATTTCCCCGAGAGCCGGGAAATCTGGTCCTATGGGTCGGGCTATGGCGGCAACGCGCTGCTCGGCAAGAAATGCTACGCGCTGCGCATCGCCTCCGTCATGGCGCGCGACGAAGGCTGGCTCGCCGAGCACATGCTGATCTTGAAGCTCACTTCGCCGTCGGGCGGCGTGAAATACGTGGCGGCGGCGTTTCCATCCGCGTGCGGAAAAACCAATCTCGCCATGCTCGAACCGACGCTGCCCGGCTGGAAGGCGGAAACGATCGGCGATGACATCGCCTGGATGCGCTTCGGCGCGGACGGGCGCCTGCGCGCCATCAATCCGGAAGCCGGCTTTTTCGGCGTCGCGCCCGGCACAGGCTACACCACGAACCGCAACGCGCTCCACTCGATGGACCGCAACACCATTTTCACGAATGTCGCGCTGACCGGCGATAACGATGTGTGGTGGGAGGGGCTCACGCCAACGCCGCCGCCCGGCCTCACCGATTGGCAAGGCAATCCCTGGCTCGCCGAGTCCAAATTTCCCGCCGCGCACCCAAATGCGCGGTTCGCCTGCCCGGCCGGGCAATGCCCGATCATCGCGCCCGAATGGGAAGACCCGGACGGCGTGCCGATCGATGCGATCCTCTTCGGCGGGCGGCGCGCCAGCGCGGTGCCGCTGGTGACGGAAGCGTTCGATTGGCGCCATGGCGTGTTTCTCGCCTCCAACGTCGCCTCGGAAGGCACGGCGGCGGCGGAAAACAAGGTCGGTGAATTGCGGCGCGATCCGTTCGCGATGCTGCCGTTCTGCGGCTACAATATGGGCGATTATTTCGCGCACTGGCTGAAGATCGGCGCGCGGGCGGACGCAGGGAATCTCCCGCGCATCTATTTCGTCAATTGGTTCCGGAAGAACGTCGAGGGAAAATATGTGTGGCCCGGCTTCGGTGAGAATGCGCGCGTGCTGAAATGGATATGCGAACGCCTCGACGGCGCGGCGGAGGCTGTCGATACGCCGATCGGGCGCGTGCCGGCGCGCGGCGCGCTGGATGTGAGCGGGCTTTCTCTTTCAGATGAAGCGCTCGATCTTCTGCTCGGCGTCGATATCGATGTGTGGCGCGAGGAAGCTGCGCTCATCCCGCCGCACTATGAGAAGTTCGGCGCGCGCTTACCGGCTGAATTGTGGGACGAACAGCGCGCGCTTACGGCGCGGCTGGAGGGCCAGCCACGCGCCGCGCGTCACGCGGCGGGGTAGCGTTCGACGGCCCGCCGCCAAACGCGCGGTAAACGGCGATGGCGGCGTTGGCCTGCGCGGCCTCGGCCTCGATCCGCGTCAGGCGCGCATCGATCAGCAATTGATCGCTCCGCAAGCGATCGGCGAGGCTTCTGATCCCCGCTTCCTGCGCCGCGCGTTGCCCGCGCGCCGCGATCTCCGCCGCCGCCTCCGCGGCGCGCGCGGCCGTGAGGCGCCGTGCGCCCTGATCGAGTGCAGTGAGCGCGTTCGCCGCTTCGCCGACGGCGCTGTTGACCGTATCGCGATAACGCACCAGCGCCTGCTCGAAGCGCGCGTCGCTTGCGTCGGCGAGCGCCTGGCGCTGGCCCCAAGCGAATAGAGGAATGGTGATGAAGGGCGTCAGCGAAAGGCCGCCCGTGCGATTGGCGACGGGCATGCCGATCAAATTGTCGACGATGGAAATCTGTCCGGTGAGATTGAGCTGGGGCAGCAAGTCCCCGCGCGCGAGCCCAACTTGCGCCGCGGCGATCAACGCATTGGCCTCGGCCTGGGCTACATCCGGGCGCAAGCGCACCAGATCGGCCGGCGCGGGCGGGGCCGCGGTGATCGCCAAAGTCGGCACAGTAGATACGGCCTGCAGCGCGGCGCTCACATCCGGCGCATCCGCGCCCGGCGCACGCCCCCGCAGCACCGCCAGCGCACGCTCGGCGCGCAGCACTTCAATCTCAACATTCGGCAATTGCGCGCGATTGGTTTCGGCCTGCCGGCGCGCGTCAGCCGCGTCGGATGGCGAGGCGAAGCCGGCCTCGGCGCTGATGGCCAGAATGTTCGCGAGTTGATCGGCGTTGGCCACGGCGTCCCGCAACGCGGCGCGACTCTGCTGGGCCGCGCGCAGGCCGACATAGGTCTGCGCCGTGTCCGCCGCGAGCGCGACTTGCGCGCCGCGATAATCGGACTGAGCCAACCGCCGGCTGGCGCGCGTGCCAAGTGCGGTGGCTTCGATGCGCCCAAAGAGCGGCACTTCCCAGGCGATCTGCGGCCCGTAATCGCCGCTCATCTGTTCGGCTTCCGTGCCGAGCCCATCGGCCGTGCGCAGATCGGGGCCATCTAGCGCCTGATTGTAGCGCCCGCGTCCAAACCCATCGATACGCGGCAACACACTGGCCACTGACGCGCGCGTCTGCGCCCGCGCCTCGCGCACGCGCAGCGCGGCCAATTGCACCGACCCGCCATTGATGAGCGCGTCGGCGATCAATTCATCGAGCACGGGATCGTTGAAGCCGCGCCACCAATCGGTAAGAGACGCAGGGTCGGCCGCGCCCGCCGGCGCATCGATCCAGGCGTCAGGCAAGGGGCCGGGCTGGGGCCGCTCGCCGGGAATGAGCGCGCACGCGGCGAGCGCGCTGGCCATCGCCAAGCTCGCCGTTCCGCGCGCCAGACGCGCCACCCGCCTCATCAACGCCTCCCCTTCAGCGCTCATAGCATCCTTGACTTCCCCGCGCGCGCTTTCCATTTAGTGAGCGAACGTTCGCTTTATATGCGGCGCCGCAGGACTGGTTCAAGGCCCGGCGCGCCGGGAGTGTCCATGGCCCGTCTCGCCGATCCCGCCCTCGCTGTGCGCCGCCGGCAGCAAATCCTCGACGCGGCGGAGCTGTGCTTTCGCCGCCGCGGCTTTCACCAGGCGACCATGCAGGAAATCTGCGCCGAGGCGCGCATCAGTCCTGGCGCGCTTTACCGCTATTTCGACTCGAAAGCGGACATCATCGCCGCCATCGCCGAGGACAAACACCGCACCGCCGAATTGGCCACCGAGCGGGCGGCGGGCGAGGGCGGCCTTGTCGAGGCCTTGACCGGCCTGTGCGGCAATTTCCTGACCGATTTCGCCCGCTGCGAATTCGCGCCGCTCTACGCCGATATTGTCGGGGAAGCGGCGCGCGATCCGCTACTGCGGCGCAGGCTGGCGGAGATCGATGCGCACAGCCGCGCGTGCCTCGCACGGGGCATTGCGGCCGGACAAGCGCGCGGGGAAGTCGATCCCGCGCTCGATCCGAGCGACGCCGCCCAGCTTGTCATGGCGGCGATCGAGGGGGTCTGCATGCGCGCCGCAATGACACAGTTCGATGGCGGAGAAGATTCGCTGCGTGTCTTTCGCGCCTTCATCGCGCGCTATCTTGCGCCGGCGCCGTGACGATGGGTGCCCGCCCCCTTATGTTGACGCCCATGCGCCCGGCGCAGGAGCCCATGGCATGAATGCGCCCATCCAACCCCCGACGCCGCCATATGTGACGCACAATCCGCCCGATCAGGTGGATGAGGCCCCAGCGCAAACGCCGGGCGCGCGGCGGCGCTTGATCGCCCTCATCGTCACGGGCGTGGCGGCGGCGGCGATCACGATTTACGTGCTCACCCATCTCGGCGGCGAAGACGCCGCGAACGCGCCGGTCGATCCGCGCCAGGCCGTCACCGTGGCGCGCGCCGCGCCGCAAGCGTTCACCCCGATCATCTCGCTCTCGGGCGAGGCGCGCCCCGTGCGTGATATCCAGGTCGTCGCGCCGATGAGCGGGGTGCGCATTCTGCAATTGATGGCCGATGAGGGCGATACGGTGCGCGCCGGCCAGGCGCTGGCGCGCCTGGAGACGTCCGTGGCCACGGCGCAGATCAGGGCCGCGCAAGCGATGGTGGCCGAGGCGCAATCGGGCGCGGTGCGTGCGCGCGGAGAATTCGAACGGGCGGACGCCATTCGCGAATCCGGCGCGCTCTCAACCGAAGCGATCGAGCAACGCCGGGCCGCGGCGGCGGCGGCCGATGCGCGCCTGGCGGCGGCGCGCGCCCAACTCGCGGAAGTCAATGCGCGCATGCAGGGCGGCTATGTGCGTGCGCCAGTGGCGGGCCTCGTCATCGATCGGTCGGCGCAATTGGGGCGGCTGGTCGATGGGCAAGTGTTGTTCCGCATCGCGGGCGACAACGATCTTGAAGTTTCCGCGCAAGTGGCGGAGGGGGACATTCTGGCCTTGCGCGAGGGCCAGGAAGCGACGTTCCGTCTGGTCGATGGCAGCGAAGTGACGGCGCGCCTTCGCCGCACCGCCGCCTCCATCGATTCACGCACGCGCACGGGCGAGGCCTTGTTCGCCCTGCCGCGCGGCTCGCAGGTGCGCGCCGGCATGTATCTGCGCGGCGAGGCGCGGCTGGCGCCGCGCCAGGCGCTCTCCGTTCCGCAAACGGCGGTGCTCTATGACGATGGGCGCGCCTATGTGTTCGTGATCGACGCCGAAGATGTCGCGCGGCGCACGCTGGTTCGCCTTGGCCTTCGTCAGAATAACATGGTCGAGATCGTGAGCGGCGTGCCGGCTGGCGCGCGGGTCGCCGGCGCGGGCGCGGCGTTCTTGCAAAGCGGCGATGGGGTGCGCCCGATTGAGCCGCAAGCGCCAACGCCGCCGCCGGCCACGGCGCAACAAAATGGCGTCGCGCTGCGCGGCCGCGCGGGCGGCGAATAAGGCATGGCCTGGAACATCTCAGCCGGCGCGATCCGCAATCCGATCCCGCCCATCCTGCTCATCGTGGCGCTCTTGTTCGCCGGATTCACCGCGTATTTCCGCCTGCCCATCAACCAATTGCCCAATATCGAGTTTCCTGAATTCTCCGTCACCGTGGCGCAACCGGGCGCAGCGCCCGCGGAGTTGGAGACGCAGATCGCTCAGCGCGTCGAGGCCGCGCTCACCAGCGTCGAGGGCGTCAAGCGCGTCACCACGCAAATCTCACCCGGCGTGTCGACCACGATCATCGAACTGCAATTGGGCGCAGACATTTCGCGCGCCGTCGAGGATGCGCGCGACGCGCTCTCGCGCATCCGCTCGGAATTGCCGGCCGACATCAACGAGCCGGTGATCCAGCGCGACGAAGCGGCCGCCGAGCCCATCGCCTATTACGCGCTGCGGGCCGACGCGATGACGGCGCAGGAATTGTCCTGGTTTATCGACAACGATCTGTCGCGCGAATTGCTCGCCGTGAACGGCATCAGCCGCATCACGCGGCTGGGCGGCGTCGATCGCGAAGTGCGCGTCGAACTCGATCCGGAGCGATTGTCCGCCTACGGCGTCTCGGCGAACGCGGTGAGCACGCAATTGCGGGCGCTCAACGCCGATCTGCCCGGCGGGCAGGCGCAAGTCGGCGGCCAGGCCCAATCCATTCGCACGCTCGGCGGCGCGCAAAGCGTTTCGGCCCTTGCGGAGGTGCGCGTCAACGGCGCCGACGGGCGCGTGCTGCGCCTCGCCGATCTCGGGACGGTCACCGACGGGGCGAGCGACGTCAACGCCATTTCGCGCTTCGATGGGCAGGTGGTGGTCGGCTTCCTGGTCGCGCGCGCCAAGGGTTCAAGCGAAGTGCATGTGTTCGACGCCATGGAGCGTCGCCTTGAAGAAGTGACGCGCGCCAATCCCGGCGTGCGTTTCGAACTCATCGGCACGCCGGTCAATTTCGTGCGCGGCATGCATGAAGGCTCGATCGAGGCCTTGATCGAAGGCGCGCTGCTGGCTTGTCTTGTGGTCTTTCTGATCTTGCGCGATTGGCGCGCGACGCTGATCTCAGCGGCCGCGATTCCGCTCTCTGTAATCCCCACATTCGCGGTGCTGGAGCTGCTCGATTTCACGCTCAACATGATGACGCTGATCGCGCTCGGCCTCGTCGCGGGCGTGCTGGTCGATGACGCCATCGTCGAGATCGAAAACATCGTGCGCCACATACGCATGGGTAAAACACCTTATGAGGCGGCGCTGGAGGCGGCGGACGAGATCGGCCTCGCCGTCGTCGCCACGACAGCGACGATCATCGCGGTGTTTGTGCCGGTCTCGTTCATGAGCGGCGTGACGGGGCAATTTTTCAAGGAATTCGGGCTCACGGTCGCGTTCGCGGCGTTTTTCTCCCTCATCGTCGCGCGGCTCATCACGCCGATGATGGCGGCCTTCTTCCTCAAGGATCGCGGCCACACCGAGCCCAGGGGCGCGCTCGTTGAAACCTATCGCGGGACGCTGGCCTTCGCGATCCGCCGCCCGGCGGCGACTGTGGCGATGGGTTTTGCGATTTTCGTCGTCTCCATCCTCGCGGCGACAACCGTGCCATTCACCTTCATCCCGCGCCTCGACAATGGCTCGATCGCGGTCGATGTGGAGATACCGCCAGGCACGCCCATTCATGACGCCGATCGCGCCTTGCAGCGCATGGCGCTGGCGATCGGCGCGACGCCGGATGTGGACAATGTGTTCACCACGGTGCGCGGCGTCGATGGCGCGGCGACGACCGGCTCGATCAACGCCAATCTGGTTCCCCGCGAAGACCGCGACCGCAGCGCCTACCAAGTGCAGCAGTCGCTGCGCCCGACGCTGGCGCAATTTCCGGACTTCCGCACGTCGTTCCTCAATTTTCAGGGCGGCGGACGCGGCTCGGACGTGACGGTGCAATTCGTCGGCCAGGATCCCGCGCGCGTGAACGCCGCCGCCGAAGCGCTCACCGCGCGCATGCGGCGCATGGACATTTTAACAGACGTGCGTTCGTCCTCCGCGCTGCAGAGGCCAGAAATTCAAATCCGTCCGCGTCCGGAAGATATTACGCGTCTTGGCGTCACTGCCGCGGACCTCGCGGCCGCGGTGCGCATCGCCACCAGCGGCGACGTGGACCAGAACCTCGCCCGATTCGATCTCGCCGACCGGCAAATTCCGATCCGCGTGCTCATTCGGCCCGATCAACGCGGCGATCTGGGCGCCATCCGCGCGCTTCCCGTGCGCTCCACAAACGGCGCGCCCGTGCGGCTCGACGCTGTGGCGGACGTGAGCTTTGCGCTCGGCGAGGCCGCGATCGAGCGGCGGGACCGCGAACGCGCCGTTACAGTCTCGGCCAATGTTGTCGGCGCCGAGCCGGGTTCGGCGCAAGCCGCGGTGCTCAATCTGCCGGAGGCGCGTAATCCGCCCGCCGGCGTGCGCCTCGCCGTTTCAGGCGATACCGAGCAGACGCAGGAGATGTTCGCCTCCTTCACCACGGCGATGATCTGGGGCGTGCTGCTGATCTACGCCGTGCTGGTCCTGCTGTTTCGTGATTTCTTCCAGCCGATCACCATCATGTTCGCGCTGCCGCTCTCCATTGGCGGCGCGTTCGCCGGCCTGATGATCTCCAACCAGCCGCTCTCGCTGTTCGCGCTCATTGGCCTGCTCATGCTGATGGGCATCGTGACAAAAAATTCGATCCTTTTGGTCGATTTCGCCATCGAGCAGATTCACAACGGTATGAGCCGCACCCAGGCGCTCATGGAAGCCGGCATGAAGCGCGCCCGGCCGATCCTGATGACGACATTCGCCATGGCCGCCGGCATGATCCCGGCGGCGGCCGGCTGGGGCGTGGACGGCACGCTGCGCCAAGGCATGGGTTCGGCCGTGATCGGCGGGTTGATGCTCTCGACGTTGCTTAGTCTTGTGTTCGTGCCAGCCATGTTCGTGTTGATCGACAGGCTCGAGAAAATCGTGAAGCCGCTGTTTTCACGCGTCACGACGCGCGCGCCGGCGCGCCGCCCGGCCGAGTAATACTGGCCGGTTATGCGGCGATTACAGCGCGCCCTGATGGGCCCAGATCAGCGCGGCGTTGATCGCAAAGCAGCTGAGCGACACGGCGAACAGCGGCGAGACGCGCCGTCCCCGATGCGCGCGCCATTCGAGCCAGGCGCCCAGCGCGACCAGCACCGCGGATGCGGCCAGGACCTGCGCCTCGCTGGCATGCAGCATCGCGTGCAGGCCGCCAACGAAACCGCTCACCATATTGAGGCCCGCCGAAGCGCCCAGCCCCGCCGCCAGGAGAGTCAGAGCGATCGGGCCGCCACAACAGAGCACGTGCGCACCGACCACGGCGGCGTGCGCGACATGGGCGCGGCCGGCGTCCTGGGTGACGTTATGTTGTAACATAAAGCTCGTTTAATCGCTCGCTTCGCCCGGGTCAAGCCGGCCCGGCGCGCTTGCTCCCCACGTCAAAGCAGCGCATGAAAACAGCCTTAGAGGTTCGCCATGATCGCCGCCTTCATCCTCATTCGCGACGTGCTGCTGTCCATCGCGCTGGCATGGATCGGCGTACAGTACGAACCGGCGCCGCGCGTGCATGGCGATGGCTGTGGGTCGCAACGCGAGGCCTGCGACCAGGGCGCGCCACACTAAACTTCGTTAATATTGACGGCGTGAAGCGAATGACCGCGCCTTCAGCGGCGACGCGGCCTTGAATCCGGGCGCACGGCGCGCTTTTGTACGACGCCCCTCTTAAGGGGACCGCGCGCAGAGGTGGGTATGGACGGCGCAAATTCTGAAATTGAGCCGCTCCCAGTCGTCTCGGAGCGGGAGACGCCCGGCCAGTTGATCTGGGTGATGTCCCTCGCCGTGGGCGCTTTGTGGATCGCGGCGGCCGCACTGGCCGCCTATCGCTATATCGGTTTTGACCGGCTTGCGGCGCTCGATCCGGTGGCGCTGGCGCTTTTGGTCGCGGTGGGCGTCCTGCCCGCGCTCATGGTGTTGCTCGCGGGCGCGGCGGCCCGCGAAGGCGCACGTGCGCGCCACGAAGCCAAGCGGCTGGCGGACGCCGCAGCTGGCCTTCTCAACCCCGCCGCGCATTCGGAATCGGCAGCCCGCCGCCTCGCGGTGGCGGTGCGCGGTGAGATCAGCGCGCTCGACCGGGCGATCGAGCAGACGCTCACCAAACTTCATGAGGTCGAAGCCAGCGTCACCAAACAGACCTACGCGGTCAACCACGTGGCGGCGGCGGCGAAGCGCGGCGCGGACGCCATGATCTCCGGCATGGAGCATGAGCGCGCGGAGCTGCTGCGCATCGCCGAGGATCTCAATGGCCAGGCCGCGCTCATCAGCCACCACATCGCCGGCCACACGCAATCGATCGCCGAAGCGGCGCGGTTCGCGGAAGCCGAGGTGCGCGCGGCCGACGAGGCGCTCGATGCGCGGCTCAATTCGTTCGGCGCGGCCGCGGCCTTGATCACGGACCGCACGCAGGAACTCACGGGCGCGGCCGCCGCCAGCGCGGACAGCGCGCTGCGCCTCGAAACGGCGCTGACCAGCGCGTTGGAGACGCTTTCGCGTGCGACGCAATTGACGGATGCGGCGCGCCATTCGGCCGAGGCGGCCGCGCAAGCGGCCAACAGCACTGCCGGCGCAATGCGCGACACCACCTCGCGGGCTATTGAAGAGGCCCGCCGCGCGGCCGATCTCATTCGTGGCGAAGCCGCCTCGGTTGAGCGCGAGGCGAGCCAGGCATTGTCAAATTTGCGCGACGCGGCCGAGCAGGCGCGCGGCGCCGCCCGCGCGGCGCGCAGCGCCGTCGAGCCACCAAGCGAAGCGCCGCGTCAACCGATGCCATTGGCCGTACCGGCGCCGCCGCGCCGCATGTCCAGCTTCGCGAAGGGCCCCGCCGATGTTCGCGCCCAGGCGCCGGCGCCGCCGGCTCAAGCGCCGGCCCCCGCGCCCAGCGTTCCCAACACCGGCTTCGGCGAACCGCCGCGCGCGCCAGCCGGCAATGGCGCCGCAGACGGCGCCTGGACGTGGCGGGAATTGCTCTCCTCCATGGATGACGATGAATCCGCCGCCGCGCCCGCCGCTGGTTCGCCGCCACGTGAGCGCGCCCGCGCCAGGACACGCGATACGATCCCCGACGATCCAATCGCGCGCCTCACCAAAACCGTCACAGAGCAGCGCGGCCCCCATCCGGTCGCCGCCGTCGCGCTGATCGCCAAGGGCGGCGTCGATCTCGGCGAAGTGTTCACCGCCTCGACGCTGGACCGCATCGCCCACCGCGCGCGCAATGGCAGTCAGGGCCGGCGCAAGGCCGTGCGCGACGCCGCCGGCCCAGCGGTCGACCGCGTCAAGGCCCTGCTTTCGCGTGACGCCGCCGCGCGCACGGAAGCCGGCGCGTTTCTACGCAGCGATGGCGCGCGCATCGCCGAGCTTCTCTCACGCGGGCGCGCCTCGATGAGCGCGGATGCAACCCGCGCCTTCCTCATTCTGGATGCGGCCGAGGGATAAGCTCAATCCTCCGCGCCCGGCCGGCCGCGCAGGGATTTGAGTTCGCCGCGCTTGGTTTTGGTGTCGAGGCGTTTGACCTTTGACGAAGCCGTCGGCCGCGTGGCGCGGCGTGGGATCGGCGCCTTGGCGGCCTGCCTGATCATCTCGCACAGGCGTTCGAGCGCATCAGCGCGGTTGCGCTCCTGGGTGCGGAAGCGCTGGGCCGTCAGCACGATGACGCCCGCCTCCGTCATCCGCCGCCCGGCGATGCGGGCCAGACGCGCCAGCACATCCGGCGTGAGGGCCGGCGAGTTGCGCGCATCGAAGCGCAGCTGCACGGCGGTGGAGAGCTTGTTGACATTCTGCCCGCCGGGACCGCCGGCGCGGATGAAGCGCTCCTCGATCTCCCGCTCGTCGATCTCTATGGCCGGCGTCACCGTGATCATGTCATCTCTCCGCCGCGAGTCGTATTCAAAGCGTCTGGACATAAAGGCGACGCACCGCCTCGGTCACCCGGTCAGGTCGCCTTTATGTCCATAAAGACGGTTTGGATTCATGATGTTGCTAAAGCGACTTTGGACTTTAAATTCGAGCTTCGTGCGCCACGAAAGTGCGTCGAATTTAAAATCCGTTGCTTTAGGCTTTGTTGATGGGCTGGGGGAAACCATGCGACCCTTGATTGCACTGGCGGCGCTGGCGCTGGCGGCGTGTTCGCAAGGCGAGGCGCCGCCGCAAGCCGCCGCGGCCGGCTGCGCGGCCGAGGCCTCAACGACCTGGGCGGCGGGCGACACGCGCTTTTCCATCGCGGCGCAAACGGCCGGCGCCGATTGCGCGCAGGCGAGCGCCACGCTCACCATTCGCGGCGCGGACGGAACCGTCGATTGGACCGAGAGCTTCCCGGCCGCGCAGGTGATGACGCTGGCCGGCGCGCGCGACGCGGCGGCGATGCGCGCGGCCCTCACTGATTGGATCGATCCCGCGACGATCGACATGCACACGACGGGCGCCCTGCCCGCCTGGGCGGCCAATGCCGAGACACCCATGCAGGGCGAGTTCGCCTTCTATCCCGAAGAAGGCATCGCCCGCGCCGAATACGAAGCGCTGCGCGGACGCGATGCGCCGCTCTATTGCTTCGTGCAGGGCATGGAGAGCGCGGCGTGCCTCGCCTACGAGGACGGGCGGATCGAGAAGATCGGCGTGCAGACGTTTCCGGGTTAGCCCGCGCCCGGAAGGTGCAACTCGATCCATCTCCATAGTCTGCCGACAAGCGTTCGCAACTCGCCAATGGCTGTCAGGCCGCGAATTAATGTCGGTGCCGACGCGATCGCCTGCCAGAATGTCCTTACAAACGCGCCGATCGTTATCACGCGCTTTGCCGGAGGAACTGATTCGTTCCCACCCAAGTCCGCCACGGCATCTGCGGCCTTGCCAACGCTTTCATCGAGGACTTCACTAAACTCACCTGCCTCGATCCGTTCCACTAGTTCCAAGAATTCTGTCTCCGGAAAATTCGAGACGTTTCTGTAGCGGCTGAGAACTGCTTCATACTCAGCAAAGATCGGAGTTGAGCCACGTATTGCCACGTGATTAGTCGTGATAATTTCCAGCAACTTGACTGCTGCTGGCGGCATAGCGTCCCTCTCACTTTTTAGTTCCGAGAACATCGCTTCCGCCAGCGCATCCAAATAAACGATATTGGCCCTCTCACCGAGTTCGCATTGATCCGCGAATGCTCTCGTTGCGCGCTTAGCCGAGTTGGCGATATTCAATGCGTCAAGTTGACCTACGAAATCTCTCGCTAGGGTACCCTGAGCATCCAGCAAATCCTTTCGCGCCGCTTTAGATAGGTCGCCGGCGTTGTCTGTTCTTGCTGGCTGAGCCTCCAGTTTCTCCTCGCGCCACACAAAAGTGCTTGGCGAAAAGCGCTGGATGTCCACTTCCGTCTCATCGTCGACAAGCACGGAGAAGCCAACAAGTCCAGGCACACGCAGCTCCGCCGGGAAAGTTCCGGCCGCTGAAGCAATTACCAATCGAGCGTTCGCGTTTGCGATCATATGAAATTCAATCTCGAATTTCAGCTTTCCTGCCGTCACTTCCTCGGCGTTCTCGATGTGAATCCAAATAATTCTGGTTCTTCCCGCTCCAACCAACGCTTCTCCGAGATCATTGAATGCACGTTGATCAGCCTGAGACATTGATGCTAGAGCCCGGAAACGCAATTCTCTCAGCTGCTCGTTCTTTATGTTCTTTGAATATAGAGCCAGCTCGTCTAGAATTTCGCCCCTGTCTTGTTTGTCTTCCTCGACCGAATAGTATTTCAACAAAGACCGTACTCTACGCTCTCCGTAACTCCTAGATGGTTCATGCATATAGGCGCTCCGCGCCTTCCCAAGGCCACCTTCCGCGAACAATGCCTGGACGACTTTCTCCTCAACGACGGTCTGAACGTCCCTGTGTCGAAGTCGCTTTTCCTTATCAACAACGAGTACCGATACGTCTTTCAGAGAAGCCACAAGGGCGGCCGCAGCTTCCAGAGCATTCCCTCGAAAGCCGCTAAGTCCAAGAAAATTTACAGACGGATTGTGAAGACATGCCTCTACGGCCGCCAACAAATTGGTCTGCCTACGAGTCTTCAAGTCTTCCGCCATCACCCCTCCCCCATCATCTCGCGCCCAATCAAGAACCGCCGCACTTCGTTGGTGCCGGCGCCGATGTCGTAGAGCTTGGCGTCGCGCAGGAGGCGCCCCGTCGGGTAGTCGTTGATATAGCCATTGCCGCCCAAGGCCTGGATCGCTTCGAGCGCGACCTTCACCGCGTTTTCCGAGGCATAGAGAATGGCGCCGGCCGCATCCTTGCGCGTGGGCTTGCCCTTATCGGCCGCGCGCGCGACGGCGTAAACATAAGACCGCGCGCTGGAGAGCGCGACATACATATCCGCCAGCTTGGCCTGCATGAGTTGGAATTCACCGATCGGCCGGCCGAATTGCTTGCGCTCCTTCACATAGGGCACAACCACATCGAGCGCGGCCTGCATAATCCCTAACGGCCCGGCGGCGAGCACCATGCGCTCATAATCGAGCCCGCTCATCAGCACGCGCACGCCGCCGTTTTCCGGGCCCATCACATTCTCGGCAGGCACCTCGACATTGTCGAACACAAGCTCGCCCGTATCGCTGCCGCGCATGCCGACCTTGTCGAGCTTCTGCGACGTCGAAAACCCTTTCATGCCGCGTTCGATCAGGAACGCCGTGATGCCGCGCGCGCCAGCTTCCGGATCGGTCTTGGCGTACACCACCAACACTTCCGCATGCGGTGCATTGGTGATCCACATCTTGGTTCCATTGAGGATGTAGCGATCGCCCTTCTTCTCGGCGCGCAGCCGCATGCCGACGACATCGGAGCCCGCGCCGGTTTCGCTCATCGCCAGCGCGCCGACATGTTCGCCGCTGAGCAACTTTGGCAGATAGCGGCGCTTTTGCTCCGGCCCCGCCCAGCGATGGATCTGGTTGATGCAAAGGTTTGAGTGCGCGCCGTAGGAAAGGCCGACGGCGGCCGAGCCGCGCGAAATCTCCTCCATGGCCACGACATGTTCGAGATAGCCGAGGCCCGCGCCGCCCCATTCTTCCGCCACCGTGATTCCATGCAGGCCCAGTTCGCCAAGGCGCGGCCACAGATCGCGCGGAAACGTGTTGGACTTGTCGATCTCGGCGGCGCGCGGCGCGATCTCGGCATCGGTGAAGCGCCCGGCGAGGTCGCGGATGGCGTCGGCGTTCTCGCCAAGATCATGATCGAAGTGCGGTGTATTGCGCAGCATGGGCGGGATGTATCGCGCGCCCCGAGTCCCCGCAAATCCGGGCAAAACGCGCCTGTCCGCACGAGAATGGCGCCTCAGCTTAGCAGAATCGCCGTCGCCAGGCCCAGGAAGGAGAGAAAGCCGACCACGTCGGTGATGAAGGTGACGAAGACGGACGAAGACACCGCCGGGTCCGCCCCGATGCGGCGCAAGGTGAGCGGCACGAGAATGCCGGCCAGCGCCGCGCAGGTGAAATTGATGCAGACCGCGAGCCCGATGGCGATGGCCAGGCCCTCGCTGCGGAACCACAAGCCCGCCGCCAGCGCCAGCAGCAGCGCGAACAGCACGCCATTGACCATGCCGGTGGCGACTTCGCGGACGATGTGGCGCACGGCGTTGGCGGCGTTCAAATCCCGCGCGGCGAGCGCGCGCACGGCGACGGCGAGGGTTTGCGTGCCGGCGTTGCCGCCGAGCGAGGCCACGATCGGCATCAGCACGGCGAGCGCCACGAGCTGTTCGATCGAGCCTTGAAAACGCGCGATGACGCTGGATGCGATCAGCGCCGTGGCCAGATTGACCACCAGCCAGGGCGCGCGCGCGGACACGGAACGCAGCACCGTATCGGTCTGGCTCGCGTCGGCGACGCCCGAAAGGCGCAGCAAATCCTCTCCGCTCTCTTCCTGGATAACGTCGACGATATCGTCCACCGTCACCATGCCGGTGAGCTTGCCCGCCCTATCCACCACGGGCGCGGAGGCGAGGTGATATTTCTGGAACGCGAGCGCGACCTCTTCCTGGTCCATCTCCGGGCGGACCAGGAATTTCGGCGCCGTCATGATCGCGGCGATGGGCGTGTCGCGCGTGGCGCGCAGCAACGTCGAGACGGGCGCGGCGCCGATCGGGTGCATGCGCGCATCGACCACGTAGAGCTCGAAGAATACGTCCGGCAGCTCGGCGTGATCGGCGCGCATGCGATCGATCACCTGGCCGACGCTCGCGCCCTCCGGCGCGGCGACGTATTCGCGCTGCATCAGCCGCCCGGCGGTCTCCTCGTCGAACGAGAGCGCCTCCTCGACGGCGTGGCGCACATCGGCGGGCGCGGCGGCCAGGACCGCGTCCAGCTTGTCTTCATCGATGTCGGCGGCGACGGCGGCGGCGTCGTCCGTATCGAGCTCGGCCAGCGCGCGCGCCACCACCTCATTCGGCAGCAGTTCGAGGACGTTTTCGCGCGCCTCCCAATCGAGATTGGCGAGCGCCTCGGCGGGCAAGTCCGCGCCGATGAAGCGGATGACATGGCGCAGCGCATCGCCCGGCAGGTGCTGGAGCACGTCTGCTAGGTCGGCCGGATCGAGGTCCTTCAGGAGGCGCTTGAGCAGCGGCCCATCGCGATCGCCGGCCGCGCCGACGATGCGGGCGATCAGGCGCGGATCCTCGGACGGGGCGTGGCGTTCGGCCTCGGCTGGCGGCGCTTCGTCCATGGTCATGGGCGCCTCCGCGCGAGGGGTTGAGAACGAACCAGCCCAAAGGCCCGCGTCGCGCGTCAGGTCAAGTGTAAAATGCGAGGCGATCGGAAAAGCCCGCCCTGAAACTAGGGCGTTCTCGGGGCGTACACGCCATAATCGCACTTACCGGATGGCGCGCGCCACTGCATCCATGCGGCTGTCCGCTGCATCTGATCGGAATGGTCAGCAGGTTTGCAGGGCGCATATCTTTGCACCGCTTGACCCGTGAGATTTGTGTGTTCCGGCGCACGCCCTCGGCCGGAGCGATGCGCGACGGGCTTGAACCCAGGGGAAAAGCGGCATGACGCAACTTGAATATCCGGGCGGGCGCGGCCGCGTGACAAGTTGGCCGCTCGTTCGCTTTACGGCTTATGGCGCGGTGGCCTTGGCGACGATCGTCGTCGCCACGATCGCGACGCGTTTGCTTGCGCCGCCCGAACCGTCACCCTGGCGCGACCTGGCGTTGATCAAGAATTTTGTCCTGCCGATTGCGCTCTTCGCCATCTATGCCGGCCTCGTCCGGGTCATGGAGCGCCGCCGCGCCAGCGAGGTCGATTTCCGGACGGGATTCTCCACATTGCTTATCGGAATCCTGATCGGGTCGGTGATAATCAGCGCTACATTTCTCATCCTGTGGAACCTTGGGATGGCGGAGATTTCCAGCGGGACAGGCCTCGCTGGACTTCATCGCGAATTGCTCGCTCTCATGATCACGACCATGGTCGAAGAACTGCTCTTCAGAGTAATCCTGTTTGCGATCTTGGAAGAAATCACCGGCTCACTCCTCGCGATCGCGATTTCGGCGGCGGCGTTTGGGCTGGCGCACGCGGCAAATCCCGGCGCGACCCCGTTTGCGATTTTCGCGCTGTCGATGGAATTGGGTGGGATGCTTGCGCTTGCCTACATGTTGACTCGTAATGTTTGGATCGCCGTTGGCGTTCACGCCGGATGGAATTTCACGCAGAGCTTTATCCTCGGCGCGCAGAATTCCGGCCAGCAACACCCCAACAGCTACTTTCAAACAACGTTCTCAGGGCCGGACTATCTCACCGGCGGAGTGTTCGGCCTCGAAGGCTCGGTTGTGAGTCTGGGGCTAAGCGTGATTGTGTCCGCAATTTTGCTTGTTTTGGTCCTGCGCAAGCAACGCTGGAACGGCCTGCGCTTTCGGCTCGGGAGTCCGCAACGCGAATTCGCGGTGGCGTAGCGGGCGCATTAGCTGGAGATTTCGCTGATGTTGAACGTAGCGGCCCAATTGGTTTCGGCCGAGTGCTGAACGAAAACCGGGACTAAATCAGAATCTCGAAAAAGGCCTCGTGCGCTCGAAGTAAATAGTACTAAAACCTTCGCCTGATTTCCTCACCTTCGCCGATTTGTCTCAAGAGCGCCGACGGCGAACAGTCGGCCTGTCACTTGCACTGCCGGTTGCTCTGTTTTTCCTCAAACGTTCGGACTGGGAGTAAGATAGTCGTAAAATACCGCCATCCGTTCGTCCCCGATTTTTTCTGATCGATCTTAAACCTGCCGACAGTCGCCTGGCTCGCCTTTATGAAGGTGGCATGGCCAGCTTGCGAACGATCTGTCCTGATGGTTCGTGCGCCTCCTCAGCGACCAATTCGAAGCCGTAGCGCTCATAGAATGGCCGCCCGATCTCGTTGTCCCGTAATACATCTACCTTGAGCGGCCCTTTGATGGCGCTAGCGTGGTCCACGAGGGCCTTGCCATATCCCCTGCCGTGCTTCGACGGGTCCACGAACAAGCCGCCAATTTCGTTTCCTAGGAGCGAAATAAAGCCAACAACTTCCCTGCCCTCTTCGGCCACATAGGTTTCCGCGTTCGGGACATAGAGGTCGCGAACTTCCCGTTCCACCTGCGCGACATAGGCCACGCTCAGGAACGGATGCGCAACCGCGTTGGCGCGCCGCCAAATACGCATCACTGGTTCAAAGTCCTCAAGGCGATAATGTCGGATGGAAGGTGTGGCGTTAATCATTGTGCGCAGTCCGTATTAAATCATTCACCTCTTCGAAAACGTTTTGCCCGACCTCCGGACGCGTGGCCCACTGAAAATTCTCCACCAATTGCAGGCGGCCGTCCGGAAGGCAGTTCAAGGTCCCCGTGGAGGCGCCCGCGTCGATGCGACCGCGGCGATCGGCCTGCACGTAACGAAACTCCAGCTCTCCGCCCGAGTGCGCTTTGCCGATAAGATAACCATCCACGACCTCTCCGCCTCGATAACGCGCTGAAAACAAGTCTCCCGTCTGCTCAAATTCAAACAAGGTTTCGGCGGAGACGGCCGCGACCTCGCTGCCGGATACGGCGCGCATACGCACGCCATGAAGACAAAGTGAGGCGGTCATCGTCGACCTCTTAGGCCATGTAGCGGCGGGCCAACTGCGTCGCGACGCATCCTTATCGACGCGCGGACACACGCACTTGTGGGCGCCAAGACTGGCCGCCATCTCCGCTGACTTCCACAAGCCACACCCAGCCGCCCGAGGTAGGCGCGAAACTCATTCTGTTATGATACCGCACGCCGCCAATCGCATAATGGGTTCCCGGCCCCACATTGCTCACCACCAGCGCGCCCTGCTCATCAAATACGCCTTCGTAGACATCGATCAACCCTGATTGATCGTCGCGCGAGGTGACGCGGTATTGCTGCTGCGCGGCGTCAAACGAGAACACGATATGGTAAACATACCGGCCTGATCTCGCATTGGTCTCAAGGTAGAGATCGTTCATGGTGGAGATGAAACGGAGTTCGCCTTCGCCATTTGACCGCCAATCGCCAGCTTCTATGGGTGTGAATTGCTCAACACGCCAATCGCCGAGGAGAAAATCAAGCCGCGCGCGCGCCGCGCGGAGCTCAACTGCTTGGGAAGCCGGTTGAACTTGCGCCACAACGCCGCCCGGCGCGAGCGCCGACATCCCGATCACAGCCACGCCAAATGCAGAAACGACAAACCACTTTCGCACTCGAGCAATTCCTGGATTCCCCATGCCCCGACTCGCCTTCATGGACTAGTTGCTTGCACCTGCGTGGCGCCCCAATAATCCGTGTAGTCGCGATGCTCGGTGACCAATCCGTTCTCGATTGTGACGATTGTCACGATACGAAATCTCCACCGCGAGGATCCGTTCGCGGTCGCGGCGCCGATGAACACAACGCGCCCGGAGGATTCATAGACCCCCTCAACATCGTAATGAAGTGAAGTCACCGAGTTCTGCATCCAAAAGCGGATGCCGGCCAAAATTGCATCGCGCCCGCGGAATACGAACGGTGCGCCATTCACGCCAGTGAGGAGAAGCGACGTCGGGTCGTCGAATGTGGCCTCCTCGGCGTAGAGCGCTTCGAGTCTCGCCAAATCAAACGCCTGGTACGCGTCGAGGTAGGCGGCGGCCGCGGCGATCGTGGCCTCATGGTCTCTTTGAGAGTTTTGGGCGGCGGCTGGCGCCGCAACCGCGAGGGCGAACCAAAAAATGATCACTGCACGCAACATTATCTGGCTCCTTACTCAGACGGCGCCCGGCCCACCCTTGCGCATCCTCGCGGCGCGAGGGAAACTTTGAGACAAAGGCAGGAAATCCACCGACAAAAAAGGACGCGGCAGGCCCACATCCTGCTAGTCTTGGCGGTGAACTCGCCGGACAGACAATTTGGCTCTAATCTCTCCTCTTGCGCGCGGTCTGATCGGCTTCCGCATCGGCGTGTGGCTTTTTTCGTACGTGCTCTTCTTCACCATGCTCGCCGCCGGCGGCGCGGTGCGGGAGGACACGCCGCTCTATCTTGTTATGCTGGCGTTCATCGGCATGGCTCTCAGCGGGGCGACGGAGGCGGTCGTCAACCGCACGCGCGCCGTGGCGACATTCCCTCGCCTACTCGTTGTCGCGATCGCCGTGCTCGTTGTGACCATTGTGAACGCCGCCATTGACGTGGCGACGCTAGGACGTTCCTTGTCGCCCCAATCTGCGCACACGGCCAGCTTCCTCCTGCTCAGCGGACTACAGTCCGTCGCGTTTCTTATCTGGATACACGCGTTCTACGCGGCTTGCGTCTGGCTTGTGGGCGCATCTCAGGAACTGGTGGACAAGGAAAAGCGCCTGGCGGAGGCGCAGACCGAGACGCAGCGCGCCACACTTCAGGCCCTGCGGTCCCAGGTGAATCCGCACTTTCTCTTCAACGCGCTAAACGCGGCGGCCTCCTTAGTCGCAACGCAGCGCAACAAGCAGGCCGAGGAACTGATTGTCAGGCTCTCGGAATTCTTCCGCTCCTCCCTCGCCAGCGATCGCCAAGCCATGATCAGTCTGAGTGAGGAGTTCGATACACTGGACGCCTACCTCCAAATCGAACTCATCCGCTTCCCCGGTAGGCTCGACGTGACCATGGACTGCCCCGCCGAGCTTGAATACTCGGCTGTGCCAAGCTTTCTATTGCTGCCTCTTGTCGAAAACGCCATCAAGCACGCCGTCGCCCATTCCACGTCGCGTGTCCATCTGCGCATCAGCGCCACCGGCGCCAATGAGCGCCTGACCCTTACAGTGGAAGACGAGACGGGCAAAAAGGTTGAACCTGTAGCAAGCCAAGGCGAGGGAGTTGGCCTCAGGAACGTGAGCCAACGCTTGCAAGCGATGTTTGGAGCGACGGCGGCGCTGGAAGCGACGGCGACGAGCCGTGGTTTCCGCGTTCGCATCGATCTCCCGTTAGTTGAGGGACGGGCGCCATGACGCTTCGCGTGCTGATCGTCGATGACGAGCCGTTGGCGCTCGATCGCATACGTTTTGCGTTGCGGGCCGCGTCAGACGCCACTGTAGTCGGCGAAGCGCGCTCTGGCGTGGAGGCGCTGAAACAAGTCGAAGCGTTGATACCGGATATCGTGCTTCTGGATGTGCAAATGCCGGGTGGCGGCGGCATCGACGTCGCGCGCAAGCTGCAAGCCATGCGACCTGGCCCAGAGGTAATTTTTGCGACCGCCTTCGACTCATACGCTGCTGAAGCATTCGATCTCGACGCCTCCGACTATCTACTGAAACCCATCCGCGACGACCGCCTCCTTTCCGCGATCGATCGAGCCGTGCGACGCATCGAAGCGCGGCACGCTGGTGAACGCATCGCCGAACTCGAGTTGGTGGTTCAAGCGCTGCAGCAACCGAGCGGAACGCCGGGCGCCAAATACGATGCCGAACTCTGGGCGCCGCGGCCGGGCGGCGTCTCGCGCTTGCCGATCCAGAACATTATATGGATCGAGGCTGCGCGGGACTATCTGTTAGTGCACACGCTCCATCGCAGCTTTATCCTCCGCGAAACCATGGGTGGCGTCGGCAAGCGGTTAGATCCTGCACGCATGCTGCGCGTGCACCGTTCGGCGTTCGTGAACAAGTCCAATATCGAGACAGCGACCCGCTCCGGCCGCGACGGCGTCCGCCTTACATTGACCAACGGTGCGATCGTACGTGTCGGCGCCACCTATCGCGACGCCGTGCTTGGTGCGATCGGCGCCGCCATTCCCAATCGCCGCCGTGACCGGGACAGTGGAGGCTAGGCTACTGCCTAATCGTGATCTGTTGACTGGGCTCGTAGCGCCGTTCGTCGGCGCGCGTCATGATTACCGCAGTTTCGCCGAGTGGCCGATTGAGGATAGTACCACCTCCGAATCTCCAACCCTCGTCTGAACGCGCCATTACGCAATACTCAGGTTGCGACGGCTCAGCAGCCTCATAGCGCGTGTCCAATACAGCAACCACATAAGGAACGCGCTCCCTAAAGCAGTGTCCCAACTCGGTGCATGGCAGCTGCGCCGACGATACCGGCGCATAGCTCCTAATGGAGTAGGACAACAACGCACCGCTTCGCCGCCTAGATCGTTCAACGCCGCGCGTCCAGCGCCGACGATCAAACCACCTCCGAATCCGCGGATCCGTAAGCCGCCATTGCGAAGCGTAGTCTTCGCGCTGATAGGAAGCGATCCACTCATTCATCGCTTCCAGGGCGGCTTGGACATCCGCTTCTTGCGCGCCCACTGGCCACGTATCGTCGTCGGCGAACGCCTCACCGCCCAGAGCGACTCCGCCCACCATCGCCCACACAAACGAACCGAGCAATTTTCGTCGCAGCCACATGACTCATGGCCGCGGCAGGCGGGTGGCGATCGCACCCTCATAATTCGCGTAATCCTCGTGGCGAACGACGTGGCGATCATGAATTGTCAGCACGGTCACTTGTTCCCCACGCCACCGATACGCGTACTCGACCCCCGGAGGCGCCGCGTGGACATTCACGAAGCCGGCGAACACAACGATATCATTGCTCTCGAACACCGTCGGAAATTCGAAGCCCAGTTGGATTACGCCTTGGTCTCGCCCGAACGTCCGCAGCATCTGCAACGCTGCCTCCCGGCCTCGGTGTTCCGGTTGGAAATCAGGGTCGGGGTTGGTGCGGTCGATCAAAACGTAGTCGTTCCCCATATAGGGCGACATTCCATCCCAGTTCGCTTCGGAGTAGGCCTGCATGTAGGCTCTCGCGATTTGCTCCACCTCGCTCGGCGCAGGCCCTTGCGCGAATGCCGCGACAGGAGCGACGAGCAACGCAAGCGCCGCGAACAGCATCCTTCCGCACATGCGTGCTTCCTTTCCGTGTTGCACGAACTTGAAAGCACGAATCCGCAGCTCTGCGCCCGCGGTTTGAGACGAACCCGGTAAATCCAACGCGCCAAACGCCGCCGCATCCATCAAGCCTCGATGATAACATCCTTCGCACTTGCGTTGCCGCAGTACAAAAGCGCTGATCTCCCGATTTGGCCTAAGCAACCATATCTACGCCCGCTTACGCGACGATCCTAATGATTGCGGCACAGATCCGCCGTCGCCACCCCCGCCTCGTGCTCGCGCCGAATCGCAATGATCTGCTCTTCGCTGAACCGCTTCCGCTTCATTTCCGGCTCCCTAAGTGGGCCGGACTCTAGCTCCAGATGGAGGAGTTCGCGGGGGTCACGTCAACGCTTATAACCGCTTCTTCGCGAAGGCTCGGCCTGAGCCCGACTTCAGGTAGCGCTCAAACGCGAACGCCCGCGCCTCATCATCGAACGCAACGAAAGTTCTAACGCGCCACGGCCCGAATTTCGATGTGTGGGTCACATTTCCAGCATAGTGCGATTTCACGCGCGCCTGCACGTCCTTAGTGACGCCCACATAGAAATGGTCGCCGTTCTCGCTCTCGAGAATGTATACGTATTTCATCGGCCAGTCCCGTCTTCGCCGGCTGATCCGTGGGAAGAACTGCGGGCTTGCCCAGCCGTAGCTGCGCGCGGGGGCGAAGGTCCGCCTTCGCGCTAAAAATTTTGGAGCTTTGGCCTGCCAGCCGTAGCGCGAAGCGCGAAGGCTGGTGCGCTCGAGAGGACTCGAACCTCCACGATGTTACTCGCTGCCACCTCAAGGCAGTGCGTCTACCAATTCCGCCACGAGCGCACGTAAGGCCGGCCCGGGTAACAGAAAGGCGCGGGGGGGACAAGCCGGGCCGACGCCGCGCGGCGCACGGCCTTCATACGGCTTGGGATTCAAAGGCGCCCGGGCCGCGTCCCTCACCAGGCGCGCACGCGCCCGACATCGACATGAACGAAGTCCGGGCCCGGGTAATAGCCCACGCCGCCGCGTCCAAGGCCGAGCGCGGCGTCGCGCAACGCCGTCGAGGCAAGCCCGGGCGCGCGGATGTCGATCGCGCGGCCCTGCATGTGCAGGCTGCGGCTCGCCACGCCCGCGCTTGCCGCGTGCAGGGCGGCGTTGGTGACTGGGGAGCGATAGCCGGAAATCACCTCGAAGGGCTGGGCCGCGCTGATCCGATCGGCCAAGTCCGCCACAAGCATCAGCAAATTCGTATCGATTTCATGCACCTCGCCGGTGCGGTGGTCGCGCAGCAGCGTGTTGATCGCGGCCAGCGCATCGGGCATCAGCCGCCCGCCTTCGGCGAAGACGATGTCGCCGCGCTCGCCGGTGTGGAGGTTGAGCAGGCGCACACGCCGCACCGCGCCAGTCGCCCATGCCGCGCCGGGGAGCGCCAATGCCGCCGCGGCGCCAATGCCGAAGTGAAGCAGGTCCCGCCGCCGCATAATCCCTCCGCGAGGGGCGCACCTTACCCGCTTCGCGCGGCGGCGCACTCGGATTCGGCAGACGCGCTTGCGCCGGCGGAGGCCCGCGTCAGCGCGCGCGCCAACGCCTCATCCCACCCATAGGGGTCGGGCGCGAATACGACGGCGCCGGACTCGCTTACGAACGCCGTGCGATAGAGGAGATACACCGGGATCGGGGCGTCGAGGTCGCGCCGCACCGTCGCGCCCGCCTCGATCAGCGCGTCGATCTCGGCGCGCGTCATGCCCTGGGGCGCAAGCAATGCTTCAGCGAGGCCGCGTGGGTTTTCCAGCCGCACACAACCATGGCTCAGCGTGCGCCGCGCGCGGGCGAACAAGCGCGGGTCCGGCGTGTCGTGCAGATAGACGGAAAACGGATTGGGCAATTCGAACTTCACGCGCCCGAGCGCGTTGCCTGGCCCCGGCGCCTGCACCAATTGGCCATCGACCACGCTGTAGCCCCGCCGTGCGAGATAGGTCTGGTCGCGCCGCGCCGCCGGCCAAATCTCGGCGCGCGCGATCGAGGCCGGCACGCGCCAGGGCGGATTGAGCGTCACCGCCTCGATGGCGGCGGCGAGCATCGGCGTGCGGTGGCGCGGCCCGCCGACGATGACGCGCATGGCTATGTAGCGCTTGCCGGCGAGGACGTAGGTCAACTCCGCGGCGGCGATGTTCACCTCTACGCGCGTGGCTGGAAGCGGACGCGGCGCCCAGCGTTCGCGTTCGAGATTGAGGTCGATCGCGCGCAAGCGCGCCTCGGCGGGCGTGTTGAGCGCGGCGCGCACGTCCGCGCCGGCGACGCCGTCGGCCGCGAGAAACCGCGCGTCCTGCAACGCGCGCACGGCCGCCGTCAACGGCGCGTCAAACAAGTCCGCATCGTCCCCTGGCCCCGATGCGAAGCCTTCAAGCGCCAAACGCGCGCGCAACGCGCCGACGCGCGGATCGCGATCGCCTTCGCGCAGCGCGGGGCCGTCAGCGAGCGCCGGCCAGCCGCCGGCGGCGACGATCTCGGCATAAGTCCGCCGCGCCGCGAAGAGCCGCTCATAGGCCGCGTGGCGCGGCGCAAGGTCCGCGAGCCAGGCGTCAAGCCGCCCCTCGGCGCGGGCGCGCGCCAGACCTGCGGCGGCGTCGAACGGCGCGGGCCGCAGCGCCCATTCGCCAGGCGCGGCGTCCCAG
>CADEEL010000008.1:0-18697 GCA_902826335.1 uncultured Alphaproteobacteria bacterium
AGATGAGCGTGTCGATGACGATGAACGGCGCGGCGCTGCCGATCATGGCGCTCTACGTGGTCGCCGCCGAGGAGCAAGGCGTCGCGCCGGAGAGACTTTCCGGCACTATCCAGAACGACATTCTCAAGGAGTTCATGGTCCGCAACACGTTTATCTATCCGCCCGCCGGATCGATGCGTATTGTGTCTGACATCATCGCCTTCGCGTCCGCGCGCATGCCAAAATTCAATCCGATTTCGATCTCCGGCTATCACATGCAGGAAGCCGGCGCGACGGCCGATCTTGAACTCGCTTATACGCTGGCGGATGGCGTCGAGTACATCCGCGCCGGCCTCGCCGCGGGCCTGACGATCGATCAATTCGCGCCGCGGCTTTCCTTCTTCTGGGCGATCGGCATGAACCCGTTCATGGAGATCGCTAAGATGCGCGCGGCGCGCCTCTTGTGGGCGCGCCTTGTCGGTCGTTTCGAGCCCAAGGACGAGAAGTCCCTGGCCTTGCGCACGCATTGCCAGACGAGCGGTTGGAGCCTCACGGCGCAGGACGTTTACAACAACGCGGTGCGCACCTGCATCGAAGCCATGGCCGCAATCTATGGCGGCACGCAATCGCTGCACACGAATTCGCTGGATGAGGCGCTCGCGCTGCCGTCGGATTTTTCCGCGCGGATCGCCCGCAACACGCAGATTTTCCTGCAGACGGAGGCGGGCGTCACGCGCCCCGCCGATCCATGGGGCGGCGCCTATTATGTAGAGCGCCTCACCGGCGATCTCGCCGACAAGGCCTGGGCTCATATCGAGGAAATCGAGGCGCTCGGCGGCATGACGAGAGCGATCGAGCAAGGCCTGCCAAAGCTGCGAATTGAAGAGGCGGCCGCGCGCACGCAAGCGCGCATAGACACCGGCGCGCAAGTTATTGTCGGCGTCAACATGCACCCGCTTGAGGAAGAAGAAGAGATTTCCGTCCTCAAGGTGGACAACGCCAAGGTGCGGTCCGCGCAGATCGAGAAGCTCGCACAATTGCGCGCCGAACGAACGCAGCGCGATGTGGATGTCGCGCTCGACGCGCTTGAACGCACGGCGCGCACGGGGGATGGCAATCTCCTCGAACACGCCATCGCGGCGGCGCGCGCGCGCGCCACGGTTGGTGAGATCAGCGAAGCGCTTGAGCGCGTCTGGGGGCGCCATCAGCCCGTGACGCGCGCCATTGAAGGCGTCTATGGCGGGGAAGCACAGACTGATCATGAGGTTCAGCGCGTGCACCGGATGGCGGGCGCCTTCAAGGAAGATGACGGCCGCGCACCAAAAATCCTGGTCGCGAAGATCGGCCAGGATGGCCATGATCGCGGGCAGAAAGTCATCGCTTCGGCCTTCGCAGATTTTGGATTTGAGGTCGTTATTGGGCCATTGTTCGCCACGCCGGAGGAAACGGCGGCGCTCGCGGCCAAGGAGAACGTCCACATCGTTGGATTTTCCTCGCTCGCCGCCGGGCACCTGGTCCTGCTGCCAGCTCTGCGCGCGGCGCTTGAGGCCGAGGGGCGCGGCGACATTACAATCGTCGTGGGCGGCGTTATCCCTCCCGAAGATATCGCCACGCTGCGCGACATGGGCGCAGCGGCTGTGTTTCCGCCGGGCACGGTGATCGCGCATGCGGCGCGCGACCTGCTGGACTCACTCAATGCAAAGCTGGGCTACGCACAGAGGGTTTAGTCGCGCGCAAATAATCATCCGCGCCAAGCCTGGCTTTCGCGGACACGCTGCATTCTCTTTCCACTTCCACACTCCCAAGATGGGAGCCCGGGGCGCGCAAGCCGCGCCGAGGATAGGTTGTGCCGACATTGCTGCCGGCTTCTGAAAAGACGCGACAAACGCGCCCCGGACGAAACGTTGATGCTCGCATGCGGCCCAGCGAAGAGGTCTTAACTCCCGCCGCAGAGGCGCTCAGCGCGCGGGCCGCGTCCGTTCGCGGGCCCCGGATCTCCAACCAATGCCGAACTCGGCTGGCTTTCGTGAGATTGCTCTCACAGTTCGCGCTCGTTTCGCCCTCTTGCGTCGGTTTGGCTCGGATCCAAGCGACCTCCCGTGCAAGAGGAGCGGCCATATTATCCGTGGACGGATCGGGTCGGATTTCTTTGTGTGAGTTCCCGCTTTTCGCCCTGATTGCGCATCGTCCCGTGCTTCGACAGGCTCAGCGCGACGTGGTGTGTTTCTTTACCAATTCAACGCGGATTTCATCCTCCCCGTCGCCCTGAGCGAAGTCGAAGGACGGGCGGACGCCTCGCATCTGTCCCCCGGTTGAGGGCGCCTCAATCCCACACTGGCGCGGCGCAGCCCGGATTTGGGCCGCCCCGCCCCCGCAATGACGCTCGGAGCGCCATGATCATCCAGCCTGGCGGACGCGCGCGATAGAAAGTCGCCGCGACACCTCGTAGCGGCGGCGTAACGATCTGTTTTTATATGTTTTTTTGCAGCGTTCGTTTTCTTGACTAGCGCCGCCCTCGCCTCTAGGTTCCGCCCGCGCGCGAAATGGGGCCCATACGGGCCCTGTTCGCGCGCATCGACTTTGATGACTGAGCCAAATCCGCCGGATGGAGACCGTGTCAGCGCCCTGCGCCGTCGTGTGAGCGATGCGCGCGCGCGCCAACATGGCGAAACATCACAGGACACACCGAGCCCCGCCGGCCTGGCGATGCGGTTTGGCGGCGAGTTTGGCGCGGCGATCCTGGTCGGGGCGCTCTTGGGCTATGGCGTGGATGTCGTTATCCACACCGCGCCATGGGGCCTTGGCGTGGGCGTTGGGCTCGGTTTCATAACCGGCGTCGTCAATGTGGTGCGGTTGGCGCAGTCTTATGCGGCGACCCACCCGGTCGATCCCAATGCGCCGTCCATTCCGGACGACGCGGATGAGTAGGGACTAGACCCGTTCCCGTTTCGCCTGAATCACGCGAAGCGGGATAAAACGGGTCACTTCTTCAAGTTAGAGCGGTTCTCATCCGAAAACCGCTTCTCACTTTTCGGGAACCGCTCTAGTCGAGGCCGCGCTTTGTCGAACGACCCGATCCACCAGTTTCACATCACGCCGATCGCCCCGCTGAACATCGGCGGACTCGACGCCTCGTTCACGACGGCGAGCCTCTTCATGGTCGCCAGCGTCGCGGCGGTGTCGGGCTTCATGTGGTGGGCGATGCGGCCCGCCGCGCTCGTGCCCGGCCGCGCGCAACTCGCGGCGGAGACCGGCTTCACCTTCATCCGCAACATGGTGCGCGACACCACCGGCGAAGAAGGCGTCAGGCGCTTCTTCCCGTTCGTATTCACGCTCTTCCTTTTCATCTTCGCGGCGAACATGATCGGCATGTTCCCGTATTTCTTCACGCCGACCAGCCAGATCGTCGTCACCGCCACCATGGCGCTGATGGTGTTCTTCACTGTGATCGGCGTGGGCCTATGGAAGAACGGATTTAAGTTCTTCAAGATTTTCGTGCCCTCCGGCGTGCCTTGGTACATATTATGGTTCGTGGTGATCATCGAGATCATCTCGTTCTTCTCGCGGCCCCTCAGCCACGCCGTTCGTCTGTGGGCGAACATTCTGGCCGGCCACCTTGTGCTCAAAGTGTTCGCGGGTTTCGTGCCGATGATGGCGGCGGCCGGTTTTATTGGCGTTCTAGGTTCTGTTTTGCCGCTCGGCTTGACCGTGGCGCTCTACGCGCTCGAATTCCTGGTGGCGTTCCTGCAGGCTTACGTCTTCGCCATGCTCACCTGCGTCTATCTGAACGACGCGCTACACCCCGGCCACTAGGCCTTCATCCCTAAACCTGGAGAACACAATGGATCCGTTGGCGGCAAGATTTATCGGCGCGGGCATCGCGTGCATCGGCATGGGCGGCGCGGGCATCGGCGTCGGCCTCATCTTCGGCAACTTCCTGCAGGGCGCGTTGCGCAACCCCGCCGAAGCGCCGCGCCAGTTCGGCAACCTCATTTTCGGCTTCGCGGTGACCGAAGCGCTCGGCATCTTCTCGCTTCTGATCGCGCTTCTGCTGTTGTTCGCGGCGCCGACGGCCTAGGGGCGCCGGATGGCCGTGACCTGGATATTGTCCGCGCAGGAAGCGGCGCACGAGGCGGGCGAAGCGGCCGCGCATGGCGGCGCCGAAACCGGCGGCGCGTCCTTCCCGCCGTTCGATCCGAGCCTCTTCGCGAGCCAGCTTGTCTGGTTCGCGCTGACGTTCGGCGCGCTCTTTTTCATCGTGTCGCGCTTCGTGCTGCCGAAAGTGCAAAGCGTGCTTGATCGCCGCGCGGCGACGCTGCGCGCCGATCTTGACGCGGCCGCACGCGAAAGCGCCGCGGCCGACGCGGCCCGCGTGGACGCGGAGCGGGTCAGCGCGGAAGCGCGCGCCAATGCGCGCAAACTCGTCGAGGATATGCGCGCCAAGGCAAGCGCCGAGCTTGCCGAGGAGCAAGCGAAGGCGGCAGCCGCCCATGGCGCTGACATCGCACGCGCCGAGGCGGGCATCGCCAAGAAACGCGCCGAAGCGATGGCGCAGATCGACTCCATCGCGGCTGATCTGGCGCGCGACATCGTCACCCAACTCACCGGCCGAACCGGAAAGGCCAGCGCCCGATGACCATCGACGCCACCTTCGTCGCGCTCGTCGCGCTGCTGATTTTTCTTGGCCTCATGCTTTATCTCAAGGTCCCGGCGATGCTCGCCAAGGCGCTTGACGATCAGTCGGCGGCGATTGCGCGCGAACTCGCCGAGGCCCGTAGGCTGCGCGAGGAAGCGCAGGCGCTGCTGCGCGAATATGAATCCAAGAAGGCGGCGGCTGAGTCCGAAGCGCGCGAAATTGTGGCGCATGCACGCGAGCAGGCCGCGGCGTTAGGCGTCGAAGCGCGCGCCCAGCAGGTGGAGGCGCTTGCGCGCCGCGCCCGCCAGGCGGAGGAGCGCATCGCACGCGCCGGCGCCCAGGCGGAAGCGGATGTGCGGGCCGCCGCCGCGGATGCGGCGCTGCGCGCGGCCGAGGGCTTGCTGCGCAAGGACTTGAACGCAGACGCGCATGCCGCGCTCATCACCGATGGCGCGCGGGAGCTGCAGCGGACCTTCGGCTAAGGCGCCTATTCCGCCGCGATTGAGGCAGCCTCCGTCGGCTTCCATCTCAACTTCGGCTGGCGCGCGGCGCGTGTTTCGTCGAGCCGACGCATGGGCGCGAGATGCGGCGCTGTCTTCATACGCGCGGAATCATTTCCCAAGGCGCGCTTGGCGAGCGCGATCATGACATCCGCGAAGCGGTCAAGTTCGGCCTTTGACTCCGTCTCCGTCGGCTCGATCAGCATGGCGCCATGCACGACCAGCGGGAAATACGTCGTCATCGGATGATAGCCCTCATCCAGCAGTGATTTGGCGAAATCGATGGTCTCAACGCCCTGGGCCTTGAAGCGCGTATCATCGAGCAGCGCTTCATGCATGCATGGCGCGTGCTCGCCCTCGCCGCCACCGAATGGCGCATTGAAGTGCGGCTTCAGCCGCGCGAGCAGATAATTTGCGTTCAGCACCGCGTCTTCAGCGACCTGGCGCAGCCCATCGCTTCCGTGGCTCAACATGTAGGTCAGCGCGCGCACATACATGCCCATCTGGCCGTGAAATGCGCACATGCGCCCAACCGCGCCCTCACCCGCGCGTTCCACGAGTTCAAACGCGCCATCTCGCGTGACAATTTTCGGCGCGGGCGCGAAAGGCGCGAGCGCCTTGGAAAACACCACCGGCCCCGCCCCCGGCCCCCCTCCGCCATGGGGCGTGGAGAATGTCTTGTGCAGATTGATGTGCATGGCGTCGACGCCGAGATCGCCCGGCCGAACGCGCCCGACAAGCGCGTTATAATTGGCGCCGTCGCAATAGAAATACCCGCCCGCCGCATGGATGAGATCGGCGATCTCCTTTACGTCCGGCTCGAAGAGGCCGCACGTATTTGGATTGGTGAGCATGATCGCGGCGACATCATCGCCAAGTTTGGCCTTGAAGGCCACAAGATCGACGCGGCCTTGTTCAGTCGCCGGAACCTCATCCACGATAAACCCGCACGCGACGGCCGTGGCGGGGTTTGTGCCATGCGCGGACTCCGGCACGAGCACGCGGAGGCGCTTATTGATCTCACCGCGCGCAGCAAGCGCCGCGCGAATGGCCAGCATGCCGCAAAATTCGCCATGCGCGCCGGCCTTTGGCGACAGCGCCACGGCCTCAAGCCCCGTCAGTTCAAGTAGCCAATGCGACAGTTCATGCATAAGCGCGAGTGCGCCTTGCGTTGTCGAAATCGGCTGCAGCGGATGCAGATCGGAGAACCCCTCCATGCGCGCGGCGCGCTCATTGAGGCGCGGATTGTGCTTCATCGTGCACGAGCCAAGCGGAAAGAGCCCAAGATCGATTGCGTAATTCCTTTGGGATAGCCGTACATAATGGCGTACGGCTTCGGGCTCGGAGAGACCGGGCAAAGGCAATGGCGCTTTACGCGCCAAAGCGCCCAGGCGCGACGCGCCCTTCGGCGCCGCTAAATCAACGCCCGTGCGCGCGATGCTCCCATGCTCAAAAATGAGCGGTTCAGCCTGCAACAGGCCGCGATTGCCGGATGTGGTTTCGTATGTCATCCGAGCACCTCGCGCAGCGCCTGCGCGTAGCGCGCAACATCCTCTTCCGTGTTCGTCTCCGTTGCGCACACGAGCAGCACATTCTCCATCCCCGCGCCGGGCGCGAGTCGCTCAAACGCGACGCCGCCCAGAACGCCGCGCGCGGCGAGCGCCTCGACAACGTCCCCCGCGCGCTTCGGCAGTTTCACCGCGAACTCACTGAAGAACCGCGGCGTGAGTATCTCCACGCCCTTCACGGACGACAACGCATCCGCCAACGCGCACGCCGCTTCGTGATTGAGTTCAGCCAAACGCTTCAAGCCCACCGCGCCCAGCAATGTCATATGAATGGTGAAAGCCAGCGAGCACAGGCCGGAATTGGTGCAAATATTGCTCGTCGCCTTGTCGCGGCGGATGTGCTGTTCGCGCGTCGAGAGCGTCAGCACAAAGCCGCGCTTGCCGTCCGCATCCACGGTTTCGCCCGCCAAGCGCCCCGGCATCTGACGCATGAATTTCTCGCGCGTCGCGAAGAGGCCCACATAGGGCCCGCCGAACGAGAGCGCGTTGCCGATCGATTGGCCCTCGCCCACCACGATATCGGCGCCGTAGGCGCCAGGCGGCTCGATCAGGCCAAACGCCACCGCTTCGGTGAAGACGGAAATCAAAAGCGCGCCGCGCGCATGGGCTTTCTCGGCAATGGCGGAAAGATCACTCACTGTTCCGAATATGTTGGGCGAGGAGACGATGACCGCCGCCGTGTCATCATCGACGAGATCGCAGACGGCGGTCTCACCGTCGATCGCCGGCGCGGCGGCGACGAGGTCAAGCCCCATTGGCGTGCAATGCGTGCGTGCGGTTTCGAGATAGTGCGGATGGATGCCGCCCGAAAACACAATGCGTTTGCGCTTGGTGACGCGCGCCGCCATCAGCGCGGCCTCCGCACAGGCGGTCGAGCCGTCATACATGGATGCGTTGGCCACTTCCATGCCCGTGAGCATCACCACTTGTGTTTGAAATTCGTAAAGCGCTTGCAACGTGCCCTGCGCGATTTCCGGCTGATAGGGCGTGTATGTGGTCAAAAATTCGCTGCGTTGAATGAGATGGTCGACGCTGGCCGGCACATGGTGGCGATACGCGCCCGCACCGATGAAAAACGCCGTGCGGCCCGCCGGCGTGTTGCGTTCCGCCAGCGCGCGCATATGGCGCTCAACAGCCAGTTCGCCTTGCGCCTTCGGCAAATTCACGAGACCTTCGCGACGCGCCGACTTCGGCACATCCGCGTAAAGATCATCGATAGACTCCACGCCAATGGCGGAGAGCATCTCAGCGCGATCCCCATCGGAGAGCGGAAGATACCGCATCAGCCGAGACCCTTCACATATTCGGCGTATTCGGCTTCGCTCATCAAATTGAGCACGTCAGTGTTGTTCGTCGGTCTCAACTTCACGAACCAACCGTCCTTCTCCGCCTGCTCATTGACGAGTTGAGGCATCTCATTCAGCGCTTCATTGACCTCAACAACGCTTCCCGCGATCGGCGCGTACACATCCGACGCGGCCTTGGCGCTTTCGACAACCGCCATGTCCGCGCCCCGCGCGATCTCCTTATTCACGCCCGGAAGTTCGACATAGACAACATCGCCCAATTGCTCGGCCGCGTAAGCGGAAATGCCGACAATCGCGACATCGCCCTCCATGCGCACCCATTCATGGTCCTTGGTGTAACGCTTGCTCATGACTTCCTCACATAGCGATGGGGTTGAAATGGAAGAGCGACAATTTCAGCCGGCCTCTTTTGGCCACGCACCAGCAAATCAACACGCACGCCGGGCTTTGCATGGGCGCTGGCGACATAACCCATGGAGATCGGCGCGCCGAGCATCGGAGAGAAGCCGCCGCTGGTGACAACGCCGATCCTTTCATCGCCCGCGAAAATCTCAACGCCTTCCCGCGCCGGCGCCTTTTCAATTGGGCGGATGCCGACGCGGCGACGCCCAGGCCCTTCCTTCAGTTCACGGAGAATGCGCGCCGCGCCCGGAAAATCACCCGCTTCGCGACGGCGTTTCTGGATGGTCCAGGCAAGACCCGCTTCGATCGGAGAAGTCGTCTCATCGAGGTCATGCCCATAAAGGCAAAGCCCAGCCTCAAGCCGCAGTGAATCGCGCGCGCCGAGGCCGATCGGCTTGACGCGCGCATCGGCGAGCAAAGCCTCCGCAATCGCTTGTGCGTGCTCGGCGCGCACAAGCAGTTCAAACCCATCTTCCCCCGTATAGCCGGAGCGCGTGATGGTGAGGCGCCCGAACCGCTCCGTCTCGTAGCGCGCCACATTCATGAATTGCATCGCATCGAGCGCGCCGGCGTGCTCCGGGATCGCCGCGCACAAAGCCGAAACGGCCTCAGGCCCTTGCAGCGCCAGAAGCGCGCGATCGTCCGCCCGCACGAGGTGCGCTCGTTCGCGCGTGCTCGCCTCGATCAGCGCCCAATCCTCGCCTTTGCACCCGGCGTTGACAACGATGTAAAGATCGCCCGCCGCGCCTGGCTCGGCAGGGCGCGCAATCATCAAATCGTCCAGCACGCCGCCATCGGCGTTGAGCAACGTTGTGTAGCGCACCTGGCCAGCGCCGAGGCCCACGATGTCCGCGGGAACCAATTGTTCAATCAGGCTGGCGATGGCCGCGTGCGCGGCCTCTCCTTCAAGCCCGTGGCCTTTCGGCAAGGCGAAGAAACAGGGCCCCATGTGGGAGACATCGAAGAGCCCGGCATGCGCGCGCGTCCATTGATGCTCGGCGACGAGACCCTCGAACTCGAGCGGCATGTCATAACCGGCGAAGGCGCCGAATTTCTTGGCGCGGGCGCGCCAGAGCGCGTCGAGCGAAAGCTTCTTGAGAGGGCCGGCAGCGTTCATTTTACATCCAGGACGCAGCGCGCGCGGCTCAGCGCCGCGCGGCCCCCGCTGTCCTGGCGCCTGAGAGATTTACTCCTTCGGCGGCCGCATCCCCCAAAAGCAAGTTGGGCGCGCGGCTCTTTCCAGCGTGTTCATCCCCCCGCGGTCCCGTTTCCCTGAGCGTTTCCGGGGCGGTTGCGCCTTCGGGGCTGATTTCGTCGCCGAAATCAGTCTCTCCCGCGGGGTTCATATGTCTGGCCCCTCGGCGGCGATTCCATCGGCGCGGAGCGGTGGGCGCACAATGCGTTGAGACGCGGGGGAGTCAATGCGGCGTGCGCCGAATTCGTCCGCTTGACTTGGCGCAAACGCCCCGCCGGCCCCATGTGCATCGATGCGCCCGCATGTCCGCCATCACGTTTCATTCCATTGCCGACAGCGCCTACCTTTGGGCGGTGATGCATGTCGCTGACGAAAAGGGCGCCCCCTACACTGTCACCCCGCTTGCGTATCGCTCACCCGAGCATCTCGCCCTGCATCCATTTGGCAAGATGCCCATCATGCAGCACGGCGACTTTGTCCTCTACGAAAGCCTTGCCATCGCCCATTACATTGATCGGGCGTTCGAGGGGCCGCCATTGCAGCCGCCAGGGCCGCGCGCGCAGGCGATCGCGCTACGCTGGGTCAGCGTCATAAACGCCTATGTATTTCCGATCATGAACCGCTTCATGAAGGAGCGACTTGTGCGGCCCGCGTGGGGGGTTGAGCCGGATCACGCGTTCATTGAATCGGCGCGCGACGCACTTATCCTTCAAATGGAGACCATCGAAACGGCGCTCGCGGATGGCGCGTACTTGGCTGGCGAAACGCTGACGATCGCGGACAGTTTTCTCCTGCCTCAGCTGTTGTTCTTCGCACTGACGCCAGAAGGCGAGGCGCTCATGGCGCAAGCGCCACGGACGAAGGCGTGGCTTGCGCGGATGATGGCGCGGGCAAGCTATGTCGGCGGCGCGATGTCCCGCGCGTACGATGCAATCGGTCAATTGCCAAAACCGACCAAGCTCGCGTGGCCGATCACATAAATCCACCGACGACCCGCTGATATTGGAGCCTGGGGCCACCTACATCCGTTCCGGCGCCTCAACGCCCAAGAGATCGAGGCAGATTTCCAGCTGCCGCAGCGCCGCGCCAGCGAGCGCGAGGCGCGAGGCGCGGACCGCCGCGTCTTTCTCCGGCAGGATCGGGCAATGCGCATAAAATCCTGAAAACGCCTGGGCCAGTGAGAAAGCGTGCTCCGCGAGGAAATGCGGCGCGCGCTTGTCATAGGCTGTGCATAGAGCCGCATTGAAGCCATCAAGCGCCAGCGCCAGATCGCGTTCGCCCTGGTGTGCGATTTGAATAGGCCCGGCGCGGAGCCCCTCCTCGTTCGCCTTGCGCAGGACCGATCTGATGCGCACCACCGCATAAAGCAGGTAAGGGCCGGTCTTGCCCTCAAAGCTCATGAAGCGATCGAGATCGAATACGTAGGATGTGCCGCGGAAGTTCGAGAGATCAGCGAATTTGAGCGCCGCGATCGCCACCTTGTGCGCGACGGCTTCGAACTCATCCGCCGAAAATTCGGCGCCGATCTCGGCTTCGCGCAGGCGCGCGCGCGCCTTCTCCCGCGCCATCTCGATGAGATCATTGAGTTTCAGCACGCCGCCCGCGCGCGTCTTGAAGGGTTTTCCGTCAGGCCCATTCATGGTGCCGAAGCCGATATGCTCAAGCTGATCGCGCCGCGCATAGCCCGCCTTCGCGGCGGCGCGGTAGACCTGCTCGAAATGATCAGCCTGGCGCTGATCGACCACGTAGAGATAGAGTTCGGGATCGATTTCCTGTTTGCGCTGCACGATGGTGGCGAGGTCGGTCGTGCCGTACATCGCCGAGCCCTCCGACGAAATCACCAGCAGCGGATCGGGACTCTCGGTGACGATCACACTGCCATCTTCGAGTTTTTTCTTGCGCGTCTCGCCTGGCCCCGCCACCCGCACTATGCGCGCGCCCTGATCATCCTCCAGCAAGCCTTTCGCCTCGAGATCGGCGACCATGGCGGGAATAAACGGATCGGCGTCGCTCTCCCCGTTCCACAGATCGAAATCAACGCCGAGCGCGGCGAAATCCCGCTTTTGCGCCGCCATCGACACATCATGCATCGCCTGCCAAATCTTGCGGTGCGTCGCCTCGCCAGCCTGCAGCGCGGCCGTGGCCTTGCGCGCGCGGTCGCGAAACGCATCGTCCGCCTTGGCGCGCGCGGCGGCGGCCGGATAGAGCGTCTCCAAATCCTCAAGCGTCAACGCGCCGAGCCGCGCCGCGAGACGCGCCTGATCACCAAGGCCGCTCAATTCGTCCTCGAGCGTGACGATCATCAGGCCCATCTGAAAGCCCCAATCGCCGAAATGAGCGTCGCCCCAGACCTCGTCGCCGCGAAAGCGGAAGATGCGCTTCAGGCTTTCGCCGATGATCGAGGCGCGCAAATGCCCCACATGCATGCCTTTGGCGACATTGGGCCCGCCATAATCGACAAGCACGCGCCGTGCTTGCGTGACAACCTCGGCGCCGGCGCGCGGATCGGCCGCTACTTCCTGCGCGCGCGCCGCCAGCGCCGCATCGGTGACCGTGAAATTGAGAAATCCGGGGCCGGCCAAGGTCGGCGCGGGCGCCATATCCACGGCGCGCCACGCCGCCGCGATCTCGCCAGCCACGTCCGTGGGCTTGCGCCCGACCGCTTTCGCCACCGCGAGCGCGCCATTGCACTGGAAGTCGCCAAGATCGGGCCGGTCGGACCGGCGCACCCGCGCGTGCGCGGCGTCAAGGCCGAGCGCGGCGAACACACCAACCGCCGCCGCCGACAATCGCTCCGATAAATCCTTCATGGGTCAGCGGGATGGCGCGCCGCGCCATCCCGGTCAAGGCGCGCTTTTATTGTTGTTGCTGCGTATTATTGCCCGCATCGATGCGGAAGCGCCGCCCCTCGCGATTGAAGGCTAATTGTTCGGGTGTGAGATCGAAGCCAACCAGAACTTCAAAATTCTCGCCTGAAATTTCAGCGTTGGCGCGTGGAATGACAATTCGCTCGATCTGATCGGTGCCTGTCGCGATGTTGCGATCACCATCGAACTCCACTTCGATGTTGAAATATTCTTTTTCGATGGGCGCGACGCCGCGCCGCGTCACCGCCACCCAATAGCGATAGCGATGCGTGCGCGCGCCGGCCGAGGCTGGCCCCCGCCCGAACGCCATATCGATTTCCAGATTCATCTCGATCGGATCGGCGCCCGTGTAGCGGCAAAAGCCGCGCACGCCCCGCATCTCGCCCGTGAAGGCGATGTTGGCGTAGCGCTGCTCGGGGCTCGCGAATTCCACGATGCGCGCCGAATCATGCAGCACGCCCATCAGCGGGCACGGGCCCACATTGGGATCGTTGTTGTTCCCAAACGAGCGCGACAGCCAGCCCGCCGGGCGCTGCCCTTCCCGTGTGGCCTGCTGCGAGCGGCGCGGCTGGTTCGGGTCTTGCGGGGTTTCCGAGCCGCCGCGGCCAATCGGCGTGCCGTCGGGGATTTCAGCGGAGCGTTCGCGGCTGGAGCAGGACACGGCCAGCGGAATCAGCGCCAGCGCCAGCAAAGCGTGCTTCCAGTTCATGCCATCCCCTTCATAAGCGAGCGGGCCGCCCTGGTTCTTCCAGCGACGCGGCCTGATATAGGCGGTGATAGCCGCGCCCGGCGGCGCCCGCAACCAAGCGCGGCGCCTGGATTGAGGAGCCGCCCAGCCCATGCCGCCAGACAGCGCCGCCCCTGACGGCAGACCGGGCCTCACCGTCCTTCTGGCCTGCCCGCGCGGCTTTTGCGCAGGAGTAGACCGGGCGATCCAGATCGTGGAGCGGGCGATTTCGAAATGGGGCGCGCCGGTCTTTGTGCGGCACGAAATTGTCCACAACCGGCATGTGGTGGCGCGCCTCGAAGCTATGGGGGCCGTGTTCGTCGAGGAGCTCGACGAGTGCCCGGCGGATCGGCCGGTCATCTTCTCCGCCCACGGCGTGCCCAAGGCCGTCCCAGCCGAAGCGGCGCGGCGCGACATGCTGTTCGTGGACGCGACCTGCCCCCTCGTCTCCAAGGTCCATGTCGAGGCCGAGCGCCAGCACGCCGCCGGGCGTGAGATCGTGCTCATCGGCCATGCCGGACACCCCGAAGTGATCGGCACGATGGGCCAGCTTCCCGAGGGCGCGATCACACTGATCGAAACCATCGCGGACGCCGAGGCGTTCGCGCCGCGCGATCCAAGCCGCTTGGCCCTGGCGACGCAAACAACCCTCTCCGTGGCCGACACGGCCGATATCGTCGCCGTTCTGCAGCGGCGCTTCCCCGCGATCGCCGCGCCGCACAAGGAGGATATCTGCTACGCCACCACAAATCGGCAGGACGCGGTGAAGGCCTTGGCCCCAGGCGCCGATCTTGTGCTCGTGATCGGCGCGCCGAACTCATCCAATTCGCTGCGCCTCGTTGAAGTCGCGTTGCGCGCGGGCGCGGGCGCGGCGCGCCTCATCGGCTCGGCGGACGATCTCGACTGGGCTTGGTTTGCGGACGTGCGCCGGGTCGGGATCACGGCCGGCGCCAGTGCGCCCGAGGATCTCGTCGAGGGTGTGATCGCCGCGCTCGCCGCGCGCTTCATTGTGGGGCTCGAGCATGTGCGCGTGACGGATGAGGACATCGTGTTCAAGCTGCCGCGTGTACTGGCCGAGTGAGCGCGCAATCCGTTCCCGCCCTCATCGAGGCCATAATACGCGCCGCGCGCGCGGAGCGCCCCGGGCGGCCAGCCATTGTCGGCCTCGCCGGCCCGCAAGGCGCGGGCAAGACAACATTTTGCGCGCGCTTCCTCGCCGATACGAGCTGGCGCGTCGCGCATTTCTCGCTGGACGATGTCTATCTGACCAAGGCCGAGCGCGCGCATATGGCCAAATCCATCCACCCCCTGTTCGCCACGCGCGGGCCGCCCGGCACCCACGATCTCGATCTCGCCAAGCGCACGATCACCATGCTGACCAGCGCCCGGCCGAACGATCACACGCCGTTGCCGCGCTTCGACAAAAGCAGCGATGAACGCATTCCGGAATCGGAGTGGCCCGTCTTCGTGGGCCGACCCGACGCCATTCTCGTGGATGGCTGGTGCCTTGGCGCGAATGTGCCGACGGGCATGGACGTCAAACCTCTCAATCCGTTGGAAGAAGGCGAGGACCCGCACCGCATCTGGCGCAACCACATGCTAGCGCCCCTGGCGACGCGCTATCCGCTGTTCTTCGCGCTCTTTGATTTGTTCATCTATCTGCGTGGACCGAATTTCGACATTGTCCGCCATTGGCGCTTCGAGCAGGAGGAGGAGCTTCTGGGGCGGCGCCTCACGGACGATGAGGCCGAAACCATGCATCGGTTCATCGACCATTTCGAACGCATCACCCGCGCCATGATCGAGGGCCAGCACCGCGCGCGCTTCATTGTGCAGATGGACGAATTTCGGCGCATTCTCGCCGTCGAGCAGCGCGCCTAGACCCGTTCCCGATTGGAGCGACATAACTCCAATCGGGAACGGGTCTATGATTAAGACTAGAGCGGTTCTCGTCCGAAAACCGCTTCTCACTTTTCGGGAACCGCTCTGAAATGGCCGTCTACACCCATCTTTCCGTGGACGAGGTGAACGAACTCCTCGCCGCGTACGACATCGGCGCCGTGCATGCCTTCAAGGGCGTCGCCGAAGGCGTGGAGAATTCAAATTATGTGGTGGAGGCGGCGCGCGGCCGCTTCATCCTCACCATTTATGAAAAGCGCGTCGCGGCAGAGGACTTGCCGTTCTTCATGGCGGTGATGGAGCGGCTCGCCGCACGCGGATTTCCGGCGCCGCGGCCGCTGGCGCGGCGTGATGGATCGGTGATTGCGCACGTGCGCGGCAAGCCCGCCGCTCTCGTCTCCTTTCTGCCCGGCGCATCGATTGCGCATCCGAACATCGCCCAGTGCCGCGCGATCGGCGCGGGCCTGGCGCGCATGCACAAAGCGCTCAACGATATGCCGGCGACGCGCGCCAATGCGCTGGGTCCGGATGCGTGGCGGCGGCTCCTATCGCCGCGCTTCGCGGAAGCCGAGGCGCTGCGGCCCGGCCTTGCCGATCTTGTGCGCGCCGATCTCGAAGCCATTACGGCCTGGCCGCGCGATCTGCCGCGCGGGATCATCCATGCTGATCTCTTCCCCGATAATGCGCATTTCATCGGCGACGACCTCGTCGGCGTGTTCGATTTCTATTTCGCCTGCACTGACTTTCTCGCTTATGATCTGGCCGTCAGCCTCAACGCCTGGTGCTTCGATGGCCCAGTATACAATGTGCAAAAAGGCGCCGCGATGATCGCCGGCTATCAGGAGGGCCGCACATTGACGGAGGATGAATTGGCGTCGCTGCCGCTTCTGGCGCGCGGGGCCGCGCTGCGCTTCTTCGCCACACGCCTCGTCGATTGGATCGAAACGCCCGCCGATGCGCTCGTCACGCGCAAGGACCCGCTGGAATACGCGGACAAGCTCGCCTTTCATCGCGGCGCGCGCGGAGCAAGCGATTATGGCGCCTGAGCGCAAAGCGGTCTCGCCCCGCCTCCTGCTCGCGTTGCTCGCCGCACCGCTGATCGGCGGCATCGCGGCGATGGCGCTGTCATGGGCGAGCGTCGCCGCGTTCGGAGAAGAAGACGCGGCCTGGCTCGCGCGGCGCGCGGGCGACATTATCCCAATTGGCCTCACTTACGGCTTCGCCATCGGCATGCCCGTGACGCTCACTTTGGGCCTCGCCGCGCACATGCTGCTCCAACGTTTCCACCGGAGCGGCTGGCCAGCCTATGGCGCGCTGGGCGCGGCCGGCGGGTATGGCGTGTTCGTGCTGATGGCGCTCGGCGCGCGCTTGATGAATCAAGATATCGTCGGCGGCGCCTCGCTCGCCGCGCCCGATCTTTTCTGGAGCGCCTATCATCGCATCGGGCTTTACGCCGGCGCGCTCACGGCGCTCATCTTCTGGCTTATACGCCGGCCAGATCGCTTGCCTGCGAATCCGCCTATTCCCGCCGAATGACCAAGGCGGTGCATATCTGGACGGACGGCGCCTGCTCCGGCAATCCCGGCCCAGGCGGCTGGGGCGCCATTTTGAAGCTCGGCGACGTCGAAAAGGAAATATCCGGCGGCGAGGCCGCGACCACCAATAACCGCATGGAGCTGATGGGCGCCATCGCCGCCATTGAAGCGTTGAAAGCGCCCACGCACGCCATCCTCACCACCGACAGCCAATATGTGATGAACGGCATCACAATTTGGATAAAGGGCTGGAAGCGCAAGGGATGGAAAACAAGCCAGGGCAAGCCAGTGCTCAATGTTGATCTCTGGAAACGGCTCGAAGAAGCCGCCGCCAAGCACGAGATTGAATGGCGCTGGGTGCGCGGCCACACGGGCCATCCCATGAATGAACGCGCAGACGCCCTCGCCCGCGCCGCGATCAAGGCGCTGAAATAGCCCTTGTCATTCTAGAGATAGTTCATTATTGAACCTCCATGGTTTAACGTTGAACTATAGGGGTGGCCATGAGATCAACCCGGCGCGGCGTGATGGCGATCCTCGCAGGCGGCGCGTTTGCGCCCGCGCTCAGCGCCTGCGCGCAAGGGCCCGATCCCGCAGCCGCCTGGCGCAATCCCGGCGCTGGTGAAATCGATCTTCGCCGCTTCGCCCTTGCCCACGCGATCCTCGCGCCCAATCCGCACAACCGTCAGCCTTGGCTCGTTGAGCTTGTCGGCGCCGATGAACTTCTCTTTCACGTTGACTTGGAACGCCTCTTGCCCGCGACAGATCCATTCGACCGACAGATCGTGCTCGGCTGCGGCGCCTTTCTTGAATTGCTCGGTCTCGCCGCGCGCACACGCGGGCGGCGCGCCGAGATGACATTGTGGCCCGAGGGCGAGCCCCAACCGCGCCTCGATCAGCGCCCCGTGGCGCATGTGCGCTTCGTGACCGACGGCGCGGCGCGCGATCCGCTGTTCGATCACATCCTGGCGCGACGCACCAATCGCGAAGCATATGCATCGCGCGAGATTCCCGAAGCGGAATTGCGCGCGATGTCGCAAGAAGCGGGCGGTGGAATCGCCTATGGCTGGGCCAATGGCGGCGAGTTGCGCGGGCAATTGCGCACGCTTGCCTGGGAGGGATTCGAGAAGGAAATCCGCACGCCGGCGGCGTACCAGGAAAGCGTCGATCTCATGCGCATCGGCGCGGGCGAGATCGCGGCCTATCGCGACGGGCTCGTGCTTGACGGCCCGATGATCGAACTTGCGCGCGCGGTCGGCCTGCTCAATCGCGCCACGCTTATGGACCTCGACAATTCCTTCACCTGGGGCGGAATTGAAGCGTTCCGTCCACTCGCCTTGGAGGCGCCGGCGTTCATCTGGTTCACCAGCGCGGACAACAGCCGCGCCACGCAGATCGCGGCGGGCCGCGCCTATGCGCGCCTCAATCTCGCCGCGACGGCGCGCGGGCTCTCCATGCATCCCTGGAGCCAAGCGCTGCAGGAATACCCAGAGATGGCGGCGCTGCATACGCAAGCCGAAACGCTGATGAACGCGCCAGGCGCGGCGCGCGTGCAGATGTTCGCCCGCATCGGCTATGGGCCCCGCATCGGGCCTTCGCCGCGCCGGGGACTCGGTGAACATCTGGGCGCATGAAAAAGGACGAAGCGCTGCACCTTGCGTTCCAGACGCTGAACGAAATCGCCATCATCGGCCAATTGGCCAATGCGGCGCTGCGCGCCGTGCTCCCGGAAACGCTGTCAATCGCCGGATTCGGCGTGCTCAATCATTTTGTGCGCCGCGAGCCGGATGGTGAAAGCCCCGCCCACCTCGCGCGCGCCTTTCAGGTCACCAAGGGCGCGATGACCTACACGCTGCAAAGACTGGAAGAGCGCAATTACATCAAGATAACGCCCGATCCGGCGGATGGCCGCGCCAAGATCGTGCGCATCACGCCGGCCGGGCGCAGGGCGCGCGACACGGCGGCCGCGCTTGTCGATCCCGGTATGCGCGCGCTGCTCGAGCACATTGATGCGCGCGACTTCGCGGCGGCGCTGCCGTTCCTAGTCCGCTTGCGGCAAACGATGGATTCGGCGCGGGATTA
>CADEEL010000008.1:18797-105027 GCA_902826335.1 uncultured Alphaproteobacteria bacterium
TCGGCGCGCCAGATCGTATCGCCTAGATGCACACGGCCGACACCGTCAGCGAACTCGGCCTCCGCGCGCCCGCGCTGGCCGATCAATTGCGCCGAGCGTTCATTGAGCGTGCCGGCTTCGCCTGGCTGCAGGATGCGGCGGCGCAAGCCGGGGCCCATCAGCGTCAACACAAGCGTCAGCGCGGCGAACACGCCCACTTGCCAGGCGGGCGAGAGCGGCGTCAGCCAGGCGAACAGCGCGACGAGCCCCGCGGCCGCCGCCGGCCAGAGCAGAAACGTCGTGCCCGTCATCAGTTCGCCGATCAGCAGGACAAGCGCCAGCGCCGCCCAATGCCACGGTTCAATCTGGTTCACGAAGGAGAAGAGAGCGTCCATTCCGATCCCGCCGACACTTGAAGCATCCAATATGGAGGCATTCGCCGCCGAACGCCATTGCGCGTCAACGAGCCGAGTTGGCGCCGCGCCATCACGCCAAAGTGGGCGTGACCAGAAGCCCAGCCGCGTCTATGGTCGGAAGCTTTTCAGAACCGGGGGGCCCATGTCCATCGAGCGCGCGCCAGGCGGCAAAGTCACGATCCTGTTTGACGCCAAGCGCTGCATTCACGCGCGCGAGTGCGTCACCGGCGCGCCAAAGACTTTCCTCGCCAATGTCGAAGGGCCATGGCTTCATCCCGATGAAACACCCGCCGACCTTTTGGTCGAGATCGCCCACCGCTGCCCCTCTGGCGCCATCGCTTATGAGCGCCACGACGGCGCGCCGAACGAAGCGCCGCCGCAAGTGAATGTCGGCCATATCAGGGAAAACGGGCCAATCGCGCTTCATGCTGAACTAACGCTGGAGGGACAGCCCATTGGCCCGCGCGCGACATTGTGCCGGTGCGGCGCCTCAAAGAACAAGCCCTTCTGCGATGGCGCGCACGCCGCCAGCGGCTTCATCGCCAGCGGCGAGCCCGCTTCGCGCAAGACAGACGCCCTCGCCCAACGCGACGGGCCCCTCGCCATTTCACCGCAACCAAACGGGCCGTTGAAGATCGAAGGAAATCTTGAACTCTGCTCGGGCACGGGCCGTGTCATCGAGCGCTGCGCCCAGGTGTTTTTGTGCCGCTGCGGCGCATCCAAGAATAAGCCGTTCTGCGATGGGTCACACAAGGCGGCCGGGTTTGTAGCGGGTTGAGCGGCCGATCCATGCGTCAAACGTGAAGACGCGGGACGTATCACGTCGTCGGCGGCGTCCCCGTGCGTGGCCGTTGCGCATTGCTCGCACGCTGCTCCGTAATGAGCGCCTTCAGGCTTTCCGCGAAGCCGGCGATGCCAGCGAGGTCCGCCGGCACAATCACCGTGCGTTGCTGCGGGCTTTCGGCCAGCTTGGCGAACGCATCAATATAGCGCTGACCCAGGAAATAGTTGATGGCGTTGACGTCGCCCTTGGCGATCGCCTCGGAGACCATGTCGGTCGCCTTCGCTTCGGCCTGCGCGGCGCGTTCGCGCGCTTCGGCGTCGCGATAGGCGGCTTCACGGCGGCCCTCGGCTTGCAAGATCGCCGATTGCTTGGCGCCTTCGGCGACCAGGATAGCCGCCTGCTTTTCGCCTTCGGCTTCCAGGATGAGGGCGCGGCGTTCGCGTTCGGCCTTCATTTGCCGCGCCATCGCCTGATTGAGATCGGCGGGCGGAGACAAATCCTTGATCTCTATGCGCGTGACCTTGACGCCCCAGGGGTGCGTCGCCGCATCAATCACGGTGAGCAGGCGCGCATTGATGGAATCGCGCTGCGATAGCACTTCGTCCAACTCCATCGAGCCGACGACGGTGCGCACATTGGTCAGCGCCAGATTGAGGATCGCCTGGTTGAGATTTTCGACCTCATAGGCGGCCTTGGCCGCGTCCACGACCTGAATGAACACCACCGCGTCCACCGCGACGATGGCGTTATCCTTGGTGATCACCTCCTGGCGCGGCACATCGAGCACCGTCTCCATCATGGAAAGGCGCCGCCCAATCCGATCCGCGAACGGCATAATGAAGGCGATGCCGGGGCGCAGCGTGCGCGTGTAACGCCCAAACCGTTCGACCGTCCATTGCCGCCCCTGCGGCACGGCCTTGATCGAATTGAAGGCGACGACGATCGCCAGCGCGACGAAAACCAGCAGTGTGATGTCAGCGCCCAGCATGGAGCTTCTCCCCGTGCGCGGCGCTTCTCGCCGCGATCTGTCGTGCATAACGCAGACGCGTTACGCAAAGCTCTCCCAAAACCGAACGCCACCTTAAGAGAGCTGGCCGAGCATATGTTCGGCGCTCGACACCTTGAACTCGCCTGGCGCCTCGACGTTGAGCTCCGTCACAATTCCATCCTTAACAATCATTGAATAGCGCTGCGAGCGCCGGCCCATGCCGAATTTGGCGCCATCGAACGCAAGGCCGACCGCGTCGGCGAAGGCGCCGTTCCCGTCCGCCAGCATGAGCATGTCCGCCACGCCCTGGTCCTTTGCCCAGGCGCCCATGACGAACACGTCATTTACGGCGGTGCAGGCGATCTGGTCCACGCCCTTGGCGCGCAGATCGGCGGCCTTGTCGCGGAAGCCCGGCAAGTGGCGGGCCGAGCAGGTTGGCGTGAAGGCGCCCGGCACCGCGAACAAGGCGACCGTCTTGCCGGCGAACGCCTCGGCGGTGGTGATAGGTTTGGGCCCGTCCGGCGTGGGCATGGTGAACGTGGCGTCCGGCAGTCTGTCCCCGACTTTGATCATCGCATCGCCTTCATGTTGAAATGGTAGGCCTCACATAAGGGGTTCCTCCGCGGCGCGCGACCCCCTTGCGGACGGACCCGGGAGGCGCGAGCATTCACCATGGACGGGTCGCTGGCGGGCAAGCTCCTGATCGCGATGCCGGGGATCGGCGATCCCCGGTTCGAGAAGGCCGTGATCATGATGTGCGTGCACACCGAGGAGCACGCCATGGGCCTCGTGGTGAACAAGCCGCGCGAGGAATTGCGCCTGGGCGACGTGCTCGATCATTTGGGCATCCAGGCGGGCGCGAAGCTCGCGCCGCGCCAGGTGTTGGATGGCGGGCCGGTCCGCCCCGATCGCGGCTATGTGCTGCATTCGGAGGATTTCAAATCCGGCGACGCGACGCAACCGATCGCGCCCGGCATTTGCCTCACGGCGACGCGTGAAGTGCTGGAGGCGATGGCCGGCGAAGCGGCGCCGCAACGCTTCATGCTGGCGCTGGGATGCTCTGGCTGGGGCGCGGGCCAACTCGAAGATGAAATGAAGCAGAACGCCTGGCTGGTGGTCGACGCCGCAGCCGATGACGCCATCATTTTCGGCGGCGATCACATGGGCAAATGGGGCGACGCGATCAAGCGCCTCGGATTCGATCCGGGCCAGATCGCCGGCGAAACCGGGCGGGCTTAGGGCCTGATCGTTTGAGATTGAATCTTTTCATCACCCATCCCCGGATTGGCGCGTGAGCGCCAAGTCCGGGGCCCATAAACACCGACGGCGTGTGCTTATGGGTCCCGGTCCCGTTGCGGAGTTTATCCTCGGGCCGGTCTATGGCCGGACCCGGGGGCAACGTCCCGGGAATGGGTGGTGTTTCAATCCGAAAAGATTAGGCGCTAAACCAAGCCCGCGAACGCCGCCTCGGCGGGCAAAGCCATACCAAAGAGGCGCCCCTGCGCCATCGTGCAGCCCAGTTCGCGCAGCAGGCGCGCGTGCGCCTCGGTCTCGACGCCCTCGGCGATCGTCGCCACGCCAAGGTCGCGCGCTAGCGTAAGGACGAATGCAAGCACCGTGTGCCCACGCGCCTCGCCCGCGCAAGCCACGAGCGTGCGGTCGATCTTGATCGCGTCGATGGGCAAGTGCGCGAGCCAGGCGAGCGAGGAATGGCCGGCGCCGAAGTCATCCAAGGCAATGCGGGCGCCGCGCTGGCGCAAGGCGGCGAGCGCGGCCGCCGCGCGCTCGAGATCCGGCAAGGTGTGGTGCTCCGTCAGCTCGAACAACAATGCGCCTTTGGCGAGGCCCAGCTTCTCCGCCGTATCGAGGAGGCGCTCAGCGCCGCCATCGAACAAATCCGTATCGATGATGTTAAGCGACAATGACAGCGCCGCGCCGCGAGACCGGCGCGCGAACGCGTTCAACGCCAACAGCGCCGCGTCGCGGCCGATGGCGGCGTGCTCATTAGTCCAATTCGCGGCGGGCAGAAAGTCAACGGCGTCCATCACCACGCCGTTCTCGCCGCGCCAACGCGCCAACGCTTCGAACCCCGCTATGGCGCCATCGTCCAAACGCACGATGGGTTGGAAGTGCGCTTCCAAGCGGCCTGGACCCGCCGCGGCGATCAAGGATGCGTGTGCGCTCACACGTTCGCGTCCGGGTTGATCCGCCCAAAGAGCAAATGATCGCGCCACGCGCCATTGATCTTCAGGTAAGCGCGTGCGCGGCCTTCCGCCTCAAACCCGTTGTTCACGAGCACGCGCTGGGAGGCGATGTTATCCGGCTGGCAGGCGGCTTCGATACGGTGCAGACGCAAATCCGTGTATGCAAACCGCAGCACCGCCGCCACCGCCGCGCTTGTGTGGCCACGGCGCTGATAAGGCGCGCCGATCCAATAGCCAAGCGAAGCGGCCTGCGCCACGCCGCGCCGCACTTGACTCAAAGTGACGCCGCCGATCAGGCGCTCATCACCCGCCGCGAACACGTAAAACGGATAAGCGCGCCCCTCCGCGATGTCGTGCAGGTAGCGGCGTATGCGCGCGCGAAACGCCGCCTTTGAAAACTCGTCCTCAGGCCAGGTCGGCTCCCAGGGCGTCAGGAAGGCGCGGCTCTGCTGGCGCAGCGCCGCCCAGTCCGGGAAGTCGCGGGTTTCCGGATGGCGCAGCGTGACGCCCTCTCCGCTCAAGACCGCGCCAGCCTGCGCCGCTCCCTCCCGCTTTGGAAACACCATCGCGCGCCTCACCTGCCTTGCGCGAAGCGTGCATGAAAGGCGTCCGCCGCCGCAAGCCCGCTTTTGGGTCCGATCACAGCCACGCAGGCCGGGCCGTTGATAGCCAACTCCGCCGCGCGGCGCACATCTTCGATCGTCACCGCGTTCAGCTTGTCACGGATTTCATCAAACCCGATCAAGCGCCCGCGCAGAAACACCTGGGCGACGCGCGCCTCGGCCCGGCCCATCGGCGATTCCGCGCCCATCAGGATCGAGGCGGCGGCGATCGCCTTGGCGCGCGCAAGCTCACGCGCCGTTGGGCCTTCGCGCGCCAGCGCCGCTAGCAGATCGCCCGCCATCAGCGCGACAGTTTCAGCGTTGCGCGCCGCGCAACCGGCATAGACGCCAAGCCGCCCGCAATCCTCCAGCGCATCGATGAAGGCGTCGATCGCGTAGACGAGGCCGCGCGCTTCACGCACTTCTTGAAACAGGCGCGACGACATCCCCCCGCCATAGATTTCACACATCAGCCGCGCGGCGTAGAGCGCCTCATCCCCGGCCGGCGGCGCGGGCCAGGACAGCACAAGGTGGGTCTGTTCAAGGCGCCGCGCCTCACGCGCGCACCCTGCCGCGGCGCGCGCGGGCGCGTAGGCGAGCACGGGGCGCGGCGCGAGCGCGCCGAACCGCTCCTGCGCGCAGGCGAGGATGGCGTCGCGATCATAGGCCCCGGCGACGGCCACCAGCACACGCTCAGGCGCCATATGCGCCGCGCGAAATGCGGTCAGCGCCTCGACGCTCAGGGGCGCAATCGTTTCCTCCAGGCCAAGAATCGGCCGCCCCATCGGCTGATCCGGATAAAGAGCGGCTTGATGCAATTCAAAGACATGATCGTCAGGCTGATCGCGTGCTTCGCCCCGCTCCTGGGTTACGACATCCTTTTCCTTCTCGAAATCATCCGGCGCCCAGTGCGGGTCGAGCAGTGTATCGGCGATCAGATGCAACGCGGCGCCGGCGTGTTCGCGCGTGACGCGGGCGAAGTAAGACGTGCGCTCATAGCTTGTCGCCGCGTTCATCACGCCGCCGATTTCTTCCACCGCCTCGGCGAACGCGCGCGCATCACGCCCGCCCGCGCCCTTGAACGCCATGTGCTCGAAGAGATGCGCAACACCGTTTTCGTGCGCGGCTTCCCAACGCGCGCCGACGCGCTGCCACACGCCGACGGCCGCCGTCTCCAGATTCGCCATGGGGTCGAGCGCAACGCGCACGCCATTCGGCAAGGTGATGAGTTCTAGCGCCATGCGCGCGTCCGTTCTTGAATAAGATGCTTCACAATCTCGGCGTTGGCCGGCAGGCGCTCTAAGCGCTCCTCGCGACCGAAAAGATCGGCGCAGCGTTGTGGGAGCGCTGGGCGCACGCCCGTTGCGTGCTCAACCGTATCGGGGAACTTGCCGGGGTGAGCCGTCGCCAGCGTCACGACAGGCCGATGCGCGAATGCAGGCGCGCCTGTCGCCAACGCGCACTCTCCCACCGCCGTATGCGGGCAGATTAAATGGCCCTCATTCCATGCACGCGCGATCGTTTGCTCGGTCTCGTCGTCGCTTATCGCGACGGCGCTGAAGTCCGTGCGCAAGCGCTCCAACGCCAGCTTGGGAATGTCAAAGCCGCCGGATTGGCTGAAGCCCTCGTAAAGCCGCCGCACGTGCGCGCCATCGCGATCCAACGCCTCAAACAAGATGCGCTCGAAATTCGACGCGACCTGGATGTCCATGGCGGGAGACAAGGTCGCGCGCGAGGTCACCGCGCGCTCATACCGCCCAGTGTTCAAGGCGCGAGCCAATATGTCGTTCGCATTCGTAGCGATCAGAATGCGCCCAATCGGAGCGCCCATGCGCTTGGCGACCCAGCCGGAATAGGCGTCGCCGAAATTGCCGGTCGGCACGACGAAACTCACCGGCCCGGGCGCGCTCAGCGCGTGCGCCGCGATGCAAAAATACACTGACTGCGCAACGATGCGGGCCCAATTTATCGAATTGACACCGCTGAGCGCGGCGCGAAGCGCGAAGTCGCCGTCCGCGAACAGAGCCTTAACGATCGCCTGGCAGGCGTCGAAATCCGCATCCAGTTCAAGCACGTGGACATTGTCCGCGCCGGACGTGGTCATGAACCGGCGCTGCACCTCCGACACGCGCCCCTTCGGCGTCAGCACAAACAAGTCGACCCGCGTGCGGTTTTTCAACGCCTCGACCGCCGCGCCGCCCGTATCGCCGGAGGTTGCGCACACAATCGTGGCCCGCGCGCCGGCGCGCTCCAGCGCGAGATCGTAGAGCGGGCCGATGAGTTGCATCGCTACATCTTTGAACGACAAGGACGGCCCGTGAATGAGCTCAAGGCGCCAAACGCCCGGGCCCGTCTGCACCAGGGGCGCGATAGGCGGCGGGAAATTCCGCGCCGTTCCATAAGCGCCATGCGCAAGTCGCGCCGCCTCTTCGGCGCCGATGTCTTCCCCCGCGAACGCACTCAAGACGCGCGCGGCGACGTCCGCGTAGGGCGCGACGGCGACATGCTCACGCGCGGCGGGAGGCGGCCATTCTTCCGGGACATAAAGTCCGCCATCGCGCGCCATGCCCGCGCGAATGGCGTCCATAAAGGAAACCGGCGCCGCATCTCCGCGCGTGGAGACGTACCGCACCTAAGAGCTCCCGAGCCGAGGAGGGCCGAACCGCAAGCGCCCGACGCTGATGTGATAGGCGAAGTATACGCCGACCAGCACGATCGCCAGGCCCCACCAGGTGAAGGCGTAGCCGAGATGGCGTTCGGGCGGGAGAAGATCGGCGCCGCCCGCCCGCGCGAACGGATTCTCGATCGGCCGGCCGTCCTCGCCGACATAGTCCGTGGCGAGATAAAAATCCGCCGCGCCGCTCATGCCGGCCGCGCGCGCCATTTCCGGCAGATCGACCGCGTACCACACACGGTCAACAGGTGAAGGCGCCGGCGTGAAGCGTGGCGAACGCGGCGGGCGGATCGAAGCGCCTTCAATTGGACCCGCGCCCCGCAACGCCGCGGGAAAGCGCAGGCTGCGCCAATCCGGCGGCGTCGGCCCCGGCGCGAATGCGGCGTCGATGAAGAGATTGGTTTCGCCAAACCGCACCGGCGCAAACACGCGCCAGCCCGGCTCGCGATTGAGCACGCCATAAACCAGCTGCACGCCCTCCTCGATCGGCCGATAGGATTCGATCGTCATGCGCGCCACGGGCGCGGCGGCGAGCGCGCGCTTTTCCTCGAACCGATCCCATTGCCAACGCCCGAGCACGATCAACGCCGCGAGCGCGACGATGGCGATCACGGTCATCGCCGGAAGCGGACGAAACTTCAGCATCAAGCGTCTGGTGTGCGCGGGGCCGCGCGCGCTTCACCCGCCTTATGGCGCCATTGCATGGCGAACAGCGCGCCCTTGAACACCGGCAGCAGCGCCAGCGACAGCACGATCACCGCCGCGCCCGTGAGCGCGAGCGCAAGCCAATCCGGCAAGTGCAGCCTTCGATCAAGGATGAAGCCCAGCGGCACGGCCAACGCGCCGACCACGAACATCACGAAGACGGCGGGGCCATCCCCGGCGTCGGCGATCGAGAAATCTTCGCCGCACGCCGCGCATCGGTGCGCGAGCCTCAGATAGCCGCTGAACAACGCGCCCCGGCCGCATGCGGGGCATTTGCCGCGTAGCCCCGCGAGAACTGGGGAAGAACCCGCCAATCCCTATTCCTGCATCGTCAAATACGGGGTGACGTAGACGAAGGTGAACAGGAAGAGCCAGACCACGTCCACGAAGTGCCAGTACCAGGCCGCCGCCTCGAGGCCAAAATGCTTGGTTGGCGTCATTTGCCCCATCACCAAGCGCAGCAGGCAAACCGCCAGGAAGATCGTGCCGATGATGACGTGCGCGCCATGGAAGCCCGTCGCCATGAAAAACGCGGAGCCGTAAAGGTTCGCGGTTGTGGTGTCGCCCGTATTGCCGAACTGAAAGCCGGCGTGGGGGTATTCGAGCACGAACTGCACATAGGTGAAGGCCGCGCCAAGCAGCACAGTCAGCAACAAACCCCACATGGCGCCGCGGCGATCATTCTGCTGCAGCGCATGGTGGGCCCACGTCACCGTCGTGCCGGAGAGCAACAGGATCAGCGTGTTGATCAAGGGCAGATGGAAGGGATCGAACGTCTCCACGTGCGGCGGCGGCCAAGTGGCCCAGGCCTGTGCGACGGCCTCATCCCAGGTCGGGATATGCCAGGCCGCGCGGTGCTCGTGGAAAATCGCGAGCTCGAAGAACACCCAGAACCACGCCACGAAGAACATGACTTCCGAGGCGATGAAAAGGATCATGCCGTAGCGAAATCCGATATCGACGACAGCCGTGTGCGAGCCTTTGCGCCCCTCGCGGATGACATCCATCCACCAGCCGATCATGGTGAGCGCAACGCCCGCGGCGCCGGCGAAGAACAGCGGCATGCTGCCACGCGTCAGCAGCATGTTGGAGATATTGGCCCAGAAATCGCCCGCCTCGGAGGCGGGGACAACGCCGCGCATCGCTGCCACCGCGCCAACCGCCAGGACAAACACCGAGACCGACCCAACGATGGGCCAGGGGCTTGGATCAACGAGGTGGTAATCGTGGCGAACGTCGGCGTGGGCCATTGGGGTCTCTCGAGCGTTGTGAGTCCGGGGAGTGTCTAGCGGAGGCCGGCGCGTGGGCCAAGCGGCGGGAGGTCACGGGGGCGGTGCAGGCCGATCATGAGGGCGGCGTCGGCGCGTCCTCGATTGAGCGGAAAAAAGTGTAGGAGAGCGTGATGGACTGCACGTCCGTCGTGTTCGGATCGTCCACCAGGGCGGGATCGACGAAATAGACCACCGGCATATCGATCTCGGCGCCCGGCGCGATGGTCTGCTCACGGAAGCAGAAGCATTGCAGCTTCTGGAAATAGCGCCCCGTCGAATGGGGAACGACATTAAACGTCGCGATCGCCGTCACCGGCGCGCCGGATAGATTCCGCACACGGTAAAAGGCGAGGCCCGTCTCACCGATCCGTAAATGCTCGCTGAGCTGGGCGGGGGCGAACTCCAGCGGCAAGCCGGGCGCGACGTTCGCGTCAAACCGCACCTCGATACGGCGCTCTAGGATGCGGTCCGGCGCGGCGGTCGCCGTGCGTGTGGTGCCGCCATACCCAGTGATCTGGCAGAACGCGCGATAGAGCGGCGGCGCGGCGAACGCCAGGCCCACCATGGCCAGAAACGCCGCCACGCACGCGCCAGCCGTCAGCGCCATGCGTCGGCGGGCGCGCGAATCGAGCGGCGGCCTGTTCATCACAGGGGCCGATTGAGTACGCCGGCGCCCAGTTGCGCCAGCGTGACGGCGAACACCAGCGCCATGAACGCCGCCAGCGCGAGCGCGATCCACAGATTTCGCCGGCGGCGCGCGCGTTCCTGCTCGGGCGTCAAGCGAATTGTGGCGTTCATCCCCTCACCAACGGCGCAAGGCCCGCCCAGCGCTCAAGGAGCAGTGTCGCAAACAGGGCGAACAGATAAAAAATGGAGAACCCAAACAAATTCCGCGCGGGGCGCAAATCCTCTGAGCCGCGCACCTGCGCCGCAAGCCAAACAAAAACCAACCCGCCCATGCCGGCGACTGAAGCGTAAGCATAGCCGCCGAGCCCCGCCGCGATGGGAGCGAGGCCGAGCGGCGCGAGCGCCAGCGCGTAGAGAAAAATATGCGCACGAGTCGTCACCGCCCCGTGCGTCACCGGCAGCATCGGCACGCGCGCGGCGCGATATTCCTCCGCGCGCAGCAGCGCCAGGGACCAGAAGTGCGGCGGCGTCCATACAAAAATGATCGCCACCAGGATGAGCGGCTCAATCGCGATCGCACCGGTTTTGGCGACCCACGCGATCGCCGGCGGCAGGGCGCCGGCCAGCCCGCCAATCACGATGTTCTGCGGCGTGCGCCGCTTCAGCCACATCGTGTAAATGACGGCGTAGAAGAAGATCGTGAAGGCGAGCAACGCGGCCGCCGCGATGTTGGCGGACAGCAGCATGATCAGCACGCTGATTACGCTCATCACCACGCCAAGGGCGAGCGCTTCCTGCGGCGCGACGCGCCCGGATGGAATCGGGCGCATCCGCGTACGCGCCATGACAGCGTCGATATCGGCGTCAAACCACATATTGAGCGCGCCAGCCGCGCCCGCTCCGATGGCGATGGCGAGAATGCTGGCGAAGCCGAGCACGGCATTCCCCGCGCCGGGCGCCACCGCATAGCCAACGAGCCCCGTGAACACGACGAGGCTCATCACGCGCGGCTTCATCAGGGCGACATAATCGCCCGCCGTCGCCGCGCTGACTTGATGCTCAACTACGCTCATGGCCGTTGTCCGGCGAACACTTTTTCAGTGCGCCCGCTCCGGCTCAATCACCGGCAATTCGCTGAACTGGTGGAAGGGCGGCGGCGAAGACAGCGTCCATTCCAGCGTGGTCGCGCCCTCACCCCACGGATTGGCGCCAGCGGGCCGGCGCGCCAGAAAGAGGTCGATGAGCACGAAAATGAACACGACAAGGCCGACGAGCGTGATCGCATACCCGATCGAGGAAATCTGATTCCAGTATGTGAATGCTTCCGGATAATCGATGTAGCGGCGCGGCATGCCCTGCAGCCCCAGGAAGTGCTGCGGGAAGAAGATGATGTTGACGCCGATGAACGTGATCCAGAAATGCAGGCCGCCGAGAAAGCCATTGTAGCGGTAGCCGCTCATCTTCGGGATCCAATAATAGAAGCCCGCGAAGATCGTGAACACGGCGCCGAGCGACAGAACGTAGTGGAAATGCGCCACCACGTAATAGGTGTCATGCAGCACCGTATCGATGCCGGAATTCGCCAGCACCACGCCTGTCACGCCGCCGACGGTGAACAGGAAAATGAATCCGATCGCCCACAGCATCGGCACCTTGAACTCGATCGAGCCGCCCCACATCGTGGCGATCCAGGAGAAAATCTTGATACCCGTCGGCACCGCGATGATCATGGTGGCGGCGACGAAATAGGCTTCGAGATCAAAACCCATCCCCACCGTGTACATGTGGTGCGCCCACACGATGAAGCCGATGAAGCCGATCGACACCATCGCATAGGCCATGGCGAGATAGCCAAACACGGGCTTGCGCGAGAACGTCGACACGATGTGGGAGATCATGCCGAAGCCCGGCAAGATCAGAATGTAGACTTCCGGGTGGCCGAAGAACCAGAACAAGTGCTGGTACATGACAGGATCGCCCCCGCCCGCTGCATTGAAGAATTGCGTGCCGAAATTGCGATCCGTCAGCAGCATGGTGAGCGCGCCCGCCAGCACGGGCAGCGCCAAGAGCAGCAGGAACACCGTCACCAGGATCGACCAGACAAACAGCGGCATGCGGTGCAGCGTCATGCCCGGCGCGCGCATGTTGAAGATCGTGGTGATGAAGTTGATGGCGCCCAGAATGGAGCTGGCGCCCGCGATGTGCAGAGACAGGATCAGCAGATCCATCGAGGCCCCGCCATGGTGGGCGGGAGACGTGGCCAGCGGCGGATAGAGCGTCCAGCCGCCGCCGAACCCTGGATAGGCGCCGTTGCCGGGCACGATCATCGAAATGCACGCCAGCGCGAATGAAGCCGGCAGCAGCCAGAACGAAATATTGTTCATGCGCGGGAACGCCATGTCCGGCGCGCCGATCATCAGCGGCACGATCCAATTGCCGAAACCGCCAATCATCGCCGGCATGACCATGAAAAAGATCATGATCAGGCCATGATACGTAATGATCACATTGTAATAGTGCTTGGCGGCGTCGACGTCCGCGATCCAGGGAAGTTGCGTCAGCACGCCGACGCCAGGTTCGGCCAGTTCCCAGCGGATAAGCCCGGAAAGCAGCGCGCCGATGATCCCCGCGACGATCGCGAACACAAGGTACATCGTGCCGATGTCCTTGTGATTGGTGGAATAGACCCAGCGCTTCCAGTCATAGAGGCTGGGCCGGTGATCCTCGCCGGCGTGGGCGTCGGAATGGGCGTGATCGCTCGCCATATTGGTCTCGGTCCTTGTTAGCGGGATGGCGCGTTAGATGGGGCGGCCGCAGGCGCGGTTGCTGGGCTCGCCGCCGGCGTGGGTTCGGCCTGCGCGAGCGAACCGCCCTGGGCCGCGACCCATCGTTCGAATTCGGCGCGCGGCACCGCGCGCACCTCGATGGGCATGTAGGCGTGGTTGAGCCCGCACAGCTCGGAGCATTGCCCGTAATAAGTGCCGGGCCGCGATACGTTGAACCAGCCCTCGTTGACGCGGCCAGGAATGCCGTCCTCCTTCACGCCGAAGGCCGGGATCGCCCACGAGTGAATGACGTCATTGGAGGTGACCAACAGGCGCACATTGACGCCGACCGGAACATAAATCGGGTTATCCACCGCGAGCAGATAGGGCCGCTGCTCGGCGCGCGCCTCTTCCTGCCCCAGCAGGTTGGACACGACATTCACGTTCATGCCCTGATATTCGTATTGCCAAAACCACGAATTGCCGATGGCTTTGATGGTGATTTCAGCGGGCGGGATGCGCTCCGAATGCGCCAAGAGCGGGAACGAGCGCCAGGCGATCGCCACCAGAATAAGAACAGGCACGATCGTCCAAACAATCTCGACGAAGGTATTGTGCGTAAACCGGCGCGGATTTGGATTAGCGCGGCGATTGTACCGCAGCATAACCCACACCAGCAGGGCCAGCACGAAGGCTGAAACCGCGGCGATGATCACCAGAATGAAATCGTGAAAGCCGACGACCTCTTCCATCACGGGCGTCGCCGCGGATTGGAGATTAAGGCCGCGATCCACCGGCTGGTCCGCCGAGGCCGCGCCGCTCCACCCCACGGCCGCGCACCCGACCGCCGCCCAAATCAATCGCTTCAACGCCCGTCTCCGTGCCGTTTTTTGATTCGAGTTGCCCACCGCTTGACGCATTGCGGTATGGCGCTCCCACTTTGCAAGCTCTATAGTTCCAGGCGCGGCAAATAGACCACACAGCGTGGCCGGCCGCGCCCGATCCAGATCAGCGAGGGTTGCTAGCATGAGCCGGCGCGGCGATCCAAGGCGCTTCCTTGCGATCCTTGTTATTGGGTTCGCGCCCATTGTGGCCGTCGGCGCCGCCGCACACGCGCAGCCGAGGCGGCAAGACGCGGTCGCGCGCACCACAATCGGCAGCGGCGGCCCGCTGGCGGAATGCAACGCCGCCGCCGGCGCTGGAACGGTCACGGACTCTGGAATCGCCGCCTGCACCCGCGCCATCGAACGCGGGCGGCTCGCGCGGCCCGATCTGGCCACCACCCACGTCAATCGCGGCGTGCTGCATCTGCGCCGCCGCGCGGGCGAGGCCGCCCTCGCCGATTTCGACGCGGCCCTGGCCATCAACGCGGAGTTCGCCGAAGCCCATTTGAACCGGGGCGCGGCGTTGGTGCTGCTCCACCAGCCCGGCCCGGCCGTCGCGGCGATCACGCAGGCGCTCGGCTTCGGCGTGCGCGAGCCGCACAAGGCCTATTTCAATCGCGGCGCGGCGCGCGAGGCGCTGGGCGATCTGCGCGGCGCCTATGAGGACTATTCAACGGCGCTGGAGATTCAACCCAATTGGGACCCGGCGGAAGCCGAGCTTCAGCGCTTCGTGCGGGCGCGGCGCGAGCATCTCGCCCAGGTCATCGGCGTCAACGATCCGGGCGCGCAAGCGCAGCCATAAGTGGAAGCCATATCTTGAGAGGACAGGCCATGAAGAGAGTGCTCCTCACCGCAATCGCCGCGTTCGCCCTCGCTGGAAACGCCTCGGCATCGGTGTTCACCATCGGAACCGGCGTCGCTTCCGAATGCTACCAAGCCGCCACGGCCGAGCGCTCCGATCAGGCCGCCCTGCGCGTGTGCGACTTGGCCCTGGACGATCAGGCGCTCATGGGCCGCGACCGCGCGGCGACGTTCGTCAATCGCGGCATCATCCTGCTCAATCGGCGCGAGGCGAGCGCCGCGCTTGCCGATTTCGACGCGGCCATTCGCCTGTCGGCGCGATCTGGGGAAGCCCATGTCAATCGCGGCGCCGCGCTTATCTTGATGAGGGACTATTCGGGCGCGATCGCAGCCATCACGCATGGCCTCACGCTCGATCCGGACGATCCGCACAAGGCGTATTTCAACCGCGCCATCGCGAACGAGGAATTGGGCGATTTGCGCGCGGCCTATGGAGACTTCCGCCGCGCGGCCGAGCTTGCGCCCGATTGGGCCCTCGTGCAGCGGGAATTGTCACGCTACACGGTGTCTGCGCGCTAAAGAACGCCCGCCGCGCGCCAGGCCTCCTTCGGCCAGCGCCTGTGCACCCAGAACCATTGTTCCGGCGCCTCACGCACGCGCGTCTCCATGAACGCGTTGATGCGCCGTACGGCGGCGGGCGCGGCCGTTTCAGAAGGATCGTCATAATCTATCGGGATGGGTTCGTGCACGGTGACCCGAAACCGCACATCGCCCAGCCGCCTGAGCGTGAGCGGAACCAGCGGCCGGCGGAAACGCAGCGCCAGGCGCGCCGGGCCATCGGCGGTCATACAGTCATGGCCGAAGAACGGCGCGGCGACGCCCTCATTATATTTCTGATCGTTCATGAGGACGACCGTCTCGCGCCGCGCCAGCGCGCGCAGCAAGCCGACGCCCCCCTCCACGCCTTTGGCGGCCTGAAGGCGAATTCCGTAGCGCCGCCGTGTTTCGATGATGCGGCGATCGATGATTGGGTTGTTCGCGGGCCGATAGGTGACGTGGCAGACGATGCCGCTCTCCACCACGGCGACGGCCATGATCTCCCAATTGGAAAAATGGCCGGCGATAAACACAGCCCCTGCAGCCGCCGCTTCGGCAAAGCGCTCATTGTGGACAACTTCCACCGTCCCGCCGCGCGCGGCGGTGTGAAAGGCGTGCATGTGCGGGAATTCGCCGAACGTGCGGCCGAGGTCGCGCCACATCGCCTCGGCGATCTCGCGCCGGTGGGTCTCGCTCTCATTGGGATAAGCCATGCGCAGATTGCGCAGCGCGGTTTTATGCGCGCCGGTCAACGGGCCGAGTGCGCGCGCCCAGGCCGCCCCCCGCGCCGAGGCCCGCTCAAGGCGCATGGCGCCGAACAGGGCCGTATACGCATCGAAGGCCGCGGCCTCGACCCGATGGCCAAGCGTGACGCGGGTGGACACCGCCATCAGCGCGCCTCCATCGCCGCGCGGATCGGCGCGAGCAGCGCGTCAAACGCGGCGTCATCCTCAAACACGGCGCGCACCGGCAGCGTGCGGATGCGCGTGCGCCAAGCGTGGCCCAGGCGCACCCAATCCTTCTCGGTGGTGATGAGGCGCGCGCCGCGCTCCTCGGCCAGACGCGCGAGCCATGTCAGTTCGCCATCAGAGAACGGATGATGATCCGGATACGGAATGCACTCGGCCAGTTCGCCGCCCTCGGCGCGCAATGTATCGAAAAACTTGTCTGGCCGCGCGATGCCCGCGAACGCCACAAGTGGTCCAGGCGGCGGCGGCGCCAGCGGCGCCAACCGCGCGCGCGCCACGGCGCGCCCGGAAATCCACTGCGGGGCCGCGCCCTCCCCAACCAGCACAAATCCATCCGCGCGCGCCAATCCATCGGCCAGGCGCTCGCGCAACGGGCCGGCCGGGAAGACTTTTCCATTGCCGATTCCGGCGCCGGCGTCGATCACCACGATGGATACATCCTTTTGTAGGCGCGAATTCTGATGTCCATCATCCAGGATGAGCGCGCGCGCGCCCATCGATGCGGCGAGCCGCGCGCCAGCGGCGCGATCACGAGCGATGAGCGTCGCCCCATCGCGTGCGTGTAGCAGCGCTTCATCCCCCACATCACGCGCCGAAGCTTCGGGCTGAACCCGCGCGGGGCCGGCGCTGCGCCCGCCATAGCCGCGCAAAAGTACAAACGCGCCCTCGCCCAGGCGTGCGCGCGCCGCCCGCGCGATCGGCGTCTTGCCCGCGCCGCCGAGCGTCAAATTGCCAATTGAGAGCACGGGTATGTCGACGCAGATTGGTTTGGCGAGCGTCATGCGCACGCGCGCGCCATGCCCGTAGAACCATCCCAGCGGCGCGAGCGCGGCCTGCAGCGCGGGCGCGCGGTCGCGGCCGGCCGCCTCGGCGGACCAGAATTCAGGTGGGCGCATGCGCGCGCGCCTCGGCCGAGTTGAGCGCCAGGCGCGCGCACAGGGCGTCTATCGTCCGCTCGAGCGAAGGGCCGCCCTGCGCCGCCACGCGGCGCGCGGCGACTGTCATCGCCGCGCGGGCGCCTTCATCCGCCCACAGATCATGCACAGCTTGCGCAATGACTTGCGCGGTATCGGCGCGCCGCGTCGCCCGCGCCGCGCTTAGAGCCTCATAAATATCGGCGAAACTCGATACATATGGCCCGTGAAGGATCGCCGCATCGAGTTGCGCGGGTTCGACCGGATTGTGCCCGCGCAAGTCCGGCCGCAGGCTGCCGGCGATGAACGCCACGGGCGCGGCCGCATAGAAAAGGCCCATCTCCCCAATCGTATCGACCACATAGATAGGCGCGGCGCCGATCGGCTCGCCACGAGACCGGCGCGGCGCCGAACCAAGGCGCGCGGCCACCCGCTCGCCGCGCTCGGGGTGGCGGACCGCCAGGATCAGCAAGGCGTTCGGCGCGCGCGCGCGCACAAGATCATGCGCGGCGGCGAGAATCTCTTCCTCGCCCTCATGCGTGCTCGACGCGACCCAGACTGGTCGATCACCGATCTCCGAGCGCAGGGCGGCCAAGGCCGCCGCGTCAAAGGCCGGCGCGGCCGCGGCGAGTTTGAGATTGCCAGCCAACACAACATCTCGGCCCGCCACGTCGCGCAGCGCATCGGCTGTGCGTGCATCGGCCGCGATGATGGGATCGAATGCGGCAAGCACCCGCCGCATGCTGACGCGCATACGCCGCCAACTAGCTATGGTTCGCTCGCTCACCCGCGCATTGACTAGCGCCAGGGGAACACCCGCCGCTTGCGCCTCGAACGCCAAATTCGGCCAGAGTTCGCTTTCGATGAAGACGCCAAGACTGGGGCGCCAATGCGCGAGAAAGCGCCGCGCCGCAGAAGCGCGATCGAGCGGCGCATATTGGTGAATCGCATCCGGCGCGCGGCGCGCGAACAACTCCGCCGAGGTGCGCGTGCCGGTCGTGACCAGAAACGATAGATCGGGCGTACGCGCCGCCAATCCGGCGCGCACCTGCAGCACAACGCCCAATTCGCCCACGCTGGCGCCATGCAGCCACACAAGGCGGCCTGGCGGGCGCGGCGCGGAGGCGCGCCCCGCCCGTTCCCCAAGGCGCGCCCAATCTTCCTTTCCCGCGGCGGCCCGGAGCGCCAGCCACGGCGACAAGGCGGGCGCGAGCGCGCGCGATGCGGCGCGATAGAGCGCGAGCGCGGGCGGGTGCGTCACGTGCGCGCCGGCTGCTTGGCGAGGTCGGACGCAATGTCCGCTGGCTCAATCACGCCGCGCCCCGCGCACCGGTCCGCCTCCGCCGTGACGCGCGTCAGCTCGTCTTCCAGCATCAGGCGCGCACGCTCCAGCGCCGCATCGTCCGCGTCCGGCGGAACATTGATCACATCGCCCCACACATAATAGCCGCGCGAGAATGGCGCGGGCAGCACGAACCGATCCCAGGAATTGAAGACGTTCGCGCCGCGCGTCGCCCAGCCGAAACAGACGATCGGCGCGTTCATGCGCTTGGCGAGTTGGATCGGCCCCATCTGCGCGCGCATGCGCGGCCCCCTCGGCCCATCCGGGGCGATCGCCACCGCCCCGCCCGCGCCCATATGACGGATCATCTGGCGCATGGCCTCGACTCCGCCCTTGCGCTGATCGCCCTTGGCGGAGGAGCCGCGAATGACATCATGACCGACCGTACGCGTCGCGGCGGTGACAATCCCGCCTTCGCGCGAATGGGAGATCAACACTTTCGCCGGCTGGGCGCCGTCCTTCTTCATCCAGCCTATATGGGACAGCACGATGCGCCCGTGCCAAAAACAGATCACGGCCGGCCCGCCGGCGGCCCAGACGCGCTCGGCGGCCGCGCGGTTCACATAGGTCCAGCGCGTGGTCCAGCCGCACAGCGCCATATAGGCGCCGAGCAGGCGGCCGAAGAGCATTTGCATGAAGGGAAAGCTGAGCAGGCGTTTGAGCATGGCGGGGAGGGGCTTTGTATCAAGCCGCGCGGCCCTTTATAGGGGGCGCCCGCCCCTCGGCGCCAATTTGACGAGCCCATGGCCGACGCCGCCCTTCCCTCGCGCTTCGACTTATCCACACCAGCGGGGCGCCGCCGCGCCGAGGCGGACCTTATGTGGGCCGATCACGGCTTCCTGCGCCTGGCCTTCCACAATTTCCATTGGATTGGGCCGGGCATGGCGCGCGCGAACCAGCCCTCCCCCAAGCAGATCACCCGCTACGCCGCCGAGGGCTTCCGCACCATCATCAATCTCAGGGGCCGCAGCGACACCGGTTATTACGCCTTGGAGCGGGAGGCGTGCGCCACGCACGGGCTTGCCCTGATTGACGCGCCTTTGGGCTCGCGCGAGGCGCCATCGAAGGCGCGCGTCCACCGCGCCAAGGAGATTTTCGAGACCATCGAATACCCCGCCCTCATGCATTGCAAATCGGGCGCGGACCGCGCCGGCATCATGGCCGTGTTCTACAAGCACTTTCACCTCGGGCGCCCGATCGGCGAGGCGATGGATCAGCTGGACGGCAAGTATCTCCATGTCAAAGCCGGCAAGACCGGCATGCTCGACTTTTTCTTCGAGACGTATCTCAGCGAAACAGCAGCGACTGGAAAGCCATTCCTGAAATGGATCGACGAGGATTATGAACCAGAGCGCGTCAAGGCCTCGTTCCACGCGCAATGGTGGGGCACATTGCTGACCGAAGGCATATTGCGGCGCGAGTAATTAGGCCGCGACCTGGCCCGCCGCCCGCTCGGCGAAGCGATCACGCCATCGCTGCAAATTGGGCAATTCCTCGCCTGGCCGCCATTTCATCATCTTGGCGAAATCCATGCCGCAGGCGGCGGTGATGTCGGCGATGGTGAAGCGATCGCCTGCAATCCAGGACCGGCTCGCCAATTCGTCATTCAACCATTTGGCCATGCGCATCGCCTGAGCCTGATTGAGCGCGGCGACATCCGGGTTCTGGTTGCGCTCCAGCATGGCGAGCACTGGGTTGCCGTGTCGCACCCACATCATCAGCGGCATGGAGAACATCAACTCCATGCGACGGTCCCACATCTCGATGAAGGCGCGCTCAAACGCATCGCGGCCCATCAAATTTGGTTCGGGATGGAGCGCTTCAAGATACTGGCAGATGGCGCGGCTTTCGGTGAGGCAGCGCCCGTCATCAAGCTCCAGCGTTGGGATCTGCGCCAGCGGGGATTTCTTGCGGAAATCTTCCGTCCGGTGCTCGCCCGCCTGCAGATTGAGCGTGACGACCTCTATATCCGTGATCGCCTTTTCGGCGATGAACATGGTGACGCGGCGCGGATTCGGCGCGTAGGGCGCGACATAGAGCTTCATAGGCATTGTCTATCGCGCGAAGAGGCCGGCCGGCAATGCCGCGACGATGGCGGCGGTCATCAGCGTCGCCAGAAAACCAGGCGCCAGCGCTTTCCAGGCGAGCGCGCCGATTTCGCCGCGCCGCTCCGGCATGAGCGCGCTCATGCCCCCCGTCATGATCCCGACGGACGCCACATTGGCGAAGCCGCACAGGGCGTAGGTGGCGATCATGCGGGAGCGCGCGCTCAATTGATCCGCTGGAATGGCGCCGAGATCGATGAACGCAACGAATTCCGTCAAGAACAACTTTGCGCCCAGAAGCGCGCCGACGCTGTGCGCCTCGGCCCACGGCACGCCGATGAGGTAAGCCGCTGGCGCAAACGCCCAGCCGAATATGCGTTGCAGCGTCAGAGGCGCCCCATCCACTGGCGGCGCCAGCGCGAGGAGATTATTGGCGATCCACACGAAGGCGACGAACACGATAAGATAAGCCGCGACATTGACGACGACCATGATCCCATCGGTCACGCCCTTGGTGATGGCGTCCATCGTCCCGTCATAGCGAAGCGCCGACGTGTAATCATAGCCGGCGCCTGCGTGCGTTTCGGGAATCATGATCCGCGCCAGCAGCACGCCCGCCGGCGCGGAGATGATCGAGGCGACCAAGACGTGCCCTGCCGCATTGGGCAGCGTGTCACGCAGAATAACCGCATACGCCACCATTGTTGAGCCGGCGACCGTCGCCAAGCCGACGACCATCATCAAAAACAGCTCGGACCGGGAGAGCTTGTCCAAATAGGCGCGAATGACGATCGGGCTTTCCACCATGCCCATGAAGATATTGGCGGCGACGGCGAGCGCCGAGGCGCCGCCCAGCCCCATCGTCCGCTCGAAGATGAGGCCGAAGAGGCGCGTTAGCCATCGCAAGATACGCCAGTGCCATAACAGCGCCGACAAGGCCGAAATCACGAGGATCAGCGGCAGCACGCGAAATCCAAAAATGAACGGCGCGGGCGCGCCCGCCCGGGGCTGTGGGAAGGGCTGATCGCCGCCGCTCAAATAGCCGAACACGAATTGCGCGCCGCGATCGGACGCGGCCGCGAGCCCATCGACGGCGCCGTTCACACCCGACAGAAATGTCCGCGCATCCGGCAGCGCGAATAACAGCAGCACGAGCCCCGCCTGCACAGTCAGCGCGCCGAACATCAGCAGAAATGGAAAGCGCCGCTTATTCTCGGAGAATATCCAGCAGACCAAAACGATGAGCGCGATCGCCGCGAGTGGGCGGGCGCTCTCCAGATCGAACGACACGCACGCCCCTCCCTTGGCGTCAGCCGCGTCTGCGCGCCGCGCCCGCCTTGACGAGACCCGCGCCCTGCCGCCATCAAGCGCGCGAACGCAATATCATCAGGGTGAAGATCATGGCCGATATCCGGTTTGACGGCAAAGTCGCGATTGTGACAGGCGCCGGGGGCGGCCTCGGGGAACAGCACGCCAAGGAATTGGCGCGCCGCGGCGCCAAGGTGGTGGTCAACGATCTGGGCGGCTCGGTCGATGGAACGGGCGGATCGTCACAGGCCGCGCAGCGTGTCGTGTCCGAGATCAAGGCGGCCGGCGGCGCGGCGATCGCCAACGGCGCTTCGGTGACGGATGACGCCGGCGTCGCCGCCATGATCAAGCAGACGATGGATGAATGGGGCCGGATCGACATCATCATCGCCAATGCCGGCATCCTGCGCGACAAAAGCTTTTCCAAAATGGAGATCAAGGATTTTGAGGCGGTGATGGCCGTGCACGTCATGGGCACGGTCAAGCCCGTGAAGGCCGCCTGGGAGATTATGAAGGAGCAGAATTACGGGCGCATCGTCGTCACTACCTCGTCCACCGGCCTCTACGGCAATTTCGGCCAATCGAATTACGGCGCGGCGAAACTCGCTTTGGTCGGGTTCATCAACACGATGAAAATCGAGGGCGCGAAGAACAATATCCGCTTCAACGCCATCTGCCCCGTCGCCGCCACGCGGATGACCGAAGGGCTGATGCCGCCGGCGATGCTGGAAAAGCTCCGGCCAGACTATGTGACGCCGGGCGTTATTCACCTGGTGAGCGAGGAAGCGCCCACGGGCGCGGTCCTCACCGCCGGCGCGGGCGTCTTCTCGCTTGCCCGCATCTACGAGACCGAGGGCGTCTATCTCGGCGAAGGCGGGCTTTCCGCAGAGGAAGTGCGCGACAGTTGGGACAAGATCGCCGATCCGGCCGGCCAGCAAGCCTATCAGGCGGGCGGCGAGCAGGGCGCGAAGCTATTCCGGCGCATGACGGCCGGCTAAAGCCCTAGTTTTATCCACACCCCCGGCTGCGCTAGACTGACGCCTTGGGGGCGAGGAACGCGTTCTGGGTTATTTGCTGTTCTTGACGGCCGTACTTGGCCTGGGCGCCGCACTCCTGTGGCGCCGCGCGCTGGCGCACGCGAACGAGGCGCAGCGTCTGGACGACCGTGCGCGCGCCTATTCCGTCACCGCGCCCGTCGCTGGCGATCGGGACGAGGATGTCCTGACGCTCACCGAGGTCTGGTCCCCGCCGAGCCCAGTTGGGGACCTGCGCTGGATCGCGGGCGCCGGCGCGATGCTCACACCCGGCGCGGTGTTTCTGCTGCAGGGGCCGAGCGCATCGGCCCTGCTCTGGATCACGGGCGCGCTCGCCCTGGGCGGCGTCATGGTCGCCGAGCGATTGGGGTGGCGCCCGGCGGCCTGGCTCGCCGTTTGCGGCGCCAGCTTGTGGTCCCTCGCGGCGTTCGCCTGGCTTCCCCCGCGCCCTGACGAGGCCGCGCCGCCAATACTCTTGGCGCTGCTCGCGCTCGCCGGCCTCGTCCATGCGCGGCGAAATCCCTGGGCCGGCATGGCGCTGCTGATCGCCATGGCCGCGATGCTGCTTGTGGGCGCCTACCTGCTCGGCGCCGACACACTTTATGGCCTGGCTCTCTGCGTGCTCGTGATCGTGGCCGCCCTAAGCGGCGCCATGTGGCGCAGGCTTGAGCGCGCGCTCGCCGCCGCGTGGATCATTGCATGCACGGCGCTGCTTATATTGAGCGGTCAGAGCAGCGGTGAAATTTGGCTCGCGCCTTCAGCCATTTTCGCGGGCGCGCTGTTCCTGGCGATCGAAGCGATTGTGCTGCCCATGCGAGGGCGGGCGGCGCTGCTGCACTCCGTGGCGGGCGCTGTCGCCGCGCCGTTCGCCGTCGGCGTGCTTTACGGCGCCGGCCAAGGCCCAAGTTTGCCGTTCCTCACCGGGGACTCACCCATCGCGTCGGCCTTGATGCAGAGCGTGTTCCTGATCATCACCGCCGCGGCCCAGGGCGCGATCATTTATTCATCGGCGCGCCGGTTGAACGGATTATCCGAACTCGGCCTTTCCATTGTGGCGCCGGCCTTGTCCATCGCGGCCTGCCTCATCGGCGTGGCGATCGTGACGCTTGGCCCGCTCTGGTCGGCCGCGCCGCTCGCCGCGCTGGCGATTGCGGCCGCCTATGTGGAGCTGCGCGCATCGAACCCAATGTGGAACGTGCTCGCGCTGCTCTTTGCATTCGCCGCGCTGACGCAAGCCGCGCGGGCGATCATTCTGCTATTGCTTGGTCTGAATGGCGCGACAGCGCTCACCTTCATCGCCTTCGGGCTCGCCTTGCCAGCGGTGTTGATCGGCGTCGCGGCCCGCCTCAAGGGCGCGCGCTCATCCTGGACATCCGCCGCGCTCGAAGCGGCGGCGCTCGTGCTGGGGTTCGCCGCGCTGATCGCAATCGTTCGCTGGATCGCGAGCGCGGGCGCGCCGGGAGATTTCTTCGTCACCTTCGCTGAAGCAGGCGTATTGGCCGGCCTGCTCACGACAGGCGCCATCGCGCTCATGTTGCGTGAGGCGCGCGGCGCTTTTTTCATTCGTCGCGGCGCGGCGGTGTTCGCAATCCTGGGCGCGCTTGCGCTGGTGTTTGCTGGAATGTTCGGGCGCCTCAATCCGTGGTGGGGGGCGACACCCGCGCCGATGTTCGGCCTCCCCCTTGTGAACCTCACCACACTGGGCGTCGCGGCGCCGCTCGCGGCGTTCGTTGGCCTTGCCTGGCTCGCGCACCGACGCGTGTGGGATCGAACCAACCTGCTCGCGCAGGCCACGATTGGCGGCTTAAGTTTGCTATGGTTGGCGCTTGAAGTTCACCGCGCGTTTCATGGAGCGGACCTCTCCGCCGGCGCGATCGGCGGCGCGGAAAGCCTCGCTTTATCCCTCGCCGCGCTTGCGGTGGCGATATCGCTCTTTTCAGTGCGTGAATTGTTCACGGCGAGCGAACGCGCCGTTGCGATCCTCTTATCGGCCGCGATCTTCGCCAAGATCGCCTTCATCGATCTTCATTTGCCGGGGGACGGCTGGCGCGCGGCCTCGTTCACCAGTCTCGCACTCGCCTTGGCGCTTATTCTCGCGCCGCGCGGCGACGTCACAGCCCGAGCACGAGCTTGGCCATGATGTTGCGTTGCACCTCGTTCGATCCCGCATAGATCGAGGCTTTGCGGTAATTGAAATAGCCGGGCGCGACGGGGCCCGCATAATCGGGGCCTGGACGCGGCTCATTGGAACGCCCCTTCACCTCCGCCCAGGTGTCGCGCACGAACGGCGCGGCGTAGGCGCCGACAGCCTCCAGCGCCAATTCTGTGATCGCCTGCTGGACTTCCGTGCCCGCGCATTTCAGCATGGATGAGGACGGCCCCATGCGCGCGCCGCCGGCCCGCCCTGAAAAGAGGCGCAGCTCAGCGGCGTTGAGCGCCTCGATGCGGATCGACAAGTCCGCGACCTTTCTCCGAAAGTCCGGGTCGTCAATGACGCGCGCGCCGCCCTGAGCCTCCATCGATGCGATGCGCGACACTTTCTCCAATTGTCGCTTGAGCGCCGGCGCATACGCGTTGCCGCGTTCGAATTCGAGCAGATATTTCGCATAGGTCCAGCCCATGCCTTCTTCGCCGATCCGATTTGAATCGGGAACGCGAACATCATCGAAGAAGACCTGGTTGATCTCCTGCTGGCCTTCCATCGGCCCGTCGAGCGTCGGCAACGCTTTCACGTTGATGCCCGCCGTGCGCATATCCACAAGCAGAAATGAGATGCCGTCCTGCGGCTTCTTTTCGTGGCTGGTGCGCACGAGGCAGAATATCCAATCGGCCCACTGCGCGTGCGTCGTCCAGATTTTCGAGCCGTTGAGCACATAATCGCCGCCTTCGCGCTCGGCCTTCATTTGCAGCGAGGCGAGATCAGAGCCCGATCCGGGCTCGCTATAGCCCTGACACCACCAAATGTCGGACCGCAAGATAGGCGGCAGGTGTCGTTGCTTTTGCTTATCGGTTCCGAAGGCGAGGATCACAGGCGCGACCATCTTCACGCCCATGGGCGAACTGACGGGAACGCCCGCAGCGCTCATCTCCCTGTTGAAAATGCTGCGCTGCGCGGCTGTCCAATCGCAACCGCCCCACTCGACGGGCCAGTCCGGCGCCATCCAGCCGCGCTCAAAGAGCTTCTTCTGCCAACGAACCTGGCCTTCCTTGTCGAGATAGCCATTCTTCGATTGCGCGACCATGTCCTTGAGATCGGAATCGAAATTGGCCGCGATCCAGGCGCGCACCTCTTCGCCGAATGCGATCTCCTCAGGCGTGAAAGCCAAATCCATGATGCACTCCTCGCCCGCATCCTAACGGGCGAGGAAGCATCGGCAACGGCGCCGCCGCGTCAGCTGCCGGTCGGCCAGCACGAATTGGCGACAAGCGCGATTTTCTCGATGGCGCCCTCGGCGTAGGTCACGGTTCTTCCGCCCACGATCAACGACACCGGCTCACGCGAGACATGCGCATAAGCCTGCAGATTCGGCGGCCGGCGCGGCATGCGCACGACAAGCGCGCCGCCCTCAACTGCGCCACGCACGGAGATGGCTTCATTGCCGACACGGAATTGCACGTTCTGCTGCCCACGCAGGCGCCCGCCCGCCATGATGGAGGAATCGCGGATTGTCAGCTCCCCGTCGGGCGCCTGGCACGTCACGCGCACAGTCACATTCCCGGACGCATCCGCCTGCTGCGCGGAAGCGACGCCAGAGGCCGCGTCATAAGCCCACGTCCAGCCTCCGGTCGCGCGCGTGGTTTGGCGCGGCGCGGAAGAAGCGCAGGACGCCGTCAGCGCGGCGGCGAACAAACAGATCATCAAGGCCCGGCGCATATTGAATTCTCCCTCGCTTTATTCCCTCAGCCCGCGCGGCGGGCGAATGTCAGATTATCCTGGCCGCGCCCGTCGCGCCCGGGAAGCACGAGGCGCAGCTCCGCGCCCGACGCCTCCCACGAAACGCTCGACGCGCCCTCCCCGCCGCAGGTTCGGATCAGCCGCGCGGGCGGGCCTTCTTCAAGCCGAGCCGTTGACCGGATCGGCGTGGCATTGGCGGCGCCGATGGCGACCGCGAAATCCAACGTGACGCCGCTCTCGCTCTCACGCACCCGGAGGCTTTCCCAGACGGCCTCGCTTGGAGGCGTGGACCCACCCTGGGGCGCAATCCGCACGAGATCGTAGATGCCCGGCGTGATCGGCCCGCCCAACAAGGCCGGCGCGGTTGAAACTTCCACCATCGCCCCGATCTCGGCGCGCACGGCGGGATTGATCGAAACGTCGTTGCATGCGCGGGCGACTGGCGCTGGCGTGTTTGCCGGCGCTTGCGGGGTTTGGGCCGATTGCCCGCACGCCGCAAGCACAGCAGCAACAAGCAGCACACACACAAATCGCATCGTTCAGGTCCCCGTGAACTTGGCGGGCCGTTTCTCGAGCAGCGCCGCGACGCCCTCGGCGTGATCGTTCGTGTGATGCATCAAGGCCTGCCCCGCCGCCGACAATTCAAGGAGCGTGTCATACGTGGTCGTCTGCCCTTGGCGGAGTAAAGTTTTTGCAAGACGCAGCGCCTGGGGCGGTTGCTGGGCGATTTGATCGGCGAGCGCGGCCGCCTCGGCCCGCAGCGACTCGCTCGATACGACCCGTGAAACGAGGCCCCAGCGCTCCGCCGTCGCCGCATCCACCACCTCGCCGGTGAACAATAATTCCGCCGCCCGGCTCATGCCGATCGTGCGCGGCAACAACCATGCGCCGCCATCGCCCGGGATAAGGCCGAGCTTCAAAAACGTGACCCCGAATTTCGCCGTATCGGCCGCGATGCGGATGTCGGCCATGCACGCCACATCGCAGCCGAGCCCGATGGCCGGGCCGTTTACAGCCGCGACGCACGGGACTTCGAGCCCATAAAGAGAACGAACGATCGGGTGGATATTGGTGCGGTAGGAATCGCGGATATCGGCCGGCGCGCCCGCGAAGGCGCCGGCCCGCTCCTTCATGGCCTTGACGTTACCTCCGGCTGAAAACGCCCGCCCGGCCCCGGTGAGGATAACGCACCGGATGGCGCGATCCGCGTTGATTTCGGCGCAGGCGTCCGCGAACGCCGCGCCGTCCCCAAGCTCGCCCAAGGCATTCATGGCGTCTGGGCGATTGATGGTCAGCGTGGCGACCGGGCCATCGCGTTCAAGGATCAGAAGTCCGCTCATCGCGGGGGTTGTAACGGGCTTCGCCCCTACAGCAAGGGCGCTTCGCCGCGCTCCAGGGCCAACAGGAAGCGCTTTCGATCCAGCCCGCCGCCAAAGCCTGTCAGCGAACCATCCGCCCCGATCACACGGTGGCACGGAATAATGATGCAGATCGGGTTGGCCCCGTTCGCGGCGCCAACCGCGCGCACCGCCTTGGGGCCGCCGATCTTGCGGGCGAGTTCGCCATAGCTCGTCGTGCGTCCATGCGGGATGGACTGAAGGCCTTTCCACACCTTGCGCTGAAACTCGGTGCCGCGCGGCGCGACCGGCACGGTGAAGGTGCGCAAGGCGCCGGCGAAAAACGCCGCGAGCTCCTGGCGCGCCAAATCGAGAATGGGGTCACGCCCACGCGGCGCACCGGCCATGGCCGCAGGCGCCCGCCCATCGAAAAAGCAACCAATGAGCTTTCCCTCGTCGCTCACCAGCATCAGTGGGCCGACCGGGCTTTCTACAATTGCGCTGTTCATGCCGCCGCGCGTCCTTCCTTCAAAGCATGGCGCCGCCACAGGCGCGCCGCTGCATAGGCCCGCCAGGGCCGCCAACGTTCGTGCGCGCGCGTGAGGTCCCCGTCGAAGGCGGCGCGCAAGGCGCTGTCGCCCAGCGGAAAAGCATCGGGATCGCCGAGCCCGCGCAAAGCCACATATTCAATCGTCCACGGGCCAATGCCGGGGATCGCCGCAAGGCCGGCGCGGCCAGCGGCAACGGCGCCGCGCGCCAATTTCAAGTCGCCCACGGCAACCGCGTGCGCCACGCGCTGCAGGGTTTCCGCGCGCGCGCGCGGCAGGCCGAGCGCGGCGAGCGCTGCGATCGGCGCCTCGGCGATCCGCGCGGGTGATGGAAACAGGCGATCGAGCCCAGGCGCATCGGTTTCTATCGGCGCGCCGCAGTGTGCGACCAGCCTTGATGTTATGGTCGTCGCCGCTTTCACGGTCACCTGCTGGCCGATGATGGCGCGCACCGTCAGTTCGAATGGATCAAGCCCGCCCGGCAGACGCACAATCGGATCCGCGCGCACATCGGGCGCCAAGCCCGAATCGGCTGCGATAAAGGCGTTTATCGCCTCGATGTCCGCGTCGAGATCGAGCGCGCCGCGCATCGCCGCGATGATCGGGCGGAAGGCGGGAATGAGCCCGTCCGACAGCGTCAACACCGGCGCTTCGCCAGAAACGTCCAAACGCAGCCGGCCCACATGCGAGCCTACAGCAAAGGTCCGCGTCCACATGAGAGGCGCGGGCGCGGCCTCCACGCGCGCCAGCCCGCGTAACGCAAGGTGGGCGAACACCGGCGCGCCGGCGAAGGCGCCGCGCGGCGCGAGCACGAATGTTAATCCCGCATCCTTTGCCGGCCCTCTGCCGCGCACACGTGAGGGCGCCAGGCTGTAGCGCTCTCGGAACAACGCATTGAACCGCCTCACGCTTTGAAAGCCCGCCGCAAACGCAATCTGCGTCATCGTGAGATTGGTTTCCTTGAGCAATCGCTTCGCCGTCAGCAGGCGATGCGTCTGCGCGATCTCCACGGGCGCGGCGCCGAAGGTGCGAATCATCACCCGCCGTAAATGACGCCCCGTAACGCCCAGTTCTCGCGCCAGGGCCTCAAGCCCTTGTTCTTCAAGTGCGCCGGATTCGATGCGCTTGACTGCGTCATGCGCCAGGCGTTCGGCCGCGTCGATGGGCGCCGCGCCTGGCGCGCATTCGGGCCGGCACAGCAGGCACGGGCGAAACCCCGCTTTCTCGGCCGCGGCCGCCGATGAAAAAAAACGGCGGTTCTCGCGCTTCGGCGTTCGCGCCGGACACACACAGCGACAATAAATCCCCGTCGAAGTGACGCCGGTGAAGAAGAGGCCGTCGAAGCGGCGGTCCTTCGCCTCGGCGGCGGCATGGCAGGCTTCGGCGTCGAGGATCATGGCGTGTTTATGCCCCGCGTTTGGCCGCCCGTCTCGCCGAAATCGGACATGCGCATGAAGGCGCCGTTGACGCGGACGGCGCTTCCAGCCCACTGAAGCCGGTTTATGGCTCTTATGGATTCCTCGCCGTTCGCGGCGGCGCTGGCGCCCGTCGGCGCGCTGCTCGGCCTCGATCCGGGAGACAAGCGCATCGGCGTGGCCGTCAGCGATCCCACACGCCTCATCGCCTCCCCGGTGGGGACGATCGCGCGCACCAAGTTCGCGGCCGACGCCGCGGCGATCCTGAAGCTTTATGATGCGCGCAAATGCGTGGGGCTGGTCATCGGCTTGCCGCTCAACATGGCGGGCGGAGCGGGCCCTTCGGCGCAGGCCGCGCGCGCCTTCGCGCGCAACCTCTTGGCCGTGCGCGACACACCAATTCTGTTGTGGGATGAGCGGCTCTCCACGGCGGCGGTGACGCGCACCTTGATCGAGGCAGACGCCTCGCGCGCGCGCCGCGCCGAAGTGATCGATAAACTCGCAGCGGCCTACATGCTGCAAGGCGCGCTGGATTACTTTCGAGAGCGCCATGGGTGACGTTCTCTCCGCGCTCGCGCCCGTCTTCCTGCTGATCATGATCGGCTGGGGCGCGCGGCGCGCGCGTTTCCTGCCGGAAGAGGCGTGGGCGGGCGTCAACCGCTTCGGCTATCTCGTGCTTTATCCAGCGTTTCTCTTCACCACCATCGCCGGCGCCGATCTCGGCGCGGCGGACGCGTTCAGCTTTATCGGCGCCACGCTCTGCGGATTTGCGGCCGTCGGCCTCCTCGCGCTGATGACGCGTTTTCTGTTTCGCGCCGACGGGCCGGCCTTCACCAGCGTGTTTCAAGGCGCGCTGCGCTGGAATGGATTTGCGCTCCTGGCGGCGGCGGATTCTCTTTACGGGCCAGGCGGCGCCGCGCGCATCGCGCTCGCGTTCGGGCCGCTTGTGCTTCTGATCAATCTCGCCAGCGTCGCCGTGCTGGCGCGCTGGGGCGCCGGCGGCGGGAGCGATGCGCGCGCCATACTTGGGCAAGTGATCGCCAACCCCATCATTCTGGCGTGCGCGGCGGGCCTTACGTTCAATCTCGCCGGGTTCGGCGATCTTGGCGTCGTCACGGGAACGCTCGAACTCATCGGGCAGGCGGCGATGCCAATTGCGTTGATCTGTGTCGGCGCTGGCCTCGATTTCGAACCGCTGCGCCGCGCGGGGCCGGAAGTCGCCGTCGCCAGCGCGCTGAAGCTCATCGCCGCGCCCGCCCTGCTCACCCTCTCAGCGCTTGTCTGGCGGCTCGATCCGTTGAACGCGGCGATCTCGATCGGCATCGGGTCCACCTCGACGGCGGCGGCAAGCTACACGCTGGCGCGCGAAATGGGCGGCGACGCGCGCTTGATGGCCGCCATCGTCACCGCCACGACTTTGCTCTCCTTCGTGACCATGCCGATCGTCATCGCTTTGAGCCGTTAATAGTCAGGCCAAAAAAAGCCGCGCCCCCATTTCTGGAGGCGCGGCCGATGCGCACTCACCACTCGCGCATCAAGGTTCGATATCTAAAGGTCGAAGAGGTCCGTCTGCCGCGCGGCGGGCGCGGCGAACGGCTCTGTCGGCGTGCTCGGGCCCAGGATTAGCGTGGGATCTTCGCCCGCGCGCGGGTCCTGCGACGGATCGACGGTGAGATCGGCGGGCTGCGCCATTTCAGCCACGGCGCCGCCCGGCCCAACGCCGGCCACGACCGCGGCGAGCGCCAGACCGATCGGCTTGAATGTCGATGCACCCGCGAACGTCCGCATGGGTCAGCTCCTTCCAGTCCAGTTTAGCCGCCGATTTCGACCTTGGTCTTAATCTTTGGTTCACCATAAGAACAAATCATGTACAATACAGAGTCGGGGGCGACAACAAGGCGGTGGGAAAGATTCTTGGCGGCGCTTGCGGCGGTTTCGCCTTAGGCGTTAACAAGCGCGCATGGCGGTTCGATCGGGACAAAGCGCGGCGCGACCTCCCGCGCCGCGATTCCCGCATCGCCATCTCCTGTCCGTGTCGGAGCTGACGCGCGCCGATGTCGCCAACCTCATGGCGCGCGCGGAAGCGTTCATTCCGCTGCTCGAACAGCGCGTGAAGAAGCTGGACACGCTGCGCGGACGCACGCTGATCAACCTGTTCTTCGAAGCGTCAACCCGAACGCAGAGTTCATTCGAGCTCGCCGGCAAGCGCATGGGCGCGGACGTGGTCAACATGTCAGTGCGCACGTCTTCCGTGTCGAAGGGTGAGACGCTGATCGACACGGCGGCGACGTTGAACGCCATGTGCCCCGATCTTCTGGTCATTCGGCACCCATCGTCCGGCGCCGCGCACTTGCTTGCGCGCAAGGTGAGCTGCTCGGTGATCAATGCCGGGGATGGCGGCCATGAGCACCCGACCCAGGCCCTGCTCGACGCCCTGACCATCCGCCGCGCGCGCGGCGAAATTGAAGGGCTCGAAATCGCGATCTGCGGAGATGTGCTGCATTCGCGCGTAGCGCGCTCGAACGTGCAATTGCTGACCATGCTCGGCGCGCACGTGCGCCTCATTGCGCCGCCGACGCTGATGCCGGCGGACGCCGAGCGCTGGGGCGCGAGCCTTTATCACGATATGAAACATGGGCTTGTCGGCGCGGACGTGGTGATGATGCTGCGCCTGCAATTGGAACGCATGCAGGGCGGCTTTATTCCAAGTGCGCGGGAATATTTCTGGTTCTATGGGCTGGACGAAGACAAATTGCGCCACGCCAAGCCAGGCGCGCTCGTCATGCATCCCGGGCCGATGAATCGCGGCGTCGAAATCGACAGCGCCGTAGCGGACGATGCGACTGTCTCGCTGATCGAACGCCAGGTGCGCATGGGCGTGGCGATGCGGATGGGCGTTCTGGAAGCGCTCGCCGAGCACGGCGCCAATGAGCAGCCAGACCAATGAGGCCCAATTCATCCCGCGCGAACGGAGCAAGCCATGTGGATGTTTCTTCTATGGTGGTGCGTGGACGATCATCTGGCCGCGGCGCTCAATGCGCCGAACCTCGGCCATTTGCCGCTCTGGGTGCCGCTGATCGTGGCCTTCGCATTCTCGACAACGGTTTCGCTCTCGCGGCCGAACCGCTGACGGCGTTGGCAGGGCGCGCCCGATGAAGCCCACGCTGATCACCAATGCGCGCCTGATCGATCCCGCGTCCGGCCGCGACGAGATGGGTTCAATCCTGTTCGACGCCGCTATTCTCGATATTGGTTCACGCATTACGGCGCCAAACGCCACGACAATCGACGCGCAAGGCGCCTGCGTGATGCCGGGGCTTATCGATCTGCGCGTCGTCGTCGGCGAACCGGGCGCGGAGCATAAAGAGACGTTCAAGAGCGCGGGGCGCGCGGCCGTCGCCGGGGGCGTAACCACGTTTGTCATGGCGCCGAACACGACGCCCGTGCTTGACGATGCGAGCCTTATAGATTTCGTGCTCCATCGCGCGCCTGAGCGCTCGCCCGCCCGCATCTTGCCCGCCGCGGCGCTGACGCGCGGCCTCGCCGGCGAAACCATGACGGAGATGGGCCTTCTCAAAGAGGCCGGCGCGGTCATGTTCTCGAATGGCGATACGCCGATCACGGACAGCCGCGTGTTGCGCCGCGCGCTCTCCTATTCCACTGCATTCGACGCGCTGGTGGCGCATCGGCCCGAAGATTCATTCCTCGCGGCGGGCGGCGCCATGCACGAGGGCGAATTGGCCGCGCGCCTGGGCCTGCCGGGCATACCCGCCGCCGCCGAATTCATCGCCGCTGAACGCGATCTGGCCCTCGCGGAACTCACCGGCGCGCGCCTGCTGCTCGATATGATTTCATCGGCGCGCACGCTCGAGCCGCTGGCGCGCGCAAAGGATCGCGGCGTCAAGGCGAGCGCCAGCGTCAGCGTGCACCACATCGCGCTCAACGAGCAGGATGTTGATGGCTACCGCACATTCGCGAAGCTTTCTCCGCCGCTGCGGACTGAATCCGATCGCACCGCCCTCGCCGACGCGATTTCAACCGGCCTCATCGACGTGATCGTCTCGGGCCATGATCCGCGCCCGGCCGAGGAAAAGCGCCTGCCATTCTCTGAGGCCGCATCGGGCGCCGCCGCTCTGGAAATGCTGCTGCCCGGCGCGCTGACGCTTCATCACAACGGCGTCGCCGCGCTCATCGATGTCATTCGCGCGATGACGCTCAATCCCGCCAACTTGTTGGGATTGCCGCACGGCCGCCTCGCCATGCGCGCGCCCGCTGATATCATTCTTGTCGATCTCGGCGCGCCATTCCGGGTGAGCGCGGCCAACCTCAAGTCCAAATCGAAGAACACGCCGTTCGATGAAAAACTCATGCAAGGCCGCGTGCTCCGTACGTTTGTCTCCGGCGCGTGCGTCTATGAGAACCAGGATTAGGAGGCGTCATGCGGAACATCCTTCTCGTCAGCGCGGCGATTCTTCTTCTGGCCGCGTGCGCGACCAGCGCGCCCCCACCGCTGCCGCCAGACGGCCCAATCGTCTATTCCTGCGCGGATGGAACGCAGCTTCAGGTCGATTTCTCCGGCCAAGAGGCGCGCGTGGCGATCGTCGGCGGGCGTTCGTTCGTGCTGCCAAATCGCGGCGACCCGACCGCGCCCTATTACACCAATGGCCGCTATGGCTTGCGTGGACGCGGCGCTGCGGCGACCTGGCAATCAGGCGCCGGTGCGCCGGTCGCGTGTCGCGGCGGCTAAAGCGGCGCCGACGATCGCACTCCCATTGCACGCCGCGCCCTGTTAAGGCTGGACCATGGCGCTGAGTTACATTCTGGCCGCGCTGGGCGGCTACCTGCTTGGATCGATCCCGTTCGGCTTGCTGCTGACACGCGCTGCGGGTCTGGGCGACATCCGCAGTGTGGGCTCCGGCAATATCGGCGCGACCAATGTGTTGCGAACCGGCCGGCGCGACATCGCGCTCGCAACGCTTCTGCTCGATGCCGGCAAGGCCGCCGCCGCCCTTCTCATCGCACGCCAACTCTGGGGCGCCGAGGCAGGGTTCATCGCCGGCGGTGCGGCCTTCATCGGCCATTGCTTTCCGATTTGGCTCGGATTCAAGGGCGGCAAAGGCGTTGCGACCTTCTTCGGCGTGCTGTTCGCTGGCCTGTGGCCCGTCGCCCTGATCGCGGGCGCGACATGGCTCATCACCGTCGCGCTCTTCCGTATTTCCTCGCTTGGCGCCTTGGCCGCCGCTCTGTGTGCGCCGATCACCGCCTACCTGCTCAATTCTGGGTGGTGGGCGATTGGATTTTGCGCCGTGATCGCCGCGCTCATCTATTGGCGGCACGGCCCAAACATCGCGCGACTGTTGAAGGGCGAAGAGCCGAAGATCGGCCAAAAGAAATGAACCGGCCGCTGACGCGCGGCGAACTCATCGACTGGACGCGGCTGGCGCGCACGCCGCGGATCGGCCCGCTCACGTTTCAGCGGTTGATCGGCAGATTTGGAGCGCCCGCCGCCGCGCTTGAAGCGCTGCCGCGCCTCTCGCATGGCGCCTTCACGCCGCCGGACGCCGGACGAATCGAACGTGAGATGGAGGCGCTCGCCCGCCTCGGCGCGCGCCTCGTGGCGGCCTGTGAGCCTGATTATCCGACGCTGCTGCGCAGCGTTGATCCACCGCCGCCTGTCATCAGTCTACGCGGCGATATTTCTCTGGCCGCCAAGCGGACGGTCGCGCTGGTCGGCGCGCGCGAAGCCTCGGGCGCGGGGCTGAAACTGGCGCAGACCATCGCCCACGATCTCGGCGCCATGGGCTTTGTGGTGGTGTCCGGCCTCGCACGCGGCGTCGACGCGGCCGCTCACGCCGCCGCGCTCGAAACAGGTACGATCGCGGTGCTCGCCGGCGGGCTCGATCAACCCTATCCGCCGCAAAACCTTGATCTCCATACCCGCATCGTTGGGCGCGGCCTCGTCGTGTCCGAAGCGCCGCTGGGCGCCGTGGCGCGCGCGCGTGATTTTCCGCGACGCAACCACATCATCTCCGGCCTCTCCCTTGGTGTGGTGGTGATCGAGGCGGCGGTGCGCTCCGGCTCGCTGATCACCGCGCGCGCCGCCGCCGATCAGGGCCGGGAGGTTATGGCCGCGCCGGCCTCCCCGCTCGACCCGCGTGGACGCGGCGGCAATGCGCTCATCAAGAGCGGCGCGGCTTTGGTGGAAAGCGCGGAGGACATCGCCGCTCACCTGGGCGCCGCGCCACGCGCGTTTCGGGGCGCGCCGGCGCTGCCCCTGTTCGCAACTGACGCCGCCGCGCCGTTGGATGACCACAATATGGCGCGGCTGGCGCGCCTGCTGTCGCCGACGCCGATGCACATCAACGATCTGGCGCGGCTCGCCGAGATGAGCCTGCCGGCCACGGCCGCCGCGCTGTTTGAGCTTGAATTGGCTGGGCGAGCCGCCACGTTGCCGGGAGGCTACGCCGCCACAGGCGCCGCAGCCTATGCGCCGCCCTGACCGAGCCGTTCAAGCGCTGACACAGTCTTGCTCTGCACCTCATCCAGGGCCGCCACGATGTCCTCGAAGCCAGCGCCCCGCGCGATCGGGCGCATCTCCTGAACCAGCAGGTAGATGTACGAGGCTGCATCGAACGGCGTGATCGCCTGGCCGTCGCCTTCCTCAGCCTCGTGGGACCGCTTCACAACCATAGGTTATTTTATTTGCATGTTTCCCTTTAAAAGGGAAGCGGCGCCTCGACTGGGCACGCGTGATTGACAAGCACCGCCCCCCTGCCCAGGTTCCGCCGCCCTCGCCCTCCTCATCGGAAGCGCCCCCTGCATGGCCGTTGTCGTCGTTGAATCGCCCGCCAAGGCGAAAACCATCAACAAGTACCTCGGCCCGGGCTTCACGGTGCTCGCCAGCTATGGCCACGTAAGGGACCTGCCCTCCAAGGATGGCTCCGTGCGTCCGGACGAGGATTTCGCGCTCGAATGGGAAATCGATCCAGCCAGCGCCAAGCGCATCCGCGACATCGCCGAAGCGCTCAAAAACGATGATAAGCTGGTGCTCGCCACCGACCCCGACCGCGAAGGCGAGGCGATCTCCTGGCATGTCCTCGAGGCCCTGGAGAAAAGGAAGGCGCTCAAAGGCAAGGAAGTCGAGCGCGTCACCTTCAACGCCATCACCAAGGACGCGGTGCGGGCGGCGATGGCCGCCCCACGCGCCATCGACATGGAATTGGTGGACGCCTATCTCGCGCGGCGCGCGCTCGACTATCTCGTCGGTTTCACCCTCTCACCCATTTTGTGGCGCAAGCTGCCGGGCGCGCGCTCCGCTGGCCGCGTGCAATCGGTGGCGCTGCGCCTCGTCACCGAACGAGAAATGGAGATCGAGCGGTTTCGCCCGCAGGAATATTGGTCGATCGAGGCCCAGCTTGAGACCACGCGCAGCGAGGCTGTGCTCGCGCGCGTCTCGTCGTTCGAGGGCAAGAAGCTCAAGCGGCTGGACATCGCCACGCGCGATGTCGCCATGCGGGCGCTTGATGCGGTCAAGTCCGGCGCCTTCAAAGTGTCCGCCGTCGAAGCAAAGCCGCTGAAGCGAAATCCCCCGCCGCCTTTCACGACCTCGACGCTGCAGCAGGAAGCCGCGCGCAAGCTGGGATTCTCCGCCACGCGCACGATGCAGGCGGCGCAGCGGCTCTATGAAGGCGTTGACGCCAACGGCGAGACGACCGGCCTCATCACCTATATGCGGACCGACGGCGTCTCCATGGACGAGAGCGCCTATAGGGATCTGCGCCGCGTCATCGGCTCTGACTTCGGCGATAAATACGTGCCCGAGCACCCGCGCCGTTACGCCAACAAGGCCAAGAACGCGCAAGAGGCGCACGAAGCGATCCGGCCGACCGATGCCTCGCGCCGTCCTGATCGGCTGCACCTGCAAGGCGACCTCGCCCGCCTATACGACCTCATCTGGAAACGCGCGATCGCCTCTCAAATGGAAGCCGCGAGCCTTGAGCGCACCAGTGTGGACTTCACCGAGCCCGCGGGCCGCGTGGAATTACGCGCCACCGGCCAAGTCATTCTGTTCGATGGGTTTTTGAGACTCTATCAAGAGGGCCGTGACGACGAGGAAGACGAGGAAAATCGCCGTTTGCCCGCGATGCGCGAAGGCGAAGCGATGAAAGTGCGCGACGCCAAGGCCGATCAGCACTTCACCGAACCGCCGCCGCGCTTCTCGGAGGCGAGCCTCGTCAAGCGCCTGGAAGAACTTGGCATCGGGCGCCCTTCCACCTACGCAGCCATTTTGGAGAAGCTGCGCGAGCGCAATTATGTGCGAATGGACAAGAACCGCTTCATCCCCGACGATCGCGGGCGCATCGTCACGGCGTTTCTCGAAAATTTCTTCCGCCGTTACGTCGAGTATGATTTCACCGCCGATCTCGAGGAGAAACTCGACAAGGTCTCCGCCGGCGAATTGCAGTGGAAGGAATTCTTGCGCGATTTCTGGAAGGATTTTTCGGTCGCTATCAGCGAAATCGGCGAATTGCGCATCGGCGACGTGCTCGAAGCGCTGAATGAATCGCTTGGCCCCCATATCTTTCCCGCGCGCGAGGATGGCTCAGCGCCGCGCTCGTGCCCGACCTGCAAGGAAGGCACGCTTTCGCTGCGTCTCGGCAAGTTCGGCGCGTTCGTGGGCTGCTCGAACTATCCAGACTGCAAATATACGCGCCAACTTGCGCCGGCCGAGAATGGCGACGCCGCACTGCCCGCCGAAGGCAAAGTGCTGGGCGCGGACCCCGACAGCGGCGTTGATGTGACACTGAAGAACGGCCGGTTCGGCCTCTATGTCGAAATGGCCAACGGTGAGAAACCCAAGCGCGCCGGACTGCCAAAGGGCTGGGACCCAGAGACGCTCGATCTTGTGCGCGCGCTCTCCTTGCTGCGGCTGCCGCGCGAAGTCGGCCCCCATCCGGCGGACGCGGAAATGATCCTCGCTAATATCGGCCGTTACGGGCCCTACATTCAAAAGGGCAAGACCTATGTGAATCTGCCGAGCGTCGAGGACGTATTTGAAATCCAGATGAACCGCGCGGTCGTGCTGCTGGAAGAGAAAGCCAAGGGCGGCGGGCGGTTTGGGCGCGGGCGCACGCCGGCCGAGCCGATCAAGGAACTGGGCGAAAGCCCGGTGACCGGCAAACAGGTCAAAGTGATGCCGGGACGCTATGGGCCGTACGTGACCGATGGCGACGTCAACGCGACAATCCCGAAGGATGTGAAGCCGGAAGAGCTGACGTTCGACGCCGCGCTGCCCCTCCTCGCCGCGCGCGCGGCCGCTGGCGGCGGGAAGAAAAAGCGCGCGCCCGCGAAGAAGGCCGCAGCCCCGAAAGCCGCGAAGAAGGCGCCGGCGAAAAAGAAGGTAAGGGCGGAGGCGTGATCGAGCTGAGGCATCCATATATCGCGCAGAACAACAGAGCGGCCGTTCGGTCCCATGGCTCGCAAGCCTAACCGATCGCCAGCGCCGCTGACGCGCGAACGCGTGCTCGCCGCGCTTGAAAAGCTCGGCGGCGTCGGCGCAAAGCGTGATCTGGCGCGCGAACTCAATGTCAGCGCGGACGATAAGCCTGAACTGCGCCGCATCCTGCGCGAACTGGAATCCGAAGGTGCGCTCGGCCGCGCTGGGCGGCGGACGTTCCAAAGCGCAAGCGCGCTGCCCGCCACCGGCGTCATGGACATCATCGACCGCGACGGCGATGGCGAGCTCCTTGGTCGCATGCGCGGCGAAGCCGGTCTTTATGGGCCGACCATTCGCTTGGCCCCCGGCGAAGGCCGCGCGCGCCAGGGCGAAGCGGCGATCGGGCTGGGTGACCGCGTGCTCGCCCGCATCGAGAAGGACGCGGACGGGCCAATCGCGCGCGTCATCAAGAGACTCGGCCAGAGCGCGCATCGCATTCTCGGCGTGTTTCACGCCGATAAGCGCGGCGGCGGACGCATCGAACCCGCCGATCGCAAGGCGCGCCAATCACTTCTCGTTCTTTCGGAACATCAAGGCGGCGCGCGCGACGGCGATCTCGTGCTCGCGGAATTGGCGCATGGCGCGCGTGCGCACGGGCCGAAACGCGGGTTGATCAAGGAAGTGGTCGGACGCGAGGACGATCCGCGCGCCGCGTCCATCCTGGCGATCCACACGCACGGCATTCCGATCGGCTTTTCGGATGAAGAAGACCGCGAGGCGCGCTTCGCCAAACCGGCGGAACTCAAGGGTCGCACTGATTTGCGCACGCTGCCGCTGATCACCATCGACCCAGAAGATGCACGCGATCATGACGATGCGGTCTATGCGCAGACGGACGACGATCCCAAAAATGCGGGCGGCTGGCGCGTTTGGGTGGCGATCGCGGATGTCTCGCACTATGTGACCGGCGCCTCCGCGCTCGACCGCGGCGCGCTGAAGCGCGGCAATTCCACCTATTTTCCCGATCGCGTGGCGCCGATGCTGCCGGAGCGGCTCTCCGCCGATCTGTGTTCGCTTATGGAAGGCGTTGATCGCGCCTGCCTCGCCGTTGAAATCGTGTTCGACAAAGAGGGGCGCAAAAAATCACACCGCTTCGCACGCGGCCTCATGCGCAGTGCGGCGAAGCTTTCTTACGGCCAGGCGCAGGCCGCAATCGATGGCGAGCCTGACGAAAAAACAAGGTCGCTGCTTGGTCCCGTGCTGAAGCCGCTGTGGGCCGCTTACGCCTGCGCGATGAAGGGCCGCGCGGCGCGCGAGCCGCTCGAAATAGATGCGCCCGAACACAAGATTTTCTTTTCCGAGGATGGGCGCGTGGCCGGCGTTCGGCGGCGCGACCGCTTCGATGCGCACAAGCTCATCGAGGAATTCATGATCCAGGCCAATGTCTGCGCGGCCGAGACATTGGAGCAGAAATCGACGCCGCTTCTTTATCGCATCCACGATCAACCGAGCGACGAGAAAATCGCCGCGCTCATGGATTTCCTGCCGACGATTGGCCTGTCTTGGTCAAAGGGGCAGACTGTGCAGGCCGCCCGCTTCAACCGCATCCTAAACGCGGCGGCCAAGACCGAGCATGCGGAAATCGCCAATGAAGTAATCCTGCGCACGCAAGCCCAAGCCGTCTATGCGCCGGACAATATCGGCCACTTCGGATTGAACCTGGCGCGCTACGCCCATTTCACCTCGCCCATTCGCCGCTACGCTGATCTTGTCGTGCACCGCGCGCTCATCCGCGCGCTGAAACTCGGCGATGATGGGCAAAGCGATGGCGAACGCACACGGCTCACGGACATCGCCGAGCACATCACCATGTGCGAGCGCCGCTCCATGGCCGCCGAGCGCGACGCGACAAGCCGCTACATCGCTTCATTCCTGGCGGATCGCGTCGGCGCGACCTTCGCGGGCAAGGTGAGCGGAGTCACGCGCTTCGGTCTCTTCATCCGCCTTGAGGAAACGCAGGCCGATGGCTTGGCGCCGATCTCCACCCTTGGCGCGGAGCGTTGGCGCCATGAGGAGGCCGCGCACGCACTGGTCGGCGAGGACACGGGGCGGCGCTACCCACTGGGCATGAGCGTCGAAGTCCGTCTGGAAGAAGCCACGCCGATTTCAGGCGGCCTCCTCTTCAAAGTCATTAGCGAACCGCTCACGCCCGCTCCCGGCTGGCGGCGCACGCGGCAAAGCGGCCAACGCGCGGGCGATGATCGCCGCAGGCGCCGCCGCTCATGACCGGCCCCGACGATGCGCCGTTCGACCCGAGCGACCCGACTCGCCCCGCCCGCGCGCCAAAACCGCGCGACGCGGCGACGCTCATTTTAATCAAGGATGCGGCGCGGGCGCCGAAAGTGCTGATGGGCCAGCGCGCCAAGGGCCACGTATTCATGCCCGACAAATGGGTGTTTCCCGGCGGGCGCGTTGATCCCGGCGACGCGCGCGCGGGCGCCGCCAGCGAGCTTTCCCCCGCCGACGAGGCGTTGATCAGCCTGGGAACAAGGCGAGCGCCCCGCGCCTTCGCCCTGGCCGCCGTGCGAGAGACCTGGGAGGAGACGGGGCTCAAGGTAGGCGGGGTCGCCGGCCCCTCACTCGCGGACCTCGCCTTCATCTGCCGCGCGATCACCCCGCCCTACCGCCCGCGCCGGTTCGACGCGCACTTTTTTCTGGCCGAAGCAGAGGCGGTGCTCGCGAACGATCGCCCGGTCGCGGGGCCTGAATTGCTGCACACGGAGTGGTTTCCCATGGCGGCGGCGCTGGCGCTCGATTTGCCGAACGTCACCCGTTTCGTGCTGGGCGAGGTGGCCGCCCGGCTCGCGGGCGAGCGGCCGGCCCCGCCTTTCCTGCGCTGGACACGCACCGGCCACCGCATGGACCGGCTCGTCCTATCCTGCCCGACTTGACAATACGGGCGCCCTTCCCCCATGTGCGCGCCTTCCGAATTTCCGCTAATCTCCCCTCGGGACTACCGCCATGGCCAAGCCAACCGTCATTAAAATCCGCCTCAATTCCTCGGCGGACACGGGTTTTTTCTACGTGACCAAGAAGAACCCACGCACCAAGACCGAGAAGCTGAAATTCAAGAAGTACGATCCGATCGCGCGCAAGCACGTCGAATTCGTCGAAGGTAAGATCAAGTAGAAGCGCCGAGGCGCGCCAACAGATCGCGCGCGAATTCGCTCAGCGTATCATCGCGCGCGCCCATAACGATGATCCGATCGCCCGGCCGCGCCAATTCGAGGAGCGCGGCGCCCGCCTCCGCGCGCGCGGGGATGTGGCGCGCCTCGCGCCCGCGCGCCGAAACGCCGGCGACGACGTGCTCGCTCGACACGCTCTTATCCGTCGTGCCGCCGAAATAGGCCGGATCGGGAAGGATTAGCACATCGTCCGGCGCGAGCGCGCGTGCGAACACGTCGATGAAGGCGTCCTTCATCAGGCGCAGCGGCCCATAACCATGTGGTTGGAAGAAAATGAGCAGCCGCCCCGGCGCGGCATGGAGCGCGGCCAAACTCGCCTCGATCTTATCGGGATTGTGAGCGAAATCGTCGATCACACCGACGCCCGCCGCCGCGCCGACATACTCAAGCCGTCTGCGGACGCCGCGAAATGTCTGCAACGCGGCCGCGGCGCCAGCCAGCGTGACGCCCAGCGCGCGCGCGGCGGCGAGCGCGGCCAGCGCGTTCGACACATTGTGCGCGCCGATCATGCTCAGGCGAACTGATGCGCGCGCTTGGTTGGATCGCTCAACCACATCAAACCCAACGCCCGCCGCGTCTTGGCTAGTCTCCTCGGCGTAAAGGTCAGCCTCGCTGTTCTCCAGGCTGTAGGTGATCACTTTGTCCCGCGCCGTTTGCGCCGCGATCCGCGCGGTCTCAGCATTATCCAGATTAAGAACGGCGCGGTCCGCGCGCGCCACATAGGCTGCAAATAGCGTGCGCAATTCCTCCATGCTCTTGTGATCGAGCGAGATATTCGTGACCAGCGCGATGGTGGGATCGTAACCTGCGATCGACCCATCGCTTTCATCGACTTCGCTGACGAAGAGATCGGGATCGCCCACGCGCGCGCTGGCGAACAGCGCATCGGGCGTGGCGAAATTCGTCATCACCGCGCCGTTCATGATCGTGGGGTCGCGCCCCGCCTCGTCCAGTATCCATCCGATCATGCCGGTCGTGGTCGATTTGCCGCTGGTGCCCGCCACGCCGATGCGCACGCACGCGGCGTTGAACAGTTCGGCCAGCAAGGCGGGCCGGCGCACAATCTGCCCGCCAAGTACGCGCGCCTGGGCCATGTCGGGCACGCTGTCTTCAACCGCCGCCGAAGCGACGAGGATTTGATCCGCCCGCGTCAGACCTGATCCGTCCTGCGCGAAGAGATCGACGCCCTGCGCACGGAGATAATCGAACTTGGCGCTCGTGCGCCCCTGATCGAGGGCGCGATCGGAGCCCTTCACCTCGTGCCCGCGCCCCGCCACGATCAAGGCCAGGGGCAGCATGCCGCTGCCGCCGATTCCGCAGAAAAAATAGCTTTTGGGAGGACTCATCGAGCCCGCTATGAAGCCCACGGCACAAGGGCTGGCAACCGGCGGGATGGCGTGAAATGAGCGCGGACAAGGTTCGAATTGGCGTCGCGGCGCCCGGATCGCGCATGGAATTCGACATCGCCGAGGCGACAGCCGCGCTGGCCGCCGCCATCTACGGGGACCGTGTCGAGATCGTCTTCCGCCCGCAATGTTACGAAAGCTGGGGCCACTTCGCGGGGACCGACGAAAGCCGCGCGGCGGCATTTGTGGAGATCGCCAATGACCCAGCGTTCGATGCGCTCTGGATCGGGCGCGGCGGCTATGGCGCGTGCCGCGTAGCGCCGCTGGTTTTGCCGCGTCTCACGCCCGCCGCGCAGGCAAAGACTTATCTGGGCTACAGCGACGCCGGCGCGCTGCTCGGCGCGCTGCAGCGCGCCGGGTTCCAGCATATCGCGCACGGGCCGATGCCCACTGATATCCGCCGCACGGGCGGCGCGGCGGCGGTCAAGCGCGCGCTTGGTTGGCTCGTCGACCGCACGCCCGAAGCCGTTGAGCCACATGCGCGCGCCGCGCCAAGCGTTGCGTTCAACGTAACGATCCTCAGCAATCTCATCGGCACGCCGCATCAACCCGATGTCGCCGGCCGCGTGCTGATGCTCGAGGAGGTGTCCGAATACGCGTATCGGATCGATCGCTCGTTGTGCCACATCACCAGCAACGCCGAGGTCCGGCGCGCGGCGGGCCTCCGCCTTGGCCGTTGCAGCGACATTCCGAAAAACGATGTGGATTTCGGCCAGACGGAAGAGGAGATCGCGCGCCATTGGTGCGCGATCTCAGGCATTCCCTATCTCGGCCGCGCCGATATCGGTCACGACATCGACAACAAGATCGTGCCGTTTTCTTAAGGCGACGCCGCGCCTGGACGCGGAATCGACTCCAAGCGCCGCCACACCTGCGTTTGGCAAAACGGTCCAGCGCAGCCGCGCAGACGCAGCACATCCCCATCAAGCGTGATCTGGCCCCGATAGGCGCGCCCATCTTCTGGGCTGACGAGCACGCCATCGCGAAACGCGCCGTCCCGCCAGGCCGCGTCGCGCAGCATGAGGCCGCCCACGGCGCCTGCACGCATGGAGCGCGGATCCCACGCCCAGACAAGGCGCCCACACAGGTGCGCCGCGTTCTCGGCGCAGGGCGCCAGGCGCACAACCGCGCCGAGGCCGGGCGTGGCCCAGTCTCCAGCCACCGCGCTCGGCGCCACGGCATGCGCCTGCTGCGGCGCGCCGAGGAGGGCGAAGGCCGCGACGCCGGCGGCCACGGCGCCGGTCTGCGCGCGGCTCGCGCCATGCGCGGCGCCCTTCCGCACCGCGGCGGCGAAGCGCTGCGCGTATTCGGGATGCTCAGTGCCCATCGCCCGATCCCAGAACGTGAAATAGAGGCCGTAATTCCAGCCCGATTGCGCATGGTGCAGATCGTGGTGGGTTGTGGTGGTGAGCCAGTCGAACAGCGGGCGCCCATCGCGCGTGGCCGGCATCAGCTCATAGCCCGCGTGGCCAAGCGTGTTGCGCACGATCTGATGCAGCATGAAGAGGCCCACGGCCGGCCATTGCGTCGGCACGAGGATCATCCACACCGGCACGAAGGACGCCATGATCGCCGCCTCGCCGAGATCGAAGCTGTACGCGGTGAAGGGCGAGGGATTGTGGCTCCTATGGTGGCGGCGATGAAAGCGCCGGAACAGGCGCGGATCGTGCATCAGTCGATGCGCCCAATAGAAATAGGCGTCATGCGCGAGGATCATCAGCGCCAAGCTCGCCCAGAACCAGACTGGGCCCCAGCCACGCGCGATGTCCGGCCCCGGCAGCCAGCCCGCCCGCTCCAGCATGAATGTGCCGAGCCCGATTGTGGAGAAAATCGCGATGGAGCGGATCGAGACCAGAAACTCGATCACCAATTGACGCGCGGGCGGGCTCTCCGGGCGAATTTTGCGCCCACGCAGGGGGATGGCTAGCGCCACCCACAGCACTAGCCAAACGCCGATGGCGAAGATGACATAGCGGCCGAGATCGGTTGACATATTTTCGAGCCATTGGCGGCCCGTATCGAGTATGAGGTCATACATGAAAGCGACTCCGTGGTTCGGATCGCCTTGCAGGCCAGATACGGGCGGGCTTCGTCTCGCCGTGCGCGAATAACCCTGATCGATTTCAGATTCAGCGAGGATTTTCGGGAATCGGCGCACCTTCGGCCAAAGCGCGGCGACGCCATTGGGTCGGCGTTTCGCCTGTCTCCTCCTTGAACGCGCGGTTGAAGGGCCCGAGCGACCCAAAGCCCAAATCGAAGGCGATGGCGGAGACCGGGCGTAGCGCCTGGGCGGGATCGGCGAGCGCGCGCCGCGCGGCCTCGATGCGGCGGGCGTTTACGAACGCCGCGAAGTTGCGATGACCCAGCCTGTCATTGATGAGGCGGCGCAGGCGATGCTCTGGCGCGCCGACCTCCTCGGCCAGCGCGCCGATGGTGAGCCCCTCGCGCCGCCAGCCTTCGCCGGCGCTCATGGTAGTCTCAAGCCGGTCCAGGATCGCGCGGTCCGCGCCATCTGACGCCTCCGGCGCCGCGTGCTGGCCCTCGCCGGCAAGCGAGGCTCCAAACAGCCCCTCCCGCGCTTCGAGGAACCACGCCGCGCCGGCGACGCTGAAAACGGCCAGCGCACCCGCGCCCGCCAGGCGGAACCACCAGGCGAACACGCCCAGCCCCTCTTCGGCGATTTCAAATCCAGCGAGCACGATCGTGAACAACGTCACGAACGCCATGAACGGGCCGCGCATGCGCCGGCGCGCCTCAACCAAATCCCCGCGCCAGGACCGGCGAATGACGATCAGAACATGGGCGGCCAGCGACACCTCGAGCAGATTGTGCGCCACCCATATTCCGTTGCGGAGGGGCGGTTGCACGGAGAGGCCAAAGAAGCCCACACCCAGCAACACGAGGGCCGGCGCAAATAGCGGCCAATCCGGCCGCCGATCCTCGAAGAGCGTGACGACGAACATCCAAAACAGGCCGCTGCCGCCCATCGACAAGACATGCACAACCGGCAGGAAGGGCCCGAGCGCATTGTGCGTGGCCGGCGTCGAATTGAGCGCATAGGCGACGACGCTCGCGAAAAAGAGCGCGCTGGCGACGCGCATGCCAAGCGTTGAGGCGCCGCGATGAACGCCGGCTGCGGTGGCGATCAGCGCGCCGATGGCGACGCCGCGCAGCACCAATTCAAATATCAGGATTGGGTCAGGCACGCAGGCGCTATGCCACCGCGCCGCTGCGCTGACCAGTGATCAGGCTGCGCGCGTCGCCGCCTTGCCAACCACGCGGTTACGCCCACCGCGCTTGGCTTGATAAAGGGCCTCGTCGGCGCGCTTGAGCAAGCTCTCGGCCGTTTCGTCCGCGCCGGCGCTGGCCGCAACGCCGATGGACACCGTCACATCCAGGCGCTCGGCGCCGTGCGCGACGATAAAGGGTGCGCCCGCGATCTGCCTGCGCAAGCGCTCCCCCGCCAAGCAGCCCACATCGCCGCTCGTGTTCGGCATCACCACGGCGAATTCCTCACCGCCCATGCGGCAAGCGAAATCGCTCGGCCGCACGTTCGAAGCCATGCGCGCGGCGAATTCTCTCAACACGTCATCGCCCACGTCGTGACCATACGTATCGTTGATCTTTTTGAAGTGGTCGATGTCGGCGATCATCACCGCCAGGGGCTCGCCGCCGCAGGATGCGCGCAGAACGAGGGGCTCGATCTGCGTCATCAGAAAACGGCGATTGAAGAGCCCGGTGAGTTGATCCGTCACCGCCATTTCAAGGCCGGCGTCGAGGGTTGCGCGCAGTGCGTCGATTCCACGCTTGCGCTTCACGAGCGTACGCACCCGCGCGCGCAATTCTTCTTCATCGATTGGTTGGTCGATCACATCATGAGCGCCGAGTTCCAATGCGCGCAAGGTACGTTCGGGCACGCCGGGATCGGTGATGGCGAGCACGGGTAGATGCCGCGTCGGCTGCGCGGAACGCATTTTCGCGATCACACGAAAACCATCGAACGTACGCGCGAACAAGGATACGATCAGCAGATCGGGCCCGACGCGCGCATCGCCCGCTTCGTTGTAGAGCGCCACGCGATGATCTGGCGTAAGCGCGATGCGCACACGCGCCGATTGGCGGGGATTGTCATCGACGACGAGGATATCCGCGCGCGCCTCGCGGCGCGCCTCGTTGCTTTTCTCCTGGTCCAGCACGCCCAGGCGCGCGCCGCTGGCTTCGCGGGCGCGCAATTCGTCGCTCACCACTTTGAGGCGCGCGAGGCTTTTGACGCGCGCGATCAGGTGAATATCATTGATCGGCTTGGTGAGAAAATCGTCCGCGCCGGCCTCGAGCCCACGCACGCGATCCTCGCGGCCATCCAGCGCGGTGACGAGCACGACCGGAATATGACTCGTCGCCCTGTCCGCCTTAAGCCGCCGGCAGACCTCAAATCCGTCCATGCCGGGCATCATGACATCGAGCAGGATCACGTCCGGATTGGCTTCCCGCGCCATCGCCAGCGCCGGTTCGCCGCGTGATGCGGAGATGACATCGAAATACTCGGCGCTGAGACGCGCTTCGAGCAGGCGGACATTCGCCTCTATGTCATCGACGACGAGAACCCGCGCGCTCATGAAGGCGCCTCAGCCGATGAAACGGCGAACGGTTTCGAGGAAAGACGTCACCGAAATTGGCTTGGACAGATAGGCCTCGCAGCCGCGATCGCGGATTTTTTGCTCATCGCCGCGCATGGCGAACGCCGTCACCGCCACGATCGGTATGGATTTCAGCGCCGCGTCCCCCTTGAGGGTCTCGGTGATTTCAAGGCCCGACATGCCGGGCAATTGAATGTCCATGACGATGAGGTCAGGCATGTGCGCTTGTGCGAGCGGAACCGCCTGGCGCCCATCGCGCGTTTTGACGGTCTTGTAGCCGAACGCCTCAAGCAGATCGTTGAACAGGCGCATGTTCAACTCGTTGTCTTCGACAATGAGGACAGTCTTGGCCATGCGCTTTTCATCCGTCGCGGGCGCGGCCCGGGGCGACCCGCCCCGCCGGGGGACAGAAACTTTCGCCGTACTTCTTAACGTCAAGGGCTTAATACTCCCTTCAATCGGCAGCGCCGAATCGTGATGAATGTGCGTAAAGGCTTGAATGCGCATCGGAATTGATCTCGGCGGCACCAAGATCGAAGCCGCTCTAATGGATTCGCGCGGCGGCATCGTGGCGCGCCTGCGCATCGCCACCCCGCCGGATTATCACCGCCTGCTCGTGGCCATGGCCGAGGCGGTTGAGGAGGTCGAGAAGGAGGCGAGCGCGGCGGGCAAGGTGGTGGGCCTCGCCATGCCCGGTTCGTTGTCGCCCGCGACGGGCCTGGTGCGCAACGCAAATTCCGTGTGGCTGAATGGCAAACCATTCCTGCAGGATTTGACCCGCGTGCTCGCGCGCCCGGTGCGGATCGCCAACGACGCCAATTGTTTCGCCCTCTCGGAAGCGACCGACGGCGCCGGCGCAGGCGCCAAACTGGTGTTCGGCGCTATACTCGGCACAGGCTGTGGCGGCGGCGTCGTCATCGACGGGAAAGTGATCGAAGGGGCCAGCGGCATCGCCGGCGAATGGGGCCACATGCCCCTGCCCTGGCCGCGCCCGGATGAATTGCCTTTTCCCACCTGCTGGTGCGGCCGGCCCGGCTGCCTCGAGACCTGGATTTCAGGATCCGGCTTCGCGCGCTGGGGCTCGCACCGGCTCGGGCGCGCCCTTCAGGCCGAGGAGATTGTCGCGCAAGCGCGCGCGGGCGATGGCGCCGCCAAGGCTTGCCTCGATCTTTATTGCGACCGGCTGGCCCGCGCCCTCGCCGTGATCATGGACGTGATCGATCCTGACGTGATCGTATTCGGCGGCGGCATGTCGAACACCGAGGAAATTTACCCGCTGGTTCGCGAGAAGCTCGCGCCCTACGTGTTTTCAGATGTCATCGCCGCGCGCATTCTGCCCAATATGCACGGAGACTCCAGCGGCATTCGCGGCGCGGCATGGTTATGGAGCGCGGACGAGGCGACGTGATCTTGTGTAGGGACTGCGCGGAATGGACGGATCAAACCTCCCGGTGCGCGCGCTGCGGCGGTGCGCAGCTCATCGCCCATGCGGAACTTGCGGCCCTCACCATCGCGCACATAGATTGCGACGCTTTCTACGCCTCGATTGAAAAGCGGGACGACCCCGCCCTCGCGGCGCGGCCCGTCATTGTCGGGGGCGGAACACGCGGTGTTGTGTCCACCGCCTGCTATGTCGCGCGCGCCTACGGCGTCAAAAGCGCGATGGCGAGTTTCAAGGCCAAACAGCTTTGCCCGAGCGCCGTGTTCGTGAAGCCAAACATGGCCAAGTACGCCGAGGAGGGCCGCATTGTGCGCGCCATGATGCAGGAATTGACGCCGCTGGTGGAGCCTGTGTCGATCGATGAAGCGTTTCTCGATCTCTCGGGCACGGAAGCGCTGCACGCGGCAGCGCCAGCTCAATCACTCGCCAAATTGCAGGCGCGCATCGCGCGCGAGCGCGGCCTCACGGTTTCTGTCGGCCTCTCCTTCAACAAGTTCCTCGCCAAAACCGCCTCCGACCTCGATAAGCCGCGCGGGTTTTCCGTGATCGGGCGTGCTGAAGCCTTGAATTTTCTGGCCCCGCGCCCAGTGGCGTCGCTGCCAGGCGTTGGCCCGGCTGGCGCGGCGGCCTTGGAGAAACGCGGCTGGCGCACGATCGGCGATCTGCGCGCGGCGGGCGAACATGAACTCATGCGCGCGCTGGGCGATTGGGGCCGGCGGCTTTATCGCCTGTCCATCGCCGAGGATGGGCGGCGCGTCGATCCTGGCGGTGAACGCAAAAGCATCTCAGCGGAGACAACTTTTTTCACGGACATCGCCGCGCTTGGCGAACTCGAGGACGCGCTCTGGCCGCTGTGCGACAAGGTCGCCGGCCGGGCGCGCGCGGCTGAATTGGCGGGCCGCACCCTGACGCTCAAGCTCCGCGACGCGCGCTTTCGCACCATCACGCGGCGCCAGCAATTCACCGAGCCGACCTTGCTGGCGCAGCGCATATTCGAGGCCGCACGCGCACTGCTGGCCGCGGAAGTAAGACCCGGCCTCGCCTTCCGGCTGATCGGCGTCGGGCTCGCCGATTTCACGCCCGCCGCGGACGCGGACAAGGGTGACCTGCTGGATTCGCGCACACCCAAGATCGCCGCGGCCGAACGCGCCGTGGCGAAGGCGCGGGGCCGGTTCGGCCGTTCGGCGCTCGTATCCGCCCGGACCTTGAAGCCGCGCCGAGATGATTGAGAAGCTTGAACATTCGCCGAAGCGGCGGCACACCCTGCCCCGATCAGGAGCCGCAGCATGCCGCGAATTGAAGCACGATTGACAGAATTGGGCGTCACCTTGCCGACCCCGCCCGCGCCGGTGGCGTCTTACGTGCCGTTCACAATCGTGGGCGCGCTTGTTCACGTGTCCGGTCAGGTCTCGATGGATGGGGCCGGCGGCGCCAAGGGCCGTGTTGGGGCTGGACTAAGCCTCGAAGACGGCCAGGCGGCCGCGCGCATATGTGGACTCAATCTCATCGCGCAAGTCAAAGCCGCATGCGGGGGCGATCTCGACCGCGTTCGACGCGTCGTGAAGCTGAACGGCTTCGTCAATGTCACGCCTGATTTTGACGCCATACCCGCCGTGGTGAACGGCTGCTCCAATCTCATGGTGGACGTGTTTGGCGACATTGGCCGCCATGCACGCTCGGCCGTGGGCGTGGCCAATCTGCCGCTCGGCTTCGCGGTGGAAGTCGATGGTGTGTTCGAGATTGCATGACAACCGCGCCGATCCCCTGGCTGCTTGACTACGCCTACGCTCATCGTGGGCTGTGGGGCCCCAAGCACGGTCCTGAAAACAGCCTCGCGGCGTTCGAGGCAGCGCGCTCTTTCGGGCTCGGCGTGGAATTGGATGTGCGCCTCTCGGCCGATGGCGAGGCGATGGTCTTTCACGATGAAACACTCGATCGCATGACCGCCGCGCGCGGCTACACGAACGGGCGCACCGCTGCCGAGCTGGGCCGCTTGCTCTTGAAGGGAAGCGAAGAAACCATTCCGACGCTGGCTGAAGCGCTCGAGGCGTTGGAAGACACCCCGGTCCTCGTTGAACTCAAAGTCAATCGCGGCTCGGAAGGCCCGCTCGAACGGCGGGTCGCATACGCCATGTCCCACCATCACGGACCGGCCGCGATCATGAGTTTCAACAGCGCGACCTTGCGTGAAATGGCCGAGCACGCGCCGGATCTGCCGCGCGGCCAATTGTGCACTGGATGGCGGCGCGGCCATGCGCCCATGATGCCCTGGTCGCGGCGCGGCGCGATCCGCGCCTTCATCGAAGAGCAGCATCCGCGCCCGGATTTCATTGCGTGCGAGTTGGAGGCGCTGGCGACGTTTGGCCGCCCAGCCGCCAATGCGCTGCGCACGCCGCTGCTGGCATGGACCGTGCGGCGCCGCCACCAGATCGAGCGCGCGGAGCGCTATGCCGACGCATTGATTTTCGAGTCCCTGGAGCCCGGGCTTGTAAAGCCGACCCAGCCCGCGTTTGCATGATGGATGGCGCCGATGCGCTGCGCATCGAGGCGATCGATGGCCTCGCGAAAATAAACGAGGCGACTTGGGATGCGTGCGCAAATCCGCCGGGCGCGCCTTATGATCCCTTTGCATCTTGGGCGTTCCTGGAGGCGCTGGAATCGTCCGGATGCGTGTCAGCGGAAGCTGGATGGCGCCCGCTTCACCTGATCGCCCGCGAACACGGCGCCATCGTCGGCGCCATGCCGCTCTACCTCAAGGATCATTCCTACGGGGAATATGTGTTCGATCACGCCTGGGCCGATGCGTTGATGCGCGCGGGCGGGCGTTATTATCCAAAGCTTCAATGCGCGATCCCGTTCACGCCCGTAACCGGGCGCAGGATCATGGCGTCGACGCCCACCATTCGGCGCGCCTTGGCCGCCGGCGCACTTGATGTGCTGCGCCGCACCCGCGCCTCTTCACTGCATGTGACGTTCGCAGATAGCGGCCAAGCGGGCGAACTCGCCGCGCTTGGCCTCTTGCGGCGCACGGGCGTGCAATTTCACTGGTTCAATGACGGCTATCAGACATTCGAAGATTTTCTGGCGGCGCTGTCTTCCCAGAAGCGCAAAGGCATACGCCGTGAGCGTGAACGCGCGCACGAGGGCCTCACCATTCGGCGGCTGACCGCTGGTGAATCGTCCGAACGTGATTGGGACTTTTTCTTCGCCTGCTACATGGATACGGGCTCACGCAAATGGGGCAGCCCCTATCTCAACCGGGATTTCTTTCGCCTGCTTGGTGAGCGGCTGGCCGATCGGGTTTTGCTGATCATCGCCGAGGATCGCGGCAAGCCGATCGCGGCGGCCCTCAATCTGATCGGATCGGATGCGTTGTATGGCCGCTATTGGGGCTCGATAGAACGGCGCGACTTTCTGCACTTTGAACTCTGCTATTATCAGGCGATCGACTTCGCCATCGAACGCGGCCTCGCGCGCGTCGAGGCGGGCGCGCAGGGCGAGCACAAATTGACGCGCGGCTACGCGCCGGTGGCGACGCACTCCGCACACTGGATCGCGCATGCGGGCCTACGCGACGCCGTCTCCCGCTATCTCGACAGCGAGACGCCCGCGATGGCCGAGGAAATCGAAATGCTGGCCGCGCATACGCCGTTCAAGGACTGCACGTGAGGATTTAATGAGCTTGTTTGGAACCTACGACGATCAAAACATCTTCGCGAAAATCCTGCGCGGCGAGGCGCCGGCGGTGAAAGTGTGGGAAGATGACGTCGCCCTCGCTTTCATGGATTTGTTTCCCCAGGCGCCCGGCCACACGCTCGTGGTGCCGAAGCGCGCGCGGGCGCGCACTTTTCTGGACTTTCCCGCCGATGAGCTTGGCCCCTTCATGGAGCGGGTGCAGCGCGTGGCGCGCGCGGTTGCACGCGGCCTCGTCGCCGAAGGCGTCACCATCATGCAGTTCAACGGCGCCGCGGGCGGCCAAACCGTGTTTTACCTGCATGTTCACGTCATTCCGCGCAGCGCCGGCGCGCCGCTCACTGGTCACGGCGCCGCGCGTAAGGCCGACGCGGCCGACCTTCAGGCGCTCGCGGCGAAAATCGCCGCGGCGATGTGACCACGCTCAGCGCGTCGGTTCGGTCCGTCGAGCGGCTGGCGGGGCGGCTGGCGGCTGTTCGGGATAATATTGAAAGGTGAGCTTTTCCCCGTCGCTGGGATCGAGATCGATCTTGACGAGGCCGCCATGCTTCAGAGCGCCGAACAGCAATTCGTCCGCCATCGGCTTTTTCACCTTCTCCTGAATGAGCCGCGCCAAGGGACGCGCGCCGAAGCTCTCATCATAACCGCGCGTGGCGATCCAATCGGCGGCGCGATCTGTGATCTCGATCTGCACATTGCGCTCGGACAATTGCGCCTCGAGCTGGATGATGAATTTTTGCACGACATTGCGTACGACTTCCTGCGGCAACCCCTCGAAGTGAATGACGCTATCGAGCCGATTGCGGAACTCCGGCGTGAAGAGGCGTTTAATCGCCTCTTCGTTTTCGTGCGCCTTCTTGCCTGCGCCGAAGCCGATGCCCTGCTTGGCCGCATCCGCCGCGCCCGCATTGGTCGTCATGATCAGAATGACATTGCGGAAATCGACCTTCTTGCCGTTCGCATCCGTCAGCGTGCCATGATCCATGACCTGCAGCAGGATGTTGAAAAGGTCCGGATGCGCCTTTTCGATTTCATCGAGCAGCAGCACGCAGTGCGGATGTTGATCGACGCCGTCGGTCAACAGCCCGCCCTGATCGTAGCCGACATAGCCGGGCGGGGCGCCAATGAGACGCGAGACCGTATGCCGCTCCATATATTCACTCATATCGAAGCGCAGCAGCTCGATGCCCATGATCTTGGCGAGCGAGCGAGCGACCTCCGTCTTGCCGACGCCGGTTGGGCCAGCGAAGAGATAGGAGCCGATCGGCTTTTGCGGTTCACGTAAGCCCGCGCGCGCCATCTTGATCGCGGCGGCGAGATCGCTGATCGCACGATCCTGGCCGAACACGACGCGCTTGAGATCGTTCTCAAGGCTTGAGAGCATCTCCGCGTCGTTCTTGGTGACGGACTTGGGCGGAATGCGCGCCATGCGCGCCACCACGGCCTCCACTTCTTCAACGCCGATAAGCTGTTTGCGTTCCTCCGGCTTCAGCAACATCATCGAGGCGCCGGTCTCGTCGATCACATCGATCGCCTTATCCGGCAATTTGCGATCGCCGATATGGCGGGCCGACAATTCAACCGCGGCCTTTATGGCGTCGTCGGTGAATTTCACTTTGTGGTATTCCTCGAAATACGGCTTGAGGCCGGCGAGGATTTTGATCGCGTCCGGCAGCGAGGGCTCGTTCACGTCGATCTTCTGGAACCGGCGCGCGAGCGCGCGATCCTTTTCGAAGTGCTGGCGGTATTCCTTGTACGTGGTCGAACCCATGCAGCGCAGCTGGCCGCTCTGCAGCGCCGGTTTCAAGAGGTTCGATGCATCCATCGCCCCGCCGCTTGTGGCGCCGGCGCCGATCACGGTGTGGATTTCATCGATGAACAGGATGGCGTTGGGATGGTTCTCCAACTCCTTCATCACGCTCTTGAGGCGCTCCTCGAAATCGCCGCGATAGCGCGTGCCGGCGAGCAGCGCGCCCATATCGAGGGAAAAGATGGTCGCGCCGGCCAGCACTTCGGGAACCTGGTTCTCGACGATTTTGCGCGCCAAGCCTTCCGCGATTGCGGTTTTTCCGACGCCCGGATCGCCGACGAGCAGAGGGTTATTCTTCTGACGGCGGCACAGGATCTGGATCGAACGCAGCACTTCAGGCTCGCGCCCGATGAGCGGATCGATTTTGCCTTCCTTGGCTTTTTTGTTGAGGTTGACGCAATAGGCCGCGAGCGCCTCGCTGCCCTGCTTGGCGTTGCGTTCGCCCTCCTCGCCATCGCCCGCGCCGCGCGGCGGGCGCGCTTGTGACTGCCCGGGGCGCTTGGCGAGGCCGTGCGAAATGTAATTGACGGCGTCATAGCGCGTCATGTCCTGCTCCTGCAGGAAATAGGCGGCGTGGCTTTCGCGTTCGGAAAACAGCGCCACCAGCACATTCGCGCCCGTCACTTCGCGCTGGCCGCTTGAATCCACGTGCAGCATCGCGCGCTGCAGCACACGCTGAAAGCCGGCCGTCGGGCGCGCCTCCTCATGATCGCGATTATCGACGACAAGGTTGTCCAGTTCATCCTCAAGATAGGCGTCGAGGTTCTGGCGCAGCTTATCGAGATCAACCTTGCAGGCCGACATCACCTGCGCGGCGTCATCATCGTCAACGAGCGCCAGCAGCAAGTGCTCAAGCGTCACATATTCGTGCGCGTGCTCGTTGGCGAGCGTCAGCGCACGGCGCAAGGTCTGTTCCAGGGTACGGGAGAAAGTCGCCATGAGGGGCTAGTCCTTTTCCATCGTGCATTGCAGCGGATGTTCATTCCGCCGCGCCAAATCCATCACCTGCGCGACCTTTGTTTCCGCGACCTCGAATGTATAGACGCCGCACAAACCCACGCCATGCTGATGAACATGCAGCATGACGCGCGTGGCCTCCTCCCGTGACTTCTTGAAGAACCGCTCCAGCACATAGACGACGAATTCCATCGGCGTGTAATCGTCGTTTAGCAGCAGCACCCGATAGAGCGATGGCTTTTTGGTGCGCGTGCGCGTTTTGGTGGCGACGCCGGCCTCGCGGCCGTCATCGCCATCCAAGTTCTCGTCGTTCTCGTTCCACCGATCGTCCGACATGAACGCCCGCGCACGCGCCTCGTGATCGCGCGCCTACGCCGTTCGGGACCGAACGCCGCGCGCGCCTGGGGATCAATTTATGAACTCGGCTGGTTAATGGAAGCCCTTGACAGCCGCGCGCGGCAGCCGTTCGGCGCGAAACGTAAAAAAAACGGGCCCAGCCGAGAGCGGCCGAGCCCGTTTCGTCCTCGAAAGGAGCGGCTAGCTTAGCGCGTTGCGCCGGATTGCATCAGATGCGAGACGGCGCTCATACGTTCATTGAGCGGCTTCATCGCTTCCTTGGCCACGCCCCCAAACACGTCGGACAGCGAATTCAATTCAGCGACATAAGCGTCGAACGAAGAGCGGGCGTACGCGGTTTGGCGCTCGACGAGCTCTTGAACGCTCTTGGCCGTCATCAGCGACTTCGCCGCCGCAACATGATTTTCCATCGCGTTCTTGGAATAGGCGACCGCGCGGGCCGAAAGGGTCTCAAAGCCCTTTTGCGCAACCGCCGCGGAGGCGACCATGGCTTCCACATTCTGCTTGCCGAACGCGCCGAACTCGGAAATGGCGGCCATCGAACGGTCCACATTGTCCCGCATCGCGTCGGCGGAGGCCGCATTCACCTGCGCAAACGCAGTGCGGGCGGTATCCGTCGCTTCGGTGGTGCGGCGCGCGGCCGAACGTGCATTCGCCATGTGAAACTCTCCTATTTGGGGCGCACGGCCCACTAGAAAACATACCGGCGCGCCCGTTCCGGCCGCCGTGACGGGGATATGTTATGCTGCAAGTGCGAAGTCAAGAGCTATTTTGCTGCATTGCACCAATTCGTACTCGCCGGCCGTTTCGGAACTGCCGCCGACGCTTGCCTCCGGCCCAAACGTGGTTAATCGCGCATTCAGGGACGGTAATGACTTCGTAAGGTGCGCGGCATAGCGTTTGCCTTGATAGTCCGCTTTGGAACAGGATCGGGCGGCGATGAAGCAATTTGGGGCTCTGCCACTACGCTCCGCCGCCTTCGCCGGCGCGGTTCTGTTCGCCGCCAGCGCGGCCCCGGCCTTTGCTCAAGATCGCTACGCCGCCATCGTCATCGACGCGGAAACCCGGGAAGTCCTGCATCAGGATGCAGCGGACGAGCAGCGGTTCCCCGCTTCGCTCACCAAGATGATGACGCTCTATATGCTGTTCGAGGCGATGGAGCGGGGCGAGGTCAGCCTGGAAGACCGGATCGTGGCCTCCCGCCATGCCGCCCGCCAGCCGCCCTCGCGGCTGGGCGTCCGCCGCGGCGATTCGCTCAGTGTCGAGCAGGCCATTGGGGCGCTGGTGGTCCAATCCGCCAACGATGTAGCGGTCATGGTCGGTGAGCGCCTGGGCGGCACGGAGGCGAATTTCGCTGAGCAGATGACCGCGCGGGCGCGTCAGCTCGGCATGGCCAGCACGCGTTTTATGAACGCGAGCGGCCTGCCCAATCCGCACATCCGCACCACCGCGCGCGATATGGCGACGCTGAGCCTCGCCCTGTGGCGGGATTTTCCGCAATACTATCATTATTTTCAAACGCCATCGAACGCCTGGCGCGGGCGCGAGGGGCGCAATCACAATCACCTGCTGGGCCAGGTTGAGGGCGTCGACGGCATCAAGACCGGCTATACCCGCGCCTCGGGCTACAACCTCGCCTCCGCGGCCGTGCGCAATGGCCGGCGTGTCATCGCGGTGGTCCTTGGCGGGGAAACCTCGGCCGCGCGTGATGCGCAAGTCGCCTATCTGATCGAGTCCGCCTATGAGGAATTGGCGCGCCGCCAACAGCTCGACCCGGCCGGAATCACCTATGCGAGCCGCGAGGTGCAGACTGTAAACGCCACATTGGCCCGCAACGGCCAGACTATTCTCCCAGGCGGCCCGCGCGCGAATGGCCCGGTGGGGCCATTACGGGGTCCGCTTGAGCCTGTCCCTCTTGCGCCTGTCGAACAGGGTGACGCCGCCGATGGCGACGCCGGGGACGGCGAAGCCGCACGTTGATCAGCGCCGCAGCAGTGCGTCCCGCGCCGCGCTGAGCCGCGCGGCCTCCTCCGTCGAACCACCAAGGTCCGGGTGCGCCCGCGCGATGCGCTGGCGAAAGGCCGAACGAATTTCCGTCTCACTTGCGCCCGGCCGCACGCCCAAAATCGCCCGCGCTTGTGCTTCGCTCATGCCTTCGCCCCCCGGCGCCCGTGGCGGACGCGGCGCGGCTTCAGGATCGATCCGGTCACGCTGCGACCATAGCCACAAGGCGAACGCGCCCAGGCCGATGATCGCGGCGGGAACCAGCCAGCCGCGCAGCGCGAAGAGAATCGCCACCGCACCCGCGATTATAGTCGGTGCGTGGCGCATCGCCGAACGCCGACGCGCGCCGATAAAGCGCAGCACGCCCAACGCCGCGAAGATCGCCGCGACGACAATGAGAACGGCCACCAGCACCGGCTTTTACCCGCTCCCCGCCCAGCCGCTGTCCGGCGTCAGAACCGTAGAGGCTCACCCTCCACCCCCGGCAGTTTGAGCGCGATGAAGAGGTCCCGCAACTCCTGGCGCGCGGCGAGATGCGTCATGCGCAGATCTCCCTGCTCGCGCCCGTCGAGATCGAGCAGCGTCAGCCCCTGCAGAAATAGTTCCCGAAAAATCACCCGCTCCGATAGGCCCGGCGAGAGGCGAAATCCGATGCGGGCCGAAAGCGTCTTAAGCGCGGCGCCCACGGCCTGCTTGTTCTTGGCTTCGATGCGGCTCGCCGAGGTGCGATTGCGCATCACGATCCAATCGATCGGCTTATGCGCCATATGGGCTTTGCGCTTGCGGCTTTCCCAGACCATTTCGCTATAGATGCTTGGCCGCACGGCCTCGGGCTCGTTGGGATCGATCGCGCCCAGCAGGTCGAAATCGACGAAACTATCGTTCAAGGGCGTGATCAGCGTATCGGCATAGCCGTGCGCGAGGCGGGTAAGAAACGTATCGCCGCCCGGCGCATCGATGACGATGAAATCGCACGTGGTGGACAGGCGCTTCAGCGCGGTCACAAACGCGCCCTCGTCCTCGAACTCCGCGAGATCGAGCTGGCGCGCCGCGCTCGCTTCGATATCCAGCATTTGCGGCTGGGGCACGCCGCCGCCCTTGCGCGCAATCCAGCGCCCGCGATTTTCGACATAGCGGGTCAAGGTGCGCTGACGTACATCGAGATCGAGGCAGCCCGTGCGCCGGCCCATGCGCATCAGCGCCACCGCGAGATGCATCGCGACGGTGGACTTTCCGGCGCCCCCTTTTTGGTTGCCGACGACGATGACATGCGCCAAACGCGGCGGCGCATCCGAGAGCGGCTGCGCGAACGCCAAACTCATGCCGGCGCCTCGCCATGAAGGGCGCCCTCCGCTGTGACGCAAATCTCACGCATGAGCCGACCATTGTGCCGATGCGGTTAAGGCGCGCTTAAATTTCCTTGACGAAACCATGACATGCGCTCCATGCGGCGGACATGATTGAGTCGCGCCTGCCGATCGTACGCACCGTTGCGGATCTGCGCTCTGTTACGGCGACGTGGCGGCGCGAGGGCAAGCGCTTTGCGCTCGTTCCGACCATGGGCGCGCTGCATGAGGGCCATCTATCTCTCGTGCGCCTGGCGCGCGCCCGCGCCGGACGCGTCGTCGCCAGTCTCTTTGTCAATCCCCGCCAATTCGCCGCGCATGAGGATTTGGATATTTATCCGCGCGACGAGGCTGGAGACGCCGCGCTCCTTGCATCGGCTGGATGCGATATCTTGTTCGCCCCCGCCCCCGGCGAAATCTACCCGCCGGGGTTCTCAACCTCGGTGTCGGTCGGCGCCGTCTCCGAGCCGCTTGAAGGCGCGGTGCGCCCGCACTTCTTCGGCGGCGTGGCGACGGTGGTGACGAAATTGTTGCTTCAAGCCTTGCCCGATATCGCCGTGTTTGGTGAGAAGGATTATCAGCAGATCCTGGTTATCAAACGCCTGGCGCGTGACCTTGATATTCCCGTGGAGATCATTGGCGGCGAAACGGTGCGTGAAGCCGATGGGCTCGCAATGTCCTCCCGCAACGCCTACCTCGCGCCGGCGGAGCGGGCGATCGCCGGGCGTCTCAACGCCATCCTGCGCGAGGGCGCGCTTGCGCTGGAGCGCCGCCGCCCAATTGAAACGGCCGAAGCCGAACTCAAGCAGCACATCGTCGCCGCCGGGTTTTCCAAGATCGATTATGTTTCCGTGCGCGACGCGGAGGACTTAACGCCTTTGCCCCACGCGACGGTCGATCGCCCCGCGCGCCTGCTCGCCGCCGCCTGGGTGGGCGCGACGCGCCTTATAGACAATTTGCCCGTGATGGCGACGCCGCGCGCGGTCAATGATGTCTGAGTCTTCCAGTCACCACGCGCCGAGTTCAACCAGTTTTCGCTGCAACTCCTCCGGCAGCGAAGAGCGCGCGCGTTTCGATAGGTCCGGTGGCGCATCCGTGGGCTCAAGATAGCGCCAGCCCTGAAAGGCGCGCCGCTTCTGTGGCGATACGCGCACCAGCTTCGGATCGAGCCACAAGCCACAGCGCAGACCGTGATCGTCCCGCACCTCGGCGATCGCGACGATGCGTTGGCGCACGATGACGACGCCTTTGATCACCCAATAGAGCGAGCCGCCGGCAAGCACGTCGTCCGCGCGCTTGGGCCACATGCGCGTGCCGCAGACGGGCCGGCCGCGCTTCTTCATCTGCTTGGCCTGCCATTGCGCCAAATCTTCAACAGTCTCGGCGCCGACGCAGAGCTTGATGATGTGAAGGCTCATACTTCTTGCCGGAGTGTGTTCTCCAATTTTTCTCCGTCCACGTGACCGCACCTCATGCAGCGTAATTGTCCTGAGAGTGCCATATCAACCTCTGCCCCTAGCCTGTATGAATTCCAGATTCTTTTCGCACGGTAATCGACCGGGCCAATCTCTCTATCGCTGAGACCTATTGGCGGGGAGGGCGCGCAAACCGCCGCAAACGCAAACGGCTCTGAGAACAAGCGGCGCGCGCACCGGTCACAGCGACGCCAGTAAAGGTGAACATATTCCGCCAAGTAAAGCGGAGTAACGACCGCCAGCACAAAATAGGGATGGGCAAAGGCAATGGCGATGAGCGCTTCCAAGCGCGGCATACCCGCCAACAGGTACACCACGACAGCGACGCTCGCTACAATTGCGATGACTCTGCGACCAAGACTTATCCAACACAGCACACGCGTCAGAAGCGCCCGAGTTTTTGTGCCTATTGGATAGTACAACCACCACATGCTCAGTCAGTCTTTTGCCGTGGCTCTCTCTGCTTCATTCCGCCGCGACGCGCGCCGCCCAAGCCGCCTTGAGGCTCGCGCTTGTCTTGCGCGACCCATCCGGGCTCCAACCGGGCGGACCGAACATATAGCCCACCACCTCGCCAATGTTGCGCGCGCCGCGCACATCGCGCCAGATTCCCACCCATTCATGAAACGCGATGCGGAACGGATTGAACGAACCCAGATTAGAAATCACGCCATAGCGCGGCCGATCATCATCGCGTTCGGCCACGAACGTGCCGAACAGGCGATCCCAAATAATGAGCACGCCGGCATAGTTCGCGTCGAGATAGCGCGGATTGGTGGCGTGGTGCACGCGGTGGTGCGAGGGCGTGTTCATCACCCATTCAAGCGGGCCCATGCGGCCGATCAGCTCCGTGTGAATCCAGAATTGATAGACAAGACTGATGCCGGAGAAGAGCAGCGTCATCGCCGGCGGAAAGCCGAGCAAGGTCAGCGGCAGCCAGAAGATCCAGGAGAGCGAGACCGCGCCCGTCCAAGTTTGGCGCAGCGCCGTGCTGAGATTGTAGTGCTGCGACGTGTGATGGATGACATGGCTGGCCCAGAACCAGCGCCGCTCATGGGCGATGCGATGAAACCAATAATAGGCGAGGTCCTCGCCGAAGAAGCAGAGCGCCATCGACCACCAGGCCCAGGGAATGTCGAACGCGCGATACTCATAAAGAACAACGTGCGCGGCCAGCACCAGCCCGCCAAGCAGCGCGCCGACCACGGAATTGCCAAACCCCATCATCAGGCTCGATGCGGAATCCGCCGCGTTGTATTGGCCTCGCCCGGTGATCCGCACCACGATCATCTCAAGGATGACGAGCGCCACGAAGCCCGGCACCGCGAGGGTGACGATATCCAGACTGGCGAGACGCGCCTGCAGTTCCGGCGAAATCATGAGCCCGTCTCCATCTTGGTCTTGAGCCAATCTGGCGGCGCATCGTCAATGCGCACGCGCAACGGCGGATAGCCGATGTCCGGCAAAGTCGCGATCAGGCCAGCCTTCATCATCCGAACACGCACGTTGCGCGAAGGCGCGGTTCGCACCGCGATGCGATCGCCCATCGATCGCGCGAGCGCCAGGCGCCCATCGGCCAAACGCGCCAGGGCGGATAACCCCTTCGTATCCAACACTACGCCCGCCACCGCCGCGCCAGGCTCACAGGCCTCAATCGCCGCACGCGCATCCTCTTCACTTGCGAGGCGCGCGCGCACGCGAAATCCGAGCAACCAGGCGATGACGACCAGAGCGGCCACCGCGGCGGCCGAACCAAGCATGGTGAGGAGTTCGCCCTCGCTCATTCGTCGGCCGCCTCGAGGCGCACGAGCACGGCGCCTTCCTTCACTTGCGCGCCTGTCTCCGCCGCGATGTCGGCAATCACGCCATCGCGCGGCGCCTTCAGCGCATGCTCCATCTTCATCGCTTCGAGCGTAACCAGCGGGTCGCCCTTTTTTACACTTTGTCCCGTTCGCGCCGTCAGCGCGACGATCTTGCCCGGCAGCGGCGCCTTTACTTCATCGCTCGCCGCGCCATCGGCGAGATCGCGCCGCGCGCCGGGGGCGGCGAAGGCGGCCGTATCGCCGCCGAGAGATACAATCGTGTCGGCGCCCGCCTGTACGAAATAAGCGAAGTACGCGCCGGCCGGATCGAACGATGCGGAAATGGAATCCGCAGCCGGAAATGCATACTCGAACTCACGCACTTCACCCGCGCATGCCGCGCGCCAGCCCTGGGCGTTGCGCGTGATATCCACCTCAATTGGTCCTTCGCGATCTTCGAACCGCCACAGCGTGCGCGGCGCGCTGCTCATGCGCCAGCCGCCGGGATCGCTCCACGGCGAATTATCCTCCGCGCGCGCCGCCGCATCGTGCAACGCAAGCGCCACTGCCGCCTCGGCGCGCAGCGCCGGCGTTTGGGTCAGCGCTTCAAGGCGCTCGGCGATGACGCCTGTGTGCACATCGCCAGTTCGGAAGTCCTCATTCCGAAGGCATCTACGGAGGAACCCCAGATTCGAGGAGACGCCCGCGATGATCGCCTCCCCAGTTAAATACTCCGCGGCGCCGATGGCGTCCGCGCGCGTCTCGCCATGCACTATGAGCTTCGCAAGCAGTGAATCATAAGCAGACGGCACGACATCGCCTTCATCGAACCCCGCATCGGCCCGCTTTCCGCTCAGACGAAAAGCATGGAGTCGTCCAACGCTGGGCCTAAACCCCTCACTCGGGTCTTCCGCGCAGATGCGCGCTTCGATGGCGTGGCCGTTGAGGCCGATCTCACTTTGCTTCCTCGGCAGCTTCTCCCCGGCGGCGACGCGGAATTGCCATTCGACCAGATCAAGCCCCGTCACCTCTTCCGTCACCGGATGTTCGACTTGAAGGCGCGTATTCATCTCCAGGAACCAAAAGCCGTCGGCCCGCACCGGCCTGCTTCCACCGACGATAAATTCCACCGTGCCGGCGTTTTCGTAAGCCACCGCGCGCGCGACCTTAAGCGCGGCGCTCGTCATGGCGGCCCGCACCCCATCGGTCATGCCCGGCGCGGGCGCTTCTTCGATCACTTTCTGGCGTCGGCGCTGAAGTGAACAATCGCGCTCATACATGTGCACGAGGCCGCCATGCTTATCGCCGAACACCTGCACCTCGATATGGCGGGGCCGCTCGATCAGTTTTTCGATAATCACGCGCTCATCGCCGAACGCGGCGAGCGCTTCGCGCTTGGCGCTCGCCAGCGCATCCGCGAACTCGCCCGCGCCGCTCACTTCCCGTATGCCGCGCCCGCCGCCGCCGGCCACGGCCTTGATGAGCACGGGATAGCCGATCTCCCGCGCGGCGGCCTTGAGCGCTTTCACATCCTGATCCGCGCCGCGATAACCGGGTACGACGGGCACGCCCGCCTCCTCCGCGATGCGTTTTGCTTCGTCCTTGAGCCCCATGGCGCGAATGGCGGCGGGCGTCGGCCCGATCCAGATGAGTCCCGCACCGATAACAGCATCGGCGAATTCAGGGTTCTCGGACAAAAACCCGTAGCCTGGATGAATAGCTTCCGCACCCGCCTTCAACGCCGCAGCGATGATCTTGTCGCCACGCAGATAGCTTTCAGCCGCGGGCGCCGGCCCGATATGACACGCCTCATCGGCCTCGCGCACATGCTTGGCCTTGGCGTCCGCATCGGAATAGACGCCGACGGCGCGCAGCCCCATCGCTCGCGCGGTGCGGAAGATGCGGCAGGCGATCTCGCCGCGATTGGCGACAAGCACGGACTTGAACATCAGCCCACCAGCCCCACGATCAAGACGAAGGCGGCAAACAGGGCGAGCGCGAAGAGAACGAACAACGCCAGCAACAGCGTGCGCCACAGGGCTGAGAACCAGCCAAGGCGGTAGGTTCCACCAAGATGGAAGAACATGTGCACGGGCGGTATAAGCGTCAGCAGCGGCAGCGCCGAGTCTGGGGTCAGCATCGGCGTAACGCGCACCAATATCGCGGTAGCCATGAACAACACAGACATGAACGACAGCGAATAAAGCGAAAAGACCACGTGATCGAACAGCGTCACCCCGCGCCGCCATAGAAAGAGCAACGCGATGAAGGGCAGCGTGATCGGCACGAGCAGAAACGAAAATTTATAGGCTGCCTGCTGAATCCTGTAGAGTGCGAGATCGGGATTGAGCAGATGTTCACGGACCCGCTCATTGATATAATTATTGCCAAGTTGGACAGTGAGGTCCCCGCGCTCGACCGCCTCTCGCAATTCGTCCTGCCAGCGCCGATCAGAACCTGCCTCGCCGATAACGACGCCGTCGCGCGCGCCCACGCCAATCGTGGGTGTGCTCGCTCGCCCTTCTTCGCCCGCGCTCTGTTCGGTGCGCGCCAAGCGATCCTCGACCCGCGCGAGCGCGTCTGCGGCGGCTGGCGCGCGCCCGGCGATCTCCTCGCGCGCCGCCCGCACATTAACACGCACTTCGCCCAATTCCGCGCGCGTCTCTGCACGGCCGGGAACTGGCTGCGCGCCGATGTTCGGCCCACCCGTCAGCGAAAACACGAAAAACATAAGAAAGATCGTGAACAGGAACATGGCCAGCGGCGAGATGTAGCGTGCGCGCCGGCCATGGATGTAATCGCGCGTCAATGTGCCGGGCCGAAACGCGAGCAATGGCAGCGTGCGCCAAGCCTTCGTGTCAAAGTGAATGAGGCCGTGGAGAAACTCCTCGACGACATGCCCAAGCGTGCGCGCGACATGGGTCGGTTGCCCACACTGCGCACAATAGCGGCCGGACGCGGCCGCGTCGCAATTGAGGCAAACGCCCTCGCCATGGCGCGTTCCGCCGCGCCCTTCGAGCGCGTGCGCCGCAAGGCCAGCCGTGGCCGCCGCGCCCGCCGCCTCCATCTCGCCCGACATCATGCGCTCCAATTCGGTTTGCGACGCTCCAGAAAGGCCGCGAGCCCTTCGCGGCCTTCGTCCGAGGCGCGGCGCTGCGCGATACGCTTGGCCGTATCGCGCGCAATGCGATCATCGATTGCGTGGCCCGCCACGGCGCGCACCAGCGCCTTCGCATCCGCGACCGCGCCGGGCGCATTCTCGAACGCCAAGCTTGAAAGCCGACGCATGGCGGATTCAAGCTCGCCCTCATCTTCCACGACTTCATGGATGAGGCCGAAGCGCATCGCCTCCATCGCATCGAACGGCAGCGCGGAGGCGAACAGGGCGCGGGCGTTGCGCGCGCCGATCGCTTCGATGACGTAGGGGCTGATCGTCGCCGGCGTGAGGCCGAGGCGCACTTCCGAAAACCTGAACTGCGCCCGCCGGGTCGCGATCGCATAATCGGACGCGGCGACAAGCCCCGCGCCGCCGCCCATGGCCGCGCCGTCAACCAGCGCCACGGTCAAGATCGGCAGATCGTGCAGGCTCTTGAGCATGCGCGCCAGATCATGGGCGTCGGCTTCGTTGTCAGCGGCGGTGCGCTCGCCCTGACGCTTCATCCACTCCAGATCGGCGCCAGCCGAGAAATGCTCGCCCGCCCCTCGCAGGAACACGATGCGGACATGATCGGCGCCCTTGAGCGTCTCGAAGGCGTCTTGCAGGCCGGCGATGGTCAGTTCGTCGAATGCGTTCCGCTTGGCGGCGCGATTGATCAAAACGACGGCCACGCCTTCGGGCGATACATCGAGCAGAACGGGGTCCGGGGCCAGCGTCATCTATCACCTGTCCTTTTCGTCGCCTCACCGGCGGGCGGCGGAGGGTCCAGCCCGCACCTCGCCCGACGCTTCACGAGCACCCGTGCTGTACTAATCGTTTCGCCCCATCGCGCCAGCCGGGGTCAAAGCACTTCGTCCACCCGCATCGGCGGGCGGGCGATCACGGCGCCCTTCCGAGAGATCACGATCGGGCGCTGGATCAGCCGTGGGTGGGCGGCCATGGCTGCCAAGATTGTCGTGTTCGAGGCGTGCTCGAGATCAAGTTCTATCGCGGTCTCGTCCTTTAAGCGGACCAGATCGGCGGCCTTGAGATCGAGCAGGCCGAGCACCTCTTTGATCTTCTGTTTGGAGGGCTGCTCCTTGAGATAGAGATAGATTTCGATCTCGGCCCCTTTATCCCGGAGGCGCTGCAGGGCCGCGCGGGACGAACCGCAACCCGGATTGTGCCAGATAATTACTTTCATGGCCGCCGCGCCGTCCCCGTGTTACGGAAGCGTCATACGCGCATGGGCTCGCCCTCGCGAGCCCCTTGTCGCAATAATGATGCGCGCGCGCCGCATAGCTGGGCGCGCAAGATGGGAGGGGTGTGATGAAGGCGAGATCGACGCTTCGATTGATGGCGACAACGGCTCTTGCCGCGCTCGCGCTCACGGCAAGCGCCGGCGCGCCGGACGGGGCGCTGCGCTCCCTCCAGGTGGTTATCGGCGAGGCCGCGTGCGGGCCAAGCGATGGACAGGCGCGCCGCAACGCGCTCGGCGCGCTCCTTGCGGGCGCATCGGCCTATGCGCAGACGCTGCCGGGCGCGCTCGATGCGCCGCCGCCTTTGCTGCGCGGGCTGGGCGACGCCCATTTCACCGTGACCACCGCCTATCCGCAAGCGCAGGCGTATTTTGATCAAGGCCTGCGCCTGCTGCATGCGTTCAATCATGCCGAGGCGATCCGCGCCTTTCGCGAGGCGCAACGGATCGATCCTGCGTGCGCCATGTGTTTCTGGGGCGAGGCCTTCGCGCTCGGCCCCAACATCAATGCGCCGATGAACCCAGCGGATAATGACGCCGCCTATGCAGCCTCGCGCGCGGCGGCTGCGCGCGCCGAACACGTGGGCGCGCCTGAACAGGCGCTGATCGAAGCGCTCCAGGTGCGCTACACGCGCATCGCGCCAGAAAATCGCGCGGGCCTTGACGGCGCATTCGCCGACGCGATGGGCGCGGTCGCGAACCGCTTCCCCGATCAGGACACGATCCAGACCATCGCCGCCGAGGCGATCATGGATACGCAGCCCTGGGATTATTGGTTGCCCGGCGGGCGCGAGCCGAAAGGCCGCGCGGGCGAAGCAATCCGGCGCGTCGAGACCGTGCTGGCGCGCAGCCCACGCAATGCCGGCGCCATCCATCTCTATATTCACCTCGCCGAAGCATCGAGCGATCCCTGGCGCGCCGAGCGCGCGGCGGGACTGCTCGCCGCGACCGCACCGGCGGCGGGCCACCTCGTCCATATGCCAGGGCACATTTATTATCGGATCGGGCGCTTTCGAGAGTCGATCCGCCTCAACATCGAGGCCGTCGCGGCCGATGAAGCCTATATCCGCGCGGCGCAACCGAGCCCGATCTATCGCTACGGCTATTATCCGCACAATCTGCATTTCGTGATGACCAGCGCGCAGATGGCGGGCGACGCGCGCACCGCGCTCGACTATGCGCGCCGGCTCGATGAGGCGCTGCCGATCGAGATGGCGCGCGAAGTCGTGCTCGCACAGCCCGTCAAGGCCGCGCCCTGGTTCGCGCGCGCGCAGTTTGCGCCGCCGGAGAGCGTACTGGCGCTGCCGGCGCCCGGGCCGGGCGTCGCATTCGTCACCGGCGCCTATCACTATGCGCGCGGAATCGCCTTCGCGCGCTCAGGTCGGGCCGATGAAGCGCGTGCGGAAGCGCTGGCGCTGCAAACGCTGGCCAGCACGGGCGATTTTTCGATGATGAACGCCCAAGGCATTCCAGCCCAGGATGTGTTGGCGACGTTGCGGCTCGTGGTGCTCGCGCGCGCGGACATGGCGGCGCGCAATTACGCGGGCGCGATCACGACCCTTGAGCAGGCGGTCGCGCTCCAGGCGCGCATCGCCTACACGGAGCCGCCCTATGTTTACTATCCCATCCGCCGCACGCTCGGCGCGGCGTACCTCTTGAACGGCCAGCCCGCCCGCGCCGAAATGGAATTTCTGCAAACGCTGATCGAGAGCCCCAATGACGCCTACGCCTATTGGGGCATGGCCGAGGCGCGCCGTCTTCGTGGGGACCGCGCCGGCGCAGGCGCCGCGCGCCAATTGTTCAACGCCGCATGGCTGGGCCGTGGCGTGGCGCTCAGCGCGACGGACCTTTAGAGCGCGATAGCCAAAAGTGGATACCGGTTTTGGCGGCCATCGCGCTCTAAATTTTCGATTTAGAGCCTGATCGTTTGAGATTGATTCAATCTCAAACGATCAGGCTCTGGGCGTACGCCCCTCCACCGCGCCGCGGCGGAGGGGCGCGCCCGGTTTTTAGATCGCTTTCAGATTGACTGCGGAGGGCTTGCCCTTGCGCGGGTCGTTCTGCACTTCATAGCTGACGGCTTGGCCGTCATTCAGGCCCGACAGGCCCGAACGCTCGACGGCGGAAATGTGCACGAACACATCCGCTCCGCCCTCGTCCGGCGCGATGAAGCCGAAGCCTTTTTGACCATTGAACCATTTCACTTTTCCGGTGGCCATGACGCCGCCTCCTGTACTTGTATTGAAATCAAGCGCGTCCGGCCGGCAGGCCGTACGCCCTTTTGGATCGTCGAAGTTCGGAGAGCCGGAATCCGCGTGGCGGGCGACTTGGTGGAACGGCCGAGGAATCCTGGCGCCGCCACTCGGCCCTAAATGCGGCGAGATTGCGGCGCCGCTTTAGTGCGGTTTCAGGCCGAGTGGCTGCCGGTCGGCCGCCCGGAAACCGCACAAATTAAATAATTAGACCGCTTTCGGACGGAAAACCGCTGCACACTTTTCCTGAAAACGGTCTAGCGCGCGGGCTGCGCGAGCGCTTCGCGCGCGGCTGCAAGATTGCGCGCGGTGACCTCATCCCCGGGCGCCAATTGCAGCGCCCGGTCGCACGCCATGGCGGCGTCTTCGCGCCGGCCAAGGCCGATCAGCGCCTGGCAGCGGATTTGATGCGCGGCGACCTGCTCGGCCCGCGCGGCGATGGCCGCCTCCGCAGCGGTCAGAGCGCCCGCCTCGTCGCCACGTCCAAGCAGCACCCCGGCCAAGGTCGTGTTCGCCTCGGCTGGCGCGATCCGGCCGCGCGCGACGCGGCGCAAATCCTCAATGGCCTCGTCGGCGCGATGCAGCGTGAGCAACACAAGCGCGCGATGATAGCGCGTGCGATCCCAATTCGGCCGGACCTCAAGCGCCGCACTGAGATCTGCGAGCGCGCGTTCTGGTTGGCGGGTGAGCTGATAGGCCCGCCCGCGCGAGGCGATCATAAGCGGCGGAACGGGCGTTTCGGCCTCGCGCATCAATGCCTCGGCGCGATCATAGGCGGCGATGGCGGCAAGCCCATTCTCCAGGAGCGCATGCGCGTCGCCGAGCCGGCGCTGAAGAAGCGCCTGATCGGCGGGCGCAACACCTTCCGCCGCGAGGCACGCCTCCAGCGCTGCGCGCGTCTCGCTGGGCGCATTGGCGGCCGCATGGGCGGTCGCCGTCGGGCACGGATCGGCAGGCGCCGGTTGCGCCAGCGCCGTGCTGGCGAAACCAGCGGCGATCGCCGCGGCTAAAACCAAAACTCTCATCGTCGCGCCCCAAGCCCCATGAACGGCCGACTCTAGCCGCTGGCCGGGCCCTGTCGACCAGACTTTTCCCCCAGCGCGCGCAGGAACGACACAACAGGGTGAACGCGCGTCAGCGCTGATTCATCTGCCGGCGCAGGAAGGCGGGGATTTCCAACTCGTCATCGATCGGTTCGGGCTCCGGCCGCCGCGTCTGCTCTTGCGGTTGAGCGCGCGGCGCGGGCTCGTCCTGGCCGGACTTCATCCAACCGAACAGGCTAAAGCCCCTCCGCTCGGGCTCCGCCTCCGCGATCGCGAAGGAAGGCCGCGTTTCCTCGTAAGGATCGGCCATGCTGTCGAACGCGGCGGGGCGATCCTCCAATGCGAAGCGACGCTGCGACGGCGCCTCGGCCGCGCGGCGCGCCGGCTGCACGATGGTTTGCTGGGTGACGATGGCTTCGTCGTCAATGCCTGTCGCCACGACGCTGACGCGTATGCGCCCTTCGAGCGCCTGATCGAACGTCGAGCCCAGGATGATGTTGGCGTTGGGATCGACCTCCGCGCGGATTTCATTCGCGGCGGCGTCAACCTCATAGAGCGTCATATCGAAGCCGCCCGTGATGTTGATCAGCACGCCCTTGGCGCCGCGCATCGAGACGATGTCCAAGAGCGGATTGGTGATGGCGCCGTGCGCGGCTTCGAGCGCGCGGTTCGCGCCATCGCCCTCGCCCGTACCCATCATCGCGGTGCCCATCTCCGCCATTACGGTGCGCACGTCCGCGAAATCGAGATTGATGAGGCCGGGCATGACCATGAGATCGGTGACGCCGCGCACGCCGGAATAGAGCACCTGATCGGCGAGCTGGAACGCCTCGGCGAAGGTCGTGCGTTCATTGGCGATGCGGAAGAGATTCTGGTTGGGTATGACGATCAGCGTATCGACGTGCTTGCGCAGCTCCTGCACGCCCTGCTCGGCCAGCACCATCCGCCGCTGCCCCTCGAAATGGAAAGGCTTGGTCACCACCGCGATGGTCAAGATGCCGCGTTCGCGCGCCGCGCGGGCGATGACGGGCGCGGCGCCCGTGCCCGTGCCTCCGCCCATGCCGGCGGCCACGAACACCATGTGTGCGCCTTCGAGGAAATCGGCGATTTCGCGTACGCTTTCCTGCGCGGCGGCCTGCCCCACTTCGGGGCGCGCGCCAGCGCCAAGGCCCTCGGTGATTGCCTGGCCCAATTGAATGCGGTGCGGCGTGCGCGCCCGCACCAACGCCTGCGCATCCGTGTTCGCGACAATGAATTCGACGCCGGCCAGCCGCGCGTCGATCATGTTGTTCACCGCATTGCCGCCGGCGCCGCCGACGCCGAACACGACGATTCGCGGCCTCAGCTCACTCACATTCGCCGCGCCCAATTGAATCATAAAGTCGCTCCGGGGCGTTTCGATTCCCGCCCGATTGCAATGTGCGCCAGCTAATGGGGGTTTTCCAGGGCGAGACGGCCCCCGCCGGCTGAAATTTCACCATGTCGATTCGGTTAGAAATTGTCCTTCAGCCAGGACCATGCGCGCGAAGCCGCCGCCACCGCCGCGCCCGACACTTCCCGCATGGTCGGCTCATAGGGCTGCGCGCCGCCAGCCTCCGGCGGCCGCTCCAGGCGCCAGCGAACAAGGCCGGCCGCCACGGCGTACGCTGGCCCCGCCCGTGCGCATTCCATGCCATCGACGCCAAGCGGGCGCCCGATGCGCACCGGCATGCTCAACAGCTCTTGAGCGAGTTCGCGCGCGCCGGCGAGTTGCGCGCCGCCGCCGACCAGCACTGCCTTGCGCGGCGCGCGCGCCGGGCCGAGATGCGCGTCCATGACCCGCGCGCGCGCCAGCAGAATCGCTTCGCGAAACCGCGGCGCCAGCGCCTCGAAGAACGTCTTGCGTTCCACCACGCACCCTTCGAGGCGCCCGTCCGCGCCCAGGCGCGGGGCCTCCAGCGCCTCGCGGGGATCGTACGCGCCGCCGACCAGCCCGTGCAGGAGCTTGGCCCGCTCCGCCGCCGGCGCGGGCGCACCAAGGGCCTTGGCGAGATCGCGCGTCATGCGCGCGCCGCCAATCCCCACATAATCAACGTGGACGAGACCTTCCGCGCACAGACACGCAAGGCCCGCGCCCCCGGCGCCCAGGTCAATCACCAGGACGCCCTCGGCGCGTTCCTCCTCGGTGGTTACGGCGAGCGCGGCCGCATATGGCGCGGCGACAATCTCGCTTGGCTCCAGGCCAGCGGCGCGAATGCATTGGCGCAGCGCTTCAACCGCATGGCCTGGCGCGGTCACGACACAGGCCTCGACCGCCAAGCTTCCGCCCTGGCGCCCGCGTGGATCGGGTGTGAGCGGGCCGCCATCGACGCTATAGCCCAGCGGCGCGACATGGAGCGCGGCCTTGCCGGGCGAAGGCGAGCCGTGAATCGCCGCGGCAAGCGCGGCCTGCGCATCGCGTACGCCGATTTCGCCGCCGCGCACTTTTGTCTGTCCCCGGATAATGCGCGCATGCAGGCCGGGCCCGGAATAGGACGCCACGACATCATGGATTGAGGCTTCCGCGCCGCGCTCAGCCTCATCAACGACGATGCGGATCGCGCGCGCGCAGGAGTCAAAATCCGCACCGTCGAGGCTGACGCCTTGAACGCCGGCGCCGATGATTTCAAGCGCACGCCCGGCGCCGCCTGACGCGGCGCTGGGCGCCGCAAGACAGGCGATCTTGCCTGCGCCCACGTCGAGCGCGGCCGCGAGGCCAGCATAAGTCTTCGCCCTTTCGGGCGCGGGGGCGAGATCGAGCGCCATTAAACCGCGCCGCGCTCGTACCGCGCGCCGGCGAGAAGCGGATAGACGCGCACCGCCGCGCGTCCGGGAAGGCGCATGTCGATGCGATAGACGGGCCGATCGAGCAGCGCACGCCGCGCCTGCAACCCTTCGAGCGCGGCCAGCGCCGCGATCGTGCGCTCCTCAGGGAGTGCGACCGTGGCGCCCGAAGCTAGTCGCAAATTCCAGCGCCGATCGCCGACGCGCACCAGCGCGCGCGTCCGGGCGCGGGTTTCCGGCAATTGTTCAAGCGCGGTGAGCAGCGGCGCGGCGGCAGGGCCCGCGCCAACGCCGACCACCAGGGGAAGGTCCAGATTATCGGCGGCGCGCTCGGCGAAGAGCCGCTCGCCGGCCGCGTCAATCACCGTGACGGCGCCATGTTCCTGCCAACGCGCGAAGGCCAGCCGCCGTGCGATCTCGATCCGCAGCGTCGAAGGCCACATGCGCCGCACCGAGGCGCGCGACACCCAATCCAGACTTTCAATCCGCGTGCGGAGCGCCTCGGGCTCAACCGCGAGCAAGGATTGCCGGTTTTCCGGCATCACCAGAGCGCGGATTTCATCGGCGCGGGCGCCGGCTACGCCTTCAATTTCGACATTCGCGACCTGGAAACCGACGGCGTGCGCGGCCCGATCGGCGGCGATGGCGCCCGCTTCGCGCACATCGAACAGCGATCCGCCGATCATCGTCGCGCCCACGATCGCCAAGCCAAGCGTGAGAACGCTCAATCCCGCAAAGAGGCCCAGCCCCTGGCGCGACAAACGCGGGGGCGAAAAGCCGCTGTCGAGCTGGATCGCGGCCAGGCGCGGCGTGCCTTTCGCCTTCGCCGGCTTGGCCGGCTCGATCCGTTCGATCATGCGCCGGCGCCGGCGCGCCCTCACCGCGGCCATGATGCGTCCTCCAGGATCCATCCCACCAATTGATCGAAACTCATGCCCAGATGCGCCGCCTGCTCCGGGACGAGCGATGTCGGCGTCATCCCGGGCTGCGTGTTCACTTCAAGCAGAGCAATTTGCTGTTTCGCCGGATCGAAGCGGAAATCCGCGCGCGTCACGCCCCGGCAGCCGAGTGCCGCGTGCGCGGCCTCGGCGACGCGCATCACGCGCGCGCTCACCGCCGCGGGAATGTTCGCCGGCACTTCATGGCGCGAGCCGCCCTCGGCGTACTTCGCGTCGAAATCATACCATTCGCCGGCGGGGATGATCTCGGTGACCGTCAGCGCCCCGCGCCCATGCATCACCGCCACGGACAATTCCTTGCCGGCCACGAATTCCTCGACCAGCACGTCTTCACCATAGCTCCAGTCCGGATCGAGCAATTGCTCGGGCGGGCGATTGGCGCCTTCGCGCACGATGAACACCCCAACCGAAGAGCCCTGCGCATTCGGCTTGATCACATAGGGCGGCGCCATTGGATGCGCCTTGGCCGCCTCGCGCCGATCCATCAGCTTGCCGGCGGCGAGCGGCAAGCCCGCCTGCGCGAACACCGCCTTGGACTTGTCCTTATCCATCGCCAGGGCGGAGGCCAGCACGCCGGAATGCGTGTAGGGAAGTTTCAGGTAATCGAGCACGCCCTGGGCGCGCCCATCCTCGCCCCACTCACCGTGCAAGGCGTTGAACACGGCGTCGGGCGCGAGCGCCGCGAGGCGCGCCATCCAGTCCCCTTCCTGAGGGTCGATGTCGTGCACGTCATGGCCGATCCGCGCGAGCGCATCAGCGCAGGCGCGGCCCGTCACCAGGCTCACCGGCCGTTCGGGGCTCAGACCCCCAAGAAGCACACCCACCCGCGCCATTCGCGTCTCTTTCTTGCTTGAGGCGCAATGACGCCACGCCAAGGTTAAGGCGCCATTGCGGCGCTGCACTTTTTGCCGACTGAAGCCACTGTTTTTATGGTGAATTTTGTGTTTATCGCCGATTGGCGCGTCGGCTCTTCAGGCGCTGTCCATGTGCATGAACAAAGCGCTGAATTCGCCCCGGCGCCGGCACCGAAATTAGCATCCTGGCAAGCGCGGCGCGGACATTCCCGCTTGGCGGGGCGGGGCGGATCGCCCTAAACGGTGCGGCCCATGTCGAAGCCCTCCGCCCTTTCGCCGGCCGAACGCGCCCAGGCGCTGGAAAACGGCTTCGCCACGGCGAAGACCCTGGCCGAGGCGCTGCCTTTCATTCAGCTATATGACCGCGAAACCGTGGTGGTGAAGTATGGCGGCGCGGCGATGGGCGATGTCGAGACCGGGCGCCGGTTCGCGGCGGACGTCGTGCTCTTGAAACTGGTCGGCATCAACCCGGTGGTGGTGCATGGCGGGGGACCGCAAATTTCCGCCATGCTGGACCGTGCGGGCGTCAAATCCGCCTTCGTGGACGGCTTGCGCGTAACCGACGCGGCCACCATGGAGATCGCCGAAATGGTGCTCTCAGGCAGCGTCAATAAGGAACTCGCCCATCTCATCACGGTCGCCGGCGCGGAGGCCGATGTGCGCGGCGTGGGGCTGTCGGGCAAGGATGCACGGCTGATCACGGTCGAAAAAGCCCGCCGCACGCGCCGCGACCCGGACAGCCGCATCGAGCAGGTCGTCGATCTCGGCTATGTCGGCGAGCCCAAACATGTCGACCCAACCTTGATCGAAGCGCTGCTCACCGCGCCGGAAGACTATATCCCCGTGATCGCGCCCATCGGCGTCGCAGAGGATGGCGCGACCTATAACATCAACGCCGACACCGCCGCCGGCGCTATCGCCGGCGCGCTTGGCGCCAAGCGCTTCTTGCTGCTCACCGATGTCGAAGGCGTGCTCGATGAGCGTAAAGCGCTGATCCGGGCCATGGCTAAGGCGGACGCGCAGGGACTGATCGAGCGTGGCGTCGCTTCCGGCGGCATGATCCCCAAGCTGGAGACCTGCATTGCGGCGCTTGACGCGGGCGTCGAGGCCGCTGTCATCCTGGACGGGCGCAAGCCGCATGCGCTGCTGATGGAGCTGTTCACGGAACATGGCGCCGGCACGCTCATTCAATAGCGCTCTCGCGGCCTTGGTCGCGCTTGTCGCCCTGGCCGCGTTCGCGCCTGATGCGCAGGCGCAGGCGCCAGCGCGCCGCGCCAATGGCTGGACGCTGTGCAACGAGACAAGCTACGTGCTCGAAGCCGCGACCGGCCGGCCAGATGGGCGCGCCGTGCTTGTGCAGGGCTGGTTCCGCTTGCGGCCGGGCGAATGCCGCCTCGCCGTCGCCGCGCCGCTGACGCGCGGCACGCACTATTTGTATGCGCGCACGTCCACCGCCCATCGCGGCGGGCGCAGGCAGTGGGGCGGAGAAGCGCCGCTGTGCGTCAATCCCACCGCGTCCTTCGCCTTCGAGAACCCGAACAATTGCGGCGAGATGGCGCTCGATGAGCGCGGCTTTCGCCGTGTACAGATCAACCGCCGAGAAGCCTGGCGCACGAGTTTCGCCGAAGCCGAGCCCTACACGCTGACGCGCGCGCGCGCTTTCGGTATGCAACGCCTCTTGAACGACGCCGGCTACGAAACACGCGACCCGCGCGGGCGGGCGGACCTGCGCCGCATCTCGGGCGCCATCGCGCAATTCCGCGCCACCGCGCGCCTTTCGCCCAACGCGCGCGACGATCAATTGATCGATGCGCTTGAAACCGCCGCGCGCCGCCGCGCCGATCAGCTTGGCCTCACCTTGTGCAATCGCACCACGGGCCGCGTCTGGGCCGCTGTCGCGCGCCGGCGCGGCGAGGGCTGGGAAAGCCGGGGCTGGTGGCCGCTTGGCCCTGGCGGGTGCGCGCGCGCGATCGATGATGCGCTCATTCAGGAAAATTACTTCGTCTACGCCGCCATGGAGACGTCGGACGGCGATCGCTTTCTGGCGGCCGGAGGCGTGCCGTTCTGCACCAGCCCCGCGCGCTTCGCGATCCTCGGCCGGGAGCGTTGCGGCGATCGCTTCTACGATACGGCCCTCTTCAGCCCCATCTCCAGCCATGGCCGAAGCGGGCTCGTGGTCGAGTTTCTGAGCCGGGATTTCATGCGCGTCGGCCAGGCGCCGCGCCGGCTGGAAGGCGCTCAGATGACGCGCGATGCGGAAGCTTCGGCCGAAGCCCCGAACCGCGTGCGCTCAGCGCCGCCGGCGACCACGGATCAACTCAATCGCACCCCGCCGACGGCGCCCCAACCGCGCACCACGCCATGAGGATCGCGGCGCCGTTCGCGGGCATCGAGGCGTGGATTTTCGATCTCGACAATACGCTCTACCCGACGGGCGCGACCATCTATGAGCGCATCGGCGCGCGCATGACGGCTTATGTCGCGCGCGCCACCGGCCTTGATCTGGCCGCCGCGCTCGAACTTCAAGAAGACTATTACCATCGCTATGGCGCGACGCTGGCGGGCCTTATCCAGCATCACGGCGTCGATGGCAGAGACTTTCTGGACGACGTGCATGCTGTCGATCTCGATTGCGTGCCGCCCGATCCGGACCTCGCCGGGCTCATCGCCCGCCTGCCGGGACGGCGCATCGTGTTCACCAATGGCGCGCGCGATTATGCCGAGCGCATGACCGCGCGCCTCGGCATGCGCGAGGTGTTCGATCTGCATTTCGATATTGAAGCGGCGGGCTTTTCGCCCAAGCCGGAACGCGCGGCGTTTGAGCGCCTCATTGCGCACGCGCGCCTCGATCCGCGCCGCTGCGTGTTCTTCGAAGATTCACCGCGCAACCTTGAAACGGCGCACGCGCTCGGCTTCCTTACGGTGCTGGTGCACGAAACGGGCGCGGCGCCCGATCCGGCGGCCGCACACATTCACCACGCCGCCGATTGTTTGAAGACGTTTCTGCGCCGCCATGTTTTGACCGCGCCTCCTTCGCACGAGACCGCCGCATGACACACGCCGATCTTGAACGCGCGATAGACGCCGCCTGGGAGCGACGCGAGGCGCTGAGCCCCACGACCACAGGCGCCGATGTCGAGGCGGTCGAGGCCGCAATCGATTTGCTAGACAATGGCGAGGCGCGCGCCGCAAGCCGCGACACTGACGGAAGCTGGACCGCGCACCAATGGCTCAAGAAAGCGATCCTGCTTTCATTTCGTTTGAACGCCAATCAGCTCATCCCCGGCGCCCCCCACGGCGCATCCTGGTGGGACAAGATCCCATCAAAGTTCGAAGGCTGGAGCGCCAACAGCTTCGCGGCGGCGGGCTTTCGCGCCGTGCCCGGCGCGATCGTGCGGCGCGGCGCCTTCATCGGCCGCAACGCCGTGCTGATGCCGAGCTTCGTCAATATCGGCGCGCATGTCGGCGAAGGCGCGATGATCGACACCTGGGCGACGGTCGGCTCGTGCGCGCAGATCGGGCGCAACGTGCATGTCTCCGGAGGCGCCGGCATTGGCGGCGTGCTCGAACCCCTGCAAGCCGCGCCCACCATCATCGAGGACGATTGCTTCATCGGCGCACGCAGCGAAGTGGCCGAAGGCGTTATCGTGCGCGAGGGCGCCGTGCTGGCGATGGGCGTATTCTTAAGCGCATCGACAAAAATCATCGATCGCGCGACGGGGGAAACCCTGCGCGGAGAAGTGCCGCCCTATGCCGTCGTCGTGCCCGGCGCGGCGCCGGACCCGCATGGCGGGCCGGCGCTCGCGTGTGCGGTGATCGTCAAGCGGGTCGATGCGCGCACGCGCGCAAAGACCTCGATCAACGAGCTGCTGAGGGATTAGACCGCTTTCAGGAAAAGCGTGCAGCGGTTTTCCGTCCGAAAGCGGTCTAATTATTTGATTTGTGCGGCTTCCGGGCAGCCGAACGGCAGGCACTCGGCGTGAAAACGCACTAGCAGGCTGTTGAAATAGGTCTTTCATCCCCCCTCAGTCGACTACGTCGACAGCTCCCCCGTAAACGGGGGAGCAAACCCTCACTGAATCGATTCCACTTTTTTCCTCCCCCGTTTACGGGGGAGGTGATCGCGAAGCGATCGGAGGGGGGACGACCATGCAAATCGCGACTTTTTCAACAACCTGTTAGCGCCCGGCCACGAGCGCGATCGTGTTGGTCGTATTGTTGGCGCCCGGCGCGGTCCACGTATCGCCGACATTGTAGCCCGCATTGTAAGGCACGCATTGCTGCGCCCCACCGGAGGGCGTCAGGCAAATCTGTTCGCCGTTCACGGCCCAGGCGCCGGCGCTGTCGCCCGCGGCGCTGGTGACATGATAGGTTCCGTCCGGCTCGAAATGATAGCGCGCCACGGCGCCATCGGCCGTGGTCACGACGACCGTATTGCCGAATGAATTCTCGATCGTGCCGGCGAGCGCCGGCCCGGCGAGACAGGCCAAGGCGGCGAGTGTTGCAAGCATAATTCTCATGATCATCTCCCTAAGGTCCGGCCTTGCCCTCGACCGGGCTTTTGCTCTCTAGATCAAGAACCATGGATGCTCAAATCCGCTTCGATCCCCTGCCCCTCGCGCAAGCCCTCATGCGCCGCGCCAGCGTCACACCTGACCACGCCGGCGCGATGGACCTCATCGGCGTAGAGCTGGCGCGCTTGGGCTTTACGGTGCGCCGCCTCGACGTAGGCGCGGTCGCCAATCTCTATGCTCGGCTGGGCGATGCGCGGCCGAATTTCTGCTTCGCCGGGCATGTGGATGTTGTCCCCGTGGGGGACGCGGGCGCGTGGACCAGCGATCCGTTCGGCGCCGAGATCAAGGACGGCTGGCTGATCGGGCGCGGCGCCGCGGACATGAAAGCCGCGATCGCCGCCATGATCGCGGCGGTCGAGCATCACCTGGCCACGGCCGGCGCGCCACGCGGCTCAGTTTCGTTTCTGTTGACCAGTGATGAAGAAGGCCCCGCGCTTGACGGCACGCGCAAGGCGCTCGCCGCGCTCGCCGCCGATGGAGAAAAGCTCGATCACTGCCTGATCGGCGAACCGACCAGCGTCACGCATGTGGGCGATACGCTGAAGAACGGTCGCCGCGGCAGCCTCAATGCGCGCCTCGCCGTCACCGGCATGCAAGGCCATGTCGCGTATCCGAGCGAATCGAAAAATCCCGTTCCAATCCTGCTTGATCTGCTGGCGGCCCTGCGTGCGCGCCGGCTCGACGATGGCGCGCCGGGCTTTGATCCTTCCAACCTGGAAGTGACAAGCGTGGATGTCGCCAATCTGGCGCATAACGTCATCCCCGCGCGCGCGGAAGCGCGGCTCAACATCCGCTTCAATTCCGCGCATGACGGGCAAGACCTTGTCCGCTGGATCGAAGCGGAGGCGCGCCGCATCGGCGAGGAAACCGGCGCGGGCGTCGAAACGCAAATCGCCGTTACGGGCGCGGCCTTCTACACGCCGCCCTGCGCCTTCATCGAGCAAGTCCGCGCCGGCGCCGAAGACATCACCGGCCGCGCGCCCATTCTCTCGACGACTGGCGGCACATCGGACGCGCGCTTCATCAAGGATTATTGCCCAGTCGCGGAGCTTGGCCTGCAGAACGCCACGGCGCACAAGGTCGATGAGCGCGTGCGCGTGGAGGACGTGCGCACGCTGGCGCGCATCTACGCCGCCATACTCGCGCGCTACTTCGCATGAACGAGGTCTATGCGAGCCTGCCGCGCACGATCTTCGACGTGATGAGCGGCCTTGCGCGCGAGACGGGCGCCGTCAATCTTGGCCAGGGCTTCCCGGACGCGGACGGCCCGCGCGACATCATCGAAAAGGCCGCGGACGCGCTGCTGAAAGGTCCTAACCAATACGCTCCGATGATGGGCCTGCCCGCGTTGCGCGAAGCGGTGGCGGAGCATTACGGGCGCCTGCAAAGTCTCAATCTCGACTGGCGCACGGAAGTGACGATCACCTCCGGCGCCACGGAGGCGATCGCGGCCTCGATCTTCGCTGTGCTCAATCCCGGCGATCACGTCATTCTCATTGAGCCGATGTACGACGCCTATTCGCCTCTGGTTCGCCGCGCGGGCGCAAGCGCTTCCTTCGTGCGGCTTGAACCTCCGCACTGGCGATTGTCCGAAGCGGCGCTGCGTGCGGCCTGCACGGAGAAGACCAAAGCGATCATCGTCAATTCGCCGCTCAATCCAAGCGCCAGCTTGATCGCGGGCGATGATCTCGCATCGATCGCCAGACTGTGCGTGGAGCGCGATCTCATCGCCATCTGCGATGAGGTGTGGGAGCACATAACGTTTGATGGGCGTCGGCACCAACCACTCATCAGCGCGCCGGGCATGCGCGAACGCGCCATCAAGATTGGCTCCGCCGGGAAAATGTTTTCGATGACGGGCTGGAAAATCGGGTTCGTGTGCGCGCCGCCGCCGCTCACCGAAGCGATCGCCAAGGCCCATCAATTCCTGACCTTCGCCACCGCGCCCAATCTCCAGTCCGCCGCCGCTTACGGTCTCGCCAAGAGCGCCTCGTTCTTTGACGCGATGCGGGCCGATTTCGAGCGCGCCCGGGATCGATTGGCGCGTGCGCTGGCGCGGGAGGGTTTCGCCGTTCTGCCCTGCGCGGGAACCTATTTCCTCAACATCGACCTGGGTGGCTCTGGAGTTGAGCTGAGCGCCGAGGATTTCGCGCTGCGCGCGGTCAAAGAGCATGGCGTGGCGAGCATTCCGCTGACGCCATTCTACGCGGCGGCGCCCACATCCCAACTTGTGCGCCTCTGCTTCGCGAAATCGGACGAGACGCTTGATCGTGGCGTTGAGCGCCTCTCCGCCGCACGCCGCGCCCTGATTTAATAATCAACGCACATGAGATAAAGGCCGCACGCTGGCGCAACGGGTCCGCAGCGCGCGCGATCAGCGGCGGCCAGGGCGTCCACCAGATCTTGCGGCGACCATTTGCCAACCCCAACCTCAACCAGCGAACCGACCATGGAGCGCACCTGGCGGTGCAGAAAGGAACGCGCCGCACAGGTGATCACAACCTCCTCGTCGGCGCACGCCACATCGCACTGCTCCAGTGTTTTCACCGGGCTCTCCGCCTGGCAATGGCTGTCGCGAAACGTTGTGAAATCGTGCCGCCCCAACAGCGCTTGCGCCGCCGCATGCATGCGCGCCGCATCAAGTTGCGAAGACACGCGCCATGCGCGGCCACGCGCCAAGGCCAGATCGGCGCGCCGATTGACGATGCGATACTCATAGGTGCGCCGCACCGCATCGAAGCGGGCGTGAAACGCGTCATGCGTCGCTTGCGCTGACAGCACCGCGATCGGGTGCGGCCGTACATGCGCGTTGAGCGCATCGCTCAACCGCTCCGGCGCGATCGCCATGGCGAGATCGACATGCGCGACCTGCCCCAGAGCATGCACGCCGGAATCGGTGCGCCCCGCACCGGTGACCGTCGCCCGCTCGCCTGACAGGTTGAACACCGCCTCCTCAAGCGCGGCCTGCACGCTCGGGCCTTCGGCAAGGCGCTGCCACCCAAAAAACGGCGCGCCGTCATATTCGATCGTCAGCTTGAAGCGCGCCATCCGAGCGGCGATCTGTCCGTAACGCCTATTCGGCGCGCGTGAACGTATAGGCGCTGCACAGGAGCGCCCCGGGCCGCCCCGGCGCCTCGCCCGCCACCGCCAGCAGGCGCAGATCGCTGGCCCCTGGCGCGTCGGGCTCCCACAGCACAAGGCGCGTCATCTCGCGCTCGCCGCACAGGCCGCGCGCGCCGCCGGCGTTCGCGGACTCCGTCACTTCGTAAACGATGACCTGAGAGGCCTCCACCGGCAGCTCCATCAGCGCACGGATGGTTTGCCCCTCCAACGCCGTCGAGGGCGCGATGGCGCCGGAGAGCACGGCTTCCGCGCTGAGGCCCGTCTGTGTGCGCAGTGAGAGCACCTCCCCGCCGCCGGCGCCATCCGGGCCAGGCATGCGCGTGGTCAAAGTCAGCGTGAGGCGGCCCACAATCACGCGCGCGCTTTCCGACGCTGGCGTAAAGACGCGCGCGGGTTCGCTTTCCAAGGTCGGCGCATCGAGCTTTGGGCCATCCACCGCCCGCTCAGCGCCCGAGCCGCCGATGCGATCGCACGCGGCGAGGCACGAAACAAGCAAGCAAGCGACAAGGGCGGCGCGGGCGTTCATCGCGATCTCCGAAAGGCGCGGCACGCTAGCTGGTCAGCGCTGAAAACGCCACTCGCCTCATGCAAGACGCGCGCCCGCCGGGATCGGCGTTCCGCGCAGGAATTCGTCCGCAGGTAGCATCGCCCTGCCTTCGCGCTGAAGCGCCAGCAGGCGCACCGCACCCGTCCCACAAGCGATCAGCAGGCGATCGTCCAGCGTGACGCCTGGGTCGGCCGCGCGCCCGGCGGGTGACGTTTCCGTGCAACTCAGCAACGCCTTCACGCGCGCTCCATCTGGCGCGATGAACCAGGCGCCCGGCATGGGCGCAAGGCCCCGGATGGTGCAATCGACCGTGCGTGCGGACTGCGTCCAGTCGAGCCGCGTTTCCGCCGGAGTGATCTTGTGCGCGTAGGTGACGCCATGCTCGCTTTGCGGCGTTTCCACCGCCGTCCCGCGCGCGAGTTCATCCACGGCGCCGACAAGCAAGGGCGCGCCGAGCGCGGCGAGGCGATCGTGCAGGCTTGCCGTGGTGTCATCGGCGCGGATGGGCGTCTCGGCGCTCGCCAGAATTGGTCCTGTGTCCAGCCCCTCTTCCATGCGCATCACCTGAACGCCGGTGCGTTCATCGCCCGCCATCAGCGCCCGCTGAATGGGCGCCGCGCCCCGCCAGCGCGGCAACAGCGACGCGTGCAGATTGATGCAGCCAAGACGCGGCGCATCGAGAATTGGCTTCGGCAGAATGAGCCCATAGGCGACCACAATCGCGAGATCGAGCCCAAGCGCGGCGAACGACGCCTGGGCCTCCGCGCGCTTCAATGAGGCTGGCGTGCGCACTTCAAGTCCATGCGCCTCCGCAAACTCATGCACCGCCGTCTTGCGCAGAGCTTTGCCACGGCCCGCCGGACGCGGCGGCTGGGCGTAGACGCACACGATCTCATGGCCGGCCGCAATCAGCGCTTCAAGCGAGGGCAGACCAAAGGCGGGCGAACCCATGAAAGCGATGCGCAATCCCATGGCGCGGTGATGACGTCGGCCCGGCGCCCACGCAAGGGCGGCGTGAAACCCTGAATGCCTTCATCCGCGCGCGCCTCGCGCCGCAAAAAACGCCAGCCTTTTGGATCTGGGTCGATGAATGGCCGCTCACCGGATCGGGCAAGATCCAGAAGTTCAAATTGCGCGAAGGTTTCGAGCAGGGCGCTTATGCAGAGCGCCCCGCCCAATTGGACCGCCTCTGACCCTAGTTTATGGCCGTCCGCTCCACGCCGTCGAGAAAGCCCCACAGTGCGCCGGCGAGTTCCTCGCCTGCGGCAACCGCCTCGGCGCGCTCGCCCTCGGGCAGTGAATCGAGCAGGCCGCGGCACACGGCGGCGTGTTCGACATCGGCGGTCTCGTGGACGCGAAAGAAGCGCAGCGTCGCCTCGTCCGTCACGCCATAGCGCGCCAATCCTTCGATCTTTGACGTGGAGACCGCCGGCAATTGGCTCTCATAAGCATAGAGCGCGCCCAGGCCCGCCGCATAGGACTGGCGCGAAAGGCGGCGGAACGTCTCGATCAAGTTCATTGTTTCGGGATTGAGTTCGATGGCGCGCGCCTCGGCCTCACTGGCGCCCAGGCCTTCGAGGAAGCCGAGCCAAAGGCTGGCGTGATCGTCCTTGCCTGCGCCGACGCCTTCTTCCTCGGCGAGATTTTCCGCGAGCAGGAAACGCCCATCCCGATCCGGGCAGTTGGCGTGAACAGAGCTTACGGCGCAGGGAAAGGCTTCGACATGATGGAAATATTGCCGCGCGTACGCCTTCAGCGTCTCAAGGCTGAGCCGCCCCTCCGTCCAGGCCTGATAGAAGGGGTGCGAGAGCATGGCGCGGCCGGCGACGGCGGCGTCAATGGCGGCGGCGGTGGCGCCCGAAAAAACCGAACCGTCAGACATGCAGCACTTCTCCCAAAAACCTTCGATAAAACCCTAGCTGTGGAGCGTCAATAGGTTGTTCCGATTTAAGCCGAGCCGACTGATGGGG
>CADEEL010000009.1:0-4819 GCA_902826335.1 uncultured Alphaproteobacteria bacterium
GACACCCTCAATCTCCCGGCTTCGGGTCGGATGGACAACCTATTGAAAGCTCACATCTAGGAAGCAGATCGACGCCGCCAGGTCGAGGGGTGCGCGACGGGCCGTGAGGCCCTAGATCATTGTGAATGCGCTATGTGAAAATGAACGGCTGCGGCAATGACTTCGTCATCCTGGACGCCCGCGCCGGCGCCCCGCGCCTGACGCCCGCACGCGCCCGCGCCCTGGCCGATCGCGAGGCCGGCCTTGGCTGCGATCAGGTCATCGCGCTTGAACCCTCGGCGCGCGCGGACGCCTTCATGCGCATCTGGAACGCCGATGGCGAGGAGGTCTCCGCCTGCGGCAACGGAACCCGCGCCGTCGCCTGGCTGCTCATGGAAGAGGGCGGCGCGGCGAAAACCATTGAGACGGCGGCCGGCGTGCTGCGCGCCGAGCGCGGCGGCCCGCACGCCATCACCGTCGATATGGGCCCGCCGCGTCTGGCGTGGAACGAAATTCCGCTTGCGCGCGCCATGGATACGGTGGCGCTCGACCTCGCGATCGATCATGCCGGCGCGCGCCTTGCCGCGCCCGGCGCCGTCAATATGGGCAATCCCCACATCGTCTTTTTCGTGGAGGACGTGATGAGCACACCTGTCGCCGAGATCGGCGCGCGGCTGGAGCGCGATCCGCTCTTTCCCGAAGGCGTCAATGTCGGCTTCGCGGAAATCAGGGCGCCGGATCGCATCCGCCTGCGTGTGTGGGAGCGTGGCGCGGGGCTCACCAAGGCCTGCGGCACGGGCGCCTGCGCGGCGCTCGTCGCGGCCCATCGCGCCGGCCGCGCGGGCCGCGCCGCCGATGTGATCGTCGATGGCGGCGTGCTTCGGATTGATTGGGGCGCGGACGATCATGTGCGCATGACCGGGCCTGTTGAACTGGAAGGCGAAGGAGAGGTCGACATCGCAAGCGATATGCGGCCGAACCCCGCGCGCCCAGCCAGTACCGGGAATTGTTGAAAACTGATACGTTTGATCACCGATCCCCGGATTGCGCGGAACGCGTAATTCCGGGGCCCATAACCACGAACGCCCGAGCTCATGATCCCCGGGCCCGCCGCTTGCGCGGCGTCCCGGGGATGGGTGTTGTGATCACAATTCAAAGAGAGCGAGTGCTAAATCATCCCGATGCCCGGCAAGACCCTGTACGATAAGATTTGGGACAGTCACCTCGTCGCGACGGAAAGCGATGGGACTTCGCTCCTCTACATCGATCTCCACCTCATCCATGAAGTGACGAGCCCGCAGGCCTTCGCCGGGCTTCGCGCCGCCGGGCGCGCCGTGCGCCGGCCGGACCTCATGCTCGCGGTGGCGGACCACAACACGCCGACTTTGAAACAGGATGCCGGAATCGCCGCCGTCGCCGATGGCGAGGCGCGCCTTCAATTGGAAACATTGGACCGGAATGTCGCCGAAGCCGGCGTCGAATATTTTCCCATGGGCGATGTGCGCAACGGCATCGTCCATGTCGTCGGCCCCGAGCAGGGCCGCACCCAGCCTGGCATGACGATCGTCTGCGGCGATAGCCACACCTCGACTCACGGCGCCTTCGGCGCGCTCGCCTTCGGCATCGGCACAAGTGAAGTCGAACACGTCATGGCCACGCAGACTTTGCGTGCGCGCAAGGCGAAGAATATGCGCGTGCGCTTCGAGGGTGCGCCCGCGCGCGGCGTCTATGCGAAAGATTATGTGCTGGCGATGATCGGCGCCATCGGCATGGGCGGGGGAACCGGCCATGTGATCGAATATGATGGCCCGGCGATCCGCGCGCTTTCCATGGAGGCGCGCATGACTGTGTGCAACATGTCGATTGAGGCGGGCGCGCGCGCTGGCCTCATCGCGCCGGATGAAAATACGTTTCGCTACCTCATGGGCCGCGCCGGCGCGCCGAAAGGCGGCGCCTGGCAAGAAGCGCTGCTCTATTGGAAAACGCTCCACGCCGATCCAGATTGCGTGTGGGACGCCGAACACACGATTGATGTCTCATCTCTCGCGCCGCAAGTGACGTGGGGGACAAATCCAGGCCAGGTGTGCGGCGTCGATGAAACCATTCCGTCTCCGGATGAGTATGAGGAGGCAATCCAGCGCGATACGGCGCGCCGCGCCTTGGCCTATATGGGGCTCGAATCCGGACAAAAGCTGGAGGGCCTCAAAATCGATCGCGTCTTCATCGGCTCGTGCACCAATGCGCGCATCGAGGATTTGCGCGTTGTGGCTGAGATCGTGAAGGGCGCCCGCGTGGCCGCGGGCGTGCGTGCGCTCGTCGTGCCGGGCTCGGGCCTCGTGCGCGCGCAAGCGGAAGAGGAGGAGCTGGACCGCATCTTCATCGACGCCGGCTTCGAATGGCGTGAGCCGGGCTGTTCCATGTGCCTCGGCATGAATCCGGACATCGCCGCCCCGGGCGAGCGCGTCGCCTCCACATCCAATCGCAATTTCGAAGGCCGCCAGGGCCGCGGCGCGCGCACGCACCTGATGAGCCCGGCCAGCGCCGCCGCCGCCGCGCTCGCGGGCGCGATTACCGATGTGCGGGGGATGCAATGATCTCCGCCCTCGATCACATCGCCCTCGTCGTCCGCGATCTCGACGAAGCGGCGGCGCGCTATACGACGCTGCTTGGCCGCGCGCCGAACTGGCGTGGGCGCGATGGCGGCGCCGAGCATGTCTGGTTTCAGCTCGACAACATGGCGCTTGATGTCATCGCGCCCATCGGCCCCGGCGTGACGGGCGATCAGGCGAAGCAGCGCCTCGACGAGCACGGCGAAGGCATGTGGGCGCTTGCGTTCACCGTTCCAGATATGGCGCGCGCGCGTCATAAACTCGCGCGGCGCGGCGTGAGCTGCGGCGAAGCCTCGCGCCATCGCTCCACGCACATCGAAACCGGCGCGAAGCGCTACTGGAACACGGCGTTTCTATCGGCCGCATCCACGCACGGGCCGTTCATCTTCCTCATCGAAGCCGCTGAATCGCCGTGGCCGCTGAGCGAGCGCAGCGTCAATGCGGGCGTGACGGGCCTTGATCATGTCGTCATCCGCACGCCCGATCCCGAGCGCGCAACGGCCTTCTATGGCGCGCGCTTGGGCCTGGACATGCGCCTGGACAGCACGAACCCGGATTGGGGCGCGCGGCTGATGTTCTTCCGCTGCGGCGACCTCATCGTTGAAATCGCGCATGATCTCAAAGCTGGCCTGAGCGACGGGCCCGACGCGCTCTGGGGCCTGTCCTGGCGCGTCGACGATGCGGACGCCGCGCGCGCGCGCCTCGCGAACGCGGGGCTGGACGTGTCCGACGTGCGCGTGGGCCGCAAGCCGGGCACACGCGTATTCACTGTGCGGGATAAGACCTGCTCAGTGCCGACCTTGCTGGTCGAAGGCAACAAAGCCAAGGCGGGGGCGCCAGCATCATGAAACCGTTCACCACGCTCACCGCGCCCGCGGCGCCCTTGCCGATCGCCAATCTCGATACGGATCAAATCATTCCCAAGCAATTTCTGGCGACGGTGGAGCGCACTGGCCTCGCCAAGGGCCTCTTCTATGATCTCCGCTTCGATGAGGAGGGGCGCGAAAAGCCGGATTGCCCACTCAATCAATCGGCGTTCGCCGATGCGCAAATCCTCATCGCCGGCGCCAATTTCGGCTGCGGCTCTAGCCGAGAACATGCCCCTTGGGCGCTCGCCGATTTCGGCATACGCGCACTCATCGCGCCGTCCTTTGCCGATATCTTCTACAACAATTGCTTCAACAATGGCTTGTTGCCGATTGTTCTGCCGCAGGGCGCGGTCGATGAATTGATGGCCGAGGCCAAGGGCGCCAACCACGTCTTTGTGGTCGATCTCGCCAAGCAGATCGTGTCCGCGCCAAGCGGCAAGACGTTCAATTTCGACATCGATCCAGGCCGCAAGCGGAAATTGCTGGAGGGATTGGACGACATCGGCCTGTCTCTGAAACGAGAAGAAGACATCGCCCGGTTCGAGGATTTGCGCCGCATCGGCGCCGCGTGGCGGAGGTAGGACGGATGATTGTCGTCATCGGCGTATTACGCTGTCCACCAGCCGAGGCGGACGCGCTCGCGCCGCACTTGGAGGCGATGGTGCGCGAATCGCGCAAGGAGCAAGGCGCGCTCTATTTCTCGCTGCTCTTTGATCCAAGCGAGCCCGGCCTCGTGCGCGCCAGCGAAATTTTCGCGAACGAAGAGGCCTTGAGCGCACACCGCGCCTCCCCGCACATGGCGGCCTGGCGCGAGGTGACGGCCCATTGCCAGCGCGATCTGAACGTCTTCAGCGCATCAGCGGCGCCGCTATGATGTCAACGCCGCTGAAAGTTCTGCTTGTCGCCACGGATGTGCTCTTTCTCCTGTACTGGGCGTTGTCGGCGCTGAACGCCGCCGGAACGATCGAATTGCCGGCGGCGTTGATGTATCCGCATGCGGACGATCCCCGCGTTGTGGCTTGGAATTGGTCGTTCCTCCCAATTGACATCGCCTTTTCCGTGACAGGCTTGTGGGCCGCCGCCGCCGCGCGGCGTGGGAACGGCGTGTGGCGCCCGCTTGCGCTCATTTCGCTCATTCTCACAATGACGGCGGGCGTCATGGCGATCGCCTATTGGATGCTTGCGCGCGAAATCGACTGGTCCTGGTGGTTCGCCAACGCCGCGCTTGTCATTTGGCCGATACCGTTTCTTCCGCGCCTCGTGCGAGATATGGCGGGCGCACAATGACCAAATCGCTTCTCCTTCTTCCCGGCGACGGCATTGGCCCCGAAGTCATCGCCGAGGTGCGCCGGATCATCAAGG
>CADEEL010000009.1:4919-96976 GCA_902826335.1 uncultured Alphaproteobacteria bacterium
CCCGGCGACGGCATTGGCCCCGAAGTCATCGCCGAGGTGCGCCGGATCATCAAGGCGATGCGCCTTGATCTCGATAGTGAGGAAGCGGCGTTCGGTGGCGCCTCGATCGATCGAAACGGCGTTCCGATCACGGATGATGTCGTGGCGCAGGCGAAAGGCGTGGATGCGGTGCTGATGGGCGCGGTCGGCGGCCCGCAATGGGCGAAGGTCCCGCGCGAAAACCGCCCTGAAGCGGGCCTTCTCCGCCTGCGCAAGGACATGCAGGTCTTCGCCAATCTCCGCCCCGCGCTCTGCTTCGATGCCTTGGCCGATGCTTCGCCCTTGAAGCGGGACCTCGTCGCCGGGCTCGACATCGTGATCGTCCGTGAACTGACGGGCGGCGTCTATTTTGGAGCGCCGCGCGGCATAGAGACGTTGGATAACGGAGAGCGGCGCGGCGTCGATACGCAAATCTACACCACAAGCGAAATTCACCGCGTCGCGCGCGTGGCGTTTGAACTGGCGCGAAGGCGCCGCGGCCTCGTCCACTCCGCCGAAAAGTCAAACGTGATGGAATCCGGCCTGCTCTGGCGCGAGGAAGTCACGGCGCTGCACGCGGCCGAGTACACGGATGTGAGCCTGGAGCACATTCTGGCCGACAATTGCGCCATGCAGCTCGTCAAGGCGCCCAAACAATTTGATGTCATCCTCACCGACAATCTCTTCGGCGATCTCTTATCGGATGAAGCCGCCATGCTTACCGGCTCGATCGGTCTCTTGCCCTCCGCCGCCTTGGGCGCGCCAGGCAAGCCGGGCCTTTATGAACCCGTGCACGGTTCGGCGCCCGACATTGCGGGGCGGGGGCTCGCAAACCCGCTCGCCGCGATCTTGTCATTGGAGATGGCGTTGCGCCTCTCCTTGAACATGCCCAATGAGGCTGATCGCCTCGCCGACGCCGTTAAATCCGCACTCAATGCCGGCGCGCGCACCGCCGATTTAGGCGGAAAGCTCAGTACACGGCGAATGGGCGACGCCGTGATCGCGGCGTTGTAGCGACCCGCTGCGACCTGTTCGGAAACAAATTTGGGGAAAGATTGACATGTGCAACCATTGCACATATAGCGATCGCGAATGCCGAGGCTGAAGCGCTTTTCGAGCGCGGAGATCGCGATGTTTTTCGCCGATCACAATCCACCGCACTTTCATGTGCTCGGGCGCGGCGGCGCCGCGCAGGTGGCGATTGAATCGTTGGAAGTCATTGCGATCAGCGGGCGTGTTGATCTGCGCGAGGCGCTGGAATGGGCGGCGGCGAACCGGGACGTGCTGTGGGCGAAGTGGAACGAGTTAAGCGGATCATGATTGGCAAGATTGTAAGCGTCGCCGCGCCTGGCGATCGGCGATTGGAAATTGGCTGGGACGATGGCTGCGTCGCGCCCGTCGATTTCAGCGACCTGATCGAAGCGCACAAGGCGCTCGCGTCTCTGAAGAAGAAGGCCGAGTTTGCGCGCGTGACAGTGAGCGGCGATGGCTGGTCGCTCGAATGGCCGTGCGGAATTGATTTTGGCGCCGAGCAAGTGCGCCGCTGGGCGGATGAACAAGCCGGCGAAATCATGCGCGTCGCCGATTTCCGCGCCTGGATGGATGAGCATGAATTGACGCAGGAAGCCGCCGCGCAGGCGCTCGGCCTCTCACGCCGCATGATCGCGTATTATCTCAGCGGAGAGAAAGTGATTCCGAAAACGGTGATGCTGGCGACGGAGGGATGGGCGGCGAGGGTGGAGGCTTGACGCGGCGCTTCGCGGCGCCCGGATGATGTTCTGGTCGACTCGGACTAGGGTCTAGGTCACAATGCAGCGGCATTCGCCATTCGCGGCCGGCTTTGAGTTTGGCCAACGTCACCGGAACAATCCGATCATGCACGCACTGGGCTGGGCCGCTACTGCGGCCTTGTTTCTGGCGCACGCCATAAAGTGGCTCGTCTACATCGCCGGAGCGATGCTTGGACTATTCCTCGTCGGCGGCGTGCTCAATTCCATGTTGACGTGGAATTGGTCGGCGATTGGAGCACATGCGTTCATATTTTTGGCGGCATGTTTGGCCTTGTGCGTTACGCTTGCGTTGCTGCGAGGCGCGTTGGCGGCTGCGCCGGCGGCTATTCTGTTCGCCGTCGTTGGGGGATTTTGGGGTGGTGGCCCAGGAGCCTTGCTCGGCGCGGCTCTTGGAGGAGTTGTAGGCCTTGTGACTCTTGCGGCGCAACGCCGCGTCTAAATCCCGCTCGCAATATTGCGCGTCATAGTATCCGCGTGCCTTTACCCCAGCGCTTTCGTCTCCACGTTCAGCGCCGGAACGGTCAGCATCGTCGCGCTTTCGCCAAAACGTAGCGGCTCGCGGCGCGCATAGCCGCCGGCCAGCGGGCCGTCATGGCGCAGCAACAGCTTGCCCTTGATGTCGGCGACCCAATATTCCGCGAGGCCCGCGCGCGCATAATCGGCGAGCTTGTCGCCAAGATCATCGGCAAGGCTTGTGTCGGACACTTCAACGACGAGCTTCACGGCGCTGGCCGGAATGGGCCCGTCGAGATCGGCGGGCGCCTCGGCCGGGTTCCACACCACGATGTCCGGCATCGGCTCGAAGCCGTCAAAAAACGCGACCGAGACCTCTTGATCAACAATCCAGGGCAGACCGGCGCGCTCGATCCCCGCCTCGATGGCCTTAGCCAAGAGGCGCTTGACGCTGGCATGCGGCACGTGTTGCGGGCTCATTTCGACGATCAATCCCCCGCGCAGCTCCACGCGCGCGCGCCCGAAGCCGCCCGCGCGCGCGATGCGGCCGAACTCGGCGCTGGTGAAGGTCTTGAGGTTCACGGGCGCATTCATGGGCGAAGTATAGTTCAGATCGCGATGGCGGCCAATACGGACAAATCCTGAGTAACGCCGCCTTAAATCCCGCTCGCCATCCGCCGCTTGCGCTCGACGCTCGATGGCAGGCGCAGGCTTTCGCGATACTTCGCCACCGTGCGGCGCGCGATGTCGATGCCGGCCTCGCGCAAAATGTCCACGATCCGATCGTCGGATAAGATCTCCTCCGCCGTTTCTTGCGCGATCATCTGCTTGATGCGGTGCCGCACGGCTTCGGCCGAATGCGCTTCCCCGCCATCGGCCGAGGCGATCGAGGCGGTGAAGAAATATTTGAGTTCGAAGACGCCGCGCGGCGTCGCCATATATTTGTTGGTGGTCACGCGGCTCACGGTCGATTCATGCATATCGATGGCGGTCGCCACGGTCTTGAGATTGAGCGGCCGCAAATGCGCGACGCCATAGGCCAGAAACGCATCCTGCTGGCGCACGATTTCACGCGCCACCTTGAGGATCGTGCGCGCGCGTTGATCGAGGCTTTTCACCAGCCAGCTTGCGTCCGCCGCGCATTGGGTGAGGAACGATTTGTCCTCCTCGCGCTTCGCCGTCATGGACACGCGCGCATAATAGCGCTGATTCATCAGCACGCGCGGCATCGTGTCGGTGTTGAGCTCCACAAGCCAGGCGCCGTCCGCGCTCGCGCGCACATAAACGTCTGGCGCGATCGTCTGCGCCGGCCCGCCGCCGAACGAGGCACCGGGCTTGGGCGTCAGCGCCCGCACCTCGGCGATCATGTCGACGAGGTCCTCGCGGTCGACGCCGCACAGATGTTCCAGCTTGTCGAGTTGGCTCTTGCCCAGCGCATCAAGATTGGCGAGCAGCGCCTGCATGGCCGGATCGTAGCGGCCCCGCTCCTTCAATTGCAGCGCCAGGCATTCAGAAAGGTCGCGCGCCATGACGCCGACCGGTTCGAAGCCCTGCATCAGCGTCAGCACACGGAGAATATCCGCCTCGTCCGCGCCCAGTTGACGCGCCAGATCGAGGCAATCGACGCGGCAATAGCCCCAATCATCGAGGAGATCGATCAGCCGCGCCCCGATCAGCCGGTCGCCCGGCGACAGCGCCGCCGCCATCAATTGCGCATCGAGGTGATCGGCCAGCGACACCTCGCGCGCGAGTGTGGATTCAAGTTCCGGCAAATCCTCGAGCGATTTGCCGGAGGGCGCCTTGGACCAATCCTGCAACGGCGCCGCGCCCGCCTCGCTGAGCTCGGCCGCGGTAAGATCAGGATGGAGCCGATCCGCGTCCGCATCGAAGGTCGCGTCATCGCCCGGATCGGCGCCCGAGAGTTCTTGCGGCGCGGCTTCGGCGGCGTCAGGCTCGCCCGCATCAGGCTCGCGCCGCTCGGCTTCCGGTTCTTCCCGTTCGAGCAGTGGATTGCGCTCTAGTTCCGCTTCGACGTACGCGGCGAGTTCGAGATTGGAAAGTTGCAGGAGCTTGATCGCTTGCTGCAATTGCGGCGTCATCACCAGGGCCTGGCCCTGACGCATATCGAGGCGAGGGGTCAACGCCATGCGCGCCCTCAATTCTGAAACGTATCGCCCAGATAGACCTTCCGCACGTCGGGATTGGCCAGGATCGCCTGCGGCGTCCCGGAGAACAGCACATCGCCATCATACATGATGTAGGCCCGGTCAACGATGCTCAATGTCTCGCGGACATTGTGATCGGTGATGAGAATGCCCAGCCCGCGATCCTTCAGAAAACTGATGAGGTCGCGGATGTCATGGATGGCGATGGGATCGATCCCGGCGAACGGCTCGTCGAGCAGCATGTAGGACGGCCGCGTCGCCAAGGCGCGCGCGATTTCCACGCGCCGCCGCTCGCCGCCCGAAAGCGCCGAAGCAGGGGAATCGCGCAGATGATCGATGTGCAACTCGCGCAGCAACTGGTCCACGGCGTCCTGCCGCTTTCCCTTGTCGCTTTCCACGAGCTCGACGATGGCCATCACGTTTTGCTCAACGGTCAGACCACGGAAGATCGACGGCTCCTGGGGAAGATAGCCGACGCCCAGGCGCGCACGCTGGTACATGGGCAGGCCCGTGACGTCCACGCCGTCAATGGTGATCTGCCCCTGGTCCACGCGTACGAGCCCCGTGATCATATAAAAGCAGGTGGTCTTGCCCGCTCCGTTGGGACCCAGGAGGCCGACGATCTCTCCGCGCCGCAATTCGAGGGATACATCCCCCACGACACGCCGCTTACGGTAGGACTTACCGATGCGGATCGCGGCGAGCCCGGTTTCAACGGTCTCGTCCGCGTCGATCGAGCGGCCTAAAGCGCCCTCAGGGCTCATATCAATCCATCGCCGCTAAGAATTCGTAAGCACAGGCTAAAAATTACTGCCCTTGCCGGGCGCCGGAATTGCGCGGACGGAAAACGCCCTGCACGCGGCCCCGTCCCGCTCCGGGCGCCAGCACCGTGCGCCCGCTATTGACGTTGAGCACCAGCGTCTCGCCCCGCAGCACATTCGAATCGCTGGCCACCACGACATTGCCGGAGAACGTTACGCTGTCCGTGGTGACTTCATAGACCGCGCGATCGCCGCGCGCTTCCTGCTGCGGGCGGATATAATAGACTTGGCCTTCGGCGATCATCCGGGTGATGTCGCCCGATCCGACGCCCGAACCGCCGCCGCCCCCTGCGGCGAAGAACAGTGTGAGCGTGTCGGAGCGCAGGCGCGCATCGCCCTGCACGACATCGACATCGCCCGTCAGCACCAGCCGGCGTTCCGTGTCGAAATATTCCAGCGTCCCGGCCGAGTAGGAAATCGGCCCGCCGCTTGAGCTCAGCTGCGCATAAGCGGGCGTGGCCGCCGCGCCGATCAGCGCGGCCGCGCACCCGAGCGCGCCGAGAACAGTTCTTTGCGCCACGGTCGAGTGCGCCATCGCCTTACTCCTGAACCGGGCGCGGCGTTTGCGCCGCGTCCCCACGCTCCGGCATGACGCCCTGCACCCCACCGCGAAGGACGAGCGCGCGATCCGACTGCCGCAATTCATAGGACCGGGCGCGCATATAGCCAAGGGGCCCGGCGCCGGTCACGCCCTGGTCGCCATGGACGACCCCGGTCCGCGTATCGATCCGGACCGACGGGGTCGTGAACCGATTGCCCTGCCGGTCGGTGAACACCACGCCGTCCACCAGCCGCACATCGCGGGCCGCCTCGTCATACGTCCCGCGCGGCGCGATGATGGCCGCGCCCATGGCGTCGCGATAGATGGGGGCCGCCAGCTGGAGCAGCCGCTCGCCCTCGGCCCCGCGCGCCGCGATGTCGGCGGTGAGCTGATAGGCGCGCCCATCGCTGGTCCGCCCGGTGAACCTGGGATTGACCATCTGCAGCGGCTGGGCGTTGCGCAGATCGCCGCCCGAAAACCCCCCTTGCGCCGCGAACACGCCCATCGCCACGAACACCGAGGCGAACGAGGCGCCGGCGAGGGCGGTGAAGAGCCGTCTGAGCCGCCCGATCAGCCGGGAGCGCGCCCGCGCATGCGCAAGCGAAAGCTCGCGCCGGGGCGTCCAGACATCGTGTGCGTCATACGTGGCGGCCATGGATGGCCCAGATAGGCGCCCGCGCGCGTCGGAAGCAAGGCGTCCGGAGCGCGATAGCCAAAAGTGGATACCGGTTTTGGCGACCATCACGCTCACATACTGAATTGGGAGCCGGATCGCTTGAGATCAATGCAATCTCAAGCGATCCGGCTTTTCGCCATGCCCAGCGCGAGGCGGATGTCCTGCGCCGTCCGTCCCGCCGCCCGCAGCGCGCGCAGTGTCTGCGCGGCGTCCCGCTTGGCCAAGCGCTTGCCGTCCGGGCCCAAAATGAGTTGGTGGTGATGGTAGCGCGGCGTCGGCAGATCGAGCAGGGCGTGCAGCAGGACGTGCAGATGCGCCGCCTCGCGCAAATCCTCGCCGCGGATGATGTCGCTGACGCTCTGCGCGGCGTCATCGAGCACGCTGGCGAGGTGATAGCTCGCCAGGAAGTCCTTGCGCGCCAGGATCGCGTCGCCCAGCCGCGCCGGATCGGCGCCGATCTCCGCGCCGTCGGACTCAAAAGTCAGCGCGTCCCAACGCGATCCGAGCGCATCGCGCGCCCGGTCGAGCCACAGCCGCCAGGCGAATGGGCGCCCTTCGGCGAGCAGCGCCGCTTCATCGCCCGGGGCCAGCGGGCCGCCCCGCACCGCCTCGCCAGGGCCATGCGGCGCGCCCGCGCTGTCGGCCAGGAGGTCCTTGCGGGTCTTGAAGCAGCGATAAACGAGCCCGTCCGCGATCAGCCGGCTGAGTGCGCGCTCATAATCCGCCATGTGCTCGGATTGCCGGCGCACGGGTGTTTCCCAGCTCAGGCCGAGCCAGGCGAGGTCTTCATGGATCGCCGCCTCATAGGCTGGCCGGCGGCGGCCCACATCGAGATCCTCGATGCGCAGAAGAAAGCGCGCGCCCGCACCCCGCGCCCAGTCGAACGCGGTCAGCGCCGAAAAGGCGTGGCCCAGATGGAGAAAGCCGGTGGGCGAGGGCGCGAAGCGTGTGGCCAGAACCATAAGGCCAATAAACCCTTTGGCGCGTCTTGTGGTCGAGATGTCACGAAGCTGTCGCCTCGAATCGGCAAAGACTAGGCTCACGGCGGCGAACCGGCTAAAGCTCGCCCCGCAAGGAGCCGCGTCTTCAAACAGACATCGCCCGCCCCCGCGCCCGTCCTCGCCTGGCTCACGAAAGAGCGCCAGGGATGAACGTATCCGCCGCCCCTCTTTCCGGCTGGCCGGCGCTCGTTCTCAATGCGGATTACCGTCCGCTGTCTTATTTTCCGTTGTCATTGTGGCCGTGGCAGGAGGCGGTGAAGGCCGTCTTCCTTGAGCGCGTCGATGTCATCGCCGAATATGACCACAAAGTGCATTCGCCCTCGTTCGAGATGGCGCTGCCCTCGGTCATCTGCCTGCGCGATTACGTATCGCAAGATCGCCCGCCGGCGTTCACGCGGTTCAATGTGTTCCTGCGCGACGGCTTCGCCTGCCAATATTGCGGCGCCCATGAGGATTTGACCTTCGATCACGTCCTGCCGCGCTCCAAGGGTGGGCGCACCACGTGGGAGAACATCGTCACCGCCTGCGCGCCGTGCAATCTGCGCAAGGGCGGCAAGCTCGCCAGACACATCGGCATGCGCCCGGCCCGTCATCCGCGCCGCCCCAACATGCATGAGCTGCAATGCGTCGGCCGCCGCTTCCCGCCCCACCACCTCCATGAGACGTGGGTGGATTATTTGTATTGGGATGTTGAGTTGGAAGCTTAGCGCGGTTTCAGGCCGAGTGGGAACCGGTCGGCCGCCCGGAAACCGCGCAAGCAAAATATTTAGACCGCTTTCTGACGGAAAAGCGTAGCACACTTAACCTGAAAGCGGTCTAAGGCGCCGCGCCCGTGAAAGCGGGGATGAGCGCGCCGTTGAACATGCCGGTCACGCTGTCGCCCATGAGGCCGATCGCGCCGACGACGCCAAGCGCGATGAGCCCGGCGATCATCGAATATTCGATCGCCGTGTGGCCGGCGCGGTGTGCGAGAAAGGCCCGGATCATGACGCGGTCTCCGCAAGGAGGCTTTGGATGAGCGGCAGGTCCGCCGGCGGCATGGGATAGCGGGAAAGCTCCGCAGGGAGCGCCCAGGCGAGCGCGCTGTGCTCGCGCGCGACCGGCTCGCCCGCCCAGCGTCGCGTCACATAAAGCGGCATCAGCAGGTGGAAATCGGGGTAGGCGTGCGAGGCGAAGGCGCGGGGCGCTAGCGCGTCGGTCTCGATGATCACGTCCAGCTCCTCTCTCAATTCGCGCGCAAGCGCCGCTTCGGGACGCTCGCCGGGTTCGACCTTGCCGCCGGGAAACTCCCAGAGGCCGGCCATGGATTTGTGCTCCGGCCGCTGTGCGATGAGCACACGGCCCCGCGCATCAATGAGCGCGGCGGCCACGACCAGAACCAGGCGAGTATGCGTCATGTTTTCTTAAGGCCGCGTGCGCGCGGAGGGTGAATAGGCGTTAATTGCCAAATCAACTCCGATAGTCCCCGTTGATCTCGACATAGCGCTTGGTGAGGTCGCACGTATGCATGACGGCGCGCCCGGCGCCGACGCCGACATCGACGGAAATCTCCAGCTCCGCGCCGCGCATATAAGCGCTCATTTTCGTTTCATCGTAAGTCGGCGCGACGCGGCCGTTTCGCGCCGCCCAATGCGGCCCGAATTTCACGCTGATCTTGTCCCGTTCGATCGGCTGATCGGCGCGGCCCACGGCCATCACGATCCGCCCCCAATTGGCGTCCTCGCCCGCGATCGCGGTTTTGACCAGCGGGCTTTCGCAAATCGTCCGTGCAATGATCTTCGCCGAGGAATCGTTTTTCGCGCCGGTGACGCTCACCTTGACCAGCTTTGTCGCGCCCTCGCCGTCGCGCACGATCTGGATCGCCAGATCGGCCAGCACGCGCGAAAGCTTCTTCTTGAAATCCGCGAGCAGAGGGTCGGCCGCGCTTGTGATCCTCGCATGCGCCGCCTGGCCCGTCGCGATGAGCAGCACGCAATCATTGGTCGAACGATCCCCGTCGACCGTGATCGAATTAAAACTCGCCGCGTTCGCCTCGCGCAGCAGCGCTTTGAGCACGCCCGCCGGCAGCTTGGCGTCGGTGAACACGAAGGCGAGCATGGTCGCCATGTTCGGCGCGATCATGCCCGAGCCCTTGGCGATTCCGGCGAGCGAGACCTTGCTTGGCCCGATCTTCGCCGCCCCGCCCGCGCCCTTGGGAAACGTGTCCGTCGTCATGATCGCGCGCGCCGCCGCTTCCCAGTCGACTGGCCCAAGGCCAGCCGCCAACGCTGGCAACACGGCGCGCGCCTTTGCGTCGTCGAGCGGAACGCCGATCACGCCGGTGGACGCCATCAGCAAGTCTTCCGCCCGCGCACTGATCGCAGCGCCCGCCGCCTCAAGCGCCCGGCGCGCCGCCGCATAGCCCTCCGGCCCGGTGAACGAGTTGGCGCAGCCCGCATTGGCCAGGAGCCCACGCACGCGCCCGCGCCCTGCCTTAAGCGCCGCCTTGCACCAATCCGTGGGCGCCGAGCCGACGGAATTGGTCGTAAAGACGCCCGCCGCCGTCGATCCCGGCGGCGTCGTCACAAAGAGAAGATCGGGCCGAACATGCTTGTAATACCCGGCCCGCCCGATCGCCGCTGCTACGCCGGCGATCCGGGGCAGGGCGGGAAAGGCGGCGGGCGCCAGCGGCGATGCCGCCCCCGGCCCACTCACGTGTCGCGCTCATCCGCCGGCGGCGTGGGCGCCGGCGCGGTCGGCGCCGGCGTCAGCTCGGGGGCCGGTGGCTCGGGTTCGGGCGTAGGCGCAACCCCGCCCCCGCCAGCCACGCCCCCCGGTCCCATCGGGAACGGGAACGGCGGCCGTTCCTGGCGCCGACGGGCTTGGCCCTCAGGCCGTTCCGCCGGCTCGATCGCCTCGCCCTCGGCCGGCGCGCCGGCTGGGCCTTCGGCCGCCAATTCGATGCGCGCCGTGGCCTCCAGCCGCTCGCGCAGCCGGCTCGCCTCCTCAAAGCGTTGGAATTGCTCGATCTGGGGCCGGAGCGCGGCAAGGCTCGCCGCGCCGCGCTGGCGCCGATCGAGGATTTGCACGAGGTGCCAGCCGACTTCGGTTTGAACCGGGCCGACTACGTCGCTGACGCGGCCATTATCCACAGCCTGACGGATGCCGTCGACCAGATCGGCCGCCAGCCGCCAGCCAAGCTCGCCGCCCTCGGCGGCCGTCTCCCGGTCGCGGGACAATTCGAACGCCAGCGCCTCGAAACGCTCCCCGTCATTCAGCCGCCGCCGCGCCGCCGAGGCCGCCTCACGGGTATCAAACTGGATATGGCGAAGCTGAACTTCCTGGGCCTCGCCCAGGCGCCGGGCGTTTTCACGGTAGAGGCGCTCCACCGTGGCCGAATCCGTCGCGCGCTCATCGATCTCGCGATACACGGCGTCGGCGAGGATGCGTTCGCGCGCCAGTTCGATGTCGCGCCGCACCTCGGGGTCGCGGTCCAGCCCCCGCGATTCCGCCTCCATGGCGAACAAGCGACGCTCGATGAGTGCGTCGAGCGCGAGGTGAAAGGCGTCGGAATCGGTTGGCAATTCCGCCCCTTCCTGGGCGTAGCCGCGCTGCACCGCATAGGCGCGCACGTCTTCGTTATAGATCGGCCGGCCATTGATCTTGGCGGCGATGAATGTGTCCTCGAATTGCGTGCGGCGCGCCCCGCCGCCGCCTTGCTCGCCCAGCCCGCAGCCCGCGAGCGCCGCCGCGCCCAGCGCGATCAGCGCCAGCGCCGCGCGCAGACCTGAGGAAAGCCGGCCGCCGCGAGGTTTAAGGTCGCCATCGGTGTGAGCCATGGATTACGCACTCGCTTGTTGCGACTGAGGATTTCTGGGTGCGCGGCGCGGGTCGCATTGACACCGCCTAGGGGCGCTCTTAAGTCTCGCCGACGCGCGAGTCGAGAGCCTTTCGCACGCGTGTGGGCATCGAAACGGGCCACGAGCCGGGGCGTTTTGGGCCGCGCACATTACGTCCTCGCGCCTCTCGGCCTGGGCGCAGCCAGGTGACGCCGATCCATGCTCAGCTTCGCAAAAAAAGTCTTCGGTTCGGTCAATGAGCGCAAAGTGCGCGGGATGCGCGCGCTCGTCACCCGCGTCAACGCGCTGGAGCCGAATTACGAGGCGCTGTCGGACGAAGCGTTGCGCAACAAGACGAGTGAATATCGCCAGCGCCTCGCGCGCGGCGCCAAGCTTGATGAGATACTCCCCGAGGCGTTCGCCACGGTGCGCGAGGCCGCCAAGCGCACCTTGGGCCAGCGCCATTATGACGTGCAGCTGATGGGCGGCATGGTGCTGCACAATGGCAAAATCGCCGAAATGCGCACGGGCGAGGGCAAGACGCTTGTCGCCACCTTGCCGACTTATCTGAACGCCCTTGAAGGCCGTGGCGTTCACGTCATCACCGTCAACGATTATCTCGCCAAGCGCGACAGCGAATGGATGGGCCAAGTCTATCGCTTCCTGGGCCTCACCACCGGCGTCATCGTTCACGGCCTTTATGATAATGAGCGCCGCCAAGCCTATGTGGCCGATGTCACCTACGGCACCAATAACGAGTTCGGCTTCGATTATCTGCGCGACAATATGAAATACTCGCTGGGCGAGATGGTCCAGCGCGGCCACCGCTACGCCATCGTCGATGAAGTCGATTCGATCCTCATCGATGAAGCGCGCACGCCGCTCATCATTTCCGGCCCCACCGAAGATCGCACGGATTTTTATCGCTCCGTCGATGCGCTGATGGCGCACTTGGAGGCCGACGATTTCGAGCACGATGAAAAGCAGCGCTCAGTCACCTTCACCGAAAAGGGCTCGGAGCGTATCGAGGAATTGCTGGTTGAGCGGGAATTGTTGCAGGGCTCTCTCTACGAGCCCGCCAACATCTCGATCGTGCACCACGCGAACCAGGCGTTGCGCGCGCATAAGCTGTTCCACCGGGACAAGGATTACATCGTCAAGGACGGCGAGGTGATCCTCATCGATGAATTCACCGGCCGCATGATGCAGGGCCGGCGCTTGAGCGAAGGCCTCCACCAGGCGATCGAGGCCAAGGAAGGCGCGTCAATTCAGCCGGAAAACCAGACGCTGGCCTCCATCACCTTCCAGAACTATTTCCGCCTCTATGACAAGCTGGCGGGAATGACCGGCACCGCCTCCACCGAGGCCAACGAATTCGCCGATATTTATAAACTCGACGTCGTCGAAATTCCCACCAATCGCCCCGTTCTCCGCATCGATGACGATGACGAAGTCTACCGCACCGCCAAGGAGAAGAACAAAGCGATCATTGAGGACATCGAAGCCACCTATAAGCGCGGCCAGCCCATTCTGGTCGGCACGGTGTCGATCGACAAGTCGGAGCAATTGTCCGAACTCTTGAAGCGCCGCGGCATTCCTCACCAGGTTCTGAACGCGCGCTATCATGAGCAGGAAGCGCAGATCGTGGCGCAGGCCGGCGTGCCCGGCGCCGTCACCATCGCCACCAACATGGCCGGCCGCGGCACGGATATTCAGCTGGGCGGCAACATCGACATGCGCCTGAAGGCGGTGCTCCAGGGAAGTGAATCGCCCGATCAGATCGCCGCCATGAAGCGCGAGCTTCAACTCGATGTGGACGCCAAAAAGCATCGCGCGCTCGCCACCGGCGGCCTTTATGTATTGGGCACGGAACGCCACGAAAGCCGCCGGATCGACAATCAGTTGCGCGGCCGCACGGGTCGCCAGGGCGATCCCGGCAAATCGAAATTCTACATCTGCCTGGAAGATGATTTGCTGCGCATTTTCGCGGCCGAACGGCTCGATGCGATCATGCGCAGTCTTGGCATCCAGGAAGGTGAGGCGATCGTCCATCCCTGGATGAACAAGGCGCTCGAAACGTCGCAACGGCGCGTCGAGCAGCGCAATTTCGAAATTCGCAAGAACTTGCTGAAGTATGACGACGTCATCAACGATCAGCGCAAGGCCATCTTCGAGCAGCGCATTGAGTTCATGCGCACCGCCGATGTGGCGCCCATCGTGCGGGACATGCGCCACGACGTGGTCGAAAAACTTGTGACGCGGCACATGCCGGAGAAGGCCTACCCCGAACAATGGGACATATTGGGCCTCGTCGATGAATCGAATGAAATTTTCGGCCTCGATCTCGATATTGACGGATGGGCTAGGGAAGAGGGCGTCGATCAGGCGATCATCCTTGATCGTCTGATGAAGGAGGTCGATCACGCCCACGCTTCGAAGGCCGCGGCCTTGGGGCCCGAGCGCCTGCGCGCCATCGAAAAGCAGATCCTTCTCTCCGTGGTGGATATGCGTTGGCGCGAGCATTTGGGCCAAGTCGATCACCTGCGCAGCGTCATCCATTTGCGCGGCTATGCGCAGCGCGATCCGCTGAACGAGTTCAAGACGGAAGCGTTCACCTTGTTCGAACGCATGCTGCTTGACTTGCGCACCACCGTCACGCGCATGTTGCTCCGCCTGCAGATCAGCGCGGCCGACGAGGCGCCCACGCCTCATATGCCCGCGCACATGATCGAGGTGCACCAGGACCCGCGCACCGGCGAGAACGAGATGGAGGCGCCGGAGCCCACGCTCGTCGCCGCGTTTGATCGCACCGATCCGCGAACCTGGGGCAAGATTTCGCGCAACGCGCCGTGTCCATGCGGGTCCGGCAAGAAATACAAATATTGCCACGGCGATCTGGGCCAGGCCGCCAGCGCGTGATCGGCGCTTAGTTTGAAGGTGATGGCATGATTGCTGTGTATTTGATCGGCGGCTTCATTCTGGTGGTGACGCTGTTCAACATCCTCGAGTTCGGCCGGCCGGATTAGTCGCGCGCACGCACGAGCGCGCGCACGGTTTGCGCAAGGCGGCGCGTGAAATTGCGTCGCTCCACAACGGCGTCAACCGTGAACGCAGGATCGCCGCCGGCTAATTTCGCACCGACCGCTTCGTTACATAAGGCGATCAGCGGCGGGTCCGCCACGCCAAGACCGAATGTGCGCAGCCGCGCGCACAGCGCCTGTCCATGGGCGAACCCCGCGCCAACTTCAATAAGCGCGCAAGCAAATGTGCGCCGATGCGCCTTCGCTACCGCATCATCATAGCTCGCCGCGCGGATCACCACGAACTGCGCGCGCGCCAATTCGTCATGGGCCGCCTGCGCCAAGGCCAGTGAGCGCGCGACCAGCAGAACCGGTGCATAAGCGTGTGGCTCGGAGCGGCCCTCAACCGCGCGAAAGGCCTGCGCCACCGCCGGGCCGCCATCCCATGCAACGCGACGCGCCATCATTTCAACCGTCATGGCCCGCCCGCGTGCGTCACGCATGCGCCGTTCGCCAAAATACGCGCGTCCATTCGCCAATTGGCGCCACGCCGCGCGCGCGTTTTGTTGTGTGTCTTCATCGAACAGCGCGATGAATTCGGCGCGCGCGAGGCGCGGGCTATCAAACGCAAAGAGATCGAGAAACAATCCATTCCACCACAGCGGCCGAAATGCGCGATGCACGATCTGCGCTTGAAGGGAGACTCTCGTCACCGCGTCGAACCGCGCCAGCGCGCTGCGCTCGCCCGGATGCAAAGCAGATTGTCCGCCCCCTAGGCGCCCCTCCAAACCATCCTCCGCCGCGACACTCAACTAAAGGTAGCAGTGTGTGGTTTAATGATCGTAAACAAGGCGCTATTTGTCCGGATACGCACTATTCCCGCGGCGCGGCCGCGAAATGGCGTACATAATCATGGAGTGACCAGGCCGTCGCCAGCGCCGCCATCCAGGACAGCGTGGTGATGATACCATCCGTGTACGGTGCATTAAGAAATAACGCCAGCAGAATGCCGATAATCGCGCCGCCCTGCGCGACGGCCTTAACCTTGCCGCTGAGCCGCGCGCCAATGGCCATGCCGCGCTGCGTTGCGTGAACGCGCGCATATGCGACGATGACGTCGCGCACGATCAGCAGGGCCAGCAGCCAATAACTGATCCACCCGGCCGCGACAAACGCCGCGAATATGAGCAGACGCGCGATGGAATCCGCCATCGGATCAAGCATGGCGCCAAGTGAAGTCGTGCGTTTGCTCGCGCGCGCCACCGCGCCATCCAGAACATCGGAGGCTTCGCAATAGATCGCCGCAACGAGCGCCGGCAGGAGAAGCGGCGGCGCATGCACGATGAGTCCCGCCGTCAGCGCCGCGGCGGGTATGCGGCTAAGCGTGACATAATCCGCCGGATTCATTGCGCCGCCCGCGCGGCGATGAGCGCATTGGCGAGCTCGACAAATCCGGCCCCGCGCGCCGCGGCAGTGATCCAGCGCGGTCGCGCCGCCATCATCGGCAAGAAGGGCGCGATGTTCGCAACGCCGACGGTGAGTTCAAACGCCGCGAAGTTTGGCTCATCGTTTGCGGAATCGCCCACATAAAGCGTCGCCTCACTTGGCACATCGAGCGCGGAGAGCAAGTCCAGCGCAGTGCTCGCCTTTGAATAAGCGCCCGCCCAGGCGTTCACATGAATGGAACTGATTGTCGCTTGAAAGCCCTGCGCGCGAAAGAGGTCGCGCACGCGTTCCGCAGTCGCGAGCGGGAAGGGGCCGACATCTTCCGCGAAATCCACGGCGATATCGGCGATGCGAAAAGGCTGATCCGCGGCAAGCCGAAGCGCGGGCTGATCCGCAAGCGCGGCTCGCGCGCACGCCATCAATTTGTCGAACCGGCGCGCCTCCACATAGGTGCGCCGCGCGATGGCGCCGCGCGCGGTGCGCCAGAACGCCAGCGCCCCATTCTCGCCGACGATGCCGAGAATTGGCCAGAGCCTCACAAGCGCGTCGCACCAGCCCGCGGGCCGGCCCGTCACCACGATGGTTGGAACGCCCGCCGCGCGGAGCCGCTCGATGGCGCCGAGCGTGTCGCTATGCACCGCGCCATGCTCCGTCAACGTATCATCCAAATCGGTGAGCACGCAGCGTACGCGCGCCAAGGCTTCCCGTGGTGCGGCGGCGAGAGGCGCGCTCATAAGCGAGGGGCATGCATGCACGGGCGCCGCCGGTCAAGTCGGTCGGAAATGATCGAATATGCGGCGCGCCAACTCGCCGCTGACGCCAGTTACGCTTTCAAGTTCGCCCAGCGCCGCGCGCGCCACCCCGCGCGCCGAGCCGAACCGGTCGAGCAGGGCGCGCTTGCGCGCCGGCCCCACGCCGTCAATGTCGTCGAGCGGGCTGCGCGTGAGGTCGGACTTGCGCCTTTGCCGATGCGCGCCGATCGCGAAACGGTGCGCCTCGTCGCGAAGGCGCTGCAGATAATAGAGAACGGGGCTTTTTTCATCGAGCCGGAACGGCGCGCGGCCTGCCATGAAGAAGTGTTCGCGGCCCGCGTCGCGATCTTCGCCCTTGGCGACGCCCACCAGCGTGACGCTTCGCTCGAGATTGAGCTCATTCAACGCCGCACGCGCCGCCGCAAGCTGGCCCGCGCCGCCATCGATGAGCACGAGATCGGGCCAGCGGCCGAATTTTGCATCCGCATCACGATCCGTCGCCTTTGAGAAATCCACGCCGCCGTCAATCGCCGGCTCATCCTCGCCGCTCTGCGCGCCGGGCTCGCCCGCCGCCAGTCGCGCGAAGCGCCGCCGCAGCACTTCGCGCATCATGGCGTAATCATCGCCAGGCGTGAGGTCGCGGTCGCGAATATTGAACTTCCGATACTGGCTCTTCTCGAACCCGTCAGGCCCCGAGACGATCATGGCGCCGACCGCGTTTGTCCCCTGAATGTGGGAATTGTCATAGACTTCGATCCGCTCGGGCGGGGCCGGCAGATCGAACGTGTCCGCGACCCCCACGAGCAGGCGCGCCACGCTCTGCGTATCCGCGAGCCGCCGCGCGAGGGCCTCGCGCGCATTGAGCACGGCCGCTTCGACGATCTCCCGCTTCTCGCCGCGCTCCGGCGTGCGAATCTCCACGCGGCGCTCCATCCGCAGGGACAACGCCTCCTCGATCAGATCCACATCAAGCGGCGCATGACTGCACAGGATGAGTTTCGGCGGTTCCTTGTCGTCATAGAATTGCGCAATGAAACTGGCCAGAATGCCAGCCGCGTCAGGCTCGGCGTCGGTGCGCGGGAAATAGGCGCGGTTGCCCCAGTTTTGGCCCGCGCGAAAGAAGAACACTTGCACGCATGTATGGCCGCCTTCCTGATGGAGCGCGATCACGTCAGCCTCTGCGAATGTCTGCGGATTGACGCCCTGCACGGCGCGCACGTCCGCCAGCGCGCGAATGCGATTGCGCAGCCGCGCCGCCTGTTCGAACTCGAGCGCGTCGGCCGCCGCCCGCATGTCCTTGGCCAATCGCTCCTGCAGCGCCGCCGAATGGCCGTCGAGAAACGCCGCCGCGTCCGCGTGCAGCGCGGCGTATTCCGTCATGCTGACGAGGCCGACGCACGGCGCGCTGCATCGCTTTATCTGATGCAGCATGCACGGGCGCGTGCGCGCCGCGTAGGCGCTGTCGGAGCACGAGCGCAGCAAGAACGCCTTCTGCAACGTATTGAGCGTACGATTGACGGCGCCTGCCGAGGCGAACGGGCCGAAATAGCGCCCCTTGAAGCGCTTGGCGCCGCGGTGCTTTTGAATCACCGGCGCTTCATGATCGGTGCGAATGAGAATGTAGGGAAAACTTTTGTCGTCGCGCAGGATCACATTGTAGCGCGGCTTCAGCCGCTTGATCATGTTCGCTTCAAGCAACAGCGCTTCGGTTTCCGTCGCCGTGACGATCACTTCGAGCGTCGCGGTCTGCGCGATCATGCGGTGGATTTGCGCGGCGTGCGCGCGGCCCTGTGCGTATTGCGCGACCCGCGCCTTGAGGTTTCGCGCCTTGCCGACATAGAGCACGTCGCCATTGTCCGCGATCATGCGATAGACGCCCGCCTTCGTGGGCAGGGACCGCCACGCCGCGCGGATGGCGCCGATGCCGCGCAAAGCTTCCGCGCCGGCCGCTTCAACGGGCAGGGAGGTGAGATCTGGTGTGTCGGGCTTATCCGCCTTCGCCATCGCGACAAACATAGGGCCTGGAGCGCGATAGCCAAAAGTGGTTGCCGGTTTTGGCGGCCATCGCGCTCAAATTATTTGAATGAGAGCCTGATTCACGTTTGGGATTTAACCATCTTGAACGATCAGGCTCTCGCGGCGCTGAAACAAAAACGGCCCGCGGGCGCGCCCACGGGCCTTATTTTGAGTGCTGCGCGTGAAAAGCCTAATCCGCGAGGCGCAGATTGACCGCCTTCGGCCCCTTGCCCTTTGAGTCCGGCAGCGTCTGGAAATTGACGCGCTGGCCTTCATTGAGGGGCGGCAGGCCCGCCCGCTCGACCGCGCTCACATGCACGAACACATCGGCGCCGCCATTGTCCGGCGTGATGAAGCCGAAGCCGCGCGCGGCGTTGAAAAACTTGACCGTGCCGTCTTGCGGATCGCCAAGCGGCGCGCGCGGCGCCCGATCGCCGCCAAATCCTTCGTCGCGGGAGCGAAATCCCCCCCCGCCGCCGCCGCCGCCGCGAAATCCGCCGCCGCCGCCGCCGCCGCGATACCCACCGCCGCCGCCGCCGCCGCGATAACCACCGCCGCCGCCGCCGCCGCCGCGATAACCACCGCCGCCGCCACCGCCGCCGCGATAACCACCGCCGCCGCCGCCGCGATATCCGCCGCCGCCACCGCCGCCATAACCACCGCCGCCGCCGCCGCCATAACCGCCGGAGCGCTCACCGCCGCCGAACCCGCCGCCGCCGCCGCGGTATCCGCCGCCGCCGCCGAAGCTTTCGCCGCCGCCGCCGCCGCCGCTGAATTCAGGCGGCGTTGGTGCAAACTCATCCGGGCCGCGTTCGCGCCCTCTCTTGCGTTCTTTCTTCTTGTCGCCGCCGGCGTCGTCGTCGTCGAATTCGTAATCGTCGCTCATTCCTCAGGTCCTTGACTTTGGCGCGCCCGCGCCTTTTCACGCGCGGTCTCCCGCGCGCTCACATGTGGTTCTCAGCCGATTGTGGGGGAGGAAAAATCTGCCGCACGCTGCGGAACGTCTTACCTTCGCCGGCACGTCGCCAAGCGTTCACGATCAAGGCTTATGCGCGCCGGCGGGGGCAGGCGCAAGAGGAAAGGGCCCCGTTACGCCGCCTTCATCTCGGCTTGGCGCTCCTGCCTGGCGAGAACGGCGGCCACGATGGCCGCGCCCAGCAGCTTCGAGACGATGCCGGTCATGATCGTGCCCCAGGCGAAGATGCCGGGCACCACGAACGAGGCGAGATAGATGAACACTACCTGGTCAAGCGGGGCTGAAAGCGCGCTCGACAGCATCACCCGTTGCGACAACGGACGCTTCACGAATGTGTAGACCGCCCAATCGACTGTCTCGCTGATCAGGAAGGCCGCGCCTGACGCGAGCACGATCGTGATCCACGAAGTCAGGGTGGAGAGGGCGAGGCCCACAAGCATCGCGGCCAGCACCCAATTTCGGATTTCGCGCTGGGCGAAATCGCGTGCGACCAGAACAAGGCCCGTCACGATCGCCAGCGGCTGGAACTCGCCCCCGCCCAGATTGTCCGGGATCGTCGCTGTCGGCACCGCCGCGAAGGACCAGTTGATCAGCGGCATCAGCGCCACATAAAGCGCCGTCCATGGCCGTTGCAGCGCGAACGCGATGATCAACACTGTTCCCGCGCAGATCGGAATGGCGATGTGCGGCTGCTGCAGGATGGTGAGGAGCGCGGTGGGGGTCATGCGCGGATCGTGGACGAGGGCGCGCCGGGAATCTAGAGCGGGAGCGCGCCAGCCGTGAACCGCCCCGCGCCGCCCCCGAGCCGCTCCGCGAGCGCCGGCCCAGCTTCAGCCAGGGTCGCCGCGAGCGTGTGGGGCGGGTTCACCAGCAAAAGGCTCGACGCGGTGAGCGGGCCCTCTACGGTCGGCGGCGCGATCGCCAGATCGATGCGCAGCGCCTCGCCCCCATGCGCCAGAGCCTCCGCGTCCGCCCGCGCCAGCGCGCTTTCGTCCTTGAGCGGGCGCCACCAGAGCACCATGCCGCCGTTGAACTTCGCGTGCGCGGCGCGAACGGCGCGGGCCGCGCGCGCGAGCTCGTCGGGCGCTTCATAAGGTGGATCGATTACGATGAGTCCGCGCCGTTCGGGAAAGGGCAGCAGCGCGCCAAGCGCCTCCCATCCGTCGCGCGCGTGAACGTGAACATTGCGCGCGGCGCGAAACGCACGCCGGGCCGCGGCGGCGTCCGCCTTGTGCAGCTCGCACGCGGCTAAGCGATCTCCCGCGCGCAGTGCGCCGGCGATCAGCGCCGGCGAACCAGGATAGATCTTGAGATCACCGTCCGGATTTGCGGCATGCAGAGCGGCGACATAGGCTTGCACGCACGCCGGCGCCTCGCGCCACGCCCACAGGCGCAGCGCGCCCGCGCGCCACTCGCCCCCGCGCATCGCTTCATCGCCGCCGAGATCGTAAAAGCCGCGCCCCGCATGCGTATCGAGCACGGCGAACGGCGCCGGCTTCTGCTTGAGATGATCGAGGCACGCGAGCAGCACGACGTGCTTCAGCACATCCCCATGGTTGCCGGCATGGTAGGCGTGGCGATAATTCATGGCGCGCGATGGGGTGTGCGCCGCGCGCGCGCGGCCTTCAAGCCATGACCACTTGCAGCGCCGGCGCGTCGCGCGCCACGCGCTGGGCGTCCGCCATGGCGATGCGGAACAGCGCGCGCAGCTGCACGGCGTTCAAAAGCCGCGGCTCCCACAGGCGATCCCCGCCCACGCGCCGCCAAATGGCGTGGATTTTCTCGCGATCATTGAGCAGCGCGAGGCCCCATTTCGGATAGGAGAGCGCCTCGATTTCACTGACATCGGCCACGATCACGTCAGTGTGGCGCCCGTCGCGCGCGATCGAGGCGAACACCTGCGAAACCAGCGCGCGAGGGCCCTCCAGAATCTGCATAAACACCGTGCGGTCCGCGATCAAAAGCCCGGTTACGCCGAGGCTCTCATTGCGCGCGGCGGCGCGCGCCGCGAGGCGAATGACCTCGCCATCGTCGCAGGCGCGTACGCTGTAATAGACAAGTCTGTTCAACATGGGCCCCACCTGCCCGAGTGCGATTTCTCAAGCGCACATTACACGGTCTGGGTTAATGTCTCGGTCTACAAACCGGCGAATAGGAGCGCGCCTTGAGCGCATTCATGAATAACAAGGCGCTACAGCGATTTGAATTGAGCGCCGGGGAAGGCGTCGTCTTCGCGCGCTATCGCCGCGACGGCGCTGTTTGCATCATCGATCACGTCGAAACGCCACCGGCCCTGCGCGGGCAGGGCTTGGCGGGCCGGCTCATGGAGGCGATCATGGCGGCCGCGCGGGCCGAAGGCTTCAAGGTGAGGCCGGTCTGCGGCTACGCGGTCGCCCATCTGCGCCGCCATCCAGAACATCGCGATCTCATCGCCTGAGCTTCATCGCCCGAGCTTCATCGTCCAAGCAGCGCGGCGCGCTCGCCGCCGGTGAGCGCGCGCCATCGCCCCTCGGGAAGATCGCCAAGCGAGAGCGGCCCGATGCGCACGCGCGCCAGATCACTGACATCAAGGCCAACCGCCGCGCACATGCGCCGGATTTGGCGCTTGCGCCCTTCGCGCAGCACGAAACGCAGGCGCCCCGCCCCCAGCGGCGTCACCTGGGCGGGCTTCAGTACGCGCCCGTCGAGCGACAAGCCGTGGCGCAGCAGGGAGAGTTTGCCCGCATCGATCGCCCCGGTGACCGTCACCAAATATTCCTTGTCGAGGTCCGAGTGCGGGCCGATCACCGCCTTGGCCAGCACGCCATCCTCGGAGAGCAGCAAAAGCCCCCGCGAATCTTGATCGAGGCGCCCCAGCGGCGCCAGCCGCGCCTCCCGGCTTGGCGCCGGAAGCGCGGGCCCATGGAGGTTGGCGCTGGTCAGCAGCCGCGCGGCGGGAATCTGTCCTGGTTCCGGCTGGGCCGAAACATAGCCAACCGGCTTGTTGAGCACATAGGTCGCCCCAACGGGGGCGGCGCCCCCAACCAGCGCCAGCCTCTGGCCAGGGTGGATTTTCACGCCAGGCGCGGTGGCGGTCTCGCCATCGATCGTCACCTGGCCCGCCGCGAGCAGGGCCTCCGCCTCGCGGCGCGAGCACACGCCCTCATGCGCGAGCCACTTATTGACGCGCGCGGCTTCCGGGCCGTCGAAAACCTTGGTCCAGCCCATTGACTTAGATCAAAGCTGAAGTTGACGCCGGCGTCATTATCAAATTCCACAATTTTGAAGGGGGAAGTCATGTTGAGATGGAGTGCGGCGCTTGTGTCGGCCGCCGCGTTGATGAGCTTCGCCGCCCCGGCGCACGCGGGCGTGCTGGACAATGTGCAGATCACGCTGGGGGTCAGCGGCGTTCTGCCGAACGAGAGCGCCGATATCTCCGTCATCGGCGGTGATGTGAGTATTTCGGATGAATATGTGCCGACGCTCGCCATCGAATACTTCTTCAATGACAATGTCTCGTTGCAGCTGCTCTGCTGCGCCGCCCGCCATGATGTGCGCGCGATCGGAACCAGCGTCGGGTCCGGCACGGTCGATCTGGGGCAAATCACGCATTTCCCGCCGACCCTGACCTTGAAATATCATTGGACTGATTGGGGGAACTTTCAGCCCTATGTCGGCGCGGGCGTCAATTACACGCACTTCTTCGATGAGGAACTGCCCGCCGGCGGCGTCGCCACCTCGATTGATTATAGCGATTCCTTCGGGCCCGCCCTTCAGGCCGGTTTCGACTATCGCTTGAATGAACACTGGGCGCTGAACTTTGACGTCCGCCACATCTGGATCAATTCCGATGTGACCATCTACGCGGGGCCGACGCGGATCGATGCCGACGCTGACATCAATCCCTGGGTCATCACCACCGGCGTCGCCTACAGATTCTAGAGATCGATCCCTCCAACCTCGCCCCGCCGCGTCCGCGCGGCGGGGTTTTATTTGTGGCGCCGCGCGTCGAGATCGGGATCGAGGGGAAGGTCCGCGTCGAGCTGCACGCCGAACGTGTTCAGCATCATGGAGACTTGCGTGTACTGGCCGGCGGTGAACACCGCGTCCATGCATTGCTTCTGCGTGAAGTGCGCGGTGAGCTTCGCCCAGGTCGCGTCGCTGATGAAGTGACGCGCATGAAGCTCGTCGCACGCGGCGAGCAGGGCGGCTTCTGCCCCTGACCAGCCCGGCGCGTCCGCGCCTTGCTTGATGCGCGCGATCTCTTCTGCATTGAGGCCGGCGCGCAGGCCGATTTCCGTGTGCTGCGCCCATTCGTAACCGGAACGGCAGAGAAAACCGATGCGCAGGATGATGAGTTCGCGATCGCGCGGTGAGAGCGCGTTCTTCTTCGAGAGCACATAACTGCCCCAGGCGAGGAAGGCGCTCAGCGCTTCGGGCGCATGCGCCAGCGTGCGAAAAATATTGAGCGGCCCGAGCGGGCCTTGCGCCACTGGCGCCAGCGCCGCGCGTTGGGCGTCGCTAAGTTCGTGATCCGCGAGCGGAGCGATGCGGGGGGAGGGGAGGCGCATCAGGATGCGAAATCGTCGTGATCTGGCGGTCGCTGCGGACGCGCGAAGTGGCACACATCGGCAGGGCCGTCATAGGTGAAGACGAACTCCTTGAGCACCGAGCGCCCAGTCAGCACACTGTAATTGATGCGCTCAATTTTCGGCGCAAAAAGCCGATCCAATCGCTTGAAGCCAAGTTGCGGGATTTCGAGCATGCCCAGGAACACCGCGACCTGAATGGGACCGCCGACTGTGCCGATCGTGCGTTGGTCGATCTGGCGGAGCTTGAGCGCGTGGGCGATGCGATAATCTATGCAAGTGGCGGAGGCGCCTGTGTCGATCATCGCCCCGTGCTCAAGGAATGCGGGCACGCCGTCCGCGGGCGTCGCATTCGGTTCGCGGTGAATGATCACATCGATCACGATGCCTTCGATCGTGATGAGTGGGCCGGGCGCTTGCGAAAGCGTGTTCACGCCGCCTCGACGACCACGAGCGGCACATGCGGAACATGCTCTTCCGTATGGCGGATCAGGAATTGCGCGTCGGGGAAATTGTCGAGCGCGAAAGTGGCGGCGGCGTCAAATTCCCTGAACGCGCCTTTGAATTCCGCGCTAATGAAGACAACCCAAGCCGCGCCGTGCTCCTGCAACAGGCGCGGCCGCTGCGCTTGAAACGCCGAGATCGTTTCGGACATGTCCAATTCAGCCATGGCCCTCATCCCTTACGCCATCGACCTAGCTGAAGCGAGTCGTGCGCCGCGTCGCGGAAAGAGGGGGTTAATGGGGAAAGGCGAGTGTGTGTTACCCTTATCAGATTTCGCGCCTCATCTCCGTCATTCCCGACGCGCCCCCGGGTCCGGCCAAAGGCCGGCCCGAGGATGAACTCCGCGCGATCCGGAACCCAGGGGATCGTCGAGCGCAAACCGCGCAACAGCTTTCGCCTTCCACCAACGCAACACCATCCAGCAGCGCGTTTGCGCCTGAGTTCCGGGCGCGGCCCCAAATCAAGTGTGGGGCCGCCCCGGAATGACGGTGTGTGATGTTAGGTGCGAAAGAGTGTCACTCCCTCACCAGGATCAAGGTGGGGCTGGAAGCCCGGAGAGTTGATCAATTCGTTTCCATTCCTGGAAACGAAGGAGCATTTCGTCTGACTTGTTCAAAATGAAAGTGCCGTGGATGTCGTTCTTGTACGCCCAGCCCACGAGGTGGTCCCAAATTCGACCAGCGTGTCCATTGAGGTCTGATAAGAGCAATTGCTGGGTCGCTTCGTCTTCAGAGAGCAAAACGCCCGCACCGGGAACTGGGTGGCCGCCAAACTCGCAATGATAGCCGTAGTCCTTGCTGCGGAACTTGCCTTGCGCCGCTTGTCTCAGTTTCGCTGGCCGGAAGAAGTCTTCGCGTATCTCGCGGTCGCTGCGTAGCCAGCGCTCTGCGTCGCCGTCACGTGTTTCGAAGGCCCAGGCCAAATATTCCACCTCAACCAACTGCCTCAGCAGTGCCGCGCCAGCGTAAGGCCGCCCGCTGGTCAACAAATCCGCCGCTGCAGCAACAAGCTGGTTGGCGATGCGCAACAAAACCGAAACGCCCACAGCCTCGTCGCTGCCGTGGCCAAATGGAGATTTGCCGTCCTTTCGGTCGGAGCCGAAAATGTGTCCTGTTGCGTATATTTGGTTGCCGACCTCAAGGAAGACCTGCGAGGCAAAGATCGCCACATCGTAACGTACTTTCGACTGCGATGGATCAGACGCATGCAACCGGATCGCTTGCTTGACCAGATCAGTTTGAGCGTTCGTCTGCGTGTTCACTTCGATCCCTTCCTCCTCCGCCCCCGAAACGCCCCCCGCCGCCCCGGCGTCGCCGTCTTCCCTGCGCCTTCGCGCACTTTCGCCTCCGCCGCTTCGCGCACATCCGCCTGCCGCGCCAGAGGATCATCCGCGATCAGCAGATCGGTTTCCTGCAAGCGCTTGATCTCATCGCGCAGGCGCGCGGCGGTTTCAAATTCGAGATCGCCCGCAGCTTCGCGCATCTGCTTTTCAAGGTCCGCAATGTAGGCCTTGAGATTGTGCCCGATGAGTGGCCCGGATATCGCCTTGCCCTTCGCGCCTTTGCCAAGCCGCTTGAAGCCCAGCGGATCGCCGGTGTCGACCGTCAGTGAATCCCGCTCATAAACGCTCTGCATAATGTCCTGGATGCCGCGTTTGATCGATTGCGGCGTGATGCCGTGCGCTAGATTGTACGCCGCCTGCTTTTCGCGCCGGCGGCTGGTTTCCGCCAGCGCCCGCTCCATCGAGCCGGTGATGCGATCCGCATAGAGAATAACCTTGCCATCCACATTGCGCGCCGCGCGCCCGATCGTCTGCACCAGTGAGGTTTCGCTGCGCAGAAAGCCTTCCTTGTCCGCGTCGAGAATAGCCACCAGCCCGCATTCGGGAATGTCGAGCCCTTCGCGCAGCAGATTGATGCCGACCAGCACATCGAACACGCCAAGGCGCAGGTCTCGGATGATCTCAATGCGCTCGACCGTGTCGATGTCGGAGTGCATATAGCGCACGCGCATGCCTTGCTCGTGCATATATTCGGTCAAATCCTCGGCCATGCGCTTCGTCAGCACCGTCACCAGCGTTCTCAATCCGGCCTTGGCCGCGTCCTTCGCCTCGGCGATCACGTCATCGACTTGGCTCGCGCCTTGCTCCGAAACCGGACGAATCTCCACCGGCGGATCGATGAGGCCGGTCGGCCGGATGACTTGCTCGACGAAGACGCCCCCCGTGCGCTCCAGCTCCCACGGGCCGGGCGTGGCGGAGACATGCACGGTCTGCGGCCGCATCGCCTCCCATTCCTCGAACTTCAAGGGCCGGTTGTCCAAGCAGGAGGGCAGGCGGAAGCCGTATTCGCTGAGCGTGCGCTTGCGGTTGAAATCGCCTTTGTACATCGCGCCGATCTGCGGGATCGTCACATGGCTCTCATCGGCGAAGATGAGCGCGTTGTCCGGCACATATTCAAACAGCGTCGGCGGCGGTTCGCCCGGCTTGCGCCCGGTGAGGTAGCGCGAATAATTCTCGATGCCCGGGCACGAGCCCACCGCCATCATGGATTCAAGATCGAAGAGCGTGCGCTGCTCCAGCCGCTGCGCTTCCAGGAGCCGCCCTTCGGCGCGGAACCAGGCGAGGCGCTCGGCCAACTCCGTGCGGATTTGATCGACCGCCTGCTGCAGCGTGAGTTTCGGCGTCACGTAATGGGAATTGGCGTAGAGCTTCACCGCCTCCATCTCGCCCGCGCGCTTGCCGGTGAGTGGGTCGAACTCGGTGATCGTCTCGATTTCGTCGCCGAAGAAGGAAAAGCGCCAGGCCCGATCCTCCAAGTGCGCGGGATAGACTTCAACATTATCCCCGCGCACGCGGATCATGCCCCGCGAAAAATCATTCTCGTTGCGCTTGTAATGCAGCGCGATGAGATTGCGAATGAGCTCCTGTTGCCCATACGCTTCGCCTCGCTTCACGGTGAACGTCATCGACGTATAAGTCTCGACCGAACCAATCCCGTATATGCACGAGACGGAGGCCACGATGATCACATCGTCCCGCTCCAGGATCGCGCGCGTCGCCGAATGGCGCATGCGATCGATCTGCTCGTTGATGTTGGATTCCTTCTCGATATATGTGTCCGTACGCGGAACATAAGCTTCCGGCTGGTAATAATCATAGTACGATACGAAGTACTCGACGGCGTTTTCCGGAAAGAAGCTCTTGAATTCCCCATAGAGTTGGGCCGCCAGCGTCTTATTGGGCGCGAGCACGAGGGCAGGGCGCTGCACCGTCTCGATCACCTTGGCCATGGTGAAGGTTTTTCCAGAACCCGTGACGCCCAGCAGCACCTGATCGCGCTCCCCGCGATCCGCAGCGGACACCAACTCCGCGATCGCCTGGGGCTGATCGCCCGCCGGCTCATACTCGCTGACCAGCTTGAAGCGCCGCCCGCCTTCCAGTTTCTCCCAGCCGCGCTCGGGCCGATGCGGCGTCCAGATCGCGGCGGCGCGGTCGAACACGGCGTTGGCGTCGGGGGGTGCGGAACGGGCCATGAACACAAACCTAGGCGCCCGCGCGCGCTTTGGCTAGGTTGAGCGCGCGGCGACGCGTCGGCGGCGAGGGTGAACTCATGCGGATCATGGTGACGATGGCGGCGGTGTGCTTGTTGGCGGCGAGCGCGTTGGCGCAACCGGCCGCGCCGCCCGCGCGCATCGAACGCGGCGCGCTGCTCGTGGAAAACGTGCCGGAAACGCCGCCCGCCGTGCGCGAGCGCCTGCGCCAATATGTCAATGCGCGCACGGCGAGTTTCCAGGACTGGCAGCCCGACGGCGCCATGCTGGTGCTGACACGCTTTGGCGGCACCAATCAGGTGCACCGCGTCGCCGCGCCCATGGGCGCGCGCGCGCAGCTCACTTTCTACGACGAGCGCGTCACCGGCACGCAGACACGCAACGGCGCGGCGTCGTTTTTCTTTTCACGCGATGTCGGCGGCGATGAACGCTTCCAGGGTTTTTTGAGCGATCCGGGAACCGGCCGCGCCACGCAATTCACCGAGCCCGGCACGCGCAACGAAAATCTCGTCCAAAGCCGGGACGGGCGCTTGATCGCTTGGTCCTTGGCGCCGGCGGATTCGCCGAACTACGATATTTTTATCGCCGACCCGCAAAACGCAGCGTCGCGCCGGCTTGCGCTTCATGGCGAGGGCGCGGTCGGCCCCATCGATTTTTCACCCGATGGGCGCACGCTGCTGATCGGGCGGTATGTCTCGATCGCGCGCTCGCGGCGGTTTCTCTTGGATGTGGTCTCGGGCGCGCTGCGCGAACTGACGCCTGATCTTGAAGTCGCTTATGGCGGCGGCGAATTCACACCGGACGGACGCGCCGTCATTCTGTTGAGCGATGAAGGCTCGCAATTCGTCGGCCTCGTGCGCCTCGACATCGCGACCGGCGCGCGCACATTCCTGACGCCCGGATTGAATTGGGATGTCGAGGAGTTCGATGTGTCGCCCGATGGGCGCACGATCGCTTATGTGGTCAATGAGGCGGGCCAGTCGCGGCTTCGCCTGATGGACGCGCGCGCAGGGCGCGCACGCCCCGCGCCCGATCTGCCGGCCGGCGTGGTTTATGGCGTGCGCTTCGATCCGCGCGGCGCGCGCATCGGATTTACGTTGAACAGCGCGACCGCGCCGGGCGACGCCTATTCATTTGATCTGCGCACGCGCGCCTTGACCCGCTGGACGCAGAGCGAAGTCGGCGGCCTCGATCCCGTCGGTTTCGTGACGCCTGAACTTGTTTCATGGACGAGCTTCGATGGCCGCGCCATCAGCGGTTTCTATTATCGTCCGCGTACAGAGGGCCCACATCCCATTATCGTCAACATCCATGGCGGCCCGGAATCGCAGGCCCGCCCGACCTTTTCCTCCACCATCCAATATTGGGTGAATGAGCTGGGCGTCGCGGTGATCACGCCAAACGTGCGCGGCTCCTCCGGCTACGGGCGCGATTTCCTGGCGCTCGACAATGGCGAGCGGCGTGAGGATTCGGTGCGGGATATTGGCGCATTGCTGGATTGGGTCGCTGCGCGGGACGAACTCGATGATCGCCGCGTCCTCGTCTATGGCGGTTCCTACGGCGGCTACATGGTGCTGGCGTCGATGACGCACTATAATGAGCGTCTCGCTGGCGCGGTCGATATCGTCGGCATTTCGAACTTCGTCACCTTCCTTGAGAACACCAGCGGCTATCGCCGCGATCTGCGCCGCGCCGAATATGGCGATGAACGCGACCCGGCCATGCGCGCGACTCTGACGCGCATCTCGCCGCTCACCAATGTCGCCCGCATCACCCGGCCGATGTTCATCGTGCACGGCGCCAACGATCCGCGTGTGCCCGCGAGCGAGGCCGAGCAGGTGCTCGCCGCCGTGCGCGCCAATGGGGGAGAGGCCTGGCTCATGCTGGCGCGCAATGAAGGCCACGGCTTCCAACGCCGCGAAAACCAGGAAGCCCAGCGCGAGGCCGAAACGCTCTTCTTTCAACGGGTGCTGAGATTGAACTGATCCGGCGCGTGTCGATTGAGCAATTCTCGGATCTCACCTACTGGTATCGTCATGTCTGAACAATCCGTTGCAAAACCCAAGCTCGTCGCGGTCCCCGCCGCCTTGCCCGTCACTTATGAGGATATCCTCGCCGCCGAACAGCGCATCGCCGGCAAGGTTGAGCGCACGCCGATGCGCCTGTCGCGCACGCTCTCGGAAATCACCGGCGCCGAAGTCTGGATCAAGTTCGAGAATCTGCAATTCACCGCCTCCTTCAAGGAGCGCGGCGCCTGGAACAAGCTTTCGCAGCTGACGGAGGCCGAACGCCGCGCCGGCGTCATCGCCATTTCCGCCGGCAATCACGCCCAGGGCGTCGCTTACAACGCCCAGCGCCTTGGCATTCCCTCCACCATCGTCATGCCGATCGGCACGCCGTTCGTGAAGGTGGAGCATACGCGCAAGCATGGCGCGCGCGTGCTGCTGCATGGCGAGACCATGGCCGAGGCCTTCACCTATGGCTATCAGGTCAAGGAGCGCGAGGGGCTGACGCTCGTGCACCCGTTCGACGATCCGGCCATCATCGCCGGCCAGGGCACCATCGCGCGCGAAATGCTTGAAAAAGCGCCCGATCTCGATCTGCTGCTCATTCCGGTCGGCGGAGGCGGGCTCATTTCCGGCAACGCCATCGCCGCCAAGCATCTGAAACCGAACATCGAGATCATCGGCGTCGAAGCGCGTATGTATCCCTCGCTGCATGCCGAGATGCGGGGGGAGGAGCCGGTCGTCGGCGGCCAGACCATCGCCGAGGGCATCGCGGTCAAGCAGGTCGGCCGGCTCAACCTCGAAATCTGCCGGGCGCTGGTCAGCGATGTCGTCCTCGTCGATGAACCACACTTGGAGCAGGCCATCTCGCTCTTCGCGAATGTTGAAAAGACGATCGCCGAGGGTGCGGGCGCTGCGGGCCTCGCCGCGCTCTTGGCGCACCCGGCGCGCTTCGCCGGCAAGAAGGTCGGCGTCATTCTCTGCGGCGGCAACATCGACGCACGCCTCTTGGCTTCGGTGCTGACGCGCGGCCTGGTGCGCGAGGGGCGGATCTCGTCGCTTCGCCTGGTTGGGGATGATCGCCCCGGCCTGCTCGCGCGCGTCTCGAAAGTGATCGGCGATCTCGGGGCCAACATCATCGACGTGGCCCACAATCGCCTCGCGCTCGATGTGCCGGCCAAGGGCGCCGAGTTCGACATCATGATCGAAACGCGGGACGCCCAGCACACGCAGGAAATCGTCGATGGGCTCGCGGCGAATGGTTACCCGCCGCGCAGGCTTTAGCCGGCCTGAGGCGCTCGCGCGGCGCAAATGTGACGTTTTCGGGAAGCGGGTGACCGGGCCATGAAGGCGTGGTAATGCCTGCGCCGTGAGGGCTATCGGCGGGTCGGGCTTTTGGGGCCGTCCGCCCCCCAAGGAGCGGGAAATGGGCCAATTCTTCAAAATGTTAAGTGTGGCTGTTGGGGCGACGGCGGCTTTGGCCGGCGCCGCTGTGGCGCAGCCGAATCGGGATCGCGGCCGGGACCTTGATCGCGACGAACCGGTCGTGGTGCCGACTTGCACCCGCAGCCTCGGCTCGATCACCATGGTCGATGGCGATCGGGATGGCTGGCGCGCTTACAATCTTTCCTCGCCGCAAACCATGCTGCGCGTCGTGGTGCAGCGCTCGCGCTGTTTCACCATCGTGGAGCGCGGGATCGGCATGGATGTGGCGCAAGGCGAACGCAATCTCGCCGCCGGCGGCGATCTCCAGCGCGGTCAGAATATGGGCCGTGGGCAGATGCGCGCGGCCGATTATGTGCTGATCGCGGAAGTCGCGGCGCAGGATAACAATGCCGGCGGCGGCGCTGTCGGCGGCATCATCGGCGGCCTGATCGGCGGCACGGCTGGCGCCATCGCCAGCGGCATTCGCGTGCAACGGCAAGAAGCGCAAGCTGTCTTGTCGCTGACGAACGTACGCACCACGGAAACCGTCGCGGTCACTGAAGGCCGCGCCCAGAACCGCAACATCGGCTGGGGCGCCGGCGCCGGCACCATCGGCACGACAGGCTTCGGCGGCGCGGTCGGCGGCGGCTGGGAAGATACGGACATCGGCCGCGTCGTCTCCGCGGCGTTCGTTGACGCCTATGCGCAACTGGTCACCCAATTGGGCGGCCTCGATCCGAATGCGACCACGACAGCGCCGCCGCGCGCCTTCGTGACGCGTCAACAGGCCAATCTGCGCGCCAGCCCATCGACCAATGCGCGCGTCGTGCGCACATTGCCGCCGGGCTCGATGGTGCATCCCTCCGGCGCTCAGCAGGGCCTCTGGTGGGAAGTGTTCGACGAGAACGACAATTCGGGCTGGATCCGCAACGATCTGCTCGAACCGATGCGCTGAGCGCATAGGCGTTGCAAAGCTCAACCGGCGGCGTCCTCATGCGCCGCCGGTTTTGTTTTGGGCGCCGTTTGGCGAACAGGGAATAGAACGTGACCACGCCCAAACTCTATATCGGCAACAAGAACTACTCGTCCTGGTCGATGCGGCCCTGGCTGGCGCTGCGCTGGGGCGGCGTTGCGTTTGAGGAATTTGTCATCCCGTTGGGCGGCGAGGGGTACGGGAAGTCCAAGATCGAGGAGATCGTCGCCATCTCGCCGAGCGGGCGTGTGCCGGCGCTACATGTGGATGGCTTGGTCATCAATGACTCGCTCGCCATTTGCGAATGGGCCAACGAAGCCGCGCCCGACGCGCGCCTGTGGCCCGAAGCGCCCGCGGCGCGGGCCCTGGGGCGCGCAGCCGTCGCGGAAATGCATGCGGGTTTCGCCGCTTTGCGGCGGGATATGTCGATGAACATTCGCCGCCGTCTGCCCGCGCCGCCGGCGTGGCCTGACGATACGCGCGCCGATCTCGTTCGCCTGTTCGAGCTGTGGGCGGCCTTGCTCGATCGCTTCGGCGGCCCGTGGTTGGTCGGATCGCGCAGCATCGCGGATGCGATGTACGCACCCGTCGTCACGCGCCTGCGCACCTATGCGGTGGAGACGCCGCCGCCCCTGCGCGCCTATTGCGAGACGGTGCTGAACGATCCTGATGTCCGCGCATGGGAGGCGGCCGCCAGCGCGGAGCCGTGGACGATCCCGCAAGCCGACGGCCTCTACGCATGACCTATCGGCTCGCAATCGTCGCGATCCTCGCCGTTACGCTTGCGGCGTGTGAACGCGAATCCGGCGTGATGAACGAGATCGCCCGCGCCGAACAAGAAGGCAAAGCCCGCGCGGGCGCGAGCGTCGCCGAGTCCGCCGCATTTCTTACTCGCCAGCGCGCGCGCGCGGGCGTGCGCGCCACCGCGTCCGGCCTTCTCTACGAAATCACACGTGCATCCACCGCGCCGAACTTGCCCAGCCCGCCCGCGAACGCGCAGGTGCTCGTTCACTATGAGGGGCGCCTTCCCAATGGCGATGTCTTCGACTCGTCATTCGAGCGCGGCGAACCAGTCGAGTTCCCCATTGGCGGCGTTGTTCCAGGCTTCGCCGAAGCGCTGCGTCTGATGCGCCCAGGCGATGAGCTGATCGCCTATCTGCCGGCGAATTTGGGCTACGGCGCCGAGGGCGCGCCGCCCGATATTCCGCCAAATTCGGCGCTGCAATTTCGTATTGTATTGTTGGCATGGGGCACGGCCGACGGCCGCATCGTCGCCGCCCCGGGACTGGAGACACGCTGATGCGCCGCCTTTTTAGTTTGCTTATCGCCTGCGGCCTGCTTGCCGCATGCGCAACGGCGTCACCAGCGCAAAACGCCGCTCGAAGCCATCAATTCCTCGCCGAGAACGCCCGTGCGGCCGGCGTGGTCGCAACGCCGTCCGGCCTGCAATACCGCGTCGTGACCGCCGTGGCCGGCGGCGCGCGCCCGCGCGCGACAGACCTTGTCACCGTGCGTTATGAAGGGCGCTTTCCCAATGGGCGCGTCTTTGACTCCGCGTCCGAGCCAGTCGAATTTCCGCTCAATCGTGTGATCCGCGGCTGGATCGAGGGCCTCCAACTCATGCGCCCGGGGGAGACGTACGAATTCTATGTGCCGCCGGCGCTCGGCTATGGCGAGCGTGGCACGGCGGATGGAACCATCGGGCCAAACCAGGCGCTTGTCTTTCGCGTCGAGCTCATCAGCGTGCGCGGCGCGTCATAGTCGCTCGCGCCGGTAACAATGGCCGGATCGTATTGCGCCGTTACGCGCCGTGGGAAATGAGCGCCAGCGCGCGTCGCGCTTCGGCGCTCGCCGCCGCCCCGCCGAACGCCACTAGCCCGTCGACGGCGAATTTGCGCGCCGCATGCCCGTAAGTGAGTGGTGCGCCATGGACATCGCACACGCCCCCGCCGGCCGCGACGAGCACGGCGTGGCCGGCCGCCACATCCCATTCGGAAATCTCACCGAGCCGCGGATAGAGATCGACCAGCCCTTCCGCGATCAGGCAGAACTTGATCGAGGAACTGGCGCGCCGCTCTTCCACCGCGCCAAGCGCTTCCAGAAAGCGCGCCGTGCGCGGTCCGCCCGAGCGGCGGCTCGCCGTCACGCGCCACGGCGATGCCCCATCCGCCACCTGGATCGCGCGCGTGGAAGAAAGTTCATCGCCGCCGCGCGCATCCCAATCCCCGCGCAGCGCGCGGCCGGGTTCGCCCGCATAGAGCGCGCCCGTCGCCGGCGCGTAGACAACGCCCAACGTGGGCGAGCCACACTCAATGAGCGCGATATTGACTGTGAACTCCCCGTTCTCGCCGGATACAAAATCACGCGTGCCATCAAGCGGATCGACGCAGAAATAGAAGTCGCCAAGCGTCGGCGTGCGTCCCGCCGCGACCTCTTCTTCCGCCAGAACCGGCGCGCCGGGCGAGAGGGCGGCCAGCCCTTCGAGGATGATCGCTTCGGCCCGCGAATCCGCGAGAGTGACGAGCGATCCATCGGCCTTGTGCGTCGCCACGGCCCCTTCGTCTTTAACCGCCATGATGGCGCGGCCCGCCGCGCGCGCCAGGATCATCAGCGCCTCGAGGCTTGGTCTCCGATAGGGGCTCATCGCGGGCGCTGTCATTATGCGGACCATTTGCGCCGCGCCCCGCCGCGTCAACTGGGGAATTCGTTTTGACGTGCGGGCGCGCGCTCGTTAGCACGTCCGCTCATGATCGTGCTCACCGGCGCGGCCGGCTTCATTGGCTTTCACGTGGCGCGGCGGCTTGGCGCGGCCGGGCGCTCAATTGTGGGCGTTGACAGCCTCAATTCCTATTATGATCCGGCGCTGAAGCGCGCGCGCCTCGACATCCTGTGCGAATTTCCAACATTTCGGTTTGTCGAAGCGGATATCGCGGCGGAGGGCGCGCTCGAAGCCGCGCTCGCGCCGAGGGACGTCGGCGCCATCATTCATCTTGCCGCGCAGGCTGGCGTGCGCCACTCGCTTGAGGCGCCCTTTGAATATGAGCGCGCCAACCTCGCCGGCCATCTGCGCGTGCTTGAATATGCGCGCGGGTCCGAAAACCTCAAACACCTCGTCTACGCGTCCTCTTCATCCGTATACGGAGATCGTGCGGACGGGCCGTTTCGAGAGACGGACAGGTGCGATGCGCCTGCCTCTCTCTATGCGGCGACCAAGCGATCGTGCGAGCTGATGAGCGAAACCTATGCGCGGCTGTTCGCCATTCCGCAGACGGGCCTGCGCTTTTTCACGGTCTATGGGCCGTTCGGCCGTCCGGATATGGCTTACTGGACCTTCACGAAGAAAATTCTCGCCGGCGAGGAAGTGACGCTTTACGGCGAAGGCAGGCTCGCGCGCGACTTCACCTATATTGACGATATGGCGCCGGCCATCGTGCGTGCGCTCGATCTTCCGCCTGCGGATGTGCCGCCGCACAGGATCGTCAATCTCGGCAATCACAAGCCGCACACGGTTCTGGACTTGGTCGCCGCCATCGAGCTGGCCACTGGGAAAACAGCCAAGCGCGTGCTGGCGCCACGCAACGCGGTGGAGGTGCAATCCACATTCGCGGACATCACGCGCGCCCGGGCGCTCTACGAATTTGAGCCATCCACGTCCTTGCACGATGGCGTCGCGCGCTTCGTGTCCTGGTACCGCCAGTACACGAACAGCTAGCCCAGCGTTTCCGGCGTATTGCGCTCGAGTTCCTGAAGCCATGGCGCCGCGCCGCCATCGCTTGGCGCGCGCCAGTCTCCGCGCGGCGAGAGCGCGCCCGCGCTCGTCAGCTTCGGCCCGTTCGGAGCCGCCGAGCGCTTGAATTGGCTCATGCCGAAAAAGCGCGTGAGAAACACAATGAGCCATCCGCGCAATTCTTCGTACGAATAAGCGCGCCGCGCCTTGTCAGGCGTCGTCTCGGGCCACGATCCCAGGTCCGCGTCGCGCCACGCGGACCACGCGAGAAACAGAGTCTTGCTGGGCGAAAAGCCCCAGCGCGTTATGTAATGCAGGTTGAAATCCTGCAGACTATAGGGGCCGATCGCGGCCTCCGTCGATTGCGGTGCGCCATCGCGCGCGGGCACCAGCTCGGGCGTGATGTCGCTGGCGAGGATTGCGCGCAGCGTGTCGCTCGTCGCGGCGTCGAACAAGCCTTCGCGCGCCACCCATCCGATCAGGTGCTGGATCAGCGTCTTCGCCGCGCCGGCGTTCACATTGTAATGCGACATGTGATCGCCCACGCCATAGGTGCACCAGCCGAGTGCGAGTTCCGAGAGATCGCCCGTGCCGACCACCAGTCCGCCCTCTTGGTTGGCGAGGCGGAAGAGGTAGTCCGTCCTGAGGCCGGCCTGCACGTTTTCATAAGTAACATCATGTACGGCCTCGCCGCGCGCCGCCGGGTGGCCGAGGGTGTCGAGCATCAGCTCCGCCAGCGGGACGATGGATGTCTCCCGTGCATCGACGCCGAGCGCGCGCATCAGGCGCCATGCATGCGCGCGGGTTTCCGCGCTGGTCGCGAAGCCAGGCATGGTGGCGCCGATAACATCCGTACGCGGACGGCCCATCAAATCCATCGCGCGCGCGGCGACGATCAGCGCCTGCGTCGAATCGAGGCCGCCGGACACCCCTATGACGCATTTCTTGGAGCCGGTCGCCTCAAGGCGCGTAACCAGTCCGGCGACCTGGATATTGTAAGCCTCAAAGCAATCTTGATCGAGGCGCGCGGGATCGGCCGGCGCGAACGGGAAGCGCGCAATGGTGCGCTGAAGGGGCAAGGCGCGCTTCGGCGGATCGAGCGTGAAGGGAATGGCGCGCATGGCGCTGATGCGGTCCGCGCCATGCGCGCGCGCATCGCGAAACGTGTTTGTGCGCCGCCGCTCCTGCGCGATCCGCCCCACATCGACGTCGGCGATGAGAAAGCCGGCTTCGCGCGCGAAACGTTCGCTCTCCGCAAGCTTCTCATCAAGTTCAAACGCCGACAATTGCCCGTCCCACGCCACGTCGGTGGTGGATTCCCCGTGGCCGGCCGCAGCGTAGATGTAGGCCGAGCAGGTGCGCCGTGCATGCCCCTCGATCAGCACATCGCGCGCTGCGGCCTTGCCGATCGTGATGTTTGACGCCGATAAATTTACCAGCACCGTCGCGCCTGCGAGCGCGGCCCAGCTCGATGGGGGAATGGGCGCCCACATGTCTTCGCAAATCTCCGCATGGAAGGCGAAGTCGCGAACGTCGCGCGCCGTAAACACCAAATTGGCGCCGAAGGGAACATGTTCGCCGCACAAAGTGATTGAATCGGCGCACGCATCGCTCGCCGCCGCGAATTGGCGCCGCTCATAATATTCCCGATAGGTCGGCAAATAACTCTTCGCCGCCACGCCCAGCACGCGGCCCCGATGCAGAACCACCGCGCAATTATAAAGCGCCCCATGCGCCCTGAGCGGCGCGCCAACAACCAGCGCTGGCGTCAGATCGGCGCTCGCGGCCGCGAGCAGAGCGAGGGCGTGCTCGACGCCCCCCTGCAACGCATCCTGCTGCAGCAAATCGTCGATCGAATAGCCGCTGAGCGCCAGCTCGGGAAAAACGCACAGCGCCGCCGAAGCGTCATGCGCGCGGCGCGCCAACGCCAGGATGCGCGCTGCGTTTGTCGCGGGATCAGCCAAGGCAACCACGGGCGACGCGGCGGCGACGCGCACGAAGCCGTGCGTGTACAGACACTGGAATTGGTCGGCGAGGGGGGCCTTGGGGGCCGCGCGGGCCATGTGGCCGCCTCCGCATTATGCTCAAGATGAGCATAACAAGGTAGGGCGCGCCGCCCTTACAAGCAAGCGCCAGGCATGGTTAAGCGCGCTCTTTCGCTTTTCGAACAAGTTCGCTGGTCGATTGGCCCGCGCTCAATCGCGCCCGCACGATGCGCCCGCCCGCCGCCTTCACGAGATCGCCGCCTACGACTTCGGACTCTTCATAATCCGCGCCTTTCACCAGCACGTCGGGCTCAAGCGCCGCGATCAGCGCGAGCGGCGTGTCCTCCTCGAAGGTGAGCACCAGATCGACGCCGCGGAGCGCCGCCATGATCGCCGCGCGCGCAGGCAGCGATTGCAGCGGACGGCTCTGCCCTTTTAGTCGGCGTACGGAGGAATCGGAATTGAGCGCGACGATCAGTCGGTCGCATGCCGCCGAGGCCTGCGCGATGAGCGACACATGCCCCTCATGCAGCAAATCGAAGCAGCCGTTTGTGAAGCCGACCACATGGCCTTCCGCGCGCCAGCGCGCCCTGAGCGCGCGCGCCTCTTCGATCGTCGCTGGAAGCGCGGGCGCGGTTGATTCGCCGTGCGACGGGCTCGGATGGCCCTGCGCGACGAGTGCGGCGGCGAGTTCGGCGTCGGTGACGACGGCGGTGCCCACCTTGGCGACTACAGCGCCGGCGGCCGCGTTGGCGATGCGCATCGCTTGTTCGTACGGCAACGCCGCCGCCAGCGCGAGCGCGAGCCCGGCCACAACGGTGTCGCCCGCGCCCGTCACGTCAAACACCTCGCGCGCCGTTGCAGCAAGGTGAAGCGGCGCCGCGCCTGCCCGATAAAGCGACATGCCTTTTTCAGAGCGCGTCAGCAGGATCGCCGCGCCGCTGTCTCTGATGGCGATGTCAGCCGCATGCGCGGCCTCCTCATCGGAATCGGTTGGCGCGTCGGCGGCGCGCGCCAATTCCTTCCGGTTTGGCGTAATGAAACTGGCGCCGCGATAATCGCTGAATTTTGGGCGTTTTGGATCGACGATCGAGGGCTTGCCCGCGCGCGCGCAAGCGGCGAACAGCGCCGCCAGCACGTCATCCGTCAACACGCCCTTTCCGTAGTCGGACACAACCACGACATCGCAAGCGCTGACCGCGCGTTCAATGTCGGCGATCACCGCGTCGGCGAGCGCGCCCGTTGCGGGCGTCGCACTTTCACGATCGACGCGCACGACCTGTTGCGCGCCGCCCAGATAGCGCGTCTTGGTGACGGTCGCCCGTTCGCCGGCCACCTGTAGGCGCCCTGTGATCGCCCCGCCATGGGCGTCGATCAGGGCTTGAACGGCCGCGCCGCCCGCGTCCGCGCCGACTAGTCCGATGAGTTCCGCCGCGCCGCCCATGGCGGCGATGTTCGCGGCCACATTGCCTGCCCCGCCAAGCGCGCGCCGTTCATGATCAATCAAAAGCACCGGCACTGGCGCTTCGTCGGAAATACGGCTTGCGCGGCACACGACATGGTTATCGAGCATCACGTCGCCGACGACGGCGATGCGTGCGCCGCGAAATTTCTGGAGCAGGGTGGGAAGGGCCATATCTTCTGTTTAGCGCTGACGGCCGGTCGTGTCAGTCCGCCTCGTCCGGCGCGCGATCCGCGCCATGGGCGCGCGCGTCATAGCCGCGCCGCGCCGAATGGAAGCTGAGCATCATCAGCCCCGCGCCAAGCCCGATCGAGAACAGCGTGCACAGGGCCAGCGCGATCCACGCATGCATGGACATGACCGCGCCGAAGGCGTTGAAGGCCTGAGCCGCGCCGATCGCCGCGAACGCAAGGACCGCGCCCAGACTTAAGACGAGCAGGGCCGCCTTCACGCGTGCACGCAAGCGCGGCGTCGCCATGGCGACGCGGCGCTCACCGGGGGCAGAAACTCGGGATCAGAACCGGCGCGCTCGCCGTGCGCTGGCGCCATTGATTGTTTTCATCGCGATAATGCTCGCCGACATTGATGCGCTGGGTGAAAATCTGGCACGAAACCGCCGCCGCCATTTCATTGACGGTGACGCCGCGCGCCTGCGCCCGCTCGGTATAGGCGGCGCGGCGGCGGATATTGAGCTGATCGACCCGCGCGCGGACATCGGCGCTGGCGCTGGCGCCCGGAACGACGCCGACAAACCCATCCGCCTGCTCACCGACAATCCCGGCCGCCTTGGCCTGATCGATGGCTGGATCCGCCTGAGCGCTTGCCGGGGCGGCCAGAAGCAAAGCGCCCAGTAGGACGCCCGCGAGCGCTGGGAGGCGGAGCGTGAAGGATGTTCGAGCCATTGTCCTGTTCCTATGCCCGTTAGACTTGCGCAGTGTGCGCTCGGGCGCTGAACCGCCCATGAGCGCGCTGTTCAGAATAGGTCCGGGTTGTTTTGCAGCAGATCGCGTGCATCGCCCTCGAGCCGCACCACGACTTCCTGTCTTATGGTGACATTGAGGTTGATCTCGATGGGCCGGTCGGGCGTGGCGTTGACCTGCACGCACGCCGCGCTGATGAGCCCCATCGCCGCGCAGGCGAGAAGAGGCGCTACTCTGTGTACTCGCCGCATGCCGCGCTCCGCCATATCCATCCTCCTTATCTGGGCGCCGTGGGGGGCGGGTCAATGGGAGATTCCGGCGCCGGCTGCGCGCGTTCGATGAGGCTCGTCGCGTCGCCCAGGCTGGCGGCAGTCTCCGCCAGGCGCCGGAACGGGGCAGTGACCCGCACATTGAACCGGAAGGGGATATCGCCCCCGCCCAGCGTCGGCACATTGCCGGGCGTGACGTCGCTCAGATTCAGTGCGGCGTCGTTGCGGCCGCTGAAATTGATGGTCGTGATCACGTCCCCGCCCAGGTCGCCGTTAAGCACCAGCGCCAGATCGTCATAGGTGAAGGCGCGCAATGCGCCGAATGCGAGCGCCGCCACGCCTTCGGCGCTGTCGCCGGCGCGTCCTGTGTATTCGATACGGCCCCCGCCGTTCACGGTGCGCAGCGCGCCATTTTCGATCAACGCCGTGGTCGCCGTCAGCAGCAGGGGAAAATCCCCTTCGACATGGCCGGTCGCGCTGAGATCCGGTACGTTGAGCGTCTGAAGAAGCTGCGCCACGTCGATGTCGCGCAAGGCGAGGTGAAGCCGCGTTTGATCTGCGCCAAGCGTCAGCGTCGTCGCAGCGACCGCAATGTGCCCGCCCGCGAAAGGCCAGCGCGCATCCTCAAGCGAAACGCGCCCATCGCCCAGCAATTGAAACCGCACCACGCCATTGCTCACGGCGATGCCGGGATTCAGCCGGGCGATGGTGAGCGTCTGCCCGGGCGGGGTGTGAATGGTGAAAAGATCGTCGAACACCACATCGCCGGACACGCCCTCGATGACAGGCAGCGTCGCGGAAGCCAGGGATACGTTGTTCAGCGTTGCACGGCCGCGCGCCGTAAGCGTCGTCGGCGTCCACTCTATGTGCGCCTGACCAATTGCCGGCCCCCGCACATTTTCCGCCGCGCCGCGCGCCAATTCGGAGAGCATATAGGGCTGCAGGCGCGCATCGAAGGTGAGGTCGCGCGTCGTCACATCGGCCTCGCCCACGCCGCGCGCGATGTCATGGCGCGCGTCAAATCCACCGATCACCCGCCCATTGGCGCCGAGCGCGATGGTCCCGGCGCCGCGGACTTGTCCGTCCGCAATGTCGGCGCTGACTCTGTTGACGATAAGCGGTTGAAACGCCGGCCGGCGGTCCCTCGGCGCGTCGGCTGGCGGGCGGTCTGTCACGCGCGCGCGTCCGTTGAGAATGTGCACCACAGCGTCGTTTCCGCGCGGTTCGGCGCGCCAGTCGGCGGCGATCTCGGTCACGTGCGCGGGAAGCGCGTCATCGCGCAGCACGCCTGCCTCGAAGCGTCCTTCGGTGGACCAGCTTCCCGCCGTAGTGAGCGTACGCGCCGTCACCCGCGCGCCGCGCAGGTCGAGCGTGCGGCCCGGCGCCAAACGAACCTCGAGCGCTGGCCGGTCCGCGATGACATCGAGGATCAATTGGCTGGCCGGCCCAGAAAAACGCCCAAGCACGCCATCGCTTGTCATGCTGGTGCGTTGCGCCGGCGCGCCCGCAGCGTGGCCGGCAAGCGAAAGCCGCGCGATCCGAAACCCGCCCGATGCGATCCCACGCGCGTCGGTTGCGAAGAAGCCATCCGGTTCGGGACAAATACTGAAGCCGCCATTGGCGAACGTGAACCCGGGAATTGTCAGCTGCGCGAAGCGCGCGGGCGTGCAGCGCCGCTCGGGCGTTGCGATGCGCACGCCATCGCCCCATTGGATGGAGAGGTCGAGCGGCGCGGCAAGCTCGCCCACCGCGCCGCCGGCGAGCGGGCCGCTGATACGTGCATCGCCCGAAAGGCGCAGGTCGCCGCGTGCGCCATCCAAGGTAAGCGTCGTTGTCAAGGCGGGCGCCGCGAGGCGCGCATCGTCGGTGACCCAATCGGCGATGCTGAGACGCCCGCGTGCAATGACCGGCCTCGTCCCTTCGCCGCTGATCGCATCAAAGCGCCAGGTGGCGTCCGGAAACCCGCCGCCGGAGAGGGCGATCTGCGCACTGCCGCGCCACGCGCCCGAACTGAACGCCAACACTGGGGCGCCAGAACGTGAGGGTGCGACACGCAACCGGGCGCCGTTGCCGGCGCGCACCAAGAAGGCGCGCGGCGCCGCCGCGCCCAAACCCGCGCGCCCGAACGTGAGCGCAATTGGGATGTCGAGGGACACATCCGAGAGGGCGGCGAGCGCGGCCGCGCGGCTGGATTGAAAGAGCGGTCCAAGCGGCGTGCCGCCGAGCGACGGCCAGGCGCGCGTCAGAGCCGTGCGTCCGGCCTCGGTTTGCGCGGCGTGCGCGACAACCAGGGCGCCGTCCAAATCGAGCCCAATACCATTGTCGGCGCGAAGACGAATGTCGCCGGCCGCATTGATTTCCGGTGCGCGCAGACCACTCACGTCGCTGTCCGACGCGGTGACACGCCACGCGCCTTGTCCGGCGCCGGCGCGGCCGGCCAGAGTCGCCTGGGCTGATGGCGCGGTGAAACGCGCGCCGCTGATGGCGAGCGCGCCAGCGCGGACGCGCGCCGCGCCGCGCCAATCTGCGAACGCCAAGCCCATCGGTCCAAGCGCGCCGGCGATGCGCGCGTCCCCGGCGACGGCGGAGGCTGTAATGCTTGCGTTTTCAAGCGCTCCGACGCGCCAGGTCACAACGCCGTCCGCCCGCTCAAGATCGTTCGGCGCCCGCAGCGCGGCCTGGACCAAGAGGTTCTCGATCGTGTCGGCGCCCAAGGCGATCCGCGTTGCGTTTATGTCGAGCGCCGCGTTGGTCCCTTGCGGCGTGGAGCGTGCGGTGAAAACGGCGGATGCGCCGACGAGGCGCCCGCGCGCGCCGCCTTGTGTAGTGGAGGCAAGCCGCGCGACGGCGGTGAAGTCTTGCCTCAGCCGCCCTTGCGCCTCGAACGAAAGCGGCAAGGCGCCGAACGGCGTGTCGAGCAGGCCTTCGCCGCCAACGATGTCGATGCGCCAATCGGGCAGGGGCCGGCGGGGTCGGGGCGGACCCGAGAGGAGGCGGTCCAGCGCGCCAAAGGAGAGGCCAGTCTCGGAAGCCGTGAACCGCAAGCGCGGGCCAATGAGTGCGATCGACGATACCCCGCCCAGATCGAAAGTAAGGTTGACGCGCTCGATCATCGCGGCCGGCGCGTCCTCGTCGCCGAGCCGGACCGCCGAAAGGCTCGCGCCCGCGAGGCCGAGCCGATCGATCGTGAAATCACTGTCGACGCCGCGTTGCGCCAGATAGCCAGTGAGGGCGCCATGCGCGAGCGGGGCGCGAAACGCCCAGCCGGCGCTCAGCGCGGCGCCCACGGCCACGGCGACGCCCAAGCCGAAGACGGCGCCTCCGGGGCGGCGCGCGCCGGGCGGCGCTGGCTCAACTTGGTCCATCGGCCGGTTGCCTCTACGGAACTTCGGGGCGCCCGCCCCCTCAACTCGCTCGCCTGGCGTGGCTCTTGCTGGTATTTTCAATTAAATGGCCCTGCCGTGCCAGGGTGGGGATACACCATATGGCTGCCAGATCCCTAAATCGGTCACGTTGCACTGATAGGGCCGCGTTGGAGAAGCGGGACACGATGGACGAATTTGGCGTCCCCCAGTCGCCAGCGCATGCCGTGCCGGCCGGTGCGCTGCCCTCGGCCTATGGCACCGCGGCGGTTTCGCCGCCGCGCACGCCGCCACGGCTCATGCTGGCGCTCGGCGGCGGCGCGCTGGCCGCCGCCCTGGCGGTCGGCCTCTATTGGGCCGTGCAGGCGGGATTGTTTGGCGGCGGTTTGTCGCCAGAGGCGGCGGCGCGTGCGGCCGCCGCCCAAGCGGCGGAGGAACGCCGCCTCCAGCACGAGGCGTTTACGGATATTTACCTGGGGCAGCACACCTCGGAGGTGACGATCGGCGCAGGTGAATCGCTTGCGCGCGTGCTCACCCGCGCTGGCGCAACGGCGCGCGACGCCCAGGCCGCCGCCGCCTCGATTTCGGAAGTGTTCGATCCACGCCGCATTCGTCCCGGCGTGCCGGTGAATGTCGTGTTCTTGCAGGACTCGGCGGCGCCGCCCCGGCTCTCCGGCCTCGCCTTCCGCTCCGCGCCGGGCATGACAGTCACCGTCAATCGCTTGAACGCCGGCCGCTTCAACGCCCGCCAGGTCGCGATGCCGCTGACCTATGAGCGCACGCGCATCCTCGCGCGGGTGGAATCCAGCCTTCATGACGCGGCTGTGGCGCGCGGCGCCACAACGGGCGTCATCGCGCAGATGGCGGACGTGTTCGCCTTCGACGTTGATTTTCAACGCGACGTTCGCCCCGGCGATCCGTTCGAACTTGTGTTCGATCGTTATTATGACGACGAAGGCGTAACCGTCCGCACCGGCGAACTCTCTTACGTGGCGCTGACGACGCGCGGGCGTTTGCGGGAGTATTATCGCTTCCAGGCGGAAGGGGATCGCACGCCCCAATGGTATGATCCCGCCGGGCGCAGCGCGCGTAAGTTTCTTATGATGACGCCGGTGAACGGCGCACGGCTCTCCTCGGGCTTCGGCCTGCGCCGCCATCCGATCCAGGGCTTTACGCGCATGCATCGCGGCACGGATTTCGCCGCGCGCACCGGAACGCCGATCATGGCGGCCGGCGATGGCGTCATTCAGCGCGCGGGGCGCTTCGGCGGCTATGGCAATTACATCCGCATTCGCCATTCCACGCGCTACGACACCGCCTATGGCCATATGTCGAGCTTTGCGCGCGGCATGCGGCCCGGCGTACGTGTGCGCCAAGGCCAGATCATCGGTTATGTCGGCTCGACCGGCGCCTCCACCGGCCCGCACCTTCATTATGAAGTGTTTCAAGGTGGCGTGCAGATCAATCCGATGACGATGCGGGTCGAGACCGGCCGCAACCTTGCTGGCGATGATCTTGCGCGATTCCAGGGCGAGCGCGCGCGCATCGATCTTCTGCGTGTCCGGCGCGATGAGCAGGCGATGGCGCAAGAAACCGCCGCGCCGAGCCCGCCCGCGCGAGGCGGCCTGCGTTAACGTCCGGCCTTACGCCGCGACGACGGCTTCCTGCGGATCGCGCAGCACATAGCCGCGGCCCCACACGGTCTCGATGTGGTGGTCCCCAGCCGCCGCCTGCAGCTTCTTGCGCAGCTTGCAGATGAACACGTCGATGATCTTGAGCTCAGGCTCGTCCATGCCGCCATAGAGATGATTGAGGAACATCTCCTTGGTCAGCGTCGTGCCTTTGCGCAGCGAGAGCAGCTCGAGCATCTGATATTCCTTGCCCGTCAGGTGCACGCGCTGGCCGTTCACTTCCACGGTCTTGGCGTCGAGATTGACGGTGATGTCGCCCGTCTTGATGAGGGCGTGGGCGTGGCCCTTTGAGCGGCGCACGATGGCGTTGATGCGCGCGACCAGCTCGTCCTTGTTGAACGGCTTGGTCATGTAATCGTCGGCGCCGCCGCCCAGGCCCTTCACCTTCGTTTCGATGTGCGCATCGCCCGAAAGGATGAGAATCGGCGTATTGACCCGCGAGACGCGTAGCTGCTTCAGCACGTCGAACCCGTTCATGTCGGGCAAGGTGAGATCGAGCAGAATGATGTCGTAATCGTAGAGCTTGCCAAGGTCGATGCCTTCCTCGCCCAGATCGGTCGAATAGACGTTCAAGCCTTCGGACTTGAGCATCAATTCGATGCCCTGCGCCGTGGCGTTGTCGTCCTCGATCAGCAGAACCCGCATCGCGCCCTCTCAAAACTCATGCGCCGCGTGGCGCAATTCCCCGCAAACTTACGTCCCCGACTCACTGTTTAACGCTTTGCGTTAACAAAGCGTTGTTTCACGAGCCGACGCGGATCAGAATCTTGTTCGTCTCTTCACGCAAGAGTCCGGAGCATGAACAAAGCCTGCCGCAATCGGGAGCCATTGATTCCGATACAGAAACGAGCCGGACGCCGCCGTTAGGTTTTGCGTAACCATACCGCGCCAGCGTGCCGGCGATTTATTTTTCTGTGGACGCGCCTGTGGATATGAAATCGTCGGCCCTCGCCCGCATCGTCGCCGATATCGACGCCATGGAGCCCCGCCGCTTCGAGGGGCGCGTCACGGGCCTGAGCGGTCTGGTGATCGAGGCCTCGGGCCCGGCCGAGGCGTTAAGCGTCGGCGCGCGCGTCGCGATCGAAGGCGCTAGGCCAACGCGTGGGGAAATCGTCGGCTTCAAGGGCGCGCGCGCGCTGATCCTTCCTTATGACGCAGCGGAGTCCATTCGCCCCGGCGCGCGCGTGCGGATGGAGGGGCGCTCGCCGATGGTGCGGCCCTCCGCCGCTTGGCTCGGCCGCGTTGTCGATGCGTTTGGCGCGCCGGTGGATGGTCTCGGCCCCTTGCCGTACGGAACCAAGCCGCGCCCGGTGTGCGCCGCACCGCCGCCCGCGCACGCACGTGCGCGCGTCGGGACGCGTATGGATCTGGGCGTGCGCGCACTCAATATCTTCGCCGCTGTGTGCCGCGGCCAGCGCATGGGCCTCTTCGCGGGCTCGGGCGTGGGCAAATCGGTGCTGTTGTCGATGCTGGCGCGCGGCGCCGCCGCCGATGTTGTCGTCATCGGCCTTATTGGCGAGCGCGGCCGCGAAGTGAACGAGTTTCTGCAGGATACTTTGGGCGAGGAGGGGCGCGCACGCTCCGTTGTCGTGGTCGCGACCTCCGATGAGCCCGCCGCGCGCAGGCGCCTCGCCCCGAAACTCGCCTGTGCCATCGCCGAGCATTTCAGGGACGAGGGCAAGGACGTGCTCTTGCTGCTGGACAGCGTCACGCGCTTCGCCATGGCGCAACGCGAAATCGGCCTCGCGGCGGGCGAGCCGCCGACCACGAAAGGCTACACGCCCTCCGTGTTCGCCGAACTGCCCAAATTGCTCGAGCGCGCGGGCCCGGGCGTGCCCAACGGCGCCAAGACCGGCTCGATCACCGGCCTCTTCACGGTTCTGGTCGATGGCGATGATCACAATGAGCCGATCGCGGACGCCGTGCGCGGCATTCTCGATGGTCACATCGTCATGGAGCGCCAGATCGCCGAGCGCGGCCGCTATCCCGCGATCAACGTGTTGAGATCGATCTCGCGCCTGATGCCGATGTGCCATTCGGAATCCGAAAACGCGCTCGTCGCCCGGGCGCGCTCGCTCCTGTCGGTCTACGCGGAAATGGAGGAGCTTATTCGGCTGGGCGCGTACAAGGCGGGCGCCGATCCCGAGATCGACGAGGCGATACGCCGCCGCGCCGCACTGGAGGGCGTGCTGCGCCAAGGGCGCTTCGAGCACGCCGATTTCGCCGCCGGCTTCGCCGCGCTCGATGCGGCGCTGAACGCGTGACGGCGCCATGAAAGCGCTCGCCACGCTCATCCGCCTGGCCAAGGAGCGCGTGGAAGAGGCGCGTCGCGCCTTCGCCGAAGGCCAAGCGCGCCACGCACGGGCGGTGGCGCGCATCGCCGATCTCGAAACCCACGTGGCGAGCGAGCAAGTCGAGGCGGCCAAGGCGCAGAGCGTCTGGAGCACCTATGGCGCCTTCGCCGCCGTTCGCGCGCGCGATCGCCGCCTTCTGGAAGCCGACGAACGCGCCTGCGCCGAGGCGGCCTATGTCCTGCGCGATGCGCTCACCGCCGCGCACGTCGACCTCAAGAAGCTTGAAAAACTCGCCGAACTTGAAGCCGCGCGCGCGGCCGAGCGCCAATTGCGCCGTGAGCAGGCCGAGTTGGACGAAGCCGCCACCCTCCGCGCCGCGCGCCGCACGTCCTGACGCGTGAGAAAGCGCTTGAACGCCGCGCTGTCTTCATGCACGCGCGGCAGGCCGGAGGCCATGCATGAAAACGCCGCGCTCATTCTTCAAGCCCCTCGCCATCGGCGCACCCGCGCCGCTCCGCGAACCGCCGGTCAAGCTCGAGCGCATGATTCACTTCGTGCCGACCCATTTGGAGAAAGTGCGCGCCAAGGCGCCGGACGTTGCCCGCGAAGTGGATGTCGTGCTCGCCAATTTGGAGGACGCCATCCCAGCCGATGCGAAGGAGGCGGCCCGCGCCGGCGCCATCGAGATGGGCCGCGCGACGGACTTCGCTGCGCTCGGCGTCGGCTATTGGGCGCGCATCAATCCATTGAATGCGCCCTGGCATCTGGATGACGTGATGGAGCTGGTCGCTGGGCTCGGCGATCGGATCGATGTGCTGATGATCCCCAAGGTCGAAGGGCCATGGGACATCCATTACATGGATCAGCTGCTCGCGCAGCTTGAGGCGCGCCATGGTCTGACCAAGCCGATCCTGTTGCACGCAATCCTCGAAACCGCCGAAGGCGTCGCCAATGTCGAGGCAATCGCTGGCGCATCGCCGCGTATGCAGGGAATTTCACTCGGCCCCGCCGATCTCGCCGCGTCCCGCAAGATGAAGACGACGCGGGTGGGCGGCGGCCATCCCGGCTACCGCGTAATTGAAGATGTCCGCGCGGATGGCGCCGTGCGCGCCAGCGCCCAGCAGGATCTCTGGCACTATACGTTCGCGCGCATGGTCGATGCCTGCGCCATGCACGCGATCAAGCCGTTTTACGGCCCGTTCGGCGCCATCGACGATCCCGAGGCGTGCGAGCAGCAATTCCGCAACGCTTTTCTGATGGGCTGCGTCGGCGCCTGGACGCTGCATCCGTCCCAGATCGCTATCGCCAAGAAAGTGTTCAATCCGGATCCGGACGAAGTGAAGTTCGCCGTGCGCATACTGGAGGCCATGCCGGATGGGACGGGCGTCGCCATGCTCGATGGCAAGATGCAAGACGACGCAACCTGGAAACAGGCCAAGGTCATCGTCGATCTCGCCCGTCAGGTCGCCGCGAAGGATACAGACATGGCGGCCGCATACGGGTTCTGATCTGCCTTGAAATGGCCATTGGACTTTTCCCCATCCGTGCGCTTAGGTCCACGCCGACGCGGGGGACGTTCATGCGGAGTTATCCCATGCTGCGCGCGTCTATCGTCACGCTTGTATCGTCATTGTTGTTATTGGGCGCCGCGTCCGCGCAGCCGGCCGGCCCCGGCCGGCTCACCGCGCGCGCGCCCGATCTTGCGCCCTTGTCCGCCCGCATCGAGCACGGCGTCGTCGCCGTGCGAAATGTGGGCAGCGCCGCTTCGCCGCCGTCGATTGTCACGGTTGAGTGCAGCGTGGTCGGCCGGCGCGGCGGCTGTCCGGAAATTCCGCGCCGCTTCGCGCGCCGCTATTCGGATGCCGCCTATCCAAACAAGATCGTGATCCATGTGCCGGCGTTGCCGGCCGGCCACGTGCATAATCACAATCTCGCCTTCTGGGGCGCGTTGGTCTGGCCGTCGGGCTCGTACAATTTTGACTTCATGGCCGACGCGGGCTCGGCGGTCGCTGAGACCAACGAGGCGAACAACGCGCAGAGCCATGTCTGGGTCGTGCCGTAAGGCCCGGCGCGTGAAGCTGGCGCGGCGCTTATTGGCCGCCGCGCCGCGCCAGCGGGTGCGCGCGTTCGACGATGGCCTTGAGCCGTTCATCGGCGACATGCGTGTAAATCTGCGTCGTCGCGATGTCCGCGTGCCCGAGCAGCATCTGCACGGTGCGCAAATCCGCGCCGCCCTCCACCAGATGCGTGGCGAATGCGTGCCGCAGCACGTGCGGTGAAACGGCCCGCGCATCGAGGCCCGCCGCGCGCGCCGCTTGATCCAAAATTTGCGCCACGCGCCGCCGTGTCAGCTTGCCGTCCCGCGCGGTCGGCGATGGAAACAGCCAACGATCGGCTTTGTCGCGCTGCGCGGCGCTCTTGGGCAGAAACGCCGCGCGCACCGCGAGATAATCCGCCAAGGCCGAGAGCGCCGGCGCGCCGAGCACGATCATCCGCGCACGCCCGCCCTTGCCAGTGATGGTGAGGTGGCATTGCCCCGGCGCGGGCGCGGCCCTGAGCGGCAGCGCCGTCAGCTCGCTGACCCGAAACCCTCCGCCATAGAGCAGCTCCACGAGGGCGCGGTCGCGCGCCGATGTTGCGTCATGCCCAGCGCTTGCGCCGTCTATGAGGCGTGCGACCTCTTCGCGCGTCATGGTTTTCGGCAAGGCCCGCGCGCGCGCGGGCGGTTCGATGCGCGCGGTTGGATCGTCGCCCCGATCGCCTTCTTCCAGCAGGAACCGATAGAATTGCTTGAGCGCGGATATGCGCCGGCGCACCGTCGCCGCCGAAAGGCCGCGCCGGGTCAGCGCCGCCACATACGCCTCGACATCCTGCGCCGAAGCCGCCGTCATCGGCGCCGGCAGCGCGCCAGCCGCATCGGCGAGATCGCGGCGATAGGCGTCGAGCGTATTGACCCGCGCGCCGCGCTCGGCGGCGAGCATTTCCAGAAACGCTTCGACGCGCGCCGCGGTCACGCCGGAGGCCCCGCATTGAGCGCTTCGATCGCCAAGCCGCGCGCCGCGTCGTCCAACTCGGCGGTCCTGAGCGCGCGGATGAGCGCCGCGAGCGAGTCGGCGTCGAGGCCGCCCGCGCCGCCCGCCGCCGCGATCGCGGCGATCAGCGCGGTCTCGCCAATCGATCGGCCTTGCGCGGCGCTTTGCGCGGCCGCGAGCAAACCGGATTCAACTCGCCGTCCCCCTTGCGGTGGATTGGCGGTGAGAAACGCGCGCGCCGCGCCATCGATCGGAAAGCCGAGCGCGGACAGGATTGTCACATCGCGCGCCGCCGCGCGCGCGTTCGGCCCGGCCGCGTCGATCCGCCTACGGACAGCCAGCGCCGCCCCCTCGGCGTTGAGGCGCTGGCCGATCGCCAGCGCTGCGTGCGCGGACGCGAGCAGGCGCGGCTCGACGCCAGCCTGTGCGGCGTTGTCCGCCAGGCGCGCGCCAAGCGGCATGTCCCCGGTGGCGATCGCCGCGCGCGTGAAGGCGAGCGCGCCGGCCGCGTCGGGCGCGGCGGTGAGGGCGGCGATGTCGTCGTGGAACAATCGGGCGGCCGCGAAGAAGGCCATATAATTGGCGCTTCCGTTGAGGGCGCCGGCGATCGCGGTCGCCGCCGCGAGGGACCCTGGCGCGGCTTCTACCTGACGTACGGCCTGCCCAAGCGCGGGCAGGCTCGCCGGCGGCGCCTCGCCGCCCCGTAACGCTGCGCGCGCCGCCGCGAGCGGAAGAATGGCCCGGCGAAAGGCGAGGCCGGCGGCCTGTGCGCGCAACGCCGCCGGCGCCGCTTCGTTCCGCGCTACGGTGACCAGCGCCAGCGCCGATGCGTTTGTCAGCGGCGCGGCGCCGGGCGCCAGGCGCGCCGCAAGGGATACGGACGCGTTGAGACTCGAATCATAGCGTGCTGCGATCGGGCGCGGCGGCGGCGCGGCGATGGCGCCGATCGCGGACCGGAACCAGGCGTCCTCCGCATTGGCGCTACGCGCGACTTCCAGTGCAAGATCGGCGCTCGCGGCCTCACCAGCCGCCGCCGCGCAGAAGGCGCGCAGCCTCAGCAAGAACGGCGTGGGCTCGCCGACGCCGTCGGCGCGGCTGCGTTGGCATGCGGGCTGGATGCGCCCGCGCGCCAATTCCGCCTGCGCGGCGTATTGGGCGATGGCCGCGTCAGCGCTTGCCGCGCCCGCCGCCATCGTGGCCAATTCGTCCGCCATGCCGAGCCGCCCAAGCGCGGCGTAGCGTTTGCGTGCGGCCTCGTCGCGCCCGTCTCCGACCGGCGCATCGCCCGCCGAAGCAAGCGCGCGTCGCGCCAGCGCCAGAGCCGCAGGGGAGTCGAACGTCGCCGGCAGCCGATCGAACAACACGCCCAGAAAATCCGGGTCGCTGCCGGCCCAGAGCGCGGGAGGCAGCCCGCCTTGATTGCGCGCGAGCGCGCCGACCGTCCAAGCGTCGAGCGCGCGCAGGGCGCCCGACTCGATCGGCGCGGGGCTTTGCGCGGGCGCCGGCTCTGTCTGCCCGCTGGCCGTGGCGGAAAGGCACAACGCGGCCATACCGGCCGCAACAAGCAAGGGTCTCATGGCGTTCCGTCCTTGATCGCGTCCGGCAATTCGATTCGCTCGAGCGTTTGAGTGGGCGTGATGTCGTCGGCGCGGCCGATCAGTAGAATGAACGAGATTAGTCCCGCCGCACCCGCCGCCGCGAACAAAATCAGCCGCAGGCGAGGATCGGAGCGGCCGCTCCGGCGTCTTCGTCGTCTCACTTGTATACCCTTTGCATTGCGGCGAACCGAGATTGACCCCAAAATGCGGCGAGTTTCCAGCCCGCGCGGTGAAGCTGGCCGGCCTCGCCGGGCGAACGGAGGATTGTGGTGAGCGGCCCAGCCGGGGAGGCCAGTTCAGTGGACACGCAGGCCGCGTCGGATACGGCGCTGGCGTCAGGGCTGCGAATCGAGCGCACGATTGCGCTGGTCGGTCTGATGGGCGCCGGCAAAACCACAATCGGCCGTCGGCTCGCTGTCGCGCTCGGCTTGGCGTTTCGCGACGCCGATGAGGAAATTGAGCGCGCGGCGGGGCTGAGCGTGGCCGAGATATTCCGTCGCCATGGAGAGCCGGAATTCCGCCGGGGCGAGCGCGGCGTGATTCGCCGGCTTCTTGATGAGGCGCCGCACGTCCTGGCGACCGGCGGGGGCGCCTTCATCGATCCCGAGACGCGCGATTTGATGCGTGAACGCGCCATAACCATTTGGCTCCGCGCCGATCTCGACACACTTATGCGCCGGGTGGAAAAGCGCGATCATCGTCCATTGTTGAAGGAAGACGATCCCCGCGCCGTCATGGCGCGCCTGATGGCGGTGCGCTATCCGATTTACGAGGAGGCTGAGCTGACCGTGGATTCGAGCAATACGCCGCACGCCCGCGCGGTGGCGTCGATCTTACGCGCGCTCGCCGCCCGCCAGCACGCGCGGGCGCGGCCGTGACGGAAGAAATTGTCCGCGTCAATCTCGGCCCGCGATCCTATGATGTGCGGATTGGGCGCGGCCTCATCGAGCGCGCTGGCGCTTTGATCGCTCCGCTTGCGCGGCGCGTCGCCATTGTCACGGACGAGACCGTTGCGCCGCTTTACTTGGGCGCCCTGGAGCGGAGCCTTGCGGCGTCCGGCCTCGCCGCGCAGGCAATTCTCATCCCGCCGGGGGAAGCGCAGAAGAGCTTCGCGGGCTTGGAGCGGGTCGCCAACGCGTTGCTGTCCCACGGCTTGGACCGCCGCGACCTCGTCATCGCGCTGGGCGGCGGCGTCGTTGGGGACCTTGCCGGATTTGCGGCGGGAATTCTCAAACGCGGCGTCGACTTCGTTCAAATTCCCACCACCTTGCTGGCGCAGGTGGATTCTTCCGTAGGCGGAAAAACCGCGATCGATACGTCGCACGGCAAGAACCTTGTCGGCGTCTTTCATCAGCCGCGCCTCGTCCTGGCGGACTTGGATGCGCTCGCCACGCTGCCAGCCCGGGAAATGCGCTGCGGCTATGCGGAGATCGTCAAATATGGCCTGATCGGGGACGAGGCGTTTTTCGCCTGGTGCGAGGAAAACGGCCGGCGGGTGATAGCGGGCGATTTCGATGCGCTCACACATGCCGTGAAGATCTCGGTGGAGGCCAAGGCGCGCATCGTCGAATCCGATGAGCGTGACGCCGGCGCCCGCGCCCTGCTCAATTTGGGCCATACGTTCGCGCACGCCTTTGAGGAGAGCGCGGGTTTCGGGGACGAACTAAAGCATGGCGAGGCTGTCGCGGCGGGATTGGCGCTCGCGTTTCAATTGTCCGCGCGCCTGGGCCTGTGCGCGACCGCCGCGGCGGACCGCGTCACACGCCATTTGCGCGGCTTGGGCTACGCCGTCGATTGTGAGCATGTCCCGGGCGGCCCGTTCAAGCCTGACCGCCTGCTGGCCGCCATGCGCCAAGACAAGAAGACGCAAGGCGATGAATTGACATTCGTTCTCGCGCGCGCAATCGGCGATGCAGTCATACAGCGCGGCGTTGCGCCAGAGGCCGTGCGCGCGCTTATCTCCGACGCGCCAGCCGCCGAGCCAAGGTGATCAAAGCGCCATGATTATTCCGCCAATTTTGGCCGCGATCGGGCTCGCCGCGCTGAGCGCGATCGTACTGGCGCTCATTTCAGGGTTTTTCTCGGCGGCTGAAACCGGCCTCACCGCCGCCTCGCGCGCGCGCATGCATCAATTGGAGACGCAAGGCGACGCCGGCGCCAAGCGTGTCAATGAATTGCTCGATCGGCGTGAGCGCACAATCGGCGCGCTGCTGCTTGGAAATAATTTGTTGAATACGATGGCGGCGGCGATAACCACATCTCTATTGGCAGCGCCCCTGGGAGACTTTGGCGTCGCGGTGGCCACCGGCGTAACGACGCTGATCGTGCTCGTCTTCGCCGAGGTTCTGCCGAAAACCTATGCGATCGCCTATCCGGATCGCACCGCGCTCGCGGTCGCGCCGGCGGCGCGCTTCTTCGTGCGTGTCTTGTCCCCAATCGTCATCGCCGTGCAATTCATCGTGTCGCGCACGTTGAAAATGATCGGCGTCACGCCGCGCGGCGCGCCGGACGCGTACGAGGCCGAAGAGGAAATTCGCGGCGCGGTGGAGCTGCACTCGGAGGAGGGCGCCGTCGAAATTGATGTGCGGGACCGACTGCGCGGCGCGCTCGATCTGCGCGCTCTGACCGTTGCGGACATGATGATCCACCGCAAGGCGATGAAGATGATCTCCGTCGATCTGCCGCCGCGTGAGATCATTGCGCAAGCCATGGCCAGTTCCCATACGCGCCTGCCTCTGTTTGAGGACGAGCAGGAAAACATCATCGGCGTTCTGCACGCGCGCGATCTGCTGCGCGCGATCTCGGAGCACGGCCGCGATGGCGTCGTGGCGCGCGATGTCGCGCGCGCGCCCTGGTTTGTGCCGGAGACCACCAGCGCCGAGGATCAGTTGGCGGAATTCCTGCGCCGCCGCGAACACTTTGCGATCGTCGTGGACGAATATGGCGCGCTCAAGGGCCTCGTGACGCTCGAAGACATTCTCGAAGAGATCGTGGGCGACATCAAGGATGAGCATGACATCGCCGTGCAAGGCGTCCGTCCCCAGCCGGATGGGGCGGTCAATGTCGATGGCACGGTGCCCATTCGCGATCTCAATCGCGTTATGAATTGGAGCCTGCCAGACGAGGAGGCGGTCACCATTGCCGGCCTTGTCATCCACGAGGCCCAGGCGATTCCAGAGCCCGGACAGAGGTTCATGTTTCACGGCTATCGCTTTCAAGTGCTGCGGCGAAACCGCAACCAGATTACGGCGCTGCGCGTCGAGCGTGACGAATCCGCCGAGATCGCGGTGGGCACGTGAACGTCTATGACGTCGCCATTGTCGGCGGCGGCTTTGCGGGCCTCGCCGCGGCCAAGGCGGCGGCCGGGGCGGGCGCCCGCGCCATCGTTTTGGAAGCCAAGCCGGAAATTGGCGCGCGCCTACACACAACGGGCATCCTCGTGCAGGAGGCGTATGACCTGATCAGGCCCCCGGCGGAGATCGTGCGCAAGGTTGAGCGTGTTCGCCTTTATGGGCCGAGCCGCGCGCATCGCGATCTCGCCCAAGGCGGTTACGCCTTCTACACGACAGACACTGCGGCTCTGCTTCGCTGGATGGCCGATGAAGCGCGCGCCGCAGGCGCGGAAATCCGAACCGGCGCGCCGTTTGCGAGTGGCTTTCAAAGCGAAGGTCGCGTCGACATCGTCGCCGGTGATGAGGCATTGTCGGCTTGGTTTGTGATCGGCGCGGACGGCGCGAAGTCGCGCGTGCGCGAAGCGTTCGGCTTGGGCGAAAATCGCCGGTTTCTGGTCGGCGTCGAGCGCGAATACGCCGATATCGGACGAATGGACCCGGCTTATCTGCATGTCGTGCTCGATAGTGTCGCCGCGCCGGGCTACGTGGCGTGGGCGGCGGCCCATCCGCGCGGCGCGCAAGTCGGCCTTGCGGTAAGCCATGGGCGCAAACCTCTCATTGACCCGATCCTCCATGAGATGGAGCGGCGCTTCGGCCTTGATCGCACGCGGATTTACGAACGGCGCGCCGGCCTTATTCCCTGCGGCGGCGTTGTAAAACCATGGATGCGCGGCGTTGTGGCCTTGACCGGCGACGCCGCTGGTTTGGTCTCGCCTTTGACGGCGGGCGGCATTCGCACCGCGCTGCATTATGGCGCCGAACTCGGCGCCGCCGCCGCCGCCTGGGTGCGCCGCAAGGGCCCGCCCGTCGACTTCGCCCTTGCCGGCCGACTGCCGAAGTTCGGCCTTCGTCCTCTATTGCGCCGTGCGCTCGATGTCGCGCCCCCAAATTGGGCGCTGCAATTGATTGTCGACGCCGCCCCGATCGCCTCGTTCGCGCGGCGTGTGTTCTTCACGCGGCCGGGATGACATGGCGGGCGTCAGCGTCATCATTGTTTCCTATTTCACCGGCGCGCCGCTGTTCGACTGTCTCAACGCCGTGCGGGCTGATCCAATCGTCGGAGAATGCATACTCGTCGATAACGGCAATCCCTTGGATGTAGCGCGCCAATTGCGGAATTACGGCGATGTTCTGTACGGCCATGGCAATATCGGGTTCGCCGCCGGCTGCAATTTGGGCGCGCGCCGCGCCAGCGGCGATGTGCTCCTGTTCGTCAATCCCGATGCGGTTCTGGCGCCCGGCGCGGTCGCCCGCATCGCGCGGACGCTTCAAACCGCGCTGGGGCCGGCGATTGTTGGCGGGCGTCTGGTCGATGCGAGCGGTTTAGAACAGCGTGGGTCGCGCCGAGATCAACTGACGCTGTGGCGCGCGTTTGTGACTTTTACCGGCCTGTCGCGGTTTGAACGTCTGAGTGCGCGCCTGCGCGATATGGATCGTTCGCGCGATCCGCTTCCCGCCGACGCGATTGAGGTCGGCGCGGTCAGCGGCGCGCTTCTGGCGATGCGGCGTGTGGACTTCGAGACCCTGGGTGGGTTCGACGAGGGCTATTTCCTGCACGTGGAGGATATCGATCTGTGTCGGCGCTGTTATGAAGCCGGCGGCGTCGTCCTATTCGAGCCGCGCGCCCATGCGCGCCATGTCGGCGCCACGAGCCCAGCCTCACCGGCCTTCATTGCACGCTGCAAGGCCAGGGGCTTCGCGCGTTACTTTCGCAAATTCGCGCGTGGACCTTTTGAACGCGGCGCGGCGCACGTCGCCGCAGCCGCGCTATCGGTCATTCTGCCGCTACGGGCCGTTTGCGCGCCGCCTCGCCAAGCGCCTCGGTGAGCGCCGCCGCCGCCGCGCCTCCATAGCGCGCATCAGCGAGCGCGAACGCCGCGATCGCACGCAAATAGCCAATCCGGTCCCCGCAATCATAGGAGCGGCCATCATATTCCACGGCGTGAAACGGCTGGCTTTGCATCAGCCGCGCCATGGCGTCGGTGAGCTGAATTTCGCCGCCCGCGCCGGCGCCTTGCTGCTCAAGCAGGGCGAAAATTTCGGGCTGCAGAATGTAGCGGCCCGTGATGAACAGGTTGGACGGTTCGGTTCCCGCCGCCGGCTTCTCGACCATGCCGCGCATCTCGATGAGGCGCCCGTCCCGTGCGGCGGGATCGATTATGCCGTACAAGGATGGATCGTCCGTCTGCTCCACGGCGATCACATTGCCGCCCACCTGCTGATATGCGGCGACCATCTGGCTGAGGCACGATGGCGCCGCCATCGTCAGCATGTCCGGAAGTAGGATGGCGAATGGCTCCGCGCCGATGACATCGCGCGCGCACCAGATGGCGTGGCCGAGCCCGAGCGGCGCCTGCTGACGCACGAAGCTTGCCGCGCCGGGCGGCGGCGTCGAGCGCGCGAGATCGGCGAGCAAGTCCGTCTTGCCCTTGGCGCGCAGTGTTTCCTCTAGCTCGAAGGCGCGGTCGAAATAATCCTCGATCGCGTTTTTGTTGCGGCCGGTGATGAACACGATGTGCTCGATGCCGGCGTCGAGCGCTTCGTCCACGACATATTGGATCGCCGGGCGATCGAACACCGGCAGCATTTCCTTGGGGATCGCCTTCGTCGCCGGCAGCACGCGTGTGCCGAGCCCCGCCACGGGCAGTACGGCTTTGCGGATCGGGCGTTGGGTCAATTCGGCCTCCGGCGAACGCGACGCAATTTGGTTCACGCGCAGTTCATGACGCCTCAATCATGGTCCGTTCAAGTCTGACTTTCGCCGTTAAGCTTAGTCTGATATGGGGTTCCCTTGAGGCGAGATTTCCATGTCCATCCATGCACGTAATGAGCGCGCCGCCGAGCGTCCGGCGGGCCCGAAATCGCAATTGCCGGTGGTTATCGGCAGCTTTGTAACGGGCGTCGCCGCTATGACGTTGGTGGGCGTGTTGGCCCCGACCATCGCGGCCGCCGGCGCGCCGAACCGTGGGCGCGAGGCGCCGGCGTTCGCGTTCGAGCATGCGCCGGACGCATTCGCCCGGATCACGCCTGCCCAGCGGGCGGAGATTGATCGCCGCCTGGCCGCGGCCGCGCGCGAGATCGCCGAAGCGCGCGGCGAAACGGACCGCGCCGTCTCCCGTTTGAACGCCCTCGCGCGGCGCGGTTAATGTCTCGGACTTGAATTGCGATCCACCCAAGGGATCCTCGGAGCATCGCAATTCAAGTCCAAAAGAGACATTAGAATCAATAATTTGCAGAGCGGCTAATGGACTTCAAATTCGCGCCTCGTCCGCCATCACGATGAGGCGAATTTGAAGTCCGCCGCTCGAGGCCACAATCTATAGGATGGATTGGCCCGTCGCGGCCCAGTCCTTGTTGAAGGCCGCGAGGCCAAGCTCGGTCAGCGGGTGCTGATAGAGCGCGCGGAATATGCCGGGCGGCAGCGTGGCGCAGTCCGCCCCGGCGAGCGCGGAATCCCGCACATGCCCCACATGCCGAATGGAAGCCGCGAGAATGCGGGTCTGGAAATTGTGGGCGTCGTATATGGCCCGGATTTGCCGGATGAGATCGACGCCGTCCTGACCGGCGTCGTCGAGGCGCCCGATAAAGGGCGACACATAGCTCGCCCCCGCCTTGGCCGCGAGCAACGCCTGGCCGGGCGAAAAGCACAAGGTCACATTCGTCGCCACGCCCTCGCGCGCCAACAGGCGGCACGCCTTCAGCCCCTCCACGGTCAACGGCAGCTTAACCACGATATTGGCGGCGAGCGCCGCCAAGACGCGTCCCTCGGCGATCAATCCGGCCGAATCACTTGCCACCGCTTCGGCGCTGACTGGCCCCTCAATGGCGGCGCAAATGGCCTTAAGCGCGTCTTTGAACGGCGCGCCAGACTTGGCGACCAGGGAGGGATTTGTCGTCACCCCGTCGATCAGGCCGGTCTCTGCGAGCGTTTTGATTTCTTCGGAAACCGCTGAATCTAAAAATAAAAGCACGACTTTTCACGCCTCCATTGAGCGCCGCGGCGCACGTGTGGACCTCAACCGCGACAGGCCGCCGCGCATTCCCCTGTGAGTGGAGCGGCGATTTTAGATGCGCCACATGGGCGAATAGTCATACATTTTTAACCGGGTCTTGGGGGAGGCGGTTATGACCGTCGCTGTAATTGTGCATGTCGAGGCGGATCGGCCTTACGTCGATTCGCTTCAGGGTGAACTCGAGGGCGTGCGGCTGATCGCCTGCGCGGTCGCGCCGCGGACGCCGATCATGGCGTTTGATCCGCGCTTGCCGTTGGTGCTGGTCTGGTCGCCCGCCGCGATAGAGATTGGCGCGGCGGCGACATATTTGGCGCTTGCGGCGGCGCATCGCGGAGAAATCATCCTCTGTGTGGTCGATCGCGCGCCTTGCCCGCGCCCGTTTGAGCGTCTTCGCTGCGCCATCGTCGATGGCTCGCCAAACTCGTCCTTCTTTCCCGGCGGGCTGAGCGCGGCCCTGATTGAGGCGCATCGCCGCCGCCTGTTCACCGAGGCGGCGGGCGCGCGCGATGGCGCTGTCCGCGCCGACGCCACGCAGCGTGCCTTGGCGGCGGGCATCGCGCGCGGCCTGGCCGGCAGCGTGGCTGTGTTCGGGGTGGGCGGCGCGGCCGCCATGGCGGTCGATCACTTGCCGGCGGGCTTCGATCCGGGCGGCGGCCCGCCCATGCCGGTCGATGTCGCCTATCTCGATACTGTGGCCGATATGGCGGAAGAATCGTCGCTCGCCCCCGGCGTGTGGGCTGACGCCGAACTGATCGTCGTCGATCCCGCTCAGGCTGATGTGCCTTTGGCGAATCCGTCGCTTGAGCGCGTGGCGGCCCGGCGCGCGGCGGCGTTCGTCACCGATGTGCCGCTGCAAATATGGTCGCCCGAGGATGAGTTGGACGCGACCTTCGCCGAACTGACCGAGATGGCGCCGATCGAACTGCCGAGCGAGTCGGTTCAAACCGCGATCACGCCTGTTTATGATGGCGCGACTCTCGTCAGTCAGGCCGCTCTAGACCAAACCGCTGAAGCCTTGCCGGCCATTTGATCGCCTATGGTCAATGTTGTTTTGCTTCACGCACCGGCCGACGAAGCGCGCGCGCGCCGCATCGCGCGGCTATGGCGCGATGGGCGGGCCACCTTGTGCCCCATGGGGCCGCATCGCCGCCGCATCGCGCTTGGGGCGCGCTCTGTGCTGATTGGCATTTGGTCAACCAAGGCTGAGACCGCCGCGCCCCTCGGCGTGGCGATGGGCGAGCGCATGGCGAGTGTGCTGACACAGTCGGCGCCGCGCGCGATGCTGGCGGTCTGGGACGGGCGCCCACCGCTGGCGGCCGCGACGGCGGGCGCCGTCTCGGTGATTGTCGCGTCGGACTCGGAAGAGGCGTCGGTCGAGCGGTTGGCCGCCGCCGCGAAGGATCTTGTCAGCGGCGGCGAAGTTCAGTCGGACTTGGGCGCCCGGCGCGGCGGCGCGTCGCTCGCCGGCGCACGAAATTGGGGCGTGGTGATTGGCGTCGCGCTGGGCGTCCTCCTGGCGATCGGTGGACTTGCGCCGATGGCACAGCGCCTCGGCGCGGATGCGTCGCAATCATCGCCGCCGCGCGACTAGACCGCGTTCAGGAAAAGTGGGAACCGGTTTTCCGGCCTGATTTTTCATTTTCGAAAAATCGAAAATGAGGGCGAACGCGGTCCAGATCAGTGATTATTGCGGTTTCCTGGCGGCCGACCGGTTTCCACTCTGCCTGAAACCGCAATGATCTTGGCGCGCGCGCCGCTTTGGCGCACACACCCATGACGAGACCGGCGAATTATGGAGACGATCGGGTGGGGGATGGTGACCAGCAGCTGCGGCGCGCGGCGAACGCCGTGCGCGCCCTGGCCGTCGATGCAGTGGAGGCGGCCAAAAGCGGCCATCCCGGCATGCCGATGGGCATGGCCGATGTCGCAACGGTGCTCTTCGCGAACCACTTGAAGTTTGACGCCGCCGCGCCCGACTGGCCGGACCGTGATCGCTTCGTCCTGTCCGCCGGCCATGGCTCGATGCTGCTCTACGCGCTGCTGCACCTCACCGGCTATGCCGACATGACGATCGAGGAGATCAAGCGCTTCCGCCAGCTTGGTTCGATCACCGCCGGGCACCCTGAATATGGCCACGCGACGGGTGTGGAGACCACAACGGGCCCGCTTGGTCAGGGCTTGGCCAACGCGGTTGGCATGGCCATCGCCGAAGCGCACCTCGCCGCGCGCTTTGGCGAAACGCTTGTCAATCACCGCACGTGGGTGATCGCCGGCGATGGCTGCTTGATGGAGGGCGTCAGCCACGAGGCGATCGCGCTTGCAGGCAAGCAGCGGCTCAATCGCCTCATCGTGTTGTGGGATGACAATTCCATTTCCATCGATGGGCAGGTGGAATTGGCCGATATCACGGATCAGCGCGCGCGCTTCGCGGCGGCCGGGTGGATGACGCTCGCGTGCGATGGCCACGATATTGCGTCGATCGATGCGGCGCTGACGAAAGCCGCATCGAGTGACCGGCCCGTTCTGATCGCCTGCAAGACAGTGATCGGCTATGGCGCGCCCACCAAGGCGGGAACGAAATCCGCCCATGGCGAAGTGTTAGGCGCAGCGGAAGCCGCCGCGGCCAAGGCCGCCTGGGGGTGGACGAGCGCCCCGTTTGAAATACCCGAAGACGTGGCCGCCTTTTGGCGCGCGATTGGCGCGCGCGGCCAGGCCGCGCGGCGTGATTGGTCCGCGCGTTTGGCGGCGTCGCCGCATCGCAGCGCGTTCGAAGCGGCGCTCGAGGGCGATGTTTCGCAGGCGGCCCTTGCTGCGTTGCGGGCGCATACGAACGCCATGGCGCAAACGAAGCCTGCGCTGGCGACGCGCGCGGCCTCCGGCGCGGCGCTGGAGGCGATGTTCGCCGCTGAACCCGCGCTGATTGGCGGCTCGGCCGATCTCACCGGCTCCAACAACACCCTGGTGAAAGGCGCCGGCGTCTTTTCGCCCAGCGCGCGCGGCGGCCGCTACATCCATTATGGCGTGCGCGAACATGCGATGGCCGCCGCCATGAACGGCATGGCCTTGCATGGCGGCGTCATTCCCTATGGCGGTACCTTTCTGGTGTTCTCGGATTATGCGCGTCCGGCGATCCGTTTGGCGGCGCTGATGGGCGTGCGCGTCATACATGTGGCGACGCATGACTCGATCGGCCTCGGCGAGGACGGGCCGACGCACCAGCCGGTCGAACACCTCGCCAGCCTGCGCGCCATCCCCAATCTCCACGTGTTTCGTCCCTGCGATGCGGTCGAGACGGCCGAGTGTTGGGAGCTTGCCTTGCTGCGCAAGGACGGGCCAAGCGTGCTCGCCCTCTCGCGCCAGGCGACGCCGGCGCTGCGCGCAGACGCAGACGAAAATCTCAGCGCGCGCGGCGCTTACGAACTGACGCCGGCCGATGGGAAGGCGAAGGTCTCTCTCTTCGCCACGGGCACGGAAGTCGCCTTGGCGTTGGCCGCGCGCGACATATTGCAGGCCGAGGGATTGCCGACGCGGATCGTGTCTGTGCCGTGCTTCGAGCTGTTTGAGCTGCAGGACGATGATTACACGAACAGCGTGATCGGGGACGCTGAGGCCGCCGTGGCGATCGAGGCGGGAATCGCCCAGGGCTGGACGGACTTGATCGGTCCGTGCGGCTTCGTCGGCATGTGGGGCTTCGGCGCCTCCGCGCCGGCGAAAGACCTATACCGCCATTTTGACATCACGCCCGAAGCCATTGTCGAAGCCGTGAAGAGCTTGCTTTAGCTTGTCGCGCGTGCCGCCCCGGCGAGCGCGGCGGCTGTAAACAGCGCGGCGATCCACCATTCCTGCCACACGCCGAAGCTGACATTGGCGATAACCGCGCCCGCCGCCAGCGTTGCGCATGCGGAGGCGCGCGCGAGGCGCAATTCCTTGAGCGCGCGCGCCGCCATCGCCGTGCCGATGATGACGCAAGCGCTCGCCAGCGCCGCGCCAATCAAGCCGGTCTCCAGCCAAATCTGCAGCGGACCATTGTGGGGATGCAGCGGCACAAGGCCGTGTTCAATCCCGCGTGTCGTCGCCATTTCGTCCGCATAGCCGCGCGACGCATCGAGGCCGTGGCCGATCAGCGGCGCTTCGGCGATGCGCGCGGAGACAAAGCGCCAGATCACCGCGCGGATCGCCCAGGAATCCGGTGATCGCTCGACCAGGAAGGCGAGGCGGTCGAGCAGCCACGGCAGCGCCCACGGCGCCGCCAGGATCCAACCCGCCAGCAGCGCGCCCAACGCGGGAATTATGACGCGCGGCGCGACCCAGCCGAGCGCGAACGCGCACAGGCCCGCCAAAAACGCCGCTGCGTTCGCCGCCATCACGAATTGCAGCGAGAGCCAGCCCACCACGGGAAGCAGCAGCAGCGCGATGGCGCGGTGCATGCGCCCGCCGCCAAGCCAGCCGCCAAGTCCGGCCCAATAAGTCAGAACCAGCAGCGTCACGCCTTGGCCCGGATTGCGCAGCAGCGCGATCGGATCCGTGGTCGGCGGAAACATGCGCGTCAACGCCAGGTCGAACAACGCCTCAATGAGGCCCAGCGTCGCCAGCGCGCCAACGCCGACTAGGGCGACGGTGCGCATGCGCGCGCGCTGGCAAGACCACACGCCTGCGCAGAACAGCAGCCCCGTCGCCAGAATGCCAAGCAGGCGCGGGCCTTGCGTGGTGAACGCCGGCGCCCAGAGGGCGCTGAGCGCCACATAGCCGCCGGCGATCGCCAGCGCCGCCACAAAAGGCCAAGCCGCACGCGCCGCCCCCGTCACACTGCGCCACGGCGCGCCGGCGGCGCCCGCCGCGGAGACCAGAAGGGTCATGCCGAGCCCGCCGGCGATCGAAATAAGGGGAAAGACCAGGAAAAATCCGGAGAACACCGCGTCTGCGAGCCCGGCCCGCTTGTCGTCAGAAACTTGCATTGTCGGCCGCTCCAACTGGCGTGAGCCACCACAAGCGTGCGCGCGCGGTCAAGCGCTTGACGCTTCCGCGCATGGCTGCGAGGGGTGGCCGATGCGCGTTCTGGTCACCGGCGGCGCGGGATTTATCGGCTCGGCGTTCGTTCGCGCGGCGCTAGCGCAGGGCGCCCACGTTTGCACGCTCGATAAACTGACCTATGCGGGCCGTTTGTCCAATCTCGAGGAAGTTTCCGACCACCCAAGGCGCCAATTCGTCCGTGGAGACATCAATGACGCACACTTGGTTGCCGATGTCCTGAGATCATTCGCGCCGGATTCAATCGTAAACTTCGCCGCCGAAACACATGTCGATCGTTCGATAACGGACGCCGCCGCCTTTGTGCACACGAATGTACAGGGCGTGCACACGCTGCTCGACGCCGCGCTGCGCTATTGGGAGCGTTTACCCGAGACCGCAGCCAGGGCGCGCTTTAGATTTCTGCAAATATCCACGGACGAAGTGTTTGGCGCGCTGGGGCCCATAGGCGCCTTCACCGAGGCGACGCCTTACGCGCCGCGCTCGCCTTATGCGGCGAGTAAGGCTGCCGGCGATCATCTGGTGCGCGCGTGGCGCCACACTTATAATCTGCCGGCCATGATCGCCATCAGCTCAAACAATTATGGTCCGCGGCAGTTTCCTGAAAAATTCATACCCATGGCGATTATCAACGCGATCGAAGAAGAGCCGATCGGCCTTTATGGCGATGGCGCGCAGATTCGTGACTGGATTCATGTTGATGATCATGTCACGGCGCTGCTGGAGATCCTCCAGCGCGGTGAGCTGGGGCAATCTTATCTCGTCGGCGCCCGCAACGAGCGGAAAAACATCGATGTTGCGGCCGCGATTTGCGACATCGTCGATGAATTATGTCCGCGTTCGGGGCAGGGCGCACGCCGGCGCCTTATAGCGCTTGTGCCGGATCGCCCCGGTCATGACCGCCGCTACGCTGTCGACTGCGCAAAGCTGGAGCGCACGCTTGGTTGGCGCGCCGCCGTGGGGTTCGAGCAGGGCTTGCGCCAAACCGTCGCGTGGTATCTTGCGCATCGTGACTGGTGGGCGCCAGTGAAAGGCGTCGCCTCAAAGCGGCTGGGCATGCGCGCGGTCGCTGAATAACCGCATGCGAATAGAGCGCGCCGTGATCGGAGAGGTTCTCATCATCCATGAGCACCAACGCGCCGATGAGCGCGGCTGGTTGTCTGAGACCTATCGCGCCACGCGACTGGTCGAATTCGGCGTGGATTGCCATTGGAATCAGGAGAATCTCGTCTTCACCAAGCGGAGCGGAACGCTGCGAGGCCTCCACTTCCAGGCGCCGCCGCACGCGCAGGCGAAGCTGGTCCGCGTGCTCAAGGGCGAAGTGTTCGATGTGGCGGTTGATCTCAGAATAAATGCGCCGACCTTCGGCCGCCATGTCGCGATGAGATTGAGCGCCCATCAGGGCCCCCAAATCTATGTGCCCGCCGGCTTTGCGCACGGCTATTGCACGCTGACGGACGATGCCGAGCTTTTGTACAAATGCAGCGCTGAATATGAGCCCGTCTCGGAGGCGGGGCTCATATGGAATGATCCGGCGCTTGAAATCGACTGGCCCTTCGACTCTGCACGCATGATCGTGAATACGCGCGATGCGGCCTGGCCGCGCCTCGCGGAGCTCAGGTCGCCGTTCTAGCCTATATCCGCAAAGCAGGCGCTGAGCGCGTCGCGCCAGGTGCGCGGCTTCCATCCGAACGTCGCCTCGAACAGCGAATGATCGAGCCGGCTGTCCGGCGGCCTTGCCGCCGCGCCCGGCGCGCGGTTTGTGAGCGTTCGCTCGATGCGCGCATGAGAAAGACCACGCGCCGCCGCCTCCGCCATCAAGGCTTCCGCGAACTCGGCTCGGCTCGCCGCGCCTCTATTCGCGAAATGGAAAACGCCTTCAGCCTCCTTGGCGCGCGCGCGCAGGCGGTCAACGCAGACAAGGCACGCGCGCGCGAGATCGCCGCAATAGGTCGGCGTGCCGATCTGGTCGGCGACGACGTCAAGTGCGGATTGGTTGGCCGCACGCGCGAGAAGCCGTGTCGCGAAATTATCTCCGTACAAGGAAAACAGCCAAGACGTGCGTAAAATCGCCGCGCGCGCGCCAGCGCCCAGCACACGCGCGTCGCCCGCCGCTTTTGAACGCCCATAGGCGTTGATTGGCGCGGCCGCGTCGCGTTCGACATAAGGCGCGCCCTTTGTTCCGTCGAACACATAATCCGTCGATATGTGAACGAGTGGAAGGTCGAGCCGCGCGGCCGCCTTGGCGAGTGCATGCGGCGCATCGCAATTTAGGGCGAACGCGGCCGCTTCGTCACGCTCCGCGGCGTCGACATCCGTGAACGCAGCGGCGTTGATGATGGCCTCAGGCGCAACCGCGCCGATCGTGCGCGCCAGAGCCTCCAGCGAAAAGTCAATCTCGCCGCGCCCGCGAAACACCATTTCATGGCGTGCTTCGCCCGTCGCGGCGAGCGCGCGCGCGAACTGGCCGGACCGGCCGATGATGAGAAGTCGAACCGCCACGCTGCGCCGCCACGATTGGGAGGACAAGCGCGCATCAATCCGACAGGTCCGCGCCGGATGCAAACTGCCTGGCGATCAAGGGAGCGCCCATGTCCGAACAGAGCACAAATCTGCAATTGCCGTTTCTGCAGCCTGCCCAGGCGCAAAAGCACGTCACCGTCAATGAAAGCCTTCTGCGCCTCGATGCATTGGTGCAGGCCGCGATCGTATCGCGCACGATATCGGCTGAGCCGGCGGCGCCGGCCGATGGCGCGCGTTATGTGCTGCCGGCCGGTAAGAGCGGCGCGGCTTGGGGGCCGATGGCGGTTGGCGCGCTCGCCTATTGGCGCGATGGCGCGTGGGAAGCGTTGACGCCGAAGCCGGGCTGGCTGGCTTATGTCGCCGATGAGGGCGTGTTCGTCGCCTATGACGGCGTCGCCTGGGCGCGCGCCGCGCCGCCGACCGTGTGCGAAACGTTCGCCGCGTCCGGCGTATGGACGAAACCCGCCGGCTGTACGGCGGTGTTCGTGCAGGCCGTTGGCGGCGGCGGCGGCGGCGGAGGCGGTGCACGCGTGGCGACCGGTACCGCCGCGTCGGGCGGCGCCGGCGGCGGCGGCGGCGCCATCGCGGAGGGGTGGTTGGCGGCCAGCGCGCTGTCCGCCTCGGAAACAATCACCATTGGCGCCGGCGGGGCGGGCGGCGCTGGCGCGACCACAAATGGCGCGGCAGGCGCCAATGGCGCGGCGGGCGCAAACTCCTCGTTCGGCGCCCACCTCATCGCGTTTGGCGGCGGGCGCGGCGCGGGCGGCCAGATTGGCGCACATGCCGGCGGCGGCGGCGGCGCGGGCAGCGTGCAGGCGGGCGGAGACGCGAGCGGCGCGACAGCCGGCGCGAGCGGCAATGCCGGCGGCGCCGTTGGCGGCTCGAACGCGGTGGGCGGCGTGGGCAATCTCTCCGCTGGCGGCGGTGGCGGCGCGAACGGCGCTGCCGGCAATCGCGGCGGGCATGCGCAGATCGGCGCCGCCGGCGGCGGCGCGGGCGGCGGACTAGCGACGACGCCAGCAAGCTTAGCTGGCGGCGATGGCGGCCAAACGCGCGGTGTTTATGCGCCGGCTCAGGGCGGCGCGGCCGCGAGCGCCGGCGCCGCCGCCCCAACACCGGATGGCCCAGCCGGCGGCGGCGGGGGAGGCGGCGGCTCGAACGCGGCGGGTGTCGGTGGCGCTGGCGGCCTTGGCGCGCGCGGCGCGGGCGGCGGAGGCGGCGGCTCAGGCCTGTCCGCCGATGGCGGCGCAGGGGGCGCGGGCGGGGCAGGCTGGGTGCGCGTCGTCTCGTTCTTCTAATCGCCGCCGCGTCGTGGCGCGCGTTGCAACACAGAGAAGGGCGACCACACACAAGCGCGCGCAATGTCGAGGCTCGAAGCGCGCCGCTGGCGCTGCACGTCGCGGCGCATATGCATCATGAACGGTATACCCCGCACGCCATCCAGGACGCCGCGCCATGTCGCGCGCGCGGACCCGCGAAACAGGGACCAGATCAGAATGAAAAGCGTCGCGCCAATATGAAGCGGCGCGGCGAGAATGAGCAGCGGACCCGGCATGTTCTTGACGAACGTCCAGACCCGATTGCGCGTTCCATGGTAGCGCGCGAAATCGGAATGTCCGCCTGACGCGCCGCCGCCGACATGCACGACGATCGCGTCGTTCGCTTGGCGGATGCGCCACCCAAGCAGGCGCAGGCGAAAGCCGAGATCGACATCCTCGCAATAGCAAAAGAACGCGCTGTCAAATCCGCCCGCTGCTTGAAACGCTTCACGGCGATAAAGCGCGGCGGCCGCGCACACGCTGAACGGCGCGCTTGAGCGCGGGCCGACGCGCTTTCTCAAATGCAGCGCGCGATAGGCCAGCCCACCGATCCAATATTCGTCGCCCGCGCCGTCCAGCAGCGTCGGATCGTGGGCGCAAACCTGTAGCGATCCAATTGCGCCGTACAAAGGGTCGGCCTCGGCGGCCGCGACCAGCCGCGCGAGCCAGTCGGGCGCGGGAAAAGCATCCGGATTGAGACAGATGAAATAGTCTGCATCGAGACGGGCGAAGGCGTGATTGTTCGCTGCCGCAAAGCCGAAATTCACCTCGAATTGAACGAGTTCTCCTTGTTCAGGCATGTCGGCCTGCGTGAGGCGCTCTTCCTGCGCGGACGCATTGTCGATGACGACGAGGCGAAACGCCTGAAGCGTCTGCGCTTCAAGCGCCGCCTTGAGGCGTGGCCAATACTGTTTCGTATTGTAGGTGACGACTGCGACGCCAATGCTGGGCGCGCTCATCGCGCCGCCGTGCGCGCCAAGTCCATGAGGTAGCGCCCATACTCGCTGGCGCCCATCTCCCGGCCCATGCGCGCGACGTCCGCCGCGCCGATATAGCCGAGCGTCAGCGCGATCTCCTCCGGGCAGGCGACCTTGAGGCCTTGCCGCGACTCGATCGTCCGCACGAACGCCGATGCATCGTGAAGACTGTCATGCGTGCCGGTGTCGAGCCACGCAAATCCGCGCCCAAGGCGATCAACACGCAGCGCGCCCTCGCGCAGATAGCGCAAATTAAGGTCGGTGATTTCCAACTCGCCGCGTGAAGAAGGTTGAAGTTCTGCGGCGAAGTCCACCGCGCGCGCGTCATAGAAGTAAAGACCCGTGACCGCCCAGTCGGAGCGCGACTGGGTTGGCTTTTCCTCGATGTCGATCACGCCTTCATCTGCGTCGAACACCACAACGCCGTAGCGCCCCGGATCGCGAACGCGATAGGCGAAAATGCACGCGCCCGCTTCAATCGCGGCGGCCGCGCGCAACCGCCCGCCAAGATCGTGGCCGAAAAAGAGGTTGTCGCCGAGAATCAGCGCGACTCGATCTCCGGCGATGAAATCGCGCGCGATCAAAAGTGCGTCCGCAATGCCCCGGGGCTCATCTTGTGTCGTGTAAGAGAGGCGCACGCCCCATTGTGAGCCGTCGCCCAGCATGGACTGGAACAGCGCCGCGTCGCGCGGCGTCGTGATGATAAGCATGTCGCGCAGGCCCGCGAGCATCAAAGTCGTCAACGGGTAATAAATCATCGGCTTGTCGTGGATTGGCAGCGCCTGCTTGGAGAGCGCGCGCGTCGCCGGCCAGAGCCGCGCGCCCGTTCCCCCCGCCAGGATCACCCCACGCATTGTGTGTGCTCGACCTAACGCAAGTCCATGTCGGCGCCATCGCCGATCAGCCCGCGCTCCACCGAATTATCGGGCGCGTCGCGAATGCCGCGCATATAAGCGTCAAGCACGAGATTGGCCTCGCCCACCATCACGACGCGCCCCTTGTCCATCCAGCACACGACATTGCATAACCTGCGAATGAGGTCGAGGGCGTGCGACGAGAGCACAGCGATCTGGCTGGACTCCATGAGCTCCGTCATGCGCTGCTGGGCTTTTTCAACAAAGTCTGAATCCCCCGCGCCAAGCCATTCGTCGAGAATGAGGATGTCGCCCCGTACGGACGTGCAGATCGCGAACAGGAGGCGCGCCCTCATGCCGTCGGAGTAGGTGCGCACCGGCAGGTGTATGAAGTCACCAAGGCCGGTCCAGCTTGGAATGTCCGCTCTGGCGGCGGCGATCTCAGCGTTCGTCGCACCGAGCAGGCGCATGGGCAGTTCGATATTTTGCAACCCGCTGAGTTCGGGGTGAATGCCCAGTCCCTTGGCGATCAACGGCACGACCCGCCCTTCGATATCAAGCGAGCCTGTGTCGGGCGCGATGAGGCCGGCGAGCATGCGCAGCAAGGTGGACTTGCCGGCGCCATTGCGGCCCACGAGGCCCAGCCGTTGGCCCGCGCGCAATTCCCATGTGATGTTCGCGAGCGCTTGCACGCCCACCGCGCCGGCGCCGCCCGCGCCTTGCCCACCGCGCAGACGCCGCATGGCGGCGACTTTCAGCGAGCGGCCGGTCATGTCGTACACCGGATACCAGAAGCTGACCTTTTTGAGCTTGATGTGCGCCATCGTTCAAAGCCACAGCGCGACGCGGTGGCGCGTCACGGCCAAGGAAACCAGCGCGGCGAGCCCAGTGATTGCACACGTCGCGCCGGCGACCATCCAATTCACGGCCGATGGCGCCGCGCCGCGCAAGGGCGCTCGCACCGTCTCCACCATATGGTAGAATGGATTGAGATCGGCGATCTCCGGGCGGTGCAGGCCCTCAACCGGAATCCAGATGATCGGCGTCAGGAAGAACGCCACCTGCAAGACGCTTGCGATGACCTGCCTCACATCCCGGTAGCGCGTGCTGAACGGGCCGAGCGCGATCGATGCGCAAAACCCGAACACCAGGATAAGCGCCAAACCGATCAATGAAAGCGCCGCGATCGGTGAAAACCGGATGCCGAAGAACAAGAGCGTAACGATGACGGCGATCAGATTATGCAGAAAGATGAGCGCGTTGCGCAGCACGATGCGGAACGCGATGGTGCTGAGCGGCAGGGGCACATTGTGAAGATAGGCTTCGTGCTCCAGCACGCCCCCGGCGCCCTCATTGATGAGGCCGGAAATCAGGTTCCAGGCGAGCAGCCCCGCGCCCAGGAAGTGCACATAGGTGACGAACGAGGCGCCCTGGATCGGGCCGTACACATAGCCCAGCGTCAGCATGAGGAAGACGAGGCTGGCGCTGATCCAGAACGGGCCGAGGAGGGAGCGCCGATAGCGCAACTCGATATCTTGCAGGCCGAGAATCCACCAGACGCGCCAATGTGTTAGGCCGCGCCTCAAATCATCGGCCGCGCCGTTAAGGCCGCCCGTTAGCATGAATGAGCGCGAGAATGCATCGCCGGATTATCTGGCAGAGCGGCCGATTCGCCGGCAGATTAATTCTGCGCAATGGGCGGGCACGCACGTTGCGATGGCATTCCGACGCGATGAATTCTGGCGCGCCGGCCGCGAATCGCTATCACTGTCACGCCATAACAACGCGCGCGCGGGCTTCGCCGGGCTGAATTAGCCCGCCGCCCGCGTCGGCGCGGGGCGGGGTGGTGGTGATGGAAGGGTCAGCGGCGATGGCTTTGCCGCGCGCGGCGCCGGTGGTGGCCGGTTCGGCGCGCGTGTTGCTCAGCCTTGAAATGGCGACGCTTGGCAGCTCCGGCATCCCACAGGATACGCGCCTCCTGCACAAAGGTCTGCTGCGCTCAGGTCGCCACGCGATCGCCGGGGTCGTCATGGAGAACCAGAATGCGCTGACCCGCCGTGTGCCGACACGACGCGGCCCGCGCGGCCAGCGCACCGAATATCTCGACGCGTCTCATTATTTTCTCGGCCTATCCGGGCACGAACCTCGCCGACGCATTGGATTTCTCTCGCGCATGGCGGAACGAGCCGAGCACATACAGCGCGCCTATTTCGGAAATCTTTTTCCGTATCGGAACAAGGCGGTGCCGCGCGAGTTCTTCGCAGGCACGGCTTGGCGCCAGCTTTTTCAACGCACGCTGCCCGCTGAAGATATGGACCTTATGGGCCTTGGCGAACTTTACTACACCAATCTCACCTTTTCAGACATGCTCGTATCCGCGATGGCGCCCTTCGCGTTCGCGCCGCGCCTCGATACGAAAGGCTTCAATGTCGCCATTTTCGCCGACGCGCGCCCCATAAAGGTGACGCCCGGCACGGCCAAGATTATCCGCTACCACGATGCGATCCCGGTATCCGATCCGGATTTGCTTGGTGACGGCCTCTATACGACGGTTCACTATCGTTTTCTTCAGGCCTGCCGGCGGGACTCTTACTTCGTTTGCAACTCCGCGGCCACGCGCGCGTCCCTGCTGACTCTTTTTCCGTCGCTTGAGCCCTATTCAACCGTCATCCCATGCGCGAACGAGCCGCGCATTTCGCCGGCCGCCCACTCCATTGACCCGACTGACATTTTTCGCAGCCGCCTCGCGATTTCGGCCTTGGGGCCGGTGAAGGACCCGATCGCCGCGCAGCGCGCCATCGTCAATCGCGCGCGGCTCGAGGAGAACCAGCCCTATCTTCTCGCCGTCGCCGCGATCGAGCCGAAGAAAAACGTGCCAACGATCGTGCGCGCCTGGGAGCGTGTCCGCTTCAAGCACAAGGAAAAGCTTCGCCTGGTCATCGTCGGCAAACCAAGTTGGAATACGACGGCGGCGTTCGCCGCGATGCGGCCGCATGTTTTGTCCGGCGACATCATCCATATGGAGGATTTGCCGTTTGTGGAATTGCAGGCGCTCTACCTCAACGCGCGCGCACTGGTGTTCCCGTCCTATGCCGAAGGATTTGGTTATCCGCCGGTGGAGGCGTTGACCGCCGGCGCGCCCGTTGTCGTGTCGGATATCCCGGCTCTGCGCGATACGTTGGGGGATGCGGCGGTTTACGTGAACCCTTTTGATGTTCAGGACGTGGCCAACGGCGTCGCAAGTCTGCTGTACGGTCCGGGCGTGGAGGCCAAGCGGCGCGAACTTGTGCAGCGCGGCGGCGCGGTTGTGGCCCGCTACGCGCTCAGCCGCGTGATTCCAGCCTGGGATGATGTTATTGCGCGCGTGCGACTTGATGGGCGCCTCGGCCGCGCGCCCTTGTGTTGAGATTTGGAAGTAATGGTATGCAATTATCGCCGAAAGACATTCTAACTCAGCGCACGCGCGCGGATGGCGAGGGCGCATTTCGTGAGCGTTCACGGTATCGCTATCTTGGCCGGGACGAGGGTATCGCGATTGTACTGGGAAAGTACAAGCTGTTCGTCAACACCCGTGACCCCGCGATTGCGCCGTTTCTCATGCTTGATGGCTTCTGGGAATATTGGAACTCAGTGTTTTTCGCGCGCTATGTGCAGCCTGGGTGGCGTGTTGCGGAAGTCGGCGCAAATCTAGGGTATTTTACGCTTCTGCTGGCGGACCTTGTCGGCCCGCAAGGCCAGGTCGTCGCGTTCGAGCCGTTAAGTGTAAACTACACGCTTCTGCGCCGCAGCGTGGCGGTGAACGGATTTGCGGATCGCGTCACGTGCAGGCCAGAGGCCTTGTCCGATGAGGATGGCGAGGGGCGCATCGTCGTCAATCCCGACAATTATGGCGGCGGATCAATCCTTGCCGCTCCTGGCGCGCATACAATCAGCGAGCAGGTCAAGCTGATGCGTTCAGGCGCCGCGCTGGGTGACTTCAGGCCCGATTTCATCAAGATGGACGTTGAGGGTGCGGAGGAAAAGGTCATGGCAGGAATGTCGGACCTCCTCGCGGCGCAAAGGCGCATTGCGCTGGTGATCGAGTTTGACCGCCATCGCTTCTCGGACTGGCGCGGATGGTTGTCCGCCCGCGCCGCAGACGGGTTCGCCATTAATAAAATTGACTATGACGGTGAAGCGCGCGCGACGACCATAGACGCATTGGCCGATCATGGGATGACGGAAGTATTGCTTGAGCGGCACTAGGCGCGGAACATGAATGAACTAGCGATCAGGCGCCGATACCGACGTCGACCCGTCCGCGACCGCATGGCATTCGTGCATGTCCCTAAGACGGGCGGCACGTTTCTTCATGAGCTTCTGGCCGAGCACTTCTCGCCCACCCACACGTTTGTCGCACGTAGTCATTTGGCGGAGGTGTCGTCCGCGCTCCATCACTTTGACCTGATCAGCGGCCATTACTGGTTCTCCGAGATCGAGTCTGTCGCTGACGACTATGATTTCCTGACAGTGTTGAGGAACCCCATCGACCGATTCTACTCGACAATCGGTCACTACAAGATGATTGCGGAGCGAGCAGAAACGCCAGAATCATGGACAGCGGAGCAAAGGCGAATCTACGAGGTCGCCGTACAGGGACCGCCAGAGGCGTTCATCGATCTGCTTGGTGAGGCGCCCGTCGGATTCAATAATTCCGTCATGATGTTGTCGTCTCTCCCCGCCGAGAGTGATCTGTCGAGCCATACCGAGAGCGCCAAAGAAAATCTCATGTCGCGCTTCCTATTCGCGACATTGGCGAACATTGAGCGCCTCACTTGGCTAGTTGGTGAGAGGTTCGACGACGCCAACATGTTGTTTCGCGGGCGTCGAAACGTGAGTGCGCCACAATCGCGTCTGCCTAAGGTGTTGGAGAGCCGTCTGCTAAAGATCTGCGGCCATGACCTGGAGCTCTTTGAATTTGCGATGGCGCGGGAGACTGCGCGTGCATTTGATGAGTACAGCCGTCTGCGGAACAATGGAAATCAACCGTCACGCGAGCGCCGCGCGCTAGCGTCATCGCCCGAGGCGGGTGGGGAGGGAACGAACACCGTTTCAATTGCAGCCCATCATGGACTTATGGGCTTTCATGCCGCCGAGAAATTTAAGGGCGGTGCGTTCCGCTATACTGGCCCAGATGACATCGCCGCAGTGTTCCTAGGCGCGGAGTTTGCATCATTCCCTTGGTTTGAGATCAAGGTCATCAACTCCGCGTGCCCAGAGCGCTCTCACGAAATTAGCGTGCTGGTGAACGAGGAGATAGTGCCCATTTGGTTCATGCATCGGGACGGCGCGCTCTGGTGCAAGGGCCGCATGCCGCGCTATCTTGCTGACAAACCGGAGCCGATCACCGTTTTGTTTCAGACGCCGTTCACGCGCCAACTGGCCGACGAACGCGGCAGGATTGTTGACGAGCGTAAGCTCGGCATCGCAATCGAGCGCGTGCAATTTTTAATGACTGAGCCGGCCTATGCGTAGCGGTTCAGCAGCGCCAGATGGCGGCGGAAAGATTTAGCGCTTCGGCGATGAAGGCGCGTTCATCTGCGAATAGACGTTCGTTATGCTGATCCAGAAAGGCGCGCTCTCCTTCCGTCAGCGTGCCGCATCCCTCGTTTGCTCGCTCGAGATCACCTGAGAATGCGGGATCGACCCGCCGTAGCCAAGAATTCGGCGCCTCAGCGTCAAACACATCTATGCTGAAGCGGCGGATACTGTCGATGGCGTTTCGTTGAATGTAGGCCGTGTCAAGTTCGGCAGAACTGGTAGGCAAACCAAGGGTTCGCGAGGCAGTGTTGATCTGTGCGGCGGCGTAGGGCCCTTGCAGGAAATCTTCCAGCGCAATGTCGCGCATGGCGCGCATGCCGGGCGACATGGCGTCCACTGGCGCACGCTCGCGGCGCGCATGCAGCCAAGCGGAAACGAACCGCGCCCTGGGCTCTCTAAGCGCCACGGATATCCAGCCGCGGGTGCGGCCTGCGTCGATGACGTCCTGCAAGTAAAAATGTCCGGCCCAGAAATCATAGCGGTCCCGCGAACCATCCGCATGAAACTCATCGCGCCGGCCAAAGTATTTGAAGCTGCGTAGGCGCGCATCAAGAAAGCGTACCATAGCTGTGCCAGCTGATTTGGGAATATGCAGGAATGCACCAAACCGCGTCGTGCGTTGCGCATGCAAGGAGGCGAAGTGCGCCCATCTCTGCATCAGATGAACACGGCGCTCGCTCGATTGCAGGACGATGAATACGTCATTTTCAAAGATTGGCGCAAAGACCCCCATCATGTCCTCAAGCGATAGTGGAAGGCGCGCGAGCATGCCCTTGTGCATGACGACGGCGGCAAAACGTGTGCGATCTGCCACGCTGTCGTAGCAAACAAAATTGGCGTCGCGTTCGATCTCCTCCGGCACCAATATGAGTCCGCCATCGGCCGCCGCCCTGGCCATTTCATAGGCGTCCGCCCAGTATTGGTCTGGGTAGGTCGCCGGCGAAAGCGCTGTGCGACTGATGCCCCATGCCAAGTCTAAGTCGGACATTCGCTCACCTTTTCGCCTGGAATTTGCCAGTGCACGGCCATGCAGTCCACCTCCCCCCCCTCAAAACTCATACCCATGCAATTCGATCTCCCGCGCGAACAGCGCGCCCACGCGCGCGGCCTGCGCCGAGGTGTAGACCTCGCGATAAGGCCGCCGATCCGTACGCCAGTGCGATTTCGCGCGCGCCGGCAGCGCGCCTGGAAACGGCACGCCGATCTGCGCGAACACGCGCGTCAGCTCAGCATCGAGGGCTTCATAGCGCAACACCGCGTCCACCATGATCGCGCCGGCGCCGTCGCAATAGAGCGGATGATTGAGCGGCCGGTCATGCGCCGCGAGGCAGTCGTCAAGCGTCAGGTTCGCCCGCGCGCCATGATCGGGCGAGCGCCGCTTCATCGCGTGCCAGGAGAGCATCTTGTCCCACGGATTGCGTTCAACACAGAACGTGAAATAGCGCCGCCAGCAATCGGGCTCGAGCGCGGCGAGCGCGCGCGCGCTCATATGGTTGAACATGCCGTCATGATTGCGCGCGTGGTGGCCCGGCTCCGCTGGAACGAGCGGCGTCAGCCGGTCGCGCGCGCCGCACAGGCTGGACAGATAGAGCTCGATGCTCGTCCCGGCCGTCTTGCGTGTCTTCACGAAGATGAATTTGTAGCGGTGGGAGACGATGGCCATGGCGCGCGCCCGCTTATGCCGGTTGCGGATCGTTTGGTCGAGTAAGCCCGCCTTGCCGAACCGCGTCCAATCGGCGAGCATGATCGCCCATGAGCGGCGCGTTCAAATTTCTCGTCATCGCCGATGACAGCCCGGAATTTCCCGCCGCGCTCGCTTACGCGGCGCTGCGCGCCAAATTGTCGGGCAGCTCGGTCGTTATGCTGCGCGTCATTGAGCCGGAGGAGCCGGCCGAGTGGGTGTCCGTCAGCGAGGAGATTCGCCGTCAGGCGATCGAGGCCGCCGAAGCCCTCACCCAGCGCTACGCGGCAGAGATTTGGGCCGAAACCGGCCTGAAGGCTGAAATCGTCATTCGCGAGGGCGAGATACGCGGCGAAATCAGACGCCTGATTGAAGAGGATCAGGCCATCCGCATCGTCACTTTGGCCGCGGGCGCCGGTCAGGGCGGCCCAGGTCCCCTTGTTTCCTCACTGGCGCGTGGCCAGGGCTTCGGCGCGCGCGCCCTGCCGGTCCTGGTCGTGCCCGGCGGGCTGACCAAGGAGGCGATCCGGGCGCTCGCCGAGCCTGGCGACGGTTGACCGGGCCGCGCGGCGCGCCCACTTGGGCGGTGAGGCCGCGATGTTTATCCAGACTGAATCCACCCCCAATCCGCAAACGCTGAAATTTCTGCCGGGTCGCCCGGTGTTGGGCGTCGGCGGCCGTGAATTCGACGCGGTGGACGTGGCCCGCTCCGCTTCCCCGTTGGCCGCCGCAATCCTGGAAGTGGAGGGTCTGCGCCGCGTCTATCTGGGCCCCGATTTTCTGACCGCCACGAAAGCAGAGAGTGTCGATTGGGCTCACCTTAAACCCGCCATCCTCGCGGCCATCATGGATCACTTCGTGGCCGAGCGCCCGGTCCTGCTGGATGACGCGCCGCGGGAAGAATCCGCCAGTGCGGTCATTTACCAGGGCGAAGCGGGCGAGATCGTCGCACAGCTGCTTGACCTTATCGAAACCCGCATACGCCCAGCCGTAGCGCGCGACGGCGGCGACATCGTGTTTCACTCGTGGGATCACGAAGAGGGCGTCGTGCGCTTGTCCATGCGCGGCGCCTGCGCGGGTTGCCCGTCCTCGGCCATGACGTTGAAGCAAGGCATTGAGAACATGCTGCGCCACTACGTGCCCGAAGTGAATCGCGTTGAGCAGGCGCTCTGAGCGCGGCCGATGCTGAGCTCAACGCGGCGCCAGTGAACATCCTCGCGATCGAGACATGTCTTGACGCCTGCGCGCTGGCGCTGCTGCAGGGCGGCGAACTTGTGTTCCAAAGCGTGGACGTCATGGAGCGCGGTCAGGCCGAGGCGATCGCCCCGCTCGCCCAGCGTGCGTTCGCCGCCGCGAATTTTTCGCCGCGCGCGCTTGATCGCATCGTGGTGACCGTGGGGCCGGGCTCCTTCACGGGCGTGCGCGTCGGCTTGGCGTTCGCGCGCGGCCTCGCGGTTGCGCTGAACATTGACTGCATCGGCGTGTCGACGCTCGAGGCGCTCACATTGGGTGAGGCCGAGAACCTACGCGCCTCAGTCATAGCAACGCCTGCCGCGCTCTATGCGGCGCTCTACGGAGCGGGCGAGACGCTAGAGCATGATCGCGAAAAGTGGGAACCGGTTTTCGCGAAAGATCATGCGAAATTCAAAGGAATCGAGAGCAAGATTGATTCAATCTCAAACAATCTTGCTCTGATCCCGCCGCGCCGATTTGACTCGATGCCTGCGGCGGCCGCTGCCATCTCTGGCGCGGCGGCGGGCGAGATTGTTGCGGTCGCCGGCCCGGGGCGCGAAGAATTGGCGCGGCTTATGCCAGCCGCGCGCGTGACTGGCGCGGCGCGTCCCGATCCCGTGCTCATGGCGCACTGGTGCGCTGGGCGCGACCCAACAACGAACCCGCCCACGCCGCTCTATCTGCGGGCGGCCCTGGAGCCATGATTGGCCAAATCGAGGCAGCGCACGCAATGGACGCGCCGCTTTTGGCCCGACTCCATGCATTGGGGTTTGAAACACCCTGGGCCGTAGACGAATTTGAAACGCTGCTGAAGGCGCCGGGCGTCTTTGGGTTCGTCGCGCACGCGCCGGACCAGTGCGGCTTTGTCCTTGCGCGTGTCGCCGCCGACGAGGCGGAAATTCTTACGCTTGTTGTCACGCCTGAGGCGCGCCGTCGCGGTGTGGCGCGCGCGCTGTTGGCGCACGCAATGGCGGCGGCGCACGCCTTTGGCGCGCGCACGCTTCTTCTCGAAGTCGCCGAATCGAATAGCGCGGCGCGTGGTCTTTACGACTCCTGTGGATTTGCCGAGGTCGCGCGTCGTCCAGCCTACTATGAGGAGGCTCGCGGCGCGGGCGATGCGCTCGTTATGAGTCGTCCGCTCGCCGACCCATCATTCTAGACAGGCGCGGGCCGCGCGCGTATGTCCGCCCCGAGGCGCGAATGGACCGAATAGAAAAACTCTGCGTTGCGAAGGGCATGCGCATGACCGAACAGCGCAAGGTCATTGCGCGCGTCTTATCGACGTCCAAAGACCATCCCGACGTTGAGGAATTGCACCGGCGCGCCGTCGCGGTGGATCCCAACATATCAATCGCGACCGTCTATCGCACCGTGCGCCTGTTCGAGGAATCCGGTATCCTCGAGCGGCACGATTTCCGGGATGGGCGCTCCCGCTACGAGGAAACGCCCGAAACGCATCACGACCACCTGATCGATATGAAGTCCGGCAAGGTCGTGGAATTCATGGACCCGGATATCGAGCGCCTGCAGAAAATCATCGCCGAGCGCCTCGGCTATCGCCTCGTGGATCATCGTCTGGAGCTGTACGGGATGCCCTTGGATGAGCCCCTCGCCAAACGCGGAAAGTCCTGACGAGCCTTGGCCGCGCGCCCTGTCCGCGATAGGAGGGGCCGGCGCTGGGTTTGAGGGCGCGCTTGAATTCCAGGGCGATGGCGGAAAAAAGTGAGGCAAGCGGTCGTGACGCGGGTGTGAAGCGTGTTCACATCGAGACCTATGGCTGCCAGATGAACGTGTACGATTCCGAGCGCATGCGGGACGTATTGGCGCCGCTGGGCTACGCGCCCGCCGCCTCCGCCCAAGAGGCGGACCTCGTCATCCTCAACACCTGCCACATTCGCGAGAAGGCGACTGAGAAAGTCTACTCGGAAATCGGCCGATTGCGTGTCCTGAAGGAGGAGCGCAGACGGCGCGGCGATGATTTGACAATCGCCGTCGCGGGCTGTGTCGCCCAGGCTGAAGGGGAGGAGATCGCCAGGCGCGCGCCCAGCGTCGATCTCGTCGTTGGGCCGCAATCCTATCACAAGCTGCCGGAGCTGATCGCCCGCGCGGCGCGCGCGCGCGGCGCCGCCCTGGAGACGAACTTTACGCCCGAAGAGAAATTTGACTCTTTGCCGGCGCGTGCGCCGCACGGTGTGTCCGCGTTCGTCTCTGTTCAGGAGGGGTGCGACAAGTTCTGCACGTTTTGCGTCGTACCTTATACGCGCGGCGCCGAATATTCGCGGCCCTGCGCGGAGGTGCTCGCTGAAGTCCGCGCGCTCGCCTCTCAAGGCGTGCGCGAGATCGTTTTTATCGGCCAGAACGTCAACGCCTATCACGGCGCCGCGTCGCTCGCCGAACTCATCGCGCGCGCTGCGGATATCGATGGCGTCAAGCGCATCCGTTATACGACAAGCCATCCCCTTGAAATGGATGACGCGCTGATCGAGCTTCATGGGCGCGAGCCGAAACTGATGCCGTTCCTGCATCTGCCCGTGCAGTCCGGGTCCTCGCGCATCCTGAAGGCGATGAATCGCCGCCACACGGCGGAAGATTATCTGCGCATCGTCGCGCGATTGCGCGCGGCGCGGCCTGATCTCGCCTTGTCGTCGGATTTCATCGTGGGCTTTCCAGGTGAGCGTGAAAGCGATTTTGAGGAGACCTTGGCGCTCGCACGGGAGGTCACGTTTGCTTCGGCCTACTCATTCAAATTTTCGCGCCGCCCAGGCACGCCGGCTGGCGCTATGCAAGGGCAGGTGGCCGAGGACGTGAAGGCTGAGCGCCTCGCGCGTCTGCAAGCCCTTCTGAACGTTCAGCAAGCGGCGTTCAACGCTGCGCAAGTGAACGAAACGCTTGAAATTCTTGTCGCCCAGCCTGGGCGCAAGCCTGGGCAAGTTCAGGGCCGCAGCCCTTATCTTCAGGCCGTGCACTTCGCGGGTGATCGCGCGCTCATCGGCGAATGCGTGCGTGTACGGATCGAGCGCGCGAGTCAAAATAGCTTGTCGGGCGTGCTGGCCGATTCCATGGCGCCCGCATGAGCGGCGAGCGCGCGCGTCCGGGCGGATTGTCCCACACCATCCAGTTTGAAAGCACGGATGTGGCGCAGGCGGTTTGCGGGCCGCTGCATCGGCATCTGGCGCTCATTCAAGAGGCGTTTCGCGATCGCGCGGCGGCGCGTGGCCAGCCGCTCTATGGCGTTGAGATCGACGCGAGCGGCGATGGCGTTGTGCTGCGCGCCGCCGAGGGCGGCGAGGAGGATTTGAAGCGCGCTGGGCGGATTATCGAAACGCTCATTCAGCAAGTGCGCCTCAAGCGGCGCGTGCGCGAAGGCGAAGTGCTCGCCGCGATCGCTTTTTCCAGCGCGGCGACGGGGGACGGGCCCGCCGCGCCGCTGCCGCACTTGGGCGGCCTCACCATCCGCACCCCGCGCCAGCTTCACTATGTCGAGGCGCTGCGCGATGAGCGGCTTGATCTCATTTTCGGCGTCGGGCCGGCGGGCACGGGCAAGACGTTTTTGGCCGTCGCCGCCGCCGTCGAGGCGCTGCGCCAGGAGCGCGTTGATCGCATTATCGTGACCCGCCCGGCTGTCGAGGCTGGCGAAAAGCTCGGTTATCTCCCCGGAGATCTCGCCGAAAAGGTCGATCCCTATTTGCAGCCGATCTGGGATGCGTTTCGCAGCCAGCTTGGCGAAACGGATTTGCGCAATCGGCGTGAGCGCCGCCAGATCGAGGTGGCGCCCGTTGCGTTCATGCGCGGGCGCACGCTGTCCAGCGCATTCGTCATTTTCGACGAGGCGCAGAACGCCACGATCTTGCAGATGAAAATGGTGCTTACACGTCTCGGTGAGGGCTCGCGTATGGTGGTGACGGGCGATCCTTCGCAATCGGATTTGCCGCGTTCGGATCAATCCGGTCTCGCCCACGCCCTGCGCATTCTCGACGGCCTGCCCGGGGTGGAGACGATCCAATTCGCTGTCCAGGATGTCGTTCGCCATCGCTTGGTCGCCCGCATCATCGATGCGTACGATGCCGAGGAGGCGCGCACGCGCCAGGCGCGCGATGCGCCTTGACCTGCTGGTTGAGGACGAACGCTGGTGCGCGGCGTTGGCTATGCCGCCGCTGCGATTCGCGCGGCGCGCGCTGAAAGCCGCGTGCGAGGCCGAGGCGCGCGATGCGGCTGTGTCTGTGCTGATGGCCGATGACGCGCGCCTGCGGGCGCTCAACAAGTCCTTTCGCGGCAAGGACAGCGCGACCAATGTTCTGGCCTTTCCCGCGCCCGCCAGCGCCGTCTTGGGAGATATAGCGCTGGCCTACGAGACGGTGGCTGGCGAGGCCGTCGCGCAAGGCAAACCCTTCCCGGCCCACGCCGCCCATCTTCTGGTGCATGGATTTCTTCACCTTTTGGGGTATGATCACGTCGAAGCGCGCGCCGCCGCGCGCATGGAGGCGCGCGAGCGCGTCATACTTGAAAACCTTGGCTGGCCCGATCCCTATGCATGATGGCCCAACGTGCGATGGCCCTTTGCGTGACGGCAGGCGTGTGACATCCCCCGCGCCATGACCGATTCGCATTACGCGAGTGTCGCCTCAAATCGACCGCGCTCTGGATTTTGGCGCCGGCTCGCGCGCTATTTGAAACGCAATGGCAGCGCCGCCGAGGATGTGGAGGCCATCCTTGTGGAGCGCCAGGAGCGCGGCGGCGAAATGGAAACCGCGCAAAAGGATTTGATCCTCAAGGCGGCGTGGTTTGATCGCTTGCGCGTTGCGGACGTTATGCGTCCGCGCGCCGATATTGTCGCGGTCGAGGCGTCCGCGACGCTCGCCGAGGCGGCGGCGATTTTCTCGGAAAGCCAACACTCTCGTTTGCCGATCTATCGGGAGTCCTTGGATGACCCGATGGGCTTCGTTCACGTGCGCGATGTCATGGCCGCGCTCGCGCCGGATGGGCACGGCGAAAGCCGGGCGACGTTTGCCGATAAGCTCCTCCCGCGCATCAAGCGCGACATTCTCTTCGTTCCGCAATCGATGAAGCTATCGACGTTGTTTCTCAAGATGCAGTCCAGCCGGATTCATCTCGCGCTCGTCGTTGATGAATACGGCGGTACGGACGGCCTCGTGTCCATGGAGGATTTGGTCGAGCAAATCGTCGGTGAGATCGAGGACGAACACGACACCGACGGCGCGTTGGTGCAGGTGAAGGCGGGTGTGGTGGAGGCCGACGGCCGCGCCGAGATGGAGGAATTGGAGCGCGCCGTCGGCGCCAGTCTGGCGCTGCCCGATCATGACGATGAATTCGATACGTGCGCGGGCCTCGCCATGGCCCTGGCGGGCCGCGTCGCGCAGCGCGGCGAGATATTGCAGCATCCGGCCGGGTTTGAATTGGAGGTCATGGACGCCGATCCCCGCCGTGTGAAGCGTCTGCGTATCAAGCGCACGGCGGCGCCGCCGGAAGCTTGACCTGGCGCCGGCGCTCTGGCTCGAAGACGCCATGAAAGTGGTGAGCGCCTGGATTGCGGCGCAGAGCGGCTGGCGCGCCGCGCTGCTTTGTTTCGCCGCGGGCGCGTTCGCGGCGCTGGCGCATGCTCCGTTTCACATCGTACCGGCCTTCATCGTCGCCATTGTCGTCTTCGTGTGGCAGCTTGACGGCGCGGCCGCCGCGCCCCGCCCGCGCCGGGCGGCCGCCATGCGGGCTTGGTGCTTCGCAAGCGGCCAGTTTCTACCCGGCCTTTACTGGGTGGGCGCGGCCTTCAATGTGGATTCTTCCACCTATGGCCCGCTCTGGGGCGTGCCGGCGACGCTGGCCTTGGCGCTGGGACTGGCGCTGTTTTGGGCGCTGGCCGCCGCTCTGGCCATCGGCTTTTGGCGCTCAGGCTGGCGCCGCGTCGCCTGGTTCGCGTTGGTTTTCGGCGCCGCCGAATATGCGCGTGGAACCTGGTTCACGGGCTTTCCTTGGAATCTCCCCGCCTACATTTGGCCAGCCGGTGAGCCGATCTCCCAATTCGCGGCGATTGGCGGCGCTTATGGTTTAAGTCTGCTGACGCTCGCGCTGGCGGCCGCGCCAGCGACCCTCTCGGATCGCGCGTCCAGCGCGTTCGCGCGCCTGGCGCCGGTCCTGGTCACGGCGCTCGCTTTCGGCCTCGTCTGGGGCGCCGGCGTTCACAATTTGGCGCGCGCGCCCGCGCCCGATCCAGCCGCGCCGATCATCCGCGTCGCGGATGCGGGCGTCTCTCAGCGCGATAAGTGGGAGCGCCGCCCCGATCAGGAATGGCGTATGCTCGCGCGCTACATCGCCGTCAGCGGAGATGCGGCGGAAAGCCAAGCCGCCGTGCTGATCTGGCCGGAAGGCGCGCTGCCCGCCGTCAACACATTCTTGTTGGAAGATCCCGCGCTCCAGAACGCCATTGGCCGCTTCCTTGGCGATCGCGCTTTGGTGCTCGGCTTTTCGCGTCGCGAAGCCGCGCCGGGCGGCGCGGTGCATTACTTCAATTCCGCGGGGATCATTGATGGCGTCGCCGGGCGCGCCAGAGTCGCCCAAATCTACGACAAGCATCATTTGGTTCCGTTCGGCGAATACATCCCGTTCTGGTCCATGTTCAGTGGTCTGAACATCGCGCCGTTGCAGCAGATCGGCGCCGGCTTCACGCCCGGCGCGCCGCCGTCCCGGGTCATCATCCCAGAGGCGCCGCCCGCCATTATCCTCATTTGTTACGAGGCGATTTTTCCGGGCATGACTCCGCGCGGCGCGGATCGTCCAGGTTGGATCATCAATGTGACCAACGACGCCTGGTACGGACGGGGCACGGGCCCCTGGCAGCACTTCAATCAGGCGCGCTACCGCGCCATAGAGGAGGGCTTGCCCTTGGCGCGCGCGGCCTCTGGCGGCGTGTCGGCGATCGTCGACCCGTTTGGTCGCGCGATCGTATCGACTGGGCTTGAGGGCGGCGCGGCCGAGACCCGCTTGCCAACCGCGCTGTCCCCGACGATTTATGCACGCTGGGGCCAGTTCATTGTGCCCCTCCTGTTCGGACTGTTATTGATATTGTCGCTGGCGCCTAGGCGGGCGCGGCCACGGGGCGAGTGAAGATGTCGGATGAGCGCAGCGCCAACGCCGTCGATCGGCGCATCGGCCAAAAGGTCCGTGCACGGCGTTTGGAAATCACTATGAGCCAGGAACGGCTCGCCGAATTGCTGGGCGTGACGTTTCAACAGGTGCAGAAGTACGAAAAGGGCGTCAATCGCATCGCGGCGAGCCGCCTGTTCGACATTGCCCGCGCGCTTGACGTGCCGGTCGCCCAATTTTTCGAAGGTATCTCCGGCGCGCGCGGCGTCACCGAGGATGCGGGTGAATCCTTCCTCTACGATACGCTCTCCACGCCGGAAGGCCTTCAGCTTGTGGCCATGTTCGCTTCCATCAAGAACCCGCGAATCCGCCGGCGCGTGCTCGATCTTGTCCGTGCGCTGACGGATGAGGAGAAGAACGCCGCCGAGAAGGAGGGCTGATGTCCCGCTCCCTGGGCCTCGACGAGGCGGTCGTCGCCTATCTCGCCGCGCACAATCGCCAGGAGCATCCCGAGCAGATGCGCTGCCGCGAAGAGACCGCGGCGCTTGGCGCTGTATCGCGCATGCAGATCAGCCCCGAGCAGGGCGCGATGATGGCGATGTTCGCGCGTCTGACGCACGCGAAGCGCGCCCTCGAAGTGGGCGTGTTCACCGGCTATTCGGCGCTGACCGTCGCCCTCGCGATGAAAGCTGAATTTGGCGCGGACGCTTATCTTCTGGCCTGCGATATCAGTGAGGAATGGACCGCGCGGGCCCGCGCCTATTGGCGCGCCGCTGATGTCGAAGACGTGATCGATTTGAAAGTGGCGCCGGCGATCGAGACGTTGGACCGGCGTCTGGCCGAAGGCGCGGCGGGCAGCTTCGATCTCGCCTTCATTGATGCGGACAAGACCGGCTATGACGCCTATTACGAGCGCACACTCGCCCTGCTGCGCGTCGGCGGCGTCCTTCTCGTCGATAATATGTTATGGTCCGGGGCGGTGGCCGATCCCTCAAAGAACGATCCAGATACGCTAGCTTTGCGTGCGCTCGCGGCGAAGGCGCGCGACGATGCACGCGTTCGCGCCACGCTGGTCGCCGTGGGCGATGGCGTGCTCGTCTGTGAGAAGCGCTGAGCGCGTTGCGCCCGGGCCGAACCGGGGCTAGAAGCCGCGCCTTCTAGACTGCGTTCGGGAAAAGTGTGCAGCGGTTTTCCGAGAGAACGCGGTCCAACTTATTGGTTATTGCGGTTTCCGGGCGGCCGATGGGTATTCACTCAGCCTGAAACCGCAATAACGGATTTGGAGACGAGGCATGGCCCGTAGCAAGATCGCTCTCATCGGCGCAGGCATGATCGGCGGCACGCTTGCGCACATCGCCGCGCGCGAGGAATTGGGTGACGTCATATTGTTCGACATCGTCGAGGGCGTGCCGCAGGGCAAGGCGCTGGACCTGGCGGAGGCGAGCCCCGTGTTCGGGCGGGATGCGGCGCTGAAGGGTGTCAACGATTATGCGGGCGTTGCAGGCGCCGATGTCTGCATCGTCACGGCTGGCGTGCCGCGCAAGCCGGGCATGAGTCGGGATGATCTGCTCGGCATAAATCTGAAGGTCATGAAGGCCGCGGGCGAGGGCATCGCCGCCCACGCGCCGAACGCGTTCGTCATCGTCGTCACCAATCCGCTGGACGCCATGGTCTGGGCGTTCCGCCAATTCTCTAAAATGCCAGCCAACAAAGTTGTCGGCATGGCCGGCGTCCTGGATAGCGCGCGGTTCCGTTACTTCCTCGCCGAGGAGTTCAAGGTGAGCGTCGAGGATGTCAGCGCCTTCGTGCTTGGCGGCCACGGCGATACGATGGCGCCGCTCACACGCTATTCGACCGTCGCCGGCATTCCGTTGCCTGACCTCGTTAAAATGCGGTGGACATCGCAGGACAAGTTGGACGCGATCGTACAACGCACGCGTGACGGCGGCGCCGAAATCGTCGGTCTGCTGAAGACTGGATCCGCCTTCTATGCGCCGGCAGAGAGCGCCATCGAGATGGCGAAGGCGTATTTGAAGGATAAGAAGCGCGTATTGCCGTGCGCCGCGCATCTGAGCGGCGAATACGGATTGCGCGACCTCTATGTCGGCGTGCCGTGCGTGATCGGCGCCGGCGGCGTCGAAAAAGTCATTGAAATCGAGTTGGAGGCGAGCGAGCGCGCCATGTTCGATCACTCAGTCAACGCCGTGAAAGGCCTCATCGAGGCGTGCAAGGCGATTGAGCCAAGCGTGGGGTGACGATCGATGTCTGCCGGCGGCCCGTCGCATGCGGCTTGCGGCATGCGCCCAAAACTTGATGTTGAACAGCGCAATGAATTTGACGGAGCCTTCATCATGCGTCTGCTCGTCCCAATCCTGGCTTGTTTGGGATTTCTCGCATTCGCCGGTCCCGCCGCGATCGCCCAGCCCGCCGTCCAGACGCCGGCGACCATCGCCGACGCCGCCTGGCTGACGGGACGCTGGGTCGGGGAAGGGTTTGGCGGACAGTTGGAGGAAGTCTGGTCCCCGCCCATCGGTCGGCAAATGATCGGTCACTTTCGGATGGTTCAGGATGGCCAGCCCGCTTTCTATGAACTGCTGCTGATCGAGGAACATGAAGGTGGGTTGAGATACCGCGTAAAGCACTTCAATCCCGACTATGTGGGCTGGGAGGAGCGTGATCGCTGGCACGAATTCGGCTACGTTTCGCACGCCCCGAACGAGCTTCACTTCGATGGGCTGATCGTGCGGCGAATCGGGGAAGACATGTCCGATCACATCATTCGCGTGCGCGGCGCTGGCGGCGCCGAGCGAACGGAAACGCTTCACTACCGCCGAGCGCCATTTTGAGTTTCGGTCCCACCCTTGAAACCTCGCGTCTCATTCTGCGCCCACCGATTCAGGATGATTTCGCAGCCTTCGCCGCCTTCGGCGCGGACGAAGAAGTGACACGTCACCTCGGCGGCGCCGCGTCGCCGCACGCATCGTGGCGCGCCATGGCGACGGTCGCTGGTTCATGGGCGCTGATGGGTTTCGGCATGTTCTCCGTCATTGAAAAGGCCAGCGGCGATTGGATCGGCCGCCTGGGCCCTTGGTTTCCTGGCGGGCCCGAAGGCGGCTGGCCGGGAACGGAAGTGGGCTGGGGGCTCGTGCGGGCCGCGCAAGGCAAGGGCTATGCGGTCGAGGGCGCGCGCGCCGCGATCGATTGGGCCTTCGATCATCTTGGCTGGAGCGAAGTCATCCACTGCATCGCCAAGGCCAACACGCCCTCGATCGCCGTTGCGCGGCGGCTGGGCTCGTATGTGATGCATGAGGACGTGATGTTGCCCGCGCCAATCGGCGTCGCTATCGACGTCTACGGCCAGGCCCGGGATGATTGGCGTGCGCGCGTATCTTCGCCGGCGCCTTGAGATTGGCGTGCGCCGCGCGATCATAAGGTGATGATCGCCGCACCCAATCTGGAGACTCAACGCCTCATCCTGCGCGGATGGCGCGAAGACGATTTCGAGCCCTTCGCCGCCATGATGGCCGAGCCCGCCGTCGCCCGCTTCCTCACGGCCGATCAGCGCCCGGCCGACCGCGCCGCCTCATGGCGCGCCATGGCTGTGTTCGCGGGTCACTGGGCGTTGCTCGGGTGTGGCATGTTCGTGGTCGAGGAGAAGGCGAGCCGCGCCTTTGTCGGGCGTGTCGGCCCGTGGCGGCCCGAAGGCTGGCCCGGTTTTGAGATCGGTTGGGGCCTTCATCCGCAGTTTTGGGGCAAAGGGTACGCCACGGAAGCCGCCCGCGCTGCTGGCGATTGGGCGTTCGCGCATCTGCCGGAGCTGACCGAGGTGATCAGCCTCATTCATGTCGACAATCGCGCCTCTCAACGCGTTGCGGAAAAATTGGGCGAGACGCCCGGCGAACGCACGCTGCACGCCGGCATGCCGCATGTGATCTGGCGTATTTCGCGGGCGCGCTGGGCGGCGCTCAAAACCAACCGGCCGTCCTGAGCGGCGCGACATTGGCCCGGCTCACTGGCGCCGTGACGCCGCCTTTGAGCTGTAGCACGACCCGGCCATTGGCGCGCGAGACGCCGTCCACGGCGTCCTTGGCCACCCACCAGGAGCGATGCACCTGCGCGCCCTCGATCCCCTCAAGCTCGGCTATGGCGTCGCCGAGGCGCATCAAGATGAGATCGCCGCCCTTGGAGGTGTGCACCCGCAAATAATGATCCTCCGCCTCAACGGCGTGGAGCGTCGCGCCGCGCAGCTTGGGCGGGAGGCGGTCGAGAAACCGAACGGAAGGCGCGGGCGCGCCAGGCGCCGGCGCGTGCGTCTGCGCGCCGGGGCGGTTGGCGAGGATCATGATCGCGGTCATCGCCGCTGAAACCAGCAGCACGAGGCCAAAAAATCCGGGCGCTTCGCGTGCGCTGAACCGCACGCCGAACAAGAGGTTTGAATACCATGCGATCACCCCCGCGCTGACGAGGGCGACGCCGAGCGCAATGAGCGCGCCAAGCGCCCAGATATTGAAGCCGGGCGGCGCCGCGCGGGTGGCGACAGTGGCCACCCCGCCGCCGACCAGCACGCCCGCCATCATCAGCGGCGCCCAGTAGAGGAGGCGCGTCGCCAACGGCGCCTCTCCGGTTTGCAGTGCGCCCACCAGCGCCAGAAACAGCCCCGCCGCCGCGCCGATCGCCAGATTGCGCGCCCAGTCCCGCCAATAGCGGATCGCAATTCGCGCTTCGCGAATGGGCGGGGGTGGCGGCTCACGAAGTGGATCTGCGGGTTCGCGCATAAGGAAGTGCTGGCCCTTCGGCGCGGCGCCATCGTGGCGCCAATCACCGCCCAGGGAGCTTGTGACAGATGACGCCGCCGATTCAACTCCGCCGAACGATGCTGACCCTTACGCTTGTCGGCGCGTCCCTCGCGCTCATCGCGGTCGCGTTGGCGCCGGATTCAGACGATATCGGCCGCGCCTTCGCGGCCACGCGTTGGCGGGCTGACGGCCTGGATATCGCGCTCCTGGCCGCACAGCCCGCCGCCGTTCAAATCCACATTGCGGCGGCGGTCGCGGCGCTCGCCATTGGCGGATTTGTGCTCGCGCGCCCGAAGGGCGGCGCGCTGCACAAGACGACCGGCTGGACATGGGTGATCGCCATGGCCGCGACGGCGCTTTCCAGCCTCTTCATCACGGGACTGAACGGGGATGCGTATTCCCTGATCCACGTGCTCTCGGGTTGGACGCTGGTCGCCTTGCCGATGGGCGTCTACGCCATCCGCCGCGAAAACCTGCGCGCGCACCGCGCCGCCATGACCGGCATGTTCTTCGGCGGCCTCGTTTTGGCCGGCGCCCTGACGTTTCTGCCAGGCAGGCTCCTGTGGCGCGTCTTCTTTGGGTGACGTCAAGGCCCGGCGCGCGCCCTTGGCCTAATCGGCCAATCCACCACCTCCTCAACAAATTACCAGGCAAAATCAACGAACTTGCGCGGATTTGACAAAACTTGTCCCCCACCTTCGCCGG
>CADEEL010000010.1 GCA_902826335.1 uncultured Alphaproteobacteria bacterium
GTCGACAATGACGCCGCCAACCAGGCCGCCGACGCCGACACCGCGCTGCAGGAACTCGGCGCCGATGCTGTGAGCGCGGGCTATGCCACGCTCACCATCATTGTCGCCGATGCAAGCGAGGATATGGCCGACGATGCAGTGCGCCAGATCCAACAGATCGCCGATGGCTTGGGCTTCGTTAGCCAAGTGGAATCCGTCAACGCAGTCGAAGCTTGGCTCGGCTCATTGCCTGGACAAGCCTACGCCGATGCACGCCGGCCGATCCTCTTGTCGCCCAGTCTCGCGCATTTGCTTCCGCTAAGCGCCGTCTGGGCCGGGCCGCACCGCAATACGCATCTGAACGGTCCGCCGCTCATGCTCACGGCGACGGATGGCGCAACGCCGTTCCGGCTCGATCTCCATGTCGGCGATGTCGGCCACACCATGATTGTCGGGCCGACGGGCGCGGGCAAATCTGTGCTGCTCGCGACGCTGGCCGCGCAATGGCTGCGCTACGCCTCGTGTCATCCCGCGGGTGCGCAAATCTATCTGTTCGACAAGGGGCGCTCATGCCGCGCCACCACACTCGGCCTCGGCGGCGACTTCTTCGATCTGGGCGAGGCCGATGCGCTTGGATTGCAGCCGCTCGAAAGCGTGCATGAGCCAGACGAACGCGCCTGGGCGCAGGATTGGCTCGTCGGTCTCATCGCATCGGCAAACGTGACCGTAACGCCGGAGGTGCGCACCGAAATGTGGCGCGTGCTGGAATTGCTCGCTGACCGGCCGGTGGAGGACCGGACGCTGACCTTGTTTGCGGCGCTCATGCAGAACCAGGATGTCCGCGCCGCGCTTCATCCATTCACGCAAGGAGGCGCACACGGCCGGCTGATCGACCATGATCGATCAACCTTGGGCTATGGGCCGGTCCAGGCGTTCGAGATGGACGATGTGCTGCGCCGCCCTGAAGCGGCGGGCGCGGTGCTCGGCGCGCTTTTTCATGCCTTGGAGAAGCGCTTCGATGGGCGCCCGACCATGCTTGTGCTCGATGAGGCCTGGCTCTTCCTCAAGGACGCGTTCTTCGCAGCGCAAATTCAGGATTGGCTGAAGACGCTCAGAAAGCGCAACGTCGCCGTCGTGTTTGCAAGCCAGGAACTGGCCGATGTCGAGCACTCGTCCATCGCCTCTACCATCATCGAGGCCTGCCCGACGCGTATTTACCTTCCGAACGATCGCGCACGCGAGCCGCATTCGCGCGCCTTTTACGCCGCCTTGGGTCTGAACGGCCGCCAGATCGATCTCATCGCATCGGCGACACCGAAGCGCGATTATTACCTCGTCAGCCGCGACGGCTGCCGGCTGTTCGAATTGGGCCTGGGGCCTGCGTCGCTCGCTTTTGTCGGCGCGTCGCGCCCCGAAGATCACGCGCTGATGGATCGCGTTTTGGCCGAGCACGGCGCAAGCGCCTTTGCCGAAGAATGGCTTGACCTGCGCGGACAGCGCGAAGCGGCCGACGCGGTGCGGCGTTTCAAGGCGCGCGCATCCCCGCGCGTCACTGATGAGCCCAAGGTCCCGATCGCTGCAGAATAGGAGGCGCGTATGAAATGGAGAACAAGAACTGGAATGGCCGCCTTGGCGATCTGCCTGATGCTTGGCGTGCAGCCGACGCCGCCTGCATCGGCGCAAATCCCCGTCATCGATCCCGCCAATCTTGCACAGTCGATCACGCAGGTGACGCATATGGTGCAGCAATTGCGCAACCAAGTGCAGCAGATTGAGCAAGCGACCGCCATGCTGCGGCAGAACCCGCTGCAACTCTCGCCGGAGCTCTCGCAATCGATCGGAGAGGCGCGGGCGCTATTCAACAGTGTGCAAGGCGTCGCCTTCGAGGCTCATCAGCTCGGCGAGGATTTGCGCACCCTCTATCCGGAGACCTGGGAGAATTTCGATCTCGAAGCGGTTCTAGGTCAGTCGGACCAGTGGATGGCGGAAAGTCGCAGCAGCCTTGAACGCGCGATGGCGGCCGAAGCGCGCGCCGCGGCTTCGATCGGACGCACGCAAGGCGCCATCGACCGCGCGCTGCAATCTTCCGGTAGCTCGGAAGGTCAGACCGGCGCCATCCAGGCCGGCAATCAGCTCTTAGGCATTCAGGCCTCGCAGCTTGCGGAGATTCACACGCTGCTGATTGCGCAGGGCCGCGCGCTTGAAACTGAACGCCTGGAGCGGATCGCGCGCGAAGAGCGCGCCCGCGAAATTCAGCGGCGCGCGTTCCCGACCGAAACCTCAAGCACGCTGCCACCAGCGCGCACGGCGTTCTGAGCGAGGGCGCCGCGCGATGGATCCGGCATCGGTCAATTCTTTCCTCGATCAGTTTCTGGCTGTCGCCAATTCCGGCTTCGGCCTGATCCAGGGCGATGTGACTTATGTCCTCAATGCGCTGATCGTCATTTCTATCGTGCTGGCGGGCGCCCAATGGGCGCTGGCGCAGGAGGCGCCGCTCGCGCCCTTCTTCCGCAAAGTGTTGTTCGTTTCCTTCTTCGCCTTCCTCATTAACAATTGGAATTTCCTCGCCACCGCGATCAATCAATCGGGCGCGATGCTCGGCCTGCGCGCCGGCGGGGGCGGGCTCACCATGGCGGAGCTGCACAATCCCGGCCGCGTCGGGCAGATCGGCGTTGAGCTCTTCGGTCGCACGGCTGCGCTCGCCGAAGGCATGAACATCATCACCGATTTCTTCGCGATGATGACGATCTTCCTCGCGGCGTTCTTCGTCATGCTCGGTTTCTTCGTGCTCGCGCTGCAGCTCTTCGTGGTGCTGATCGCATTCAAGCTCGGCAGTCTGGTCGCGTTCGTGGCGTTGCCCTGGGGCGTGTTCAACGGCACCGCCTGGGTGGCGGAGCGGCCGCTCGGCTGGGTGGTCGGTTCGGCCATGCGGCTCTTCGTGCTGGCGTTCGTCGCTTCCGTCTCCATCACCTTCGTCAACACATTGCCCGCGACGTTCACGCTCGACGCTGGAGGCGTGCTCAACGTGCTCCTGTTTGGCGCCACCGTGCTCGCGCTCTCCTGGTTCGCGCCCATTCTCGCGAGCGAAGTTGTCCAGGGACAGCCGCATCTGGCTGGTCCCGCAATCGCCGGCGGCGCCGCGGTCACCACCGTGCTCGGCTACGCGAGCACGCAGGCCTTCATTTCTGGCGGGGCGAAACTCGCAAGCGCGGGCGCAAGGATGATCGGCGGAAAATCCGGCGGCCGGCGCTTCTCGGGCGGCGGGCCTCAAGGCGCTGCACGGCCCGCCATCGACTATGCCGGCATGAAGCCGCCGCCACCGCCGCCGCCTGCAACGCCGCCAGCTGGAGGAAGTAGTACATGAGAACGCCGTTCACGGCGCCGGCGCAATCTTTTGCCGGCGATGAGCCCGACACGCCCTACAAGCGCGCGCGCCAGGAATGGGACCGGCGCATGGGCGCCGCTGTCATTTCCGCGCGCGCCTGGCGTCTGATGGCGATGGCGGGACTTCTCCTCTCCGCAGGCCTTGCGCTCGCGCTCACGATCGTCGCGCTGCAGAGCCGAACCTTTGTGCATGTCGTCGAGGTCTCGCCCGAAGGCCAGGTGCTCAATGTACGCGCCGCGAGCGGCGAATGGCGCGCCACCGAAGCGCAGACCGCATATCATCTAGGCCGCTTCGTGCGTCTCGTGCGGGCTTTGCCAACCGATGGCGTCGTGCTGCGCGAGAATTGGCTGGAAGCGTACAAATTCCTGACGCCGCCGGCCGCCGCGCAATTGACCGAGATCGCACGCGCGGACGATCCCTTCCTCAGTCTCGGGCGCGTTGGGCGGACCGTGCATATCCGCTCCATCATCCAGCGTTCCGACCGATCCTGGGAAGTGTCCTGGATCGAACGCGAGACCAATGCGACGGGCTCGCCAGATGGGGACGCCTACAGCGGCGTCTTCACCGTCACGACGCGCCGCCCGCGCACGGCCGATGAGATCGCCAGCAATCCGCTGGGTCTGCTCATTTCTGAATTCAGCTGGAGCCGGGTGCGATGATACGTTTATTGCTCGCGAGCCTTTCGCTGGCGCTGCTGCTGGCGCCGCCAACGGCCATGGCGCAGGATATAGGCGCTGATCAATGTCCCGCCTTGAGCGCCGCCGCGGTCGAGGCGCCGCAATCGCGTCGCGGCCGGCGCGAGCCCACGCCCACCGAATTGCTCGCCCGCGCCAATGAAGCGGCGCGCCAACGCCCGGAAACGACAAGCTTCACGCAGGCGCGTCAGATCTACACCTATGCGCCAGGCGCCATTTATGAGCTCTACACGAGCCCAAGCTTCATCTCGGCCATCCTGCTTGAACCCGGCGAAAGCCTGGGCGATGTCGCCGCCGGTGATACCGCGCGCTGGATGGTGCAAGAGACCAACGCTGAGGCCGAGATCGACGGACGCACCATTGTGCTGGTGAAGCCGCAGACGACGGGTCTGCGCACTAATATCGTTCTCGTCACCGACCGGCGCACCTACACGATCGAGGCGATTGCACAGGCAGGCTCTGCCTATTCCGCGCAGATCGCCTGGTGTTACCCGGCCGAAGAAGAAGCGCGGATGGCGAGCGTCGACCAACTTCATTTCGGCTATCGCGTCCGCGCCGTGCGCGGCGGCAGACCAAACTGGATGCCGAGGCGGGTGTTCGATGACGGCCGACGTACCTGGATTGAAATGCCCGAAGCGGTCGCATCGGGCGATCTGCCGCCGCTCTTCGTCATCACCGGCGAGGGCGCCGAGCTCGTAAATTACCGCGTGCAGGGCCAGCGTTACATGGTTGACCGCATCTTCGATGTGGCTGAACTGCGCCTCGGCACGCGCGCGCCCGCAATCGTGCGCATCGAGCGCGAGGGCGCGCCGACGCAGCGCCGGCCCGCGCGCCTCGGAGGTCGGCCGTGACCGCCGCCTATGAGACGCAAGCGCCGGAACCGGCGCCCGATCTGTCGATCCGCGCGCGTCCGCCGAGCCCGCGTCGGCTGTCGCGCAAGGTGCTGATGGCCGGCGCCATCATTGCCGCCTCCATCGTCACGCTCGCGCTCTTCATCGGTCTGAGCGAACGCCCCGAGCGCGAGGCGCGCCAAGCCGACGCGCAAGCGGCGGCGGGCGGTCCGCCGGAATCGATCCGCAACGCATCCGGTCAGTATGCAGCGGGCGATCTGCCGCGCGCCGAACTTGATTCCCCGCGCGACATGCTCTGGGGCGAGAACGGTCCGCCACAAGGCGCAACGCTGGAGCCGCCCACAGATGCGGCGTGGTCTGGTCCGCCCCGTGGCGGCGGCGATACACCGCGTGCGGCGCCGCCCGACCCGCAAGCTCTGGCGCGCGCCTCGCCGATCATCTTTGGCGGACGAGATCGCAGCGCAGCGTCGGGGGTCGCCGATGAAGGTGAGGCGCGTCTTGATGCGCGCTTGATGCCGCCGCGCTCACGCTATGAGCTGATGGCCGGCGCTGTGGTGCCGGCCGCGCTCATCACCGAACTCAATTCCGAACAGCCGGGCCGCGCCATCGCGCAGGTGACGGCCAATGTCTATGACAGTGTCTCTGGCGCGCATCTGCTGATCCCGCAGGGAGCGCGGCTCATCGGGACGTATGATGCCGACACATCCTACGGCGAACGCCGGCTCGTGCTGATCTGGAACCGGCTCATCTTTCCCAATGGATGGAGCATTTCCTTGCGCGGCATGGAGGGGAGCGATCCGACTGGCGCCGCAGGGCTGCGCGACCGCGTCGACAATCACCTGGATCGTCTCGCCGGCGCCATTGGGCTTTCCGCCATCATCAGCGTGATCGCCGATAATGCAGAGGACGATGACGAAGACTCGCTCGCGCAAAGCGTTGGCGATGCGGCCGCGTCCGAGGCCGCCCGCACCGGCGGCCGCATCGTGGATCGCGAACTCGGCGTGAGACCCACCATTCGTGTCCGCGCCGGCGGCTCCGTGCGTTTGTTGGTGACGCGCGACATTCAGTTGCGGCCTTACCGGGAAGACCGGAGACGATGAAGGTCTCGCCTGATCTTGTGCCGCAGAAGGTGGTGGCGGGCGATTTGTGCGTGAGCCTCGCCACGCTCTGGCGCGCGCGCCGCAGCAACCTTCCGGGTTTTCCCGCGCCGGTCATTGTCCGCAACATGGTGTTCTGGAGGAAGGCCGATCTGGGCAAGCTTGAGGACGCGCTGATGCAGTTCCAAGGACGCGGCAAGTTCGAGCAGCAGCGCGAACGGTCCAAACGCGTCGCCGACATGACGAAGGCGCGCCTGCAGCCCAAACGGATCAAGCGCACGCGCCGGCCGGACGAACGTCAGCGCGACTTGTTCTGATGTCCGTGCCGCCGCCCGCGCCTTCGTAGGTCGGATCTGACCCGGCCATTTTCTTCGGGCGACGCGGTGTCTCCTTACGCTTTGGAGAATTGGTGCTCTTTCGCGTCCGATTTGAGTGCTTGCTTGAGCTTGAAGTAGTGGCGCCACAGTCGCTCCACGCCAGCAAGGCTCCACTTTTCCTTCAGCGCCGCGAGCCGTGCGCGGCAACATCTCCGGAGCGGGGCGCCCGAACCGCAGGGGCAATGCCAATGGCCTTTTGTTTCCACCAGACGGAGATAGGCGAGCGTGTCTGCGACGATGTCCTCGTCATTACCTACGCCTAGCAGTTCGGCATAGCTCTCAATCATGCCGGGCAGGCCATGCGCGCGCTGGTCGAAAGGCCAGACGCCGTGCGCTTCGAAATGTAGCTGGCTGAGGAAAAAATCGCGCACGGGGCCAGTCAGGAACGTACTGAAGCTTGTGTCGGCACTGGTGAGTTCCCACTCACCGTAGACGCCGATGCAGCACGTGCCGTTGGTGTTGATGTGCCGGTCGAGTTCGCGCGGGATTCGGCCGCCTGTTTCGATGATGGCGTGCGCCGTCGCCGACGTTTCCGGCTCGAAATGAACCTCGATCAGGAAGCGCGCGAGCAGTTGCCCATCGTGCATGACATCGAAAGGCCCGCGCGCAACAAGGCTATCGTCTTCCTCGACAAGCCGCATAAGCGGTGCATGGCGCTGCAGAGCTGCGCCGACACTGGCTTTCTCTTCCGCATTCGACTTCCACCACGGCTCAATCATCCGGACTTAGCAGCTCCAGGGCTTGGTACCGGTGCCGGTGCTTACCGAAGCGCGCGCCACGGCCGGCGCATCGACGACGTCGACGGTTGCGGGAATGATCTCCTCCCAGCCGTGCGTGGCGAAAAGGCTGACGGAATGGTCGGCGGCGGCCTGGAGATCGGCCCACGAAGCGCCGGTCAGCAGTTTCGAGACATTGTTGCCGCTATTCGCGGGATCACGTATGGCCGGCGCCGATTGCGTGCGGCCGATGTCTTTCAGCACGGCGGCGACTTGGGCCGACAGTCCCATCCCGCGCCGCGCCTCCAGAAGGTCGATGCAGAGCAATTCGAACGCGAATTGCTTGACCCGCACCCCGTTCGCAACACGCCAAAGCTTGCATGCGCAGACGGCCTCATGGCTGTGAAAATCACGCACATGCGCGATGTGCACGTCTGGGTTCGTCATTAGCCTGGATTTCTCGCCGTCCGCCTGGTGCAGGAAAACGTTGCCGCTGGAGCCCTCTACGAAACGGCCGGCGACGACGTCGATTCGGAGGCCTGGACCGGTGCGCGCGCGCCCCTTGGCGAAGAGACGGACTGCCGTCGTGCCCGGTGTGAAGTCATAGTGGTTCGCCAGAACACCAAGGACGTTGTCGTAAATGTCCTTGAGCGTGCCGCCGACGCGGTCGTTGTCGGCATGTACGTAGTAGAGCATGTCGAGGTCGTGATCGCGCTTCAGCATCGTGTTCTTGGCCTTGGAGCCGCCGTCGCGCATCGAAACGCCGCTCGCCCCGAAGGCCTCCGTAAGCAGCGATTTGACGCGCTCGCGCTCGGTGCGGATGGGCGCCATCTCTGGCGACTGCTCGGTGAGACGCTCTGTCTGCAGGATCGCGCGCACGCACTGGTCAGCGTTAGTCATGGGACACCTCCAGGATTCGTTGGTATCCGCCGAGATCGCGGCGGAGATCGTAGACGATGAGTTTGCCTTGCGCCTTCGGATGCCGGGCGCGGCCGCACAGCACCGCGACCGGCGCCGGAACGGCCGGAATGAGATGGATTGCCGTGCCGACGCCGATCAGGCGCGAGACTTCGGCTTGCAGGCCGATCCAAGCGCTGCGAAAGGCTGCGAGGTCGTCGCGCGTACGCAGAAACGTGCGGTCCGGCGTGCGATCGCCCAGGCTCATCTCAAAGATGTTGGGCGAGGCGGCGAGATCAGCCGGGAGGTCTGCGCGACCGACGGTGCCGCTCAGCGACAGCAGGGCGACCACCGGCGCGGCGGCATCCGGCGCGGCTGGCAGCGCAACTTCAAAGCGGATCGGCGGGCCCGACGGCCTCCACGCCCAGTCCTCCTCCTGGTGGCGCTGGAAGAAATCGGCGTCGATCTTGTCGGTAATGAGCGCGCCGAGCTTGATGAGGAGGGGGATCGGCCCAAGCGCAAAAAGCGATGCGTGTCCAGTCTGCAAAAGTGGGCCGCCATGACGTTGAAGGTCGGCAATCGAACGCTCGAGCTGCGCCTGCGCGGCCGCGTAGAAAGCGTCAGTATCGCCGACGGTGATGCCGTTCAGGTCTATGCGCGTGAAATCCTGCGAGGCTGCGTAGCGCGGCCGAAGGGCCTCCCGCACACGCTGATCGCTGATGCCGACAGGCTTACCGTGGATCGGCGCGGCGAACGTGATCACATGGGTTCTGAGATCATCGCGCTGCGCCATAGCCGCACGCACGAACGCCTCGGTGTCGCGCTTGATTGCGAGCAGGCGCTCGCGCGGATAGTCGTCCGGGTGATCGTCGATTTTCTTGTGGCAGGGCGCGCAGAGCAGCATCAGGTTCTCGATGCCGTTGATGTCTTCGACCGCGTCGATTGTCTCGCCGCGCGGGCCCTTTTTGCGGAACGCCACGATATGTGCCTTCTCGCCATAGTTCCCCGGCGTCTGATCAACGTGATGCGCCGTAAGACACGTGCGGCATCCTTCCAGCTGGCAATGGCCCGCCGCGATCCCATAGAGGATGAGCTGCGTCGCGGGACGGATGCCGCGCGAGATGTGTTTGACGGGCGACAGCGGGGCCGCCGTCGCCGATGCCGGGGCAGCGTTCAATCCTGCCATAGGGCCGCCTCGCCTTGCTTGATGACGTCGATGACGACGCCCTGAACGGCGATCTCGCCTTCGATAATGATCGGCGTGTGGGCCGGGTTGGACGATTGCGGGCGCAGGACGACGTAATGCGGTCCAAGCTTCAGACGCTTGATCGTCGCTTGGCCATCCACCAGCGCGACGATGATGTCGCCGGGATTGGCGGCGCTGGCGCGTCGCACGAGCACGAGATCGCCATCCTCGATGAGCCGCCCGCTGACTTCCGCCTGGTTCATGGAATCGCCGCGGACGCGAAGGAGGAAGAGCTGTTCCCGATCGCGCCGGGGGCGGGCGATGCGCACAGAGCCGAGCCGGTTCTCGATCGCGTCCATCAGCGCACCCGCGGGCGCTTCGCCGAGCAGCGGGACTTCGATCGTCTGATCGCCAATGCCCGGCTGACGGATGAGGCGCAGACCGCGCGCGCCGGCCCAGCGCTCGATGACGCCGGCCTCCTCCAACTCCAGCAGGTAGCGCAGCACCGTTCGTGTCGAGCCAACATCGAGCGCTTCACGCAGTTCCTCGATGGTCGGCGGCTGGCCGGTCTCGGCGAGGAGCCGCGAGATCGCCTCCGCCACGGCGGCGGCGCTTACTTTCCGGTTAGGAGTCATGGTATGAAACGTCATATGTCACCATCGTTTCCTTTATGCCGGATTCGACAGGTTGCCGCAACGGCGGCCTGGTGACTTCTTCGAGCGCGACCGCGTCGCCGCCAGGACGAGGCCACCAGCCCAAATTCATCAATGCACGCGCCGACGAGCATTCTCGGCGCTCTGAACCGGCCCATGCTCCCATGTTCGACCTCGGCCCGAGCAGGGCGCGAGGTCGAACGAAAGCGGGACGTGACTCCCACGTCCCGACACCTTCCGCGCCGCCATCGCGCGCAAGCCGGCGTCCAGGGCGAAGAGGCGACAGCCGTCCCTTGACGCCGGCGCGCACGATGGCAGGAGACCCGCGTCAGGGAGCGCAGCCCGGAGGGCGGAGACGCGCCCTCAATGCTGGAGAAGCGGCGCGGCTTCGTGCGTCAGCACTAGCGCCCGGCCGCCGCAGGCGGCGACGCCCGGATCGGATGTATATCAGGCTATAACCATATATCAAATTGCAATAAGACAGGCTATAACCTATCCTAAACGGCTACTAGATAAGGTCATACCCTGTGAAAACCGCCCCGACCCTGGCCCGCCGTCGGCTCGATGAGCGCCTCAAGGCCTTTGCCGGCCTTGGGGCGGCTCCCCCCATGGGCTGGGTCCGCGCCCTTCGCGACGCCCTGGGCCTCACCGGGGCTCAATTGGCGCGCCGCCTCGGCATCCGCCCGGCGAGCCTCTCCGAGCTTGAGAAGAACGAAGCGAAAGGCGCCATCACGCTCGCCACCTTGAGGCGCGCCGCAGAAGCGCTCGATTGCACCCTCGTCTATGCGCTGGTCCCCAATCAGAGCCTCGATGCGATGGTCGAAGAGGCGGCCAAAGCGGCGGCGAAGAAAGAACTCGCCGCCGCGCTCCACACCATGGAGCTCGAAGCCCAAGGCGTGCGCGCTGGCGACAAGCGCGCCATGCTGGAGGCGCTCGCCGCCGACATCGCCAAGGCTGGCGGCAAGCGTCTCTGGGGTTGACGGGCATGAGTGATGATCCGTTCCAGGCTGACGATGCAGCGACGCCGCTGACGCCGGAAGAGCGTCTCGATCTCAAGCTCAGCTATGTCGCGCTCCGGCGCGAATTGAACGAGGCCGAGGCGCTCAATGTGCTTGCCGGCGAACGCTGGGCGCTGTCGCGCAAGCGCGACGCGCTCGACGAAGTATTCCTGCGCCGGCTGCATTTGCGGATGTTCGGCGATGTCTGGCGCTGGGCCGGCAAATACAGAACCAGCGCGCGCAATCTCGGCGTCGATCACTGGACCATAGAAGTCGCGCTACGCCAGGCGCTCGATGACGCGCGCTATTGGGTGGAGCACCAGACTTACTCGCCCGATGAAATCGCCGTGCGCTTTCACCACAAGCTCGTCGCCATCCATCCGTTTCCGAACGGCAATGGCCGCTGGTCGCGCCTCGCCGCCGATCTGCTCGCACTTCAACTTGGCCAAGAGCGCTTCACCTGGGGGCGGGGTTCGATCGTGGCGGTGTCTGAGACGCGGCAGGGTTATGTTGGTGCGCTCAAGGCAGCCGATGCTGGCGACATGGCGCTTCTGTTGGCGTTCGCTCGAACGTAATGGGAAGGAACGACGGCTGCGTCGAGGTCATAGAAGGCTGGCATAGAGATTGCGCGATCAACGTGACTTACTGGCCGCTGCATGGGGCAGTTCAGCGCGACGCCCTGACGGACTACACCGCATGAACCGATTTGGTCGGGTGTTGCCCAGGCTTTTGCGGGATGAGCAAGATGAGGAGGACCATCAAAACTCCGAGCACCGCCGATGCGATCGGTCGGCTGAGTGCAAGTCCTCCATGGTCGAGGGGTTTGTCGAGGAAGTCACCGACCGTTGCGCCGAGTGGCCGCGTTAGAATGAACGCCGCCCAGAACAAGAGCACATGCGAGATCTTGGTTCGGAAGTAGAGCCCTGCGACAACGGCAAGCGCTGCGCCAAATACAATCGCTCCGCCCATGTACCCAAGGCCGGTGTCGGCCGTCCAATCACCCAAAGCGGTCCCAAGCGTTTGGGAAAGAGTGATCGTCACCCAGTAGAACGCTTCGACCTTCGGCGTGTTCACAGTGTCTACTGAGATTGAACGCTCTGACCAATACCAAGCGCCGAGCGACGCCATCAGCAGGGCGAGAAGCAGCAACGATCCACCCGCATAACCGATGCCCAAGGAGCGGTCGGCAAAGTCGGCCATAGTTGTGCCGGCGGTCGTCGATGCGACAATCGTGGCCCAATATATCGCCGGATGAAACTTCTTGGCCATGATCTGAAGGCCGACCAGCACGATAAGCGCGGATAGGAAGATCGCAGTCCCCACAAGGTAACCGAGGTTCATCGTCATCGACACGGTGTCGCCGCCCGTTTCGCCGAGAGTCGTCGCGATAATTTTGATGATCCAAAATCCCAGCGTGACCGCAGGTACTTTACTCAGTGCAGATTGGTTGACCATCGGATGCGCTTTGACCTGCTAAGACTTGAATGGGGATCGGTGCGACGTCGATCTTCGACGGCCAGCTCGCGTGCTCAGTTGCCGGCGTGTTGAGCAAAGTATTGTTCGAGCTCATCGACGCGATCCAGTTCGGTAGAAGACGCGCGTTGCGCCTCAGCGACGTTTGTGGCTTCAACTGCCCGGCGCATGGCGTTGAGTTCCGCACCGAACGACGCCTTGAGTCCATCGTCGGAAATGCGAGCGGCGAGCGTGCTCCATTGCTCGTCGGCGAAGTCGATCGCCTGCCTAGCTTCACTCCAAAGCGGTGTCGCAGAGCGGACGCTCGCTTGGTATCGAAACCCGGCATAGTCGAGCAAAGCCACTTCGAGCGGAATGTCGCGAGCGCCTCGGATCTGCGCCGATACAAGTACACGATATCCTTCCACCGCGCTCAGCGCCAATCTGGTGCGATCGTGGTCCGTTTGGAACTCGTCAACGCGTTGGATGATCTGCGTCAGTTCCGATGCCTGTCGTGTTGGTAGGGCGTTGGCGCAGGCCATCACGCGCGTGGAGGTGCTGCGCGCCTCGGCTTCCAAATTCGCCGCTGGCGTCGCTGCGGCGTGTTCGGTGAGCGTTTCAAGCGCTTCAGCGCCGGCGGCGATGCATTCCCGCGCCACGGCGGCGGAGTCTGCAGCACGCGCAATAACGCTATTGCTTGCAGCCGCCGTCGGCTGAGCAGGCGGCGCTGGGCTGCAGCTGGCGAGCGATGCCGCGGCGCATAGGAGAATGGGCGCGGCTTTTCGCAACAAGCTGATCATGAGTGTGAAACTCCAATGGTGTGCATGACTATTGTGTACGTCATGCTCACTCTGAGGTCTGGTCTCCAACAATGGTTGCTTTGAGGCCAATTGCGTTGGCTTTTCCCAACCTTTGATGCGGTGTCGGCGGCATCGTCGGCGTGAAAGCATCGCCCATGCTTAGCCTTGAGCGTGCGCCTAGGTTCGCGATTCCTGAAATATCCAGAACCGCATCAGCAAGAAATTTACGAAGGGGATTAGCGCGGTCAGAAACAGAAACGCCGCGACCGGCGGGGCGTGGGCGTACACAGCGAGCTTTGGGATCAATGCCGCAAGCACGAGATCGACGGCGGAGACGGCTAGGAAGCGGGGTGCTTCATGACGGTGCAACCCGGTTGAACGAAAGGTTTTGGATTTGTGTCCGAGGTAGCTGACAGCGAGAACAGGCAGCAAAGCGAGCACGCCGGCGATAGAGGGGCTGGCGCCCAGCGCTACGAAGATCGCTCCGAGCGCCACGTAAAGCGCTGCGTTGAAGGCCGCGATGGCGATATACCATAGAACTGGAGCCAAACTTCGTCGGTTCGAGGTGGGCGCCGCTTCGGGCTCATCGGGGGCAGGCGAGAGCAAACCTTAGGCCCCGCCATTCAAGAGTGAGGCGCCCCAAATCGAGAGCCACGATAGAAAACTAATGGCGTACTTGGCGCCAAAGTAGACCCAGGCAATCGACGCAGCCGCTACCGGAGCGGAAAACATCATCAGCACGCCGTCGCGCTGTAATATTGCGAGGCCGGTAATCGAAACCGCGATCCCCGGGATCAGGTTCGCGCCCCACATCGGCAGTATCAGCACGAGGGCCATGACCAGAGTTTGAAGCCCGACCAATCCAGAGAACGGCCATCTCATGGCCCAGCCTAGGCGGGGGCGCGTGAAACGCTCAGCCCATCGGAGAAGTGGCACGCTGAAGCGCAAGGCGGCCGCAAGTGTTCGGCCAGAAAAGGTCCAGGCGCGTACACGTTGGGGAAGCCAAAACGATGAGCGTCCGAACATCATCTGCACTGAAGGTGCGATGAGCAAAATGCCGAAGACGGTCGAAATGCCAGGAATGTTTGGCACGCACATGGGCAGCGCGAGTATGAGCAACAGCAATCCTGGCGCGCGCGCGTCAAGGCGGTCCAGAAATGCACCGACGGAGTGATGTCCCTGGCCGATCTCCGTGGCCAGATCCGCCATCATCGCCGACGCGGGGACAAATCGCTCCACGGAGTTGATGGTCGAATTGGGCAGCATGTGATCTGGCTCGCCTATGGTGGTCACTGCTCTGAGTCTCATTGAGACGCCCGTTGCAGGCAGAAATGGCGAACTCCGCAGCCGCCTCGGTTCGGGGCGAAACCAGCCTGGTGATCAATGCATCGGCGTGTATGCGATGTGACAGCTATCCCGGCCAGTATGCTGCCTCGTTGAGCAGCGCTTCGGCGGCGGCGCGATCCAACTCACGCTTGACGCGGAATACGCCCAAGCTTTCGCAACGGTCGATCTCGTCGAGAAACGGCAGGACGGCGTGATAAGCGGGCCTGTTCCAGAAATCGTGGACGGCCAGAACGGTGCGGCGATCGATGCGCAGCAGGGAGTCGAGAATACAGGCGACGCGAAAGCGGCCGTCGATCAAGATCAGATCGAGCGCATGGCTATCAAGATGGGCCCAGGGTGTGCGCGAATAGTTCGGCCACTTTTCGCGCTCGCTACCTTTCCCGGGGCCGCCAAGAAATCCAATCGGGCCAATATCTGCGCGAAGGAGTTTGAGTCGGCCGTCTTCATGCGCGCGCGCAGCGGCATCGTCGGCGAGAAGGCGTGAGATCCATTCCTCGTCTGACTCAACTGAGACCAGGTGGGAAACGCCAAGCTTCAGTGAGAGCGTGGTGCTGCCGCCGGCTCCAAACTCCACCATGTATTTGGTGCGACGCAGCAGCGAGGTCAGTAGTGCGATTTCCCTCGGGCGCATGGAGGGTCGCGCAAGCGCGATGGGGTCAAAGGCGACGTATCCAGCAATAACCAGGCGACGATGGCGCAACGACGAGCCCATGATCGCAGGGACGACGCGGGTTCGTGCGTCAACGTCAGTGTAAACTGTCATGCAAAGGGCCCGCTTGATACGAAACGCAGAGGACGATCTCGCCGATGCCAATCGGTTCCGCAAATCAACGATTCCCAACCTTCAGCGCGATTACGTCGACCTCACGCGCTGCTAGCGTTTACTTGGTCATCGACTCTGCGAAAGCGCGCTCAGTGAGTCCCGCACATGCCTCCGCCCGCCAACAGGCGAAGGCGGCCCCTGTACCGCTGTCGAGTGAGTTGGTGGCGCGAGGGCCACAGGGGTGAGGGTGGGTGTAAAGGTTAATAAGTCAGTGCAAAGAGGGCCTGTTTGCCTGCCGAAGGCTCACGCAGACGCGCCTGCAATGCACGTTGGGAATCCTCAACGTGCAAGTAACGCACGAACAATGCCTTAGTCGGACAATCACGGCTCCGTGAGCCCGACGAGGGATTGCTTGATTCGTCCCGTTTCTGCCATGTTGATCGCCGCCGCCGCAAGCGGATGTGCGAGCTATCGCGCGGCGCCTTTGGCGCCGGATGCGATTGCTGTTTCCTATGCGCGGCGCGCGCTTGATCCGGTCGCAACGCAGCAGAGCCTGACGCGGGTCGCACCCAATGTGGTTTGGGATGGCCAGACCTGGGACCGCATGAGCCTCTTTGCCGCCGCGCTGGAATTGAATCCACGTATTGCCGAAGCGCGCGCACACGCACGTAGCGCCGAAGCATCCGCGCGTGCTGCGCGTGCAGGCCCGTCAATCACGCTGACGGTTACTGCGGAGTATGCGCGCAATGCCTCGGAAGCTTCACCCTGGCTCTATGGCGTGACGAGCGACGTGCCGCTCGATATCGGTGCGCGTCGATCTTCGCGTATCAGCGCCGCTGACTTTTCCGGCATTGGAGCGCGCTTTGACTACGCTGAAGTGGTCTGGAGCGTCCGCATGGCGCTTCGCCGTGCGTTGGCGGAGCGCTTTCTCGCGGCGCGCGAGGTTCAGATCGGAGAAGAGTTGAGCGCCATACGCGCGCGCCAATTGGCGGCGATACAAGCTCGGTTCTCTAGCGGTGAGGCTGCTCGCGCCGATCTGGAGCGGGTGCGTACTGAAGCTGCAGGAGATGCGCGTCGCCTGACCGACGCGCAAGCGCGCCTGATGGCGGCGCGTATCGCGCTCGCGGACGCATTGGGCGTTTCGATCAATAGCCTTGAGAATGTGCCATTGACCTGGACTGAGTTTGACGCGCCGGCCGCCGCCGACGCGGTGCAAATCGACCAGACACGGCAGGCTGCGCTGCTCACGCGCGCTGACATTTTGCGGGCCTCCGCCGCATATGATCAGAGCGAAGCCGATTTGCGCGGTGAAGTCGCACGGCAATGGCCGGAGCTGCACATCGGTCCCGGCTATACCTGGGAGCGCGGCCTGGTGAAGTTGCCGTTCTCGATTGGGCTTGTCCTGCCGCCGCTCGATTTCAACCACAACGCCGTGGAGGCCGCCGAAGCGCGGCGCTCCGAAGCCGGCCTTCACCTGGAGGCGATCATCGCTTCCGCCCAATCCTCAATAGATGCCGCGCTTGCCGAACAGGGTGCGGCCAATGCCGCGCTCGCCCGGGTCCGCAATGCGGATCTCTTCGGCGCTCATAGTGCAGCGGACCAGGCCGATGAGGAAATCGCCAGCGGCGCCATTGACCGGGTCGATTGGTGCGCGGCGCAGGCGAGCCTGCGCTTGGCGCAATTAGGCGAGGTCGATGCGCTTCGCCGTGTGCATGCAGCGGATGCGGCGTTGGAAGATGCTCTGCGTCGCCCGCTGGAAGGGCCGGAATTGGCGATCGCGCTAAGCGCCGCCGTATCAGGAGAAACCCGTCCATGAAGCGCCTCGCCCTTGTGATTGGGGTCTGCCTCGCGACGGCCTGTTCTCAAACCACCGAGACACCGAGCGAAGCTGCGCCCACGGAGACCGGCGATTCAGGCGTCCACATGGATGCAGCCACGCAGCAGCGCACGGGCGTGGTTATTTCTGCCATTGAGGCAATCAACGCGCCGCGATCGGTTGAAGGCTATGCGCGCGTCATGGATGTTGGGCCTTTGGCGGCGATCGACGCCGAGGTCGGCGCAGCGCAGTCGGCGGCGGTCGCATCACGCGAAGAGTATCGTCGGTTGCAAGCGTTGGCCGCCGCAGACCAGGCCGCTTCGGTGCGCGCCGTGGAGGCAGCCCGCGCGCAGGCCGGCGCTGACAGCGCGCGCGCAGAATTGGCCTCGCGCCGTATTGGGCTTGAATGGGGACCGGGGCTTGTGCGTCTGTCACCCGCCCAGCGTTCACAATTGCTGAGCGATGTTGCTGCCGGGCGCGCGGCCCTGATGCGTGTGGACGCGAGCGGCGCGAGCCAAGGCGCCCGGCGTGTGCTTTTGCGGCCCGATGCGGGACAGGTTATCGCGGCGACCATACTTGGCGCGGCGGGCGGCGCTGATCCGCGCTTGCAGACGGCTGGTGTCTTGGCGGTCGTGCGTGGCGGCGAAGCTGCGCGTCTGCCGGCAGGGCGCCTCATCGGGGCTGAAATCGAACTTGGCGGCGCCGAGCCGGGCTTCCTGCTGCCGAGCGCAGCGATCATCCGCGCCGAAAACGCCATGTGGGTCTATGTCCGCACTGGCGCGGATACATTCGAGCGCCGCGCGGTACAAGGCGCACGCGCCATTGATCGCGGTTGGTTTGCCCCCGCGGGTTTTGCCGCCGGAGACATGATCGTCTCCGATGGCGCTGCCTCCTTGCTCGCTGCCGAACGCGGTCCGGTGGAGGCGGAGTAGGGCCATGCTTTCAGCGATCGTCGGCGGCTCGCTCCAACGTCCGCGTCTCGTCATTCTCGCCGCGCTCCTTCTGCTGCTCTATGGCGGCCTCACAGTGCTGCGCGCGAAGTATGATGTGTTTCCCGAGTTCGTGCCGGCGCAAGCGAGCGTGCAGACCGAGGCGCCGGGGCTTGTCGCCGATCAAGTCGAGTTGCTGGTCACGCGGCCCTTGGAAGACGTGATCAATGGGGCCAATGGCGTCGCCAGCGTGCGCTCGGAGTCCATTCAGGGTCTGTCGGTGATCAACATCACCTTCAATGAGGGCGCTGACCCGTTTCGCGCGCGCCAGATCGTGTCGGAGCAATTGGCGCAAGCAGCGGGGCGATTGCCGGCAGGCGTCTCCGTCCCCGCGCTGACGCCGCTCACATCCTCGACCATGGATTTGCTCAAGATCGGGTTCACCTCCGATCGCCTCGACCTCATTCAGCTGCGTGACCTCATTGAGTGGACCGTGCGTCCGCGCTTGCTCGCGGTTCCGGGTGTCGCGCGCGCCAACATATTCGGCGGCGCGCCCAGGCGCCTTGAAGTGCGCGTGCGCTCCGCGGACCTGCTCGCCCGCAACCTCAACCTCGCCGATGTGGCCAATGCGGTGCGCGCTGCGACATCCGTGCGCGGCGGCGGCTTCATCGATACGCCGAACCAGCGCATCCTGGTTGAGCCGCACGGCCAGGCGGTGACGGCGGCGGCGCTTGCGCAAGCTGTCGTCGCGCCTGGCGCTGGTCTGCCTGTGCGGCTGGGTGACATTGCCGATGTGGTCGATGCGCCCGCGCCGCAATTCGGCGAGACGTTGATCATGGGCAAACGCGGGTCGCTGCTCACGTTGTCGAGCCAGTATGGCGCCAACACCCTTGAAGTGACACATGCGGTGGAGGCCGCGCTCACCGATCTGCGGCCTGCGCTCACGGCGCAAGGCGTTGTGATCTATCCGGCATTGCATCGCCCCGCGAATTTCATCGAAACCGCGCTTCGGCATATCGAGATCGATCTGCTGATTGGCGCGGTGCTGATCATGGTCATCTTGATGGTCTTCCTGCGCAGTCCGCGTGTGGCGTTTGTGGCCTTCGTTTCGATCCCGCTGTCGTTGCTGGCGGCGGTGATCGTGCTGGACGCGCTCGGCCAAACCATCAACACCATGAGTCTCGGCGGGCTCGCCGTTGCGCTGGGCGTGGTGATTGACGACGCCGTCGTCGGCATCGAGAACATCGTGCGCCGCCTTCGCCTTGCCGGACCTGGAACGCCAGCCGCGAAGACCGTACTCGACGCATCGATCGAAGTGCGCGCGCCGATCGTGTACGCGACTTTTGTGCTCGCGGCGACAGTGGCTCCAATTCTGTTCCTTTCGGGGCTTCAGGGGGCGTTCTTCAGCCCGCTGGCCTTTTCGTTCTTACTGGCGACATTAGCTTCGTTGGTTGTGGCGTTGACTGTCACCCCGGCCTTGGCGCTGCTGCTCTTGCAGAATACGCCGTTGCACGAAGAGCCCAGACTGCTGACGCGGCTCAAAGATGCGCATGAGGGCGTGCTTCGCCGGCTTTGTGCTCGGCCGACACTCGCGGTTGCGGCCACGTTGATGATGGGTGTGGTGACGATCGGGAGCTTCTTCGTGTTCGGAGCGGAGTTGCTCCCGGCGTTTCGTGAACGCCACTATGTTCTCGCACTCAACGGCCCTCCTGGGGCCTCCATTGATTGGATGCGCAATATCGGCGGGCATGTGACGCACGATCTTCTCGCGATCCCCGGCGTCGCGACGGTGGAACAGCAAATCGGCCGCGCCGCCGCCGGCGAAGACACCTGGCCGCCAAATCGTAGCGAATTCCACGTTGAACTCGGACAAGTGAGCGGTCATCAGGAAGAAGAAATCTTGACGCGAATTCGCGCTGTGCTGGGATCCTATCCGGGCGTCCAGACCGAAGCGCTAACCTTCCTCGGCGATCGGATCGGTGAATCGCTTTCGGGCGAAACCGCAGCGGTCGCCATTGGCATCTATGGCCCCGACCTTGATGTGCTCGACCAAGTCGGGTCGCAGGTTGCAGCAGCTCTATCGCGCGTGCCGGGCGCCGCCGATGTGCAGGTCAAGTCACCGCCAGCCGCGCCGCTCGTCAACGTCGCACTTGACCCGGTTCGCTTAGGTCTCAGCGGCCTTTCGACGACCGACGCCTATGACAGCATCGAAGCGACCTTCCAGGGTCAGACCGTCGCGCAGATCACTGATGGGCAGCGCATTGCCGACGTTGCTATCGTGACGCCGCGCGAGGGACCGAACGAACCCGAGACGGCAGGGTCATTGCTGGTGCAAGGCGCGGCGAGTGGGGCCGCGCTTAGCGCCGTCGCGGACGTTTCATCGGGCGAGGGGCGCGCCAGCATTCTCCACGATGGCGGTCGCCGCCGGCAGGTCGTGACCGCCAATCCGACGACGTCTGATGTAACCGGGTTTGTCGCGCGCGCCCGCGCTGAAATTGCGCGTTCCGTCCATCTGCCGCCCGGAATCTATCTTGAGTATTCCGGGATCGCGGAAGGTCAGGCGGCGGCGTCCCGGCAAGTGCTTGTCAACGTCGCCGTGGCTGCGGTCGCCGTGGTGGCCTTGCTGCTGCTTGCGTTCGGTGACGGACGCGCTGCCGCGCTCATCCTGTCGGGTGCGCCGTTCGCGCTCGCCGGCGGCGCGTTGGGTATTGCGCTGATCGGCGGCGTGCTGTCGCTGGGCGCGCTGGTCGGCTTTGTCACGCTGTTCGGCATCGCCGCGCGAAACGCCATTCTGCTGGTCTCGCACGCCGACCATCTGGTCGAGGTGGAGAATGCGCCTTGGGGGCTAGAGACTGTGCTGCGCTCCGCCCGTGAACGTGTGACGCCAATTCTGATGACGGCGCTCGTTACGGCGCTCGGATTGCTGCCGTTGGCGCTTGGCACTGGCGAGGCCGGACGCGAAGTGCAGGGGCCAATGGCCGTCGTTATCCTCGGGGGCCTTCTCACCTCCACGATCATGAGCCTGGTTCTGGCGCCGCCGCTGATCTTGGCGTTTCGCCGCAAGGCTGATCCAGGGCAGGATGCCGGGCAGTCCAGATTGGCGGAGGCCTGAGTGCGCGTCCTCATCGTTGAAGACGACCTCGAAACCCAGTCCTACGTTTCTCAGGGGTTGACTGAGGCGGGCCACAGCATCGAGGCAAGCGCAACCGGCGCGGACGGGCTCCTGCGGGCGCGCCAGGGCGGATACGATCTCCTTATCGTCGATCGGATGATGCCGGAGCTCGATGGGCTTTCGCTCGTGAAGGCGATCCGATCAGCCGGGATTGCAACGCCCGTGTTGATGCTCACCGCTATGGGCGCCGTGGCCGATCGCGTCGATGGGCTGGAGGCCGGGGCGGACGACTATCTGGTGAAACCGTTCTCGTTCGCGGAACTGTCCGCGCGCGTGAATGCGTTGGCGCGCCGACCGCCGTTGCAGGCGGACACGAAGCTGGTCGTTGGCGACCTCGTGCTCGATCGTCTCCAGCGGATTGTTCGCCGCGGCGAGACGCAAGTCGACCTCCAGACCCGTGAGTTTCAACTGCTCGAGCTCATGATGCTCAACGCAGGCCGCGTCGTGACGCGAACGATGATGCTGGAAAGCGTCTGGAACTTTCGCTTCGATCCGGGCACGAACATCGTCGAGACGCATATGAGCCGCATACGTTCCAAAATCGATCGCGGCGGCGATGCCCCTTTGATCCACACGATACGCGGCGAAGGATATGTGATCCGTGCGGATTGATCACGTATTCTCCTCGACAAGTTTCCGGCTTTCCGTCGCCTTTGCGGGACTACTGATCGCGGCCTTCGTTGCGGCAGGACTTGGCGTTTGGGTTGCGACGCGCTCTATCGCGGAGCGGCAAACGCGTGAGCACGTCACTGCCGAAATGCAGTCGATCCGCCAAGAAATCTCGGTAGAAGGATTGCCTGCTGGGATCGCGGCCATTGAAAATCGCGCATCGCGCCCAGGCGCGCTTGAGTATCGGTTGACATCGCCAGAAGGTCAGGTTCTGGCGGGCAATCTCACGACCACCAATCTGCGCCCTGGCTGGCAGTTTGTCGATTTGCCGGATCGGCAGGGTCTGCGCCACGGCCAGGACGATCTCGTCATCCTTTCTGAGCGGCTGCCTGACGGCGCCGTCCTGGCAATCGGTGGCGATTTGGAGCGTGGCGAGAGCGTGCGCATCGCGGTGCTTCAGACGCTTTTGTGGATTGGCGGTCTCAGCGCCGCCATCGCCATCGCCCTTGGTCTCTGGATTACACGATACACGCTGCGGCGTATGGACCTCCTCTCCGCTTCCTTGGCTGCCGTGGCGGCGGGAGATCTGACGGCGCGAACTGTAACGCGAACACCGCCACGCGACGATCTGGATCGGTTGTCCGCTGGTGCCAACGCCATGCTTGAGCAGATCACTATGCTGGTCGCCAATGTCCGTCGCGTTTCCACGGATGTCGCGCACGATCTGCGCACGCCTCTGTCGCATGTCCGGCAGGATCTTGAACTCGCCGCGAAAGACGCAGCGCCTCAAACCCTGAGACATATTGAAACTGCGCAGGGTCGCCTTGAAGCGCTGCTGCGAACCTTCGACGCCATGCTGCGTCTTGCTGAAATCGAGGCGGGGAGGTCTCGGGCGCGTTTTGCCCCGGTGGACGTTGCAGAAGTTGTGGAGAGCGTTGCAGACGCCTATCGCCCCGACGTGGAAGCGCGCGGCGGGGCGCTTGTGCTCGTTGCTTCCAAGCCCCTGACCATTGAAGGGGATGCTGATTTGATGGCTCAGGCCGTTGCGAACCTCATCGAGAACGCCATGACGCACGGGGGCGCACGTCCAAACATCAGTGTGGGGGTTCGCTCCGATACGAACGCTTGGGACATCGCGGTTTCGGATAATGGGCCGGGGATCGCGGAGGCAGATCGAGAAAAAGTGCTTGAGCCCTTTGCGCGGCTGGATGCGAGCCGCTCAACGCCGGGGTCTGGATTGGGTCTCGCGATTGTCGCTGCCATCGCTCGCTTGCACGGCGCAAACATCACATTGGAAGACGCCGGCCCTGGTTTGCGTGTCGTGCTGCGCGGAGCGCGTACCGAAGCGACGACGGCGGCATGAAACGAACGCAAGCCGCGCCATCCAGACCGAGCATTGCAATTCCGCGCACGGTGTGGGCGCTCGGACTCGTGAGTTTCTTCATGGATGCTTCTTCGGAAACCATTCATGCCTTGCTGCCGCTTTTTTTGACGACGACCCTTGGCGTGAGTGTTGCCGTCGTCGGCCTGATCGATGGCGTGGCTGAATCGACTGCTGCAATCGCCAAAGTGTTTTCCGGGTATCTCTCGGATCGAACCGGCAAACGGAAACCGCTCATTCTCTTTGGATATGGTTTGGCCGCGTTGACCAAGCCACTGTTTGCGATCGCCGGCGGACCTCTGACGGTTTTCGCGGCGCGGTTCGCTGATCGGATCGGAAAGGGCCTGCGCGGCGCGCCCCGTGACGCGCTGGTGGCGGACGTGACCCCTCCGGAAATTCGCGGCAGGGCCTTTGGTCTTCGCCAGGCGATGGATACGGCAGGCGCCTTTGCCGGACCTCTGCTGGCCATCGCTCTGATGGCGCTCTTCGCGAACGATATGCGCGCCGTGTTCTGGGTTGCCGCGATTCCGGCCGCGCTCGCCGTCCTGTGCGTTCTGCTGGGCGTTGCGGATCGTCCAGGCAGCGAGGATAAGCAGGCCGCACGACCGCCGATCCGATGGCGTGACCTGCGTCAGTTCAGAGTGGGGTTCTGGACGGTGGTCGCCATTGGCGTTGTGTTCACGCTCGCGCGTTTCAGCGAAGCGTTCTTGGTTCTGAAAGCCAATGCGGAGGGGTTGCCGTTGGCTTTGGCGCCATTGGTCTTGGTGGTGATGAACATCGTCTATGCGCTTGGCGCCTATCCAGCCGGCGCACTATCTGATCGCATCCCAGCGGGCCTGCTTCTGCTCGGAGGTCTTGTCGTCCTGATCGGCGCCGATGTCGTGATCGCGCTCGTGCCGGGACTGGTTGGCGCGTTTGTCGGTATTGCACTCTGGGGCGCTCATATGGCGCTGACGCAGGGGCTCCTGGCAAAACTGGTCGCGGAGCATGCGCCAGATCAATTGCGCGGATCTGCCTTTGGCCTCTTCAATTTGGCGACGGGCGTGGCGCTACTCATTGCGAGCATCGTTGCCGGCATTCTCTGGGATCAGGTGGGGGCGTCGGCGACATTTCTTGCGGGCGCCCTGTTTGGCGCGTTGGCGGGAGTCCTCATCCTGTGCACGCAGTCGTCGCTCATCGCGCGGAGAAGCTGACGTGATGTTGATGAAGTCACGAGGGTTGCGATGACCAACGATATGGTTTCACCGTCGCTTCGACGCCGCCTGTTCTCAGAGGTGGGGCCGTTGCTCGCCATCGCGGTGGCTGCGCTCGGGCTGCTTGCCTTCGGAAAGGTTGCCGAGGAATCCGTAGAGGGCGAAACGCATGCTTTCGACCGGGCAATCCTTTTCGCCTTGCGCACGCCGGGTAGCGTCGGCGACCCAATCGGCCCTGCCTGGTTCGAGCACGCAGTGGGGGACCTGACGAGCCTTGGCGGTTACGCAATCCTGACGCTCCTCGTGGTCGGCGTTTGCGCCTATCTGCTGGCGATGGGAAAACGAGGCAGCGCGTTGCTCATCGTCGGCGCCGTCGTGAGCGGCGCTCTGTTGAGCGAAAGCCTGAAGATGGGATTCGCGCGACCGAGACCGGATTTGGTGCCGCATTTGGTCGTGGCTGAAAGCGGAAGCTTCCCGAGCGGCCATGCGATGCTTTCCGCAATCGCGTACTTGACCATTGGCGTCTTGCTGGCGCGAATTCATGAACAGCCACGCGTCAAGTCTTTGGTGCTTGGCATTGCGATCGCGCTGACCCTTATTGTCGGCGCAAGTCGCGTGTACCTGGGCGTCCACTGGCCCACCGATGTGTTGGCTGGCTGGTCCCTTGGCGCGGCCTGGGCGGCGCTCTGGTGGCTGTTGGCCTGGTGGCTGCAACAGCGAGGGACGGTGGAAGGCGCTGAGACGTAGCAGCCGGAACGGTCCAAGCACTGGCGCGCCATTGCTTACTGGCGTGCCTTAGCCCTGTGTTCGGCCCGCGCCGGAGGCGCACGGCTCGTAGCTCACCTAAGACAAAGCCCTGCGTCCCGACACCTCCAGGAAGCCAGTGCGCGCAGGCGGCGTCACAGGCGAAAAGCGAAGCGTGCCTTGACGCCGCCGAGCACGATGGCAGTCAGCCGATGCAATGCAGGCGAGGAGCGTGTAGAATCTAACGCGTTGGCGGCGCGGTTCGTCCTGGTTTCGCGAACGATCGCGGTCTGTTTCTTCACGCGCTCGATTAACGTCGCCGATTTGCGCTACACGCCGCTGCGCGTCAGGGATCGCGGCCCGAAGGGCGAAGACGCGCTTAAAGTTCGCGGTTCGTGCGGCTTCGTGCGTCAGCACAAGAGCCCGGCGGCCGAAGGCGGCGACGCCCAAGGGACGACGAGTAGGGGTATAGCCATAGAGTCTGCTGCGGCGCGCCCACTAGCCCGGAATGGCCTTCGCCTGCCGCCGCGTCCTGAAGCGAATGCGATAGGGGATGAGCACGATGCCCGCGATCACTGAGAGCAAAGTGATCGCTGTGACGACGATGATGAGCGGGTGGTTGAAGTCTTCGTGATTTTCCCAGTCCATGATGTGCAGCGCCCAAAGCGTATCGTAGATGCGCCACAGATCGGAACGGCGCGCCGTCACAGCGCCGGTGTTTTGCGCGACGTAGACCGAGAGTCCGCCGTCCGGAAACTGAACGCGCCACGCTGGCAATGCGCCGCGGTATTCGGCTGAGGCCTCGGTCACGAGCGTCACGTCCGTAGGCTCGGAAGCGAGTGTGACGTGCGCGCGCGCGACGGCGCTCGCCTGCGTCGCGCTCAAGGGCGAAAGTCGCTCCAACGTAAGGGCTGCATAGAGAGCAGGCGGCCCATCGGAGAACTCGGCAACGATGACCGGGCCACTGAGCCGTCTCTCAATCGTGAGCTTCGTGGGCAGCTCGTTTTGGTCTCCGCGCAGGCTCGTGAGCGACGCCAGTGTTGCCGTGTCGATCGGCTGAGTTTGCGCCGGGCGGATCAGGTTCTCGCTGCGTATCTGCTCAATCGGGAAGAGCGTGAAGAAGAGACCGCTGACGACCCAAAAGACGACCTGGACGCCAACCAGCAACGCCAGCCATTTGTGGACCCACGAGGCCATTCTTGCGAGTTGCACTGCGCTTCCCCCCTTTGCGTGTTGTTTTATTCTGTTGGTGGTCCGGTAAAGGTGGTCGCGACGCCAACGAGAATGAGCGCGCTGGCGAAGAGCAGCGAGTCGAATGCAAGCGTCATAGTGAGCGCGCGGCGACCTTCCGCTGGCGCTTCTCTCAACTTTCGCGCAACGATTTGTTTGTTGTAGGCGCCCAGAGCTAACGCCGCGGCGCCAGCCCCGAGCTTCGCAAGGAGCAATTGACCGTAGAGGCTTGAGAACAGCGCATTGACGCTTCCCGCCAGCAGTATGGCGAGCCATACGCCGATCGGAAGCAGGACCGGGACCAGTACGAGCGCAAGACGCGAGAAATGCTCGGTCCGAGAGAGAACCGACGCGTCGGACAAATTGGCGCGCGGCCAAAGCGTGATGGGCGCCGCGATCCAGAATGCAGCGATCAGAACATGCATGCCGGCGCCCCAAGGCGCGAGGCCGGGGCTGTCGAGCGCTTGCGTATGTCCTGTCAGAGCAAAGCCCGCCGCCAACGCAAGGGCTGAGAGAGCGGCAAGGGCGATCTTCCGAGAAATCCACGCCGCGAGCGACAGGGCGCCGCCAAGCGCAAACGCGATTGAACTCGCCGCCAGTGTCGGCCACGTCCATGACAGCGTTGCCGCATCGATATTGCTGCCGAGCGATCCACCGAGTTGCACATTGGCGATCGCCAGACGGAGCGCGGCGAATATGACCGCTGCACATCCCAGAAGGGCCGCCAATCGAAGGACGCGCGATTGATCCCCGCGATCGACGATGTTCGCGCCCGCGTGCAGCCCAAGGCCCGCAGCAAGCACGGCCGATGCATAAAGGCCGAGCTTGACCGCGAGCAGCCAGGGCGCAAGCGGATCGACTTCCATCAGCCCGAAATCGTGAAATGGACTGCGCCCGGCATGGCGTGTCCATCGCGCGCGATGGTGCGCCACGAGAGCGTGTAGGCGCCCGGCGTTAGCGTGGGCAGCGGGATGGCGAATGAGGACGCCATCTGATGCAGCGGCGTGTAATTGAGCGCTACGGGGCGACCTGCGGCGTCAGTCAAGTTGACGCTGGCAAGTCCGGTGGCGCCGGAAAACACGATGGTGAAGTTCGCCGGCGCGCGCGCGAGCGTGGCGTTTTCAGCAATGTTGGTTTCACGCACCGAGGTATGCGCAAGGGCCGGTGTCGCCGCCATCATCGCGGCTGCGGCCGCCATTGCCAGAGCGAGACGTTTCATTCCGTTCTCCGTTGTGGCGGCTTGAATTAGTGGACCATGTACCGGACGCGTCCGGTCATGGTGTGATTGTCCGTGCCGCTAGCGGTCCAGACGATCGTGTAATTGCCCGGCGTGAGGCGCGGCAGCGCAGCCGAAACCGTCGCGCCTGCGGTGGCGCCGGCGAGATCAACGGACGAAGGATCGCCGCCCCGGGGCGTTACGACCAGGCTCGTCAAACGCATCGGGTGCGGAAAGGTGGCGCTGAACCGCTCCGGCGCCGCGCCCATCGCGCCATCGGCGGGCGTGGTTTGCACGGCGGTCGCTCCGGCGTGCGCGTCATGGTCGTGCGCCTGCGCAAAGGCGAGCGGCGCCGGCGAGGCCAGCGTCAGACCGGCGGCAAGAGCGAGAAGAGCTTTACGCATCGATTTCTCCTGTGTGTTAGAACAAGGCGCGCACGCCGAGCACGACGCGTGTCGCCTCGGGAGCGTCGCCGTTCGCCCTGACGAGATTGCGGGTGTCGCCCACGGCGCCGCTCCATTCGACGCCGACATAGGGAGCAAAGCCCCGCGTGATTTCGTAGCGAAGCCGCGCTCCGGCCAGGACGTTTGAGAGCCCGGCGCCGATCGCAAACTCCGGTATCTCCTGCGCGGACAGCGTAACTTCTGCGCGAGGCTGCAGAATGAGGCGCTGTGTCAGGCGCAGGTCATATTCCGCTTGCGCCCGCGCGGTGAGTTCGCCTTCGTTCGAGACGAACAGCGCGCCATCGACCTCGAACCAATAGGGCGCGAGGCCCTGAACGCCGAGCACAAGGTCGGTGCGGTCGCCTTCCGGGCGGTAGGTCTGACGCACGCCGCCCTGCAGATCGAAATAGGGCGTGACCGCGCGGCTGTAGAGGAGTTGAAGCTCGGCATGTTCGAGATCGCCGTCGAACGCGCCTTCGCCTTCCGACTTCCACCAGAAGCGGTTGATGTCGCCGCCATACCAGCCTTGCGCATCCCAGGCGTAGCGCTCAGCGCCATTGCCGGACGTTGCCTCAAGACGATCGAGGATGATGGCGTGCGTGATGACTTCACCGTTCTCCACGCGCAATTGCTCTCTGGCGCCCGCCATCACTGCCGGGTCGAAATAGAGATCGGCGGCGTTGGCGGAGCCATCGCCCGCAGCAGTGGGAGGGGCGACGTCGGAGGGCATCTGCATACTATGGCCGGCGTGTGGATCCGCCTCGGCGGGCGCTGCCAGGATCGGCGGCGTCTGCGTGTGCGCGGAATGATCCTGCGCGGCGGCAGGCGAGATGGTGAGCAGGATCGGCGCGAGGGCGGTAGCGAAGACTCTCACGATGCAGCCTCATCAAGCGGACGCACCGTGACGACGTTGAACATGCCGGAGTGCATGTGCATCATCATGTGGCAGTGAAACGCCCAATCGCCGGGTGCATCGGCGGTGAGATCGAAAGACAAGCGCCCGCCCGGCGCGACGTTTACGGTGTGCTTCAAAGGCTGATTGCCAGCGTGGCCGTTGACCAGTTCGAAGAAGTGTCCGTGCAGATGGATCGGGTGCTGCATCATCGTGTCGTTCACGAGCGTGACTCGAACACGCTCGTTGCGCTCAAAGCGGATCGGTTCGACGATCTCGCTAAAGCGGCGGCCGTCGAAGCCCCACATATAGCGTTCCATATTGCCGGTCAGGTGGATCTCCAGCGTGCGGGAAGGCGGACGCGTGTCGCGGTTCGGGTTGAGCGCGACGAGATCGGTGTAGACGAGGACGCGATGGGGCTCGTTCTCCAGCCCGAGCGGACGCTCGGCCAATCGGTTCTCGGGCATCGGCGAGATGCTTTGTACGCCGACGCCAACCGCCATGTTCGGCGGCGCGAGCGTTGGATCGCGCATGTTCATCGCGCCATGGTCCATCGATCCATGATCCATGCCGCCGGCGCCGTGATCCATGGCGCCCATGTTCATGGCCCCCATATCCATACCCATGTCGCGCATGGTGAGATTGGGGACTTGGCGGAGCGGGGGAATTTCCGCGCTCATGCCAAGGCGTGGCGCAAGCGTGGCGCGGCCTAGCCCTGAGCGATCTACAGCTTCCGAGACGATTGTGTAGGCGCGATCATCGCGCGGCGTGACGATGACGTCATAGGTTTCCGCCACCGCGATCTGGAATTCATCGACTTCAACGGGGCGCACATTCTCGCCGTCGGCTTGCACCACACGCATCGGCAGGCCTGGAATGCGGACGTTGAAGTTCGTCATCGCCGAGGCGTTGATGATCCGAAGGCGCACGCGCTCGCCGGGCGCAAACAAGCCAGTCCAGTTTTCCTGCGGCCCGTGGCCATTGACGAGATAGGTGTAAGTCGAGCCGGTGACGTCGGAGATGTCGCGCGGGTCCATGCGCATCTGCGCCCACATGCGCCGCTCGGAAGCGCTCATGCGGTCTTCGCCGGAAAGAAGCCCGGCGATTGTCGTGCGCTGTCGGTTGAAAGAGCCGGGGCTGGCCTTGAGGCGGCGCAGGATTTCGTGCGGGTGGAGGAAGCTCCAATCGGAAAGCACGATCACGTGCTCGCGGTCGTAGGCGACAGAATCGGCGCCCGCAGGATCGATGATCAACGGACCGAAATGACCCATCGCTTCCTGCAGCCCTGAATGGCTGTGATACCAATAGGTGCCCGACTGGCGAACATGGAAGTCGTAGGCGAACGTCTCGCCAGGGCGAATGCCCGGGAAGCTGACGCCCGGCACGCCATCCATCTGGAAGGGCAACAGAACGCCATGCCAGTGGATGGAGGTGTCTTCATCCAGCGTGTTGGTGACCGAGAGGCGCGCGTGCTGGCCTTCGCGCAGGCGTATAAGCGGCGCCGGCAGCGTGCCGTTGACGGTGATGGCGTGACCGGTGCGGCCGCCGACACTGAAGGGCGAGTGGCCGACGGTGAGCGCAATATCCGGTCCGCTGAGCGTTGCGAGCGTTGGCGCAACGCCGCGCGATCCTGTCTGCGCCCAGGCAGGAAAAAGCGCCTGCACGCCAGCGAGCGCGCCGGCGCCCGCGAAGGCCTTCAACACTTTCCGGCGCTCTACTGACACGATGATCTCCTTGCCTGTCATTCAGGACGCGTTCGTTCTGCACCTTCCCATCACTGGAAGGTCAACCCCGTTTGTGATCATCTCAAATACGCATGGAGGCCGGTCATCCCTCATTGGGAGCGCCTATCGCCGTCGCGAGCGCGCGCCTGGCGCGATAAATGCGCACTTCGACCGCCTTGGCCGTAAGTCCCAGGCTCTCGCCGATCTCGCGATAGGAAGTCTCGCCGGTGAGCGAAAGCAGCAAGGGCGCCTTCAGTCCATCGGGCAGCGCCGCAATAGCCTCATCGAGCCGCGTTAACGCATCTTCTCGTTCATTGGCGGCGGCGATCGGTTGTTCGATCTCAAGACCCGGACGGTCGATGTCTTCGGCGCGATAGAAGAAACTGCGGACAGCGCGGCGGCGTCGCCAATCGCGGCACTTGTTGATGGCGATGCGTTTCAGCCAGATGCTGAAAGGACGTCGCTCGTCGAACCGCCTCAGCGCGCGCCAGGCTGCAACAAAACTTTCCTGCACCAGATCGAAGGCCTCGCCGGCATCGCCCGTGTAGGCGCGCACGAAACGGTAGAGATCCTCCTTGTGGCGACGCATCAGCTGTGTGAACGCGCGCTCCTCGCCCGCCAGCACGGCCGCGATGAGCGCGGCGTCGCTGCGCTCATCGGCCTCCTTCATCGCGCTTCGGCGGTCAGCGATTCAACGACGGTGGTATCGAACACCGCTTGCTGATCTGGAGTCAGCACTTCGCGCATGGCGAAGACGTGACGGATGGTTTCGGATTGAAGCTCTCCCATGGGGCGATGGAAGCGTTCAATGGCGGCGGTAACGCCCGGGCCGTAGCCGTGCTCTTCGCGAATGGCCGCGGCGAGGTCGGCATTCGCCGCACGCATTTCCAGTTCAAGCGCCTGGCGTCGTGTCGCGAACGCGGCCTCAATGGTTTCGATGCGGCCAATCTGGTCGCGCGTTAAATCCAGGCGCTCATGGACGATGTCGTGCAGGCTCGGCGTGCTGCGTTGAAATACGTTCATGCCCAGCCACACACCGCCAAGCCCTGCCGCAAAGGCGACGAGGGCGGTGACGATCAGTCCCCTCCAGGAGGGGTTCATCGCGCGCCCTCCAGCAGCGTCGAGGGCGCGTAAGGCGAATGTACACCGAACGGCGAGGCTTCCGCCGGCGCGGCGCTGGAGGCGGCGCCGGCCGCTACCCCGGCGATCATCATTACGGCGACAAAGGCGGCGCGCACGCTGAGGAGGCCCGCGACGTCTGGCGCGCGCGTCGCGGCGATCGCCGCCCACACGCGCGGTTCAAGCTGGCTGAGGTCCGCTTGCGGGCGCCGCTCACGCCATGCCGAAAGCACATCATCAAGGTTTGTTTGCATCGCACTACTCTCCGCCCTCCGCACATCATACGCAGGACGATTGGAGTTCCCTCATCCTTGGCAGGAGGGGATCGCGTCTTAGGTGCGTATAGGGAGTGACAAGAACCTGGAGCTGCGCATGAGGCAAGAAAGATCGGGTCTGGGCCGGCGCGGCGCGCTGGCGTTTGCGCTTGGCGCTGGCGCAGCGCTGTTGTCGCCGTTCGCCATGGCGCAACAGGCGCGACCCTCTATGCATGTGCGCCGCGACCCCGGCTGCGGATGCTGTCTCGCCTGGGCCGAGATCATGCGCCGCAGCGGGCGTTTCACCATCACGGTGACGAACGAAGCGGACATGAGCGCTGTGAAGCAGAGCCTCGGCGTCCCGCCCGATCTGGCGTCCTGTCATACCGCGACCGTCGCGGGCTTGGCCATCGAGGGCCACGTTCCCCTGGACGACATCGTACGCCTCATTGAGACGCGGCCAGCGGGCGTGCGCGGCATCGCCGTTCCCGGCATGCCGGTCGGCTCGCCGGGCATGGAGCAGTCGGGCCTCGGCCGCGAGGCGTTCGCGGTCATCGCATTTTCGGGCGACGGCGCCCGGCGCATTTTCGCGCGCTATCCCGCGCGCGATTGACGAGGAAACAGATCATGAAATTGGGTTGGATGGCGGCTTTGGCCGCGGCAGCTGTGCTTGGCGGCTGCGCAAGCGCGCAAGGCATGGGTCATGGCGCGATGAATCACGATGAGATGATGCGCCATTGTCAGATGATGCAGGAGCGTGGCGATGGGGCGGCGGCGCACGCCGATCACGATCCGGCGCGGCACGGCGGCATGAGCCATGAGGACATGATGCGTCACTGCGCCGAAATGCGCGCGGGCGCAGGCGAGGCGACCCCTCCTCATTCGCAATAGTTGATCGCAGGGTCGCGCGCTCAAGTGCGCCGCGCTCGCTTCGCACTTGGTGCGCGCGGCTTTGCGAGATCATCGAGGATCGGGCAATCTGAACGCTCGTCGCCGTGACAATGCTGCGCAAGTTGCCGAAGCGTCTTCATCACCGCGCGCATCTCGCGAATTCGGCGTTCGAGATCGGCGATGTGTGTTTCCGCCAAGCGCTTCACGTCGCGCGAGGGTCGCTTTTTGTCGCTCCAGAGCGCGAGCAAGGCGGAGACCTCTTCCAGCGAAAAGCCCAGATCGCGGGTGCGGCGGACAAACTGAAGCACAGCGACCTCCCGGTCGCCGTAATCGCGGTAGCCATTGGCGCGACGCGCCGCCGATGGAAGCAGGCCGATTTCCTCGTAATAGCGTATCATTTTGGCCGAGACGCCCGTTCGCTCAGATGCTTGGCCAATGTTCATGGGATCAGAACCGAATTTTCCGTGTTGACCTTACCATTGTGGGAAGGTGCAGGCTCTGCGGCAAGTGAAATCAGGAGCGCGAGTACACTCGCGAGCACGACATGAACGCTCAAGCCCACCATCATCACGAGCACGACCAGCCCGCCGAGCTGCGTGATCCCGTTTGCGGTATGATTGTGAAGCCGGATACGCCGCATCGGCTCGCGCACAATGGCGCGGACGTCTTGTTCTGCAGCGCTGGCTGCAAAGCCAAGTTCGCGGCCGCCCCTGAGAAATACGTCGCGTCTGACGCTGACGGTGCGCACGCGGCGTGTCACGCGCATGGGCATGCCCACGCGGCGCCGAATGCAGCGCCGGCGGAGGTTCCGAAGAGCGCGAAATGGACGTGCCCGATGCACCCCGAGATCGTGCGCGACGGACCGGGTTCGTGCCCCATCTGTGGCATGGCGCTGGAGCCGATGACGCCGACCGCCGACGCCGGGCCAAATCCCGAGCTGATCGACATGACGCGCCGTTTCTGGATCGGCGCGGCGCTCGCCGCGCCTGTCCTCGTGTTGGAAATGGGCCGGCATTTGTTCGGCATCGACGGAATCGTGCCGGCGTTGTGGAATCCGTGGCTTCAATTTCTCTTGGCCACACCGGTCGTGCTGTGGGCGGGCTTTCCATTCTTTGAACGTGGCTATCAATCGCTGCAGACGCGCAACCTCAACATGTTCACGCTCATCGCGCTGGGAACAGGCGTGGCGTGGATCTACAGCGTCGTTGCGCTCCTCGGGCCAAGTCTGTTTCCGCCTGAATTCCGCGATGCGCACGGACAGGTCGCGGTTTATTTCGAGGCGGCCGCGGTGATCACGGTCTTGGTTCTTCTCGGCCAAGTGCTGGAGTTGCAAGCGCGCGAGCGCACCGGCGGCGCCATTCGCGCGCTCTTGGATCTCGCGCCGAAGACGGCGCGGCGTATCACGGACGGCGCAGAGGAAGAGGTCACGCTTGACCAGATCGCGGTTGGCGATCGCTTGCGCGTGCGCCCCGGCGAGAAGATCCCGGTGGACGGGATCGTTCAAGATGGGCGTTCGACAATCGATGAATCCATGGTGACGGGCGAGTCGATGCCGGTCACGCGTGAAGCCGGCGCCCGCGTCATTGGTGGTACGCTCAATCAAACAGGGGCGCTTATCATCGAGGCTGACCGCGTCGGCGCCGACACCATGCTCTCGCGCATCGTGCATATGGTTGCCGACGCGCAGCGGTCGCGTGCGCCAATCCAGAGGCTCGCCGACAAGGTCTCGGGTTGGTTTGTGCCAGCCGTTATCGCCGTTGCGGTCGTTGCGCTCATTGCATGGTGGGTGCTGGGGCCGTCGCCGGCGTTTTCCTACGGGCTCATCGCGGCGGTTTCCGTGCTGATCATCGCGTGTCCGTGTGCGCTTGGTTTGGCTACACCGATGTCGATCATGGCTGGCGTTGGACGCGGCGCCCGTGCGGGTGTCCTGATCAAGAACGCCGAAGCGCTTGAGCGCTTCGAGAAGGTCGATACGCTCGTTCTCGACAAGACAGGCACGCTTACCGAAGGAAAGCCTGCGCTGATCGCGATCAAGACGGCTCCCGGCCAAACCGAAGCAGACATATTACGTCTCGCCGCGAGTCTCGAAAACCGGAGCGAACACCCGTTGGCGCTGGCGATTGTCGCGGCAGCACGGGAGCAAGGTCTGTCGCCGGCGGAACCAAGCGATTTCGACTCTCCGACCGGGAAGGGCGTCATTGGCGTCGTCGAAGGACGCAAGGTCGCTCTGGGCGCCGAGAAATATCTGTCAGAGCTGAAGGTAGATACGAGCCACTTGCGCTCTCAAGCGGAAGAGCTTCGCCGCGACGGCGCCACCGCCATCTTTGTAAGTGTCGACGGGGTCGCAATCGCCGTTCTGGGCATTGCTGACAAGATCAAGGCGACAACGCCCGATGCGCTTGCGGCTCTGAAGGCGCAAGGCATCCGCTTGGTGATGCTGACCGGCGACAACCGCACGACGGCTGAGGCCGTGGCGCGCAAGCTTGGCATCGACACGGTCGAAGCGGAGGTGCTGCCAGAAGACAAGTCCCGCATCGTGGCCCGGTTGAAAGGCGAAGGCCGGGTGGTGGCCATGGCGGGCGACGGCGTCAACGATGCGCCGGCGCTCGCGGCCGCCGACGTTGGCATCGCCATGGGGACGGGAACGGACGTCGCCATCGAGAGCGCCGGCGTGACGCTGCTGCACGGCGACCTCGCCGGCATCGTTCGCGCACGCGCAGTCTCGCGCGCGACGATGAACAACATCCGCCAGAACCTGTTTTTCGCCTTCGCCTACAACGCGGCCGGCGTGCCGATCGCCGCTGGCGTGCTCTACCCGATCACCGGCGATCTCTTGTCGCCGATGATTGCGGCTGCGGCGATGGCGCTGTCTTCTGTTTCGGTGATTGCGAACGCGCTGCGTCTGAATTCGGTCAGGGTCTGACGCCGTTGGCGAGAGGAGGGCGGTCTTTGGTCGCCCTCCTTTCGTTGTAACTGCCCAGTCGTCATCTTGTGCGCGAGATCATCATTGATGAAGGCGCGAACCGCCTCAACAAACCATGCGCGTCGATCGACGTGGATGTAGTGCCCGCCGCCGTCCGCGACGCGTTGACGAGCGCCAGGATAGCGCACTGTGAGGTCTTGCTGAACGGTTGACCACAAGACATCGAAGTCGCTTGGGTTTGCAGGCAGCGGCCGAGACAGAACCAGCACAGGTCTTCCGTGCGCCGTATCAATTCGTTCGACTTCGTGGACGCTCATCGGCAGCGCTGCCAGTTCCGCGCGGCCGCCCTCGGGCAGGGTCCAGGCCATGGATGCAGGCGGCGTGCATGACGAGATGCCGGCGTCCTCGCAGCGGCGGGTGAAGTCCGCGGGCCGGGATTCCTCCAGGACCACGCCCAAGATCTGATCTGGGTGCTGAGCTGCGAAATATTCCGCGTAAAGTCCGCCCAACGAATGGCCGACCAACACATAGGGACCGCTGGCGCCGGACTGTTCCAACACTGCGGACAACTCCCGCTCCGCAGCCGCCGCATCACGCGGGCCCGATGTCGGGTCACTGCCGCCATAGCCGGCCCGATCGTAGAGGACCACGGTTGCAGTCGCTGCAAGTTCGGGGGCGATATCGTGGAAGGTGGCCATGCCATCGCCCAAGCCGGAGATCATGACGATCGTGGGCTCGCCCGCGCCAAGCACCCGGTAGGCAATGCGATGACCGTCGATGTCGGCGAACCGTAAGTCGCGCGGCGCGGTTGCGCATGAAGGTGCGGCTAGCAAGAGCGTCAGGGCCAAGGTCATGTGGGCTGCCGTTCGCGCCGCACGCGCAGATAGCGCGGCAATGGGTGAGAGGGGGTGAAATTGGCGGGGGCTCATCGGGGACCTCACTGGCTTCGGGGCTGGTGAGCATTGCTCTAGGCGCCTCCCGCGGCGAGCGCTTGAACGTAACAGCTACCCTCATCTCCTCAGCGGGCGCGCTTGCGTGCCAGGATCCATTCGTTAGCGATGCGGCGCCCGCGTGATTGCTGTATGGTGGCGAAATGGAGACAATCGCATCCGGTCGCATTGCGGTTTGGGAAGGCGGCAGCCTTTGGGTGTTCGACGTGCCGCGCGCGGGCGCGGCGCCCAGCCGCACCGAGATGCATGCGCATCATGCGTTTCAGCTCACGTTTTCACTTGGCGGCAGCTTCACGTTCAGCGTTGAGGAGGGCGTTGTGCCCGGTCCTTTCGCCATCGTGGCGCCGGATACGCTGCATGCCTTCCAGGCGCAAGGCTTGGTATCGCATCTGTTTGTCGAGCCGGAAGGTCGTGCAGGGCGCACGCTTGAGCAATTGATGCAGGGGCGGCAGGTCGCGACCATGACCGCCGCACAAGCGCAAGATTCACCCGATCTCATTCTCGCAGCATTTCGTCATTCACAAGATCCGAGAGACGCGCTGCGCCAGGTGGGGATGAAGATCACCGATCGCATCGCGGGTCATGCGCGCGTGGCCGAGCCGGACCGTCGGGTGCGTCAGATCATCAAATGGGCAATCGAAAATCTGGATCGGTCGCTCGGGATCGAGGAGGCCGCACGCGGCGTTGGCTTGTCTCCAAGCCGGGCCAGCCACTTGTTCGTCGAGGAAACCGGTCTCCCATTTCGCACTTACGTGCTTTGGCTGCGTCTGGTGCGCGCCGTCGATGCACGCATTGCCGGCAGGACGCTCACAGAAGCCGCACAGGAGGCTGGCTTTTCCGATTCCGCGCACCTTAGTCGCACGTTCAAACGCATGTTCGGCTTACCCGCCGCAGCGCTCGAAATGTCGTAGCCGTTTCGTTCAAGCGGCTCGACGCTCCTGGGTTCAGATAGGGCGTGTCCTCACGGACCACGCATAACACCTAACCCAATGGAGATGAAAATGAGCAACACTCCCGCCTCTCGCGTCAAGACATCCAGCACCGTCGGCTGCGCGTGCGGCCCGACCTGCCGCTGCGGTGACAAGTGCCGCTGCAAGAAGACTTCTTGCGGCCCGACCTGCCGCTGCGCGTCCTGAAGGCTACGGCCCGAGCTTCTCTTGCCAGAGAAGTTCGGGCCGACCCGCCGCGTTGTACTTCCCGGACCTGATGTCGATCGAAGGCGAATGATCATGGAATACGTTGTTGGTGTCGTTCTCGGGCTCGGCGTTTGCGGGCTTGGAACGTGGGCGGGACTAGAACGAGACCGGGCCTTGTACCCGGTTATGATGATCGTGATTGCCTCCTATTATGCTTTGTTTGCGGTCATCGGCGGCGACGGACGCGCCCTTGGAATCGAAATCGCGATCTCGATAGTATTCGTTGGCCTCGCAGTGATTGGTTTCAGGACCAGTCTTTGGATTGTTGCGGCGGCCATTCTCGGACATGCCGGATTCGATGTGGTTCACGGCCATGTGGTCGCCAATGGAGGTATGCCCGTCTGGTGGCCCATGTTCTGCGCCAGCATTGATGCGTTCGCGGCATTGTACCTTGCGTGGCGACTTCTTTCGAAACGGATCGATGCGCACAATCGCCTAACCTTCGGCAATCGCATCCGCGCTTACGTCGAAATCGAGTTGGAAGCCGCGCGCGCAGCGGAGCACGCTGGCGAGCCTCTCGTAGCCTTTCATCATCTCGAGCGCGCGCACGTGCTGGGCCAGAAATCGACCGTGCAACATGTTCGCGTACACATCCGGATGTTCTTCTGGGGGCTGCGCCACCATAAGCACCGTGAAATTCTAGGCCAGATGACGCGGTTGATCGGTGCGGCGGCGGTGACCTGGGTCGGGCTTGTCCCTCAAGGAAACACCGGCGGGTCGAATGTAAGTGCGTTCAAGTCGATGCCGATCCCCGACGATCTCGCCGACCTTATCGATGTCGCGCGCTTGCCACGGCAATGGTTCAACTGAGCCCCAACGCGAAGGATATGCCATGCTAGCCGTTTCTTGCCGTCGCTACGGCGCCCCAGACGTGTTGAAGATCGAAGAGGTAGCGCGCCCCACGCTCAAGGCCGATGAAGTGCTGGTTCGCGTTCGCGCCAGCAGTGTGACCTCCGGCGATGTGCGTATGCGGGCCTTTACCGGGGCCGGCATCTTTTGGCTGCCGATGCGGTTGCTGTTTGGCGTACTACGCCCACGCAACCCAATCACTGGGATGGAGTTCGCGGGAACCATCGCGGCTGTTGGCAAAGGTGCGACCGGATTTCGCGTCGGCGACGCGGTTTTCGGCATGAAGATCGGCGGCGCCAATGCTGAATTGCTCGCTGTTCGCGAAGCGGGCGCGATCGCCGCCAAACCCGATGGTTTGACACTTGAAGAGGCGGCCGTCGTACCGTTCGGGGCTCTCTCGGCCTTGGCGTTCTTGCGGGACTTTGTGCAGATCAAGCCCGGACAGAAGATCCTCATCCATGGCGCGAACGGCGCAGTGGGTGTGTTTGCGGTTCAGCTTGCCAAGCATTTTGGCGCGCACGTCACTGGCGTTTGCAGCACGGCCAATCTTGACCTCGTCACCTCGCTCGGCGCCGATCAGGTGATCGACTATTCCAAGACCGATTTCACGCGGGGGCCGGACGTCTATGATGCGATCCTTGATACCGTTGGGAGCACGTCATTTTCGCGCAGCAAGCGCGTGCTTGCGCCATACGGACGCCATGTCTTCGTCGTGCAGACGCTGACGCAACTTCTGCAGGCGCTATGGACCTCATTGCGGCGCGGCAAGCGTGCCATTGTCGGATTTTCCAGCGGCGATTCAAAAGAGGACCTTCTGTTGATCAAGGGGCTGATCGAAACGGGCCGGATCAGACCTATGCTTGATCGGACTTATCGATTGCCGGACATTATTGACGCCCACCGCTATGTGGACACCGGCCGAAAGCGCGGCGGCGTCGCGATTTCAATCGGCGCTGCGCCCTAGTTTTCACGCCCAAGCCTGAGCGGCGATTGTAGCCGTTTCATTCAAGCGTCCCACGGTCAGCCTAACCTAGAACGGTGCAGGACAGAGACCATAAGCGATCCTCTCGTCGAAGGGACATTGAGAGATGCGGGAAACCTTCCACCGTCGTGCGCTGCCAACAGACGCGATTGCCTTCTCATCGCCCGAAGGCAGAGGCCTGTTCTCAGAGGCGCTGGCGAGCGCAGGACTGAATGGATACTTCCCACTCGCCGAGCAGTTTCACACCCAGTCAGAACCAGCTTTCTGCGGACTTGGATCGCTGGTCGTGACGCTCAACGCGTTGTCCATCGATCCGGGACGCTCGTGGAAGGGACCATGGCGTTGGTTCGCAGAGGAAATGCTCGACTGCTGCGCGCCGCTTGCAGACATCCGCGAACGCGGCGTGGACGTTGAGGAATTTGCCTGCCTGGCGCGTTGCAATGGCGCTGATGTCGAAGTCCGTCGGGGCGACGTTTCGAATCTGGAAGCGTGGCGCGCTGCGCTTGCAATGGCGGCCAGCGGCGAGGCGGTGGTTGTCGCCTCCTACGACCGCGCAGCGATGGGACAGACCGGGAGCGGCCACTTCTCGCCGATCGGCGGGTACCACGCGCGCAAGGACCTCGCGCTCATTCTCGACGTCGCGCGCTTCAAGTATCCGCCGCACTGGGTGTCGGCTGAGCGGCTTTGGCAGGCAATGGCGTGTGTTGATCCGACGACAGGTCTAGCACGCGGATGGATCGTCGTTCGCCGTAGCGCTGGCGCGCGCATTACCGACCCCGGTGGATGCTGCGTTCCTGAAGGTGCGATTTGACCGATCGGGTTGCGTGTCGCGTTGCTGCCTAGGAGGGCGAATTGGGAGAAGTAGGGGGACTCATTCTTAGGGTTGGTCTCGTCGGAATCGGCGCGACGCTGATTTTGGACCTTTGGTCGCTTCTCCTGAAAACGATCTTTGGCGCGCCCTTCCCGAATTACACGATGGTGGGACGCTGGATTGGATATTTTCCACGCGGTCGCTTCGTGCATAGGTCCGTCGTTGAGGCGCCCTCTATTTCCGGTGAGCGTCTCATCGGGTGGATGGCGCATTACGGCATTGGAATCCTGTATGCCGGCCTTCTGGTGGCTTTTGCCGGGGTCGATTGGTTGAGTGCTCCGACCGCCCTTCCTGCCATGATCATTGGGATCGTGACCGTCGCGGCGCCATTCTTCATTATGCAGCCGGCAATGGGCGCGGGCTTCGCCTCGTCAAAGGCGGAGAAACCTAACGTCGCCCGGGCTAGGAGTTTGGCCGCTCACGCAGCATTCGGGTTTGGGCTTTATCTTTCGGCCGTCGTCGCCGCATCTCTCGCATAGCAGACCCCAGAGTGCGTCGTGGGCGCGGCGCTCGCGTGTGGTCGCGCAGGAAGCCACAGCGCGTTTGCGGGTCTAGATGAAGAAGACCGGCGCGAAGCCGCCGCCCGCGGTGCGGAAGTTGGTCGTCTGTCCTTGATAGAGCCGGGCGGCGGCGAGCAGAGGCTCGCCTGCATAGGTGTAGAGGCGGACATCGACTTTGCGCTGCACCCGTTCGCCGTCGACTTTGATCGTGCGTTCGCCGGGCGGTGCGAAGTCCTGGGCTATGTAGGCGCCTTTGCGAATGCTCTCCCAAACGCCCTTCGTCAGCTTGTCGCCGCGATAGACTGCTTTGCTGGCGTGGCCTGACGCCGGCTTGAAGAAGAGGCCTTTTCGTTCGCGCCAAAGCGCCTCGGCATTGTCCCGTGTGACGTTGACCGCGTGCGGCACGCCGGCCAGAGCCGCGACCGCCAAGGCGTCCAATCCCCAGCTGCGCAGTGTCTCGCGGTCCGAGAGCAGGGTGAGATTGCGCTTGTCCGAGAAGAGCGCGTGATTGTGCGGATTAGGGGTCACAACGACCGCGCCACCTGCATAGGCTGTTCGCAAGGCCGTATGACGGGGATCGTCGAGAGCGAAGTCGACCAGACGGTTGTAGACAACATCGATCGGGACGCCCCCCGCCTGAAGCACGTCGCACTCGAAACGCAGCTCGGCCGGATCGGCGATCACGGCCTGGTAACCGCGGCGTTCGAACAGGCGCTGTGCCAGAACGAATTCGGGATAGAGATATTGATCCTGCGGCGCGTCATCGACGATGGCGATGCGCTGGAGTGCGTCGGTTTTGGCTTGGTGGCGCCATTCCGCTTCGAACATGTCGATGACGCGGTCTTCGAATTGCGCGACGGACTGGCGCGCAAGTCCCTGCTCGACTTCGGCGCAGCAGGCGATCTGCGCCTGCGCCAGAAACGCATTCAGGAATGCGCCGCCGGCATTGGTGTTGATTTCGATAAGCTTCGGACCATCGGGCGTCAGATGAAAATCATAGCCCATGAAGGCGCCAAGTGGTCCGTGATCGGTTCCGGCGATGGCGGGCGCCCAGGAGAGGGCGGCTTGCTGGTACATGGGCAAGCGCGCGGCGACTTCAATCGCGCGCACGATCGCTTGCATCGCTTCACCATCCACCTTGGGAAGAAACACGGGCGCATGAGAAAACAAGTTCGGGCGGGACTGAATAAAGCCCTCGAAGAAGGCGGCGTCGCCTGCTTCATTCTGCAGCGCCGACGCTAGTGCGTCGCGGTCCAGCGTCACGCAAAAACATTCGCGGTTGAGTAGGTCTGCCGCTGTACGGGATTCGGGGAGAGTCACGTTTCGAGCCTCACTCATGGCGTGGCGGATAGCACTGTCCAACGCCACAGCGGCAGCGATGGCCTAAGAGTTGGACGGGCGAACCCAGACCTTAGCTCACACCTGTCCTCCAAGGACCACCTTATGCGTCATAGCCCTGTGTTCGGCCCGCGCCGGAGGCGCACGGCTCGCCGCCGACCAATGACAAAGCCCTGCGTCCCGACAGCCTCAGGAGGCCATCGCGCGCAGGCGGCGTCACAGGTGAAAGCGAAGCGTGCCTTGACGCCGCCGAGCACGATGGCATTCAGTTTACGGGTTCAGATTTGGCGCGATCATTCGTTTATGCGGTGTCTTTGTGGTCATCCGCGAACATTCGCCGGCAAGCGGAAATGCGCGACGGAGGAAATGTCGGTGGTTTGTCTGCCTCTTTCCGAAAAGGCACGCAAATACAGCGTCATAACCTTCCGCGAAACAATCGAGTGGGAATGATTCAGGGCTCTTCCGGGCGGTTCGCCGCCTATCGGAAATCCAGCTTAGCGCACTGAAAAATCTCAAAATTCCTATCATCATCTATCGCCACCGTTCGCCGAGCAGCGTGACGGTGTGACGGACTTAGTGACGGTATGGCCGCGATCGGTGACTTCCGCTCGGACGCCATACCGTCACACCATTTCCCGCCATTTCCGCACGTTTTGCACAAATTAGACTGTAAAACCAAGCGGATAGGCGCGTTCTGACGGTATTTTGGCCTGACGGTATTTTGGGCCAGTTTTCGCGCCTACAGCAGATCGAGCAAGCGGCGGCGATGCTGCGTAGCAATCCGCTGCAATTGTCGCCGGAGCTCTCTCAATCCATCGGCGAGGCGCGTGCACTTTTTCAGAGTGTGCAGGGAATTGCCTTCGAGGCGAACCAGCTCGGCGAGCAAGTGCGGACGCTCTATCCCGAGACGTGGGAGGACTTCGATCTTGATCGCATTCTGTCCCAGTCCGACCTCTGGATGCGGGAGAGCCGGCAAAGCCTTCAGCGGGCGATGGAAGCTGAAGCCCGCGCGGCGCAGCGTATAGACCAGACGCGTGGGCGCATTGACCGGGCGCTGCAATCCTCAAGCGCCGCCGAAGGTCAAACCGGCGCCATCCAAGCGTCCAACCAGCTCCTAGGTATTCAAGCAAGCCAGTTGGCGGAAATTCACGCGCTCCTGATTGCCCAGGGTCGTGCGGTGGAGACCGAGCGCATGGAGCGTCTCGCGCGGGAGCAACGCGCGACCGAAATCCAGCGCCGCGCTTTTCCCACGGAACGCGGCGGCGATCTGACGCCCGCACGCACCGCATTCTGAGGGAACGCGCGTCATGGACCCCGCACAGGTCAATTCCTTCCTGGATCAGTTCCTGGCCATGGCCTCCAACGGCTTTGGGCTGATCCAGGGCGATGTGACCTATGTGCTGAACGCGCTCATCGCGATCTCTATTGTTCTGGCCGGCATGCAATGGGCGTTAATGCAGGAGGCGCCGCTCGCGCCCTTCTTCAGGAAGGTGCTGTTCATCGGCTTCTTCGCGTTCCTCATCAACAATTGGAATGCCATCGCCACGGCCATCAATCATTCCGGCGCTCTGCTCGGGCTCCGCGCCGGGGGCTCGTCCTTAACCCTGGCCGATCTTCACAATCCGGGACGCATCGCCAGCATCGGCACGGAATTGTTTGGCCGCACCGTCGTTCTTGGTGAGGGCATGAACATCATCACCGACTTCGTGCCGCTGATCACGATCTATGTCGCTGCGTTCTTTGTGATGATCGGCTTCTTCCTGCTCGCGCTGCAGCTCTTTGTCGTGCTGATCGCTTTCAAGCTCGGCAGTCTAGCAGCGTTCGTGGCTTTGCCATGGGGCGTGTTTAGCGGCACGGCCTGGATTGCCGAGCGCCCGCTGGGCTGGGTGGTCGGCTCCGCCGTGCGGCTTTTCGTTCTTGGCTTTGTCGCCTCCATTTCTATCACCTTCGTCAATTCGCTCCCGGCGACGCTGACACTCGATGCAGGCGGTGCGCTCAACGTGCTCCTGTTCGGTCTGACCGTGATGGCGCTCGCCTGGTTTGGACCGGTGCTGGCGAGCGAAGTGGTGCAGGGCCAACCGCATCTGTCCGGCGCCGATGCGTTCCGCGCCGGTCTCGGCGCGACCGTCATCGGCGGTGGCGCTGCGCTCGCTGGCGGTGTCGTAGCGACGCGGATGGCGATCGGTGGCGCACGTCTTATCGGCAGTGCCGGCGGCGCAATCAGCAGAGCTAAGTCAGGTGGCGGCGGAGGAGGCGGCGGCAAAGGCGGCGGCGCGCCGAAGCCCATCAATTATTCCGGTATGCAGCCAAAACCTGCGCCACCGCCATCATCGCCATCGTCTGGGGGAAGCAATCCATGAAGACGCCATTCACGGCGCCTGCACAATCCTACGCAGGAGAAGAAGGTGACACGCCTTACAAGCGCGCGCGTCAGGAATGGGATCGGCGCATGGGCGCGGCGGTCATTTCGGCGCGCGCGTGGCGGATGATGGCGATCGCCGGTCTGGCGCTATCGGCAGGTCTAGCCCTCGCGCTGACCGTCGTCGCGCTTCAGCAGCGCACCTTCGTTCATGTCGTCGAAGTGAGTCCGGAAGGGCAGGTCATGAATGTGCGCGCCGCCAGCGGCGACTGGCGGCCCAATGATGCGCAGACCGCTTATCATCTGGGACGGTTTGTGCGTCTTGTGCGCGGTCTCCCAACCGACGGCGTGGTGCTGCGCGAGAATTGGCTTGAGGCTTACAAGTTCCTAACGCCGCAAGCCGCCGCGCAACTGACCGAAATCGCGCGCCAAGACGACCCCTTTCTCAGTCTCGGTCGTATCGGACGGACAGTTCATATCCGCTCCATCATCCAGCGCTCGGATCATGCCTGGGAAGTGTCCTGGATCGAGCGTGAGACCAACGCCACCGGATCGCCGGACGGGCAGGCCTATTCAGGCGTGTTCACCGTCACGACCCGGGCGCCGCGAACCGCCGACGAGATCGCGAACAATCCGCTCGGTCTTTGGATTTCTGAATTCTCCTGGAGCCGTGTGCGATGAGAATTGCATCAATGCTCGCCGTGGCTGCTTTCGTCGCCATGGCCGAAGCGCCACCGATGGCGTTCGCGCAGGAGGCGCAGAGCCAATGTCCGGCAATCAACGCTAGCGCGCCGCAAGCCGCCGCGTCTCGGCGGGGACGCGCGCAATCGTCAGTGGAGCTGCTCGCCGCCGCCAACGGCGCCGCGCGCCAAAGGCCGGACAGAGAGAGCTTCGCGCAGGCGCGCCAGATCTACACCTACGCGCCCGGCGCCATCTATGAACTCTACGCCAATCCCAATTTCATCTCCGCGATCCTACTGGAGCCGGGCGAAACGCTGAACGATGTCGCTGCAGGCGATACGGCGCGCTGGATGGTGACCGAAGCGCAGGCGGAAGCCGAAGTAGACGGACGCACGATTGTGCTCGTGAAGCCGCAAGCCGCAAATCTGCGAACCAACATTGTGCTCGTGACCAGCCGCCGCACCTACACGATCGAAGCGGTGGCGCAATCGGGGCAGACGTATTCTACCGAGATCGCCTGGTGTTATCCCGAGCGCGCCGCGCCAAGCGCGAATGTGAACGACCTCAATTTCAGCTACCGCATCCGCACCACGCGAGGGTCAAGACCCGTCTGGCTACCAACGCGCGTCTTCGACGATGGGCGACGCACCTGGATTGAGATGCCGTCGCAAGCATCCTCTACAGATTTACCGCCTCTGTTCGTCATCACGGGCGAGGGCGTTGAGCTGGTGAATTATCGACTGCAAGGCGATCGCTACATGGTCGATCGTGTGTTCGACGTCGCTGAGCTTCGGCTCGGGACGCGATCGCCGATCATCGTGCGGCTTGAACGTGAGAGGCATGAAGCGCCGCCCGCGCGCCGGATCGGGAGGCCCTGATGAGCACTTTGGCATCAGCGCCGACGCCGGGGCCGGACCTCTCCATCCGCGCGCGTGCGCCAAGTCCGCGCCGTCTGTCGCGCAAGGTCTTGCTTGCCGGCGCGATAGCCGCAGCGTCCGTCGTCACGCTGGCGCTGTTTTACGGATTGAGCGATCGGCCGCGCCGCAACGCGGCGGAGGCCGGGGCCGTCGCCGCTGCGGGCGGTCCTCCGGAATCCATCAGCAATGCCGCAAGCCAGTATGTGGCGACTGATCTGCCTGGGGGGCGGCTTGATCCGCCGCAGGACATTGTCTGGGGCGATCACCCGCCGCCACAGCCAGCCGAACTGTCGCCGCCGCAAGACGCAAGCTGGCGTGGCGGCGGCGCAAATCCTGGCGCGTCTCCCGCCGCCGCGCCTGATCCGCAAACGCTTGCCCGCGCCTCGCCGATCATCTTTGCCGGCCGCGATGAGGCGCCGGGCGTTGCGCGCGAAGACGAGGCGCGGCTGGACTCCCGTCTGGTGCCGCCGCGATCCCGCTATGAAGTTATTGCAGGCTCGGTGATCCCTGCCGCGCTGGTGACAGCCCTGAACTCCGATCTGCCGGGGAGCGTCATCGCTCAGGTTACTTCGAATGTGTATGACAGCGTCAGCGGCGAGTATCTGCTCATCCCGCAGGGATCGCGGCTGATCGGCGAATATCGCTCCTCGCCATCCTATGGTGATCGCAGACTGCTGCTCACCTGGAACCGGCTCATCTTTCCGAACGGCTGGTCGATCAGTCTGCGTGGCATGCAAGGCGCTGATCCATCCGGCGCCTCGGGGTTGCGCGACCAGACCGATAATCATCTGGGGCGTCTGGCTGGCGCCGTTGGGCTTTCCGCGATCGTGAGCGTCGTCGCCGACAACGCCCAAAACGACAATGCGGACAGCTTTGGTCAGAGCGTCGGCGATGCTGCCGCCGCGGAGGCCGCGCGCACGGGCGGAAGGATCATCGACCGCGAACTGCAGGTGCGTCCCACCCTCCGGGTGCGCGCGGGCGCTTCGGTCCGCGTGCTCGTCACCCGCGACATCCAGCTGAGGCCGTATCGGGTCCAATGAAGTTTCCCAAAGACCTCGTGCCGCAAAAGGTGATCGCTGAGGATCTTTGCGTGAGCCTGGTAACCCTCTGGCGCGCGCGCCAGAGCGGCATCCCGGGGTTTCCCGCCCCGGTCATTTTCCGGAACATGGTGTTTTGGCGAAAGGCTGATTTGAACCAGCTTGAAGACGCGCTGCTGAAGTTTGAGGGGCGAGGGCGATTTGAGGAGCGCCGCGAACGATCGGAGCGGATCGCCAAGCTTGCCAAGGCGCAGCCCCAGCCCAAACGCGTAAAGCGCCCTCGCCGGACAGACGAGCGGCAACGCGACCTCTTCTAAAGCCCGATGCTCCGTGTTCGACCTCTGCCCGAGTAGGGCGTGAGGTCGAACGAGACATGGGACGCGCTCCGCGTCCCGACCCTTCCGGTCCGCCATCGCGCGCAAGCCAGCGTCCAGGGCGAAGAGCCGAAGGCGTCCCTTGACGGTGGCGAGCACGATGGCTGTGGAATAGGGCCTGATCGAACCATTGCGTCAGGGGCAAACGTGGTATCGTCAATAACGCTCCATGAAAGTGCAAATTGCTAAGTCACTTTGCGATGAAAAAGCAGGGGGGCGACGTGAGCATTTTCGATTGACGGCGCGCTTGACGGCGCACCCGCAAATGTCGCTAGCTCACCGAGCGAAGGCGAAAGGTGGCGCTAGATTGATAGAGAATTGAGTGGGAGTAGTCCCGCCCGCATCCAAGCGGCGCGTGCGCGGCGACTAAGGTCCGTTGTGCCCTTGTCGATGGACTGGAGGATGCGCGGATGACGCTTGTAGAATTGTGGCGCGAGTATTGGTGGATGATTTTCCCGATCGCGGGCTTGGGGTTTGGCTTTCTCGGCATGCTGGGCGATCAGCGTCGCCAGGAGCGGGCGCTCGATATTCTCCGCACCTATGCGGAACAGGGCAAAGAGCCGCCGCCCGAACTTCTGCGTGCGCTGTCCCGCGCGGGGGGTGAGGACACGGGCGGCGCCCTCGGGCTTAATTGGGCCGCGAGCCCTGACGAGGCGCGCGACCACGCCGCGCGTACGCTCTGGGGACGCTTCTTTCTGTTCGCGGCCTTGGCAGCGGGATTTGCGGTCGGCGCGGGCGTGCAATGGAGTGAAAATTCTAATGCGCCGACGGCGTTCCTGATTGTCACCGTGGTGATGAGCATCATGGCCGTGGGTTCATTTGTTCTGGCGATTTCGGCTGGCTTTCGCGGCAGGAAATGAGCGCGGACGGGGACGCGGCGCTGATCGCGGCGGCGCGGCGGGGCGACCGGGCGGCGTTTGGACGTCTCGTGGCCGCGCACCAGCAGGCGGTGCGCGGCTTCTTGCGTCGGGCGGGCGGGGACGCCAGCGAGGCCGACGATCTGGCCCAGGAGACATTTATCGCCGCCTGGACGCGCCTCGATCAATTCCGCGGCCAGGCGAGTTTCCGATCCTGGCTGTGCGGGATCGGCTGGCGCAAGCTTCAAGGCGCCCGTCGTACGCTCCAGCGCAGCCGCGCGCGCGACGGAGCGTACCTGCGCGATGTCGCGCCGATGAACGACGATGGCCTCGATCCGGCGACGCGCCTTACGCTCACGCGCGCCATGGAGGCGCTGCCGCTCGATCAGAGGGCGTGCGTGGCGCTGTGTTTGGGGGCCGGTATGAGCCACGGCGAGGCTGCGGCGGCGCTTGAATTGCCGCAGGGAACGGTGAAGTCTCACGTAGCGCGCGGTCGGGCGCGCCTGCATGCGGCGCTGGGCGGGAACGAAGGAGGTGGCGATGTCTGATCTCGACCCGCGCCTAGGGGCGTATTTCGCGGCCCATGAGCCGCCCGCGCGCGATCCGCTGTTCGTGAACGAGACGCTGGTGCGGCTTGGTCAACGCCGGCCCTGGCGCGTCCCGCTGGCGTGGATGGGGGCTGGCGCCGCAGCGAGCGTTGGGCTCATGGCCGTGGGGCCGCTGGCGGGGCCTGTGCTCGGGCTGATCGGGCCGCTGGCCGCGCCCGCAGCCCTCATCTGGAGTGCTTTCATGTTCGCCCGGCGCTTGGGATGGGCGCGGGTCTAGCGCGCCGGGCGAGGCTGGACGCATCCGAATTACGCCCTCCGCGCATCTTTAAATGTGACAAGAGAGGGGCGCTGGGGCCCCCAAGGCGTGGAGAAGCAATATGGACGGCGCTGAAGTACTGATCCCATTGGTTTTTTTCGGCTTCCTGGGGGCCGTCATCATCGTTCCGATCTGGCTGCGCGAGCGCACCCGCCAATCGGCCCACAAGATTGTCCGCGACGCCATCGCCCGGGGCGAGAAGCTGGACCCCGACATGCTGGCCCGCCTCTCGGACCCGCCGCGTCCGGCCCAGCCCGACCGGGCCCGCCGCTCCCTCGGCAGCGCGGTGATCATGATCGCCCTGGCTGCGGCGCTCGGCGGATCGGCCTTCGTCCAAGGCGAATTGCACGGCGGCATGATGACGGGCGCGACCATCCTGGGCGCTCTGGGGCTCGCCTTCCTGATCCTCGCGATCATCGACTATGGTTCAAAAGGACGCGACAGCGCATCCCAACCGCCTGTCAATTCGTGAGGTGAAACGTGGCGCGGGGGCTCGTCGAACCGGCTCAAGCCAGCGAAGCGGCCCTGATCCTTGCAGCGCAAGCCCGGGATCAGGCCGCCTTCTCTGAACTGGTGCGCCGCCGCCAGGGCTGGGCCCGCGCGCTGCTGCGCCGGATGTGCCGCAACGACGCCGAAGCCGATGATCTCGCTCAGGAGGCCTTTATGAAAGCGTGGGAGCGACTGTCCGATCTGGAGACGCCCGCCGCCTTCGCGGGCTGGTTCCGGCGGATCAGCGTAACGACGTTCCTGATGGCCAAGCGCAAGCAGCGGGCCGTGTTCGAGACTTTGGACGATGGCATGGAGCTGGCTGGGGACGATCCGCTGCCCGACTCCGCCGCCGGCGCCCGCATCGATCTACAACGGGCGTTGGCCCGCCTCAGCGACGGGGAGCGGCTGTGTGTGACGCTGAACCACGGAGAAGGGCTCAGCCATTCCGAGATCGTGGACATGACGGGCCTTCCGCTCGGCACGGTTAAATCCCACGTTCAGAGAGGAACTGAGAAACTGCGCAAACTTCTATCGCCGGTGGCCGCGTGATGGGTTATGATTTGGGTGGGAGAGGTCCCATGAACGATGATTTCAACGCCGATCTGAAGCGGGCCTTCGCTGGCCTCGAAGATCCGCCGGACGCCGGCTTCACCGCTGCGGTGACGCACCGTGTGGCCGGGCGTGAGCGGGCCTTGGCCGCGCGCGGCTGGCTGAACAACGCCGCTTATGCGGTGGCCGGTGGGGCGCTGGCTTATGCGCTGGCCTCCTATATTCCCGCACTCGCCTCGTCCCTGGCGCCGAGCGTCGTCGAACAGGTCGCGCGGGTGAGCGATCTTTATGGCGGCTTCGCCGGCGGTTTGCGGCAGGCGACGGCGTCGACCATTCTGCCGCTCATCGTCATGCTCGGCGCGCTGGCCGGCGTTGGCGGCGTGGCGGTGGCCCGCACGGTGGCCGATTAAGTAGCCGAACGCAGCGACGCTCTGAGTTTTGCGCTTATGATTTGTTCAAGAAGCCATAAGGCGAATACCAAAGACGAAGTGAACCGACCGAGACGATGGCCTCAATGCGAGCGCTTCAAATGTCTCACGAGGGAAACCCGCACGGATATGAACGCAGGCGCTTTTGAGCGGGCGTTAGAGAAGGTCGTCCCCCAAAAGAAGCCAAATCTGCTGAGACTTGCGTTTGCTGTATTTGCGGCGTCGTTCGTCGCCGGTCGAGCCATGGCGCAATCGAGTGTGCCTGGCGGCTTCTACGCTTACGGCTACGGCGGCGGAATTAGTTGCGCGACTTGGCTATCCTCGCCATCCTCCGAGCAAACTGGACGTGAGTGGCTGTTGGGATACTGGACTGGCATGAACGCAGCCGCTGCTAGGGGAGGCTCGCATAATGGCGGCGTAGGCGAAAGCACGGATGTAAACGGGATCGTCGGCGAGGTTCGTTTGGTGTGCGAGCAAGAACCCTCAAGGTCTCTGATCGCTGCGACACAAGACGTGTTTCTTCGCTTTCGACGCGAAGGCCGTTAGCCCACCCAAGGCGTACCCACGTCTTGGCCTGGGTGCTTAAATTTGATATCGGCGCAGGCGATTAACTGAGCGATGGCGCGAAGTGCTGCCCTGGGCTATGGCCAAGCCATGTCCAAACATGTCGCAACGAAGCGCGTGGCCGCGCCCGATCTGCGCGCCCGCAAGGGCGGCGAGCCGATCGTCTGCCTCACGGCCTACACCGCGCCGATGGCGGCTTTGCTCGATCCCCATTGCGATGTGCTGCTCGTGGGCGATTCCGTTGGGCAGGTCGTGCATGGCCTGCCGAACACGGTGGGCGTCACGCTCGACATGATGATCCTGCATGGCCAGGCCGTGATGCGCGGCGCCGCGCAGGCCATGGTCGTGGTCGATATGCCGTTCGGTTCCTATGAGGGCGGCCCGGAGATCGCTTTCGCCAACGCCGCGCGGGTGATGAAGGAAACCCTCTGCCAGGCGGTGAAGGTCGAAAGCGGGCCGGCGGTGGCCGAGACGATCCGTTATCTGGTCGAACGGGGCATACCAGTGATGGGGCATGTGGGCCTCAGACCCCAGGCGGTGAATGTCGACGGCGGCTTCAAGGCCAAGGGGCGCACCGAGGATGAGCGCGCGCGCGTGCTCGCAGAGGCGCGCGCGGCCGACGAGGCCGGCGCTTTCGCCATCGTGGTGGAGGGCGTGGCGGAGACCCTCGCCGACGAGATCACCGCCGCAATCGCCGCCCCGACCATCGGCATCGGCGCCTCGGCCGGGTGCGATGGGCAGATCCTGGTCACCGACGATATGCTCGGGCTTTTCGATTGGACGCCGAAATTCGTCCGCCGCTACGGGGACCTGCGCCGTGTGGTGGATGAGGCGGTGTCCGCCTACGCGGCCGATGTGCGGGCCCGCCGTTTTCCCGCCGCGGCGGAGACTTATGCGCTCGGCCAACGGCGCCAGCGCGTTGCCGGCGGCGACGAGCGCGGCTAGACCCTCCGGGACGTTTTCGGCGCCGGCGCTTGCCGCCGCCAATCAGGGTGCGACGCGTGAGTGACGCTTTCACGGAAGTTGAAGAGGAAGTCCGGCGGGACCGCTATATGCGGTGGATGCGCCAATTCGGCCCGTGGATCGGGGGGGCGCTGGCTTTGGTGCTGATCGGCGTGGGCGGCTGGCAGGCTTATGAGGGCTGGCGCCACGGGCAGGCGCGCACCTATTCAAACGATTTTTCCGCCGCCCAGGAAATCTTGACCGCCGGCGACGCCAAGGGCGCCGTCGCCGCGCTTCAGGCGCTCGATGAAGGCGGCCCGGCGATCTACCGCCAGCTTGCGGAATTGGAGGCGGCTTCGGCCCTTGTCGCGCAGGGCGATCTGCAGGGCGCGCTCACGCGCTATGACGCCGCCGCCGCCGCAGCGCGTGATCCCATCGTGCGCGATACGGCGCGTTTGCGCGCGGCGTATTTGGTGGCGGATTCGCAGGATTTCCCGGCCGTGCAGGCGCGCGTCGCGCCGATCATCGAAGCCGGCGGGCCGATCGGCCATCTGGCGCGGGAGCTTCTGGCCATCGAAGCGTGGGAGGCGGGCGAGTTCGCGCTGGCGCGCTCATCCTTTGATCAGATCACGCTCTCGACGGATGCGCCCGAAGCAATGCAACAACGCGCGCGTTTGGCCCTGGCCGTGCTTGGCCCGGCCGCGCCGCGCCAGGCTGGCGCGGCGCCAGCACAACAAAACAACGCGCCGCAGGCGCCGCGAGGAGAAGCGAAATGAAGTCAGTGCGTCTGTTCGCGGCGATCATGCTCGCCGCCGCGCTCGCCGCCTGCGGCGGCGCTGGCCGCATCGCCAGCGCGCTCAATCCGTTTGACAGCAACACGCCCTCGCAAACCGCGCCGGAAGAAGGCCGCGTCACCATTCTCGCCGCCGAGCAGCCTTTGGCGCCGGACCCGGCCTTGGCCTCGCGTATGATCGTCGTGCCCGCGCCATCGCCGACAACAGACTGGGCCCAGCCCGGCGGCAACGCCATGAACGCGCCGGTCAACATCATGGGCGAGGCGACGCTGACGATCGCGCGGCGCATCAGCCTTGGCGCGGGCTCAAACAACCGCGTGCGCATCGCCGCGCCGCCAGTCATCGCCAATGGCCGTCTCTTTTTTCTCGACGCTGAACACGAAGTGCACGCCGTCGATGTGGCGGCGGGGCGTGAAGTGTGGCGCCAGCGCCTGCGGCCGGCCGAAAGCCGGGACCGCGTTGCGCGCGGCGGCGGGCTCGCCGTCGGCGATGGGCGCGTCTATGTGACGACCGGGTTTGGCTTCGCGGTCGCGCTCAATGCGGACACGGGTGAGGAAGTCTGGCGCGCCGATGGCGGGGCGCCCTTTCAGGGCGCGCCGACGGCCTCTGGCGCACGCGTCTTCGCGGTCACCAATAACAGCGAATTGCTCGGCATCGACGCGGCCACCGGCGAGGTGAGTTGGACACACCAGGCCATTTCAGAACCGGCGCGCATCCTCGCCGCATCAAGTCCAGCGGTTGCGGGCGAAACGGTTGTCGCGCCATTTGCTTCAGGTGAAATCATGGCGCTGCTCGGCGCCAATGGCCGCCGGCTCTGGGTCGATGGGCTGACGCGCGCGGGCCGTCTGACCTCATTATCGGCGATCAACGATGTCGCTGGGCGTCCGGCCATCGACAATGGCGTGGTGTTCGCGGTGAGTCACTCAGGCGTGCTCGCCGCCATTGATTTGCGCTCCGGCCAGCGCGTGTGGGCGCGCAGCTTCGCCTCGACGCAAACGCCCTGGATCGCCGGCGATGTGCTCTATGCAGTGACGATCGACGGTGAACTCGCCGCGTTCGATCGCACCTCGGGCGCGGCTTATTGGGTGCGCCAATTGCGACGTTACGAGGATGCCGAGGACAGTACGGGCCGTGTCGCCTGGGTGGGCCCGATCATGGTCGGCGGCCGTCTCATCCTCGCCAATTCGTTGGGTGAGATCGTCGCCGTCAATCCTGTGAATGGCGAGGTGCAAACCACCCGCGATCTCGATGCGCCGGTGTTCATTCCGCCGATCGCCGCGAATGGCGCGATCTATGTGGTGACGGACGAAGCGCGCCTTATCGTCCTGAATTGAGCAAGGCGCGCTGGAGGCGCGCACGATGTCACTGAAGATCGCCATCGTCGGCCGGCCGAACGTCGGCAAATCGACTCTGTTCAATCGCTTGGCCGGTAGGCGCCTGGCGATCGTGGACGATCTGCCCGGCGTGACGCGCGACCGGCGCGAGGCGCCTGGCCGTCTCGGCGATCTCGACTTCACCTTGATCGACACAGCGGGCTTTGAGGATGTCGCCGATGAATCGCTTGAAGCGCGCATGCGCGCGCAGACGGACGCGGCCATCGGCGATGCCGACATCGTGCTGCTCCTGATTGACGCGCGCGTGGGCGTAACGCCGCTTGACGAACGCTTCGCGGACCTCATCCGCCGCGCGGACAAGCCGGTCGTGCTGCTCGCCAACAAATGCGAAGGCAAGGCGGGCGATGCCGGCCTCATCGATGCTTATGCGCTTGGCCTGGGTGAGCCAATCCCCATCTCCGGCGAACATGGCGAGGGCATGAGCGATCTTTATGCGGCGATCGTGAACGCCGCGCCCGCGCCGCCGGAAGATGGTGAGAGCGACGCCGACAAGCCGATGAAGCTGGCGATCATCGGCCGGCCGAACGCGGGAAAATCGACGCTCGTCAACGCGCTCGTCGGCGGCGAACGTGTGCTCACCGGCCCCGAGGCCGGCATCACGCGCGACGCAATCAGCATCGACTGGGAATGGGGCGGGCGCCCGGTGCGGCTCGTCGATACAGCGGGGCTGCGCAGGAAAGCGCGCGTGCAGGGACGCCTTGAGCATTTGTCGGTCGCCGACACAATTCACGCCATCCGCTTTTCGGACGTGTGCATTCTCGTGATGGACGCCGATGACGCGTTCGAGAAGCAGGATCTGTCAATTGGCGATCTTGTCATTCGCGAGGGCCGCGGCCTCGTCTTCGCGCTCGCCAAATGGGATAAGGTGACGGACAAAGCCGCGCGCTTGCGTGAACTGAAAGCCGTGGCTGAAGAGAGCCTGCCGCAAGCGCGCGGCGCGCCCGTGGTCACGATCTCGGCGATCGCGGGCATCGGCCTCGACAAATTGATGGAGGCGGCGTTCGCGGTTTATGGCGATTGGAATGCGCGCGTGAAAACCGGCGATCTTAATCGCTGGCTCGCGCACATGATCGAGCGCCACCCGCCGCCGGCGGTGGAAGGCAAGCGCATCAAGCCGCGCTACATGGCGCAGATCAAATCGCGCCCGCCAACTTTCGTGCTCATGTGCTCGCGCGCGGCGAGGATGCCGGAGAGCTATAAGCGTTATCTGGTCAATGGATTGAAGCAGGCGTTCGGGCTGGAGGCCGCGCCTGTGCGCCTGCATGTGCGGGCGGGAAAAAATCCGTATGCGGAGGAAGAGCGTGGCTGATCAGATCGGCTGATGCGCCAGCGCACGGATTTGCGGCGGGCATTCATCCTCCAGCGCCGCGCACATACCGTTGATCACGCGCTGCTGCAGGCGCGGCATGGCCGCCGCGACGCCGCCCATCACCTCCTCATTGAGGATGGCCGTGAGCTTTTCCTGCTCGCGGGCGAAGGCAAGGCCGGCCGGTGTTGAGGCGAATTCGGCGGCCTCGCCCTCCAATTCGCGCGACCAATCGGGGAATGCCTCGCTCGGGGCGCCGCCGGTTGTTGAGAGCGACGCCGAAAAAAAGCTCCGCCACAAGGCCTGCATCGCCGGCGTGCGCATGAACGCAGCCAGAGCGGCCAACTCCGCGGCGGTCAGGCGCGCCGCAAACCGCGGCGCGGCGCGGGCGCCCGCGTCAACAAGGATCGCCTCAGATTCTTCGCGCACGACGTCCGGCAAGGATTCAATGAAGGCGGCGAGATTGGATTGATGGGTTGGCCGCGCGTCTCGGTAGAGCGGTGAATTTCGGATGCTGTCACGCAGGCTCGGCATCTGGTTAGCAGCCATGGTGTCAAAAATCAGCGTAAGGCCGCCGCTGTCGAAGATGATGGCGCGGAAAAAGTCCTGGCCCGCCGCGATCGCCTCGGGGCTTGGCGCCGTGGGTGCGGCTTGTGCTGGCGCGGGCGGAATGGGCGGGACCGGCGCTTGCGCGAATGCGAACGGCGCGGTTGTGAACAATAACGCGCAAACGGTGAGGTTAAGGCGCATGGCGAACTCCCGACGCCCCGCCTTTACAAATACGAGGTGATCTTGTCGACGCCGCGCGTCAGCGTTGTGCGTCATAGGCGATCAGCGCGCCGTTGAGCTCACACTCCTCGCGCAATAGATTGACGATGAGCGGCGCCACGTCCTCCGGCGGCTTCAGAGTCTCCGGGTTTTCGCCGGGATAGGCTTTCGCCCGCATGGCCGTGCGCGTCGGGCCCGGATTGAGCAGATTGGCGCGCACGCTGGTGATGGACAATTCCGCCGCATAGCACTGCACGAATGCTTCGAGCGCCGTTTTGCTCGCCGCGTAGGGGGACCAATAGGCGCGCGGATTGCGCGCGACGCCAGAGGTGAGAAACACCGCGCGGCCCGCCGGCGCCGCGCGCAGCAATGGGTGCAGCGCGCGCACCAGGCGGTGATTGGCGAAAAAATTGACGGCCATCACCTCGGCGATGACGCCAGGGCTTGCCTGATGCGCGGGCGTCAACGGCCCAAGCACGCCGGCGCAGGCGGCGAGCCCGTCAAGCCGGCCCCAACGTTCGTGAATGGCGCCGCCAAGACGATCGATCCCTTCGCCATCTTTAAGATCCAGTGGAACAAGTGTCGCCGCCCCGCCAGCGGCTTTGATATCGTCGTCAAGCTGTTCGAGCGCGCGCTGCGCCCGCGCCGCCGCGATGATATGCCAGCCATCGCGCGCCAGCGCGATCGCCGCCGCACGCCCAATGCCGCGCGAGGCGCCGGTCACCAGAACAACCTTGCCGTCCGTCATTTCGCAGGCGCGTCAGCCAGCAAGGAGAGCTGAAAGTCCTTCGCGGCGCGGTGCGCGTGGAGATCAAGCAGAGGCGTTGGATAATCGCCGGTGAAGCAATGATCCGTGTATTGCGGCGCGGCGGCATTGCGCGCTTCTTCGCCCATCGCCCAGTAAAGCCCCTCGATGGAGAGAAAGCCGAGGCTATCTACGCCCAATTGCTTCTTCATTTCGCTCAAGGTGAGGTTCGCGGCCAGCAATTGCTCCTGCGAGGGCATATCGATGCCGTAAAAATCCGGATGCCTGATGGGCGGGCTGGCGCTCCGGAAATGAACTTCCGCCGCGCCCGCCTCGCGGATCATCTGCACGATCTTGCGCGATGTCGTGCCGCGCACGATGGAGTCGTCAACCAGCACCACGCGCTTGCCGGCGATTACGGAGCGGTTGGCCGAGTGCTTCAAGCGCACGCCAAGCGCGCGGATTTCCTGGCGCGGCTGAATAAAAGTGCGCCCGACATAATGATTGCGAATGATGCCAAGCTCGTAGGGAATGCCGCTGGCTTGCGCATAGCCGAGCGCGGCCGGCACGCCGGAATCCGGAACGGGCACGATCACATCGGCCTCGACGCCGGTTTCCTCCGCGAGGCGCTGGCCCATGCGCTTGCGGATGTCATAGACGCTCTTGCCGTCCACGATCGAATCCGGCCGCGCGAAATAGACGTATTCGAAAAGGCATGGCCGCGCGGGCCGCCGGCCAAACGGGAAATGGCTTTCCAGCACGCCCGCGCCATCGCCGTCCTGCGAGATGACCACCACTTCACCGTTCTCGACCGGGCGCACCAGTTCCGCGCCGATAATGTCGAGCGCGCAGGTTTCCGAAGCGAGGATATATGCGCCGCCCCGCTTGCCGATGACGAGCGGGCGAATACCCAAGAGATCGCGCGCGCCGATGATCTTCTTCTTGGTGAGGCAGACGAGAGCATAAGCGCCTTGGATCTGCGTCAGCGCATCGACGAAGCGATCGACGATCTTGTTGCGGCGCGAGCGCGCGATGAGCTGCAGGATGCATTCGGAATCGGATGTGGATTGGAAGATGGCGCCGCTTTCGACCAGCTCCTCATGCAGCGCGCGGGCGTTGGTGAGATTGCCGTTATGGGCGATGGCGATGCCGCCCCCGGCGAGATCGGCGAAGAGCGGCTGCACATTGCGCAGGATGGTGGCGCCCTGCGTGGCGTAGCGCGTGTGGCCGATGGCGGCGCGGCCGGGCAGGCGCTTGGGCAAATCCTCGCCGGAGAAATGATCGCCGACGAGGCCGAGATGCCGTTCGGTGTGGAAATGCTTGCCATCGAAGGTGGCGATGCCGCAGCCTTCCTGGCCGCGATGCTGGAGGGCGTGTAGGCCAAGCGCGGTCAAAACGCCGGCGTCCTCCAGGCCCAGAAGGCCAAACACCCCGCATTCCTCCCGCAGCCGATCTTCTTGCCAATCGTCGGTCTGCGGGGCGGCCATCGGTCTACCCTTCGGTTTGCTCCCCTCAAGGCGCGGGGGCGGGCGCGGCCGCAGGATCGGCCGCCGGGGGAATAGGCGCCGATTCGCGTTGACGCCTACGCTCAATATAGTCGCTCGCGCGCGCGCGCGCCTGCGGCAGAAGGTTCTCAAGGCCCACGGCCACTGTTTCAAAGATCGGATAGGTGCGCGCAGTGGTGATGCCCTCGGGCATGGCCGCCTGGGGCGCGGCCTGCGCGTCATCCGTCGTCTGGCGCATCAACAGCACGAACAGCGCCACGACCAGCACGCCGCGCAGCACGCCGAACACAGCCCCGCCGATGCGGTCAAAGCCGCCGATTTCGGCCGATTGATGCGCTGTCTTGGCCACCACCGATGTGATCACGGTGATGACGATGAACACGACGAGGAAGACGAGCAGCCCCGCCGCCAGGGTCGCCAGCGAACCGGAGAGCGGCGTGAATTGCACCACCACGGGCTGCAGGCGCTGGGCGAGATAAAACGCCGCGAGCGCCGCGCCAATGAAGGCGACAATGGAAAACACCTCGCGGATGAGCCCGCGCGCGAACGCCATGACGCCTGAAAACACCACGATCCCCAGGGCGACCGCGTCAAACCAAGTGAGCCCGAAGCGCTCCATTATCGTTTCCTCCCCTCAGCGTTGGGGATGAGCGCCGCCGCCAGATCGCCGATGCGGGCGATTTCGCGGATGCGCAGGCCCCCGGGCTCTCCCGCCGCCCTGTCCCTCGGGGGCGCGAAAGCGGATTTGAAGCCGAGCTTGGCCGCTTCCTTCAAGCGCATGTCCGTTCGCCCGGCTGGGCGCACATCGCCTGACAAAGCAACCTCCCCAAAGGCGATGCAGTCCTTCGGGAGCGGCTCGTCCGCCAGGGCCGAGATCAACGCCGCCGCGACCGCGAGATCGGCGGCGGGCTCGGTGATCCGGAGGCCTCCGGCGACAGAGAGGTACACGTCCCGCCCCGCGAAAGAAAGGCCGCAGCGCGTTTCAAGCACCGCCAAGATCATCGCCAGGCGGGCGCTATCCCAGCCGACGACGGCGCGCCGCGCTGTCCCGTAGGCCGCTGGCGCGGCGAGCGCTTGAATCTCCACGAGCACGGGGCGTGAGCCTTCAACGCCCGCGAACACGGCCGCGCCGCTTGCACGCGCGCCGGCGGCGCCGAGAAAGAGCGCCGATGGATTGGGCGTTTCGCGCAATCCCATTTCGCACATTTCAAACACGCCGATTTCGTCCGTCGGCCCGAAGCGGTTTTTCACCGCGCGCAAAATGCGGAACGGCATGCCGCGCTCGCCCTCAAAATAGATGACGGCGTCAACAAGATGCTCAACCACGCGCGGGCCGGCGATCTGCCCATCCTTGGTGACATGGCCGACAAGCAGCACGCACGCGCCGCTCTTCTTGGCGAAGCGCACCAATTCATGCGCGCACGCACGCACTTGCGTGACGGAGCCCGGCGCGGACTCCACGCTGTCGATCCACAAAGTCTGGATGGAATCGACGACGACGATGTCGGGCTTCAGCGTCTTGAGGCCGTCGAGAATTTTGCGCAGGTCCGTTTCCGCCGCGAGTTTGACCGGCGCATCCGCGACCTGGAGCCGGCGCGCGCGGTCCTGGATTTGCGCTTCGGCCTCTTCGCCCGTGACATAGGCGACGTTCGCGCCCGCGCGCGCGGCGCCGGCGGCCGCCTGCAGCAGCAGTGTGGACTTGCCGACGCCCGGATCGCCGCCGACCAGCACCGCCGAAGCCGGCACGAGCCCCCCGCCGCAGACGCGGTCCAACTCGCCAATGCTGGTGGGCAGGCGGGGCGTATCGGCGCCGACGCCGGCGAGCTCCACGAACGCCACGCCCTTGCCCTTCTTGCCGACGGGCGCCGCCATGGCGCCGGGCGCGGCGCGCGCGCTCTCCTCGGCGAGGGAATTCCAGGAGCCGCACGCCTCACATTTGCCCAGCCATTTCGGATGGATGGCGCCGCAGGATTGGCATACGTAAATTGTCTCTGGCTTGGCCATGGCGGGGGATTGGGGTGAGACTCGATCCGATTGTCGAGTTCCGCCGCGCCAGCTTGTAATGCGAGTTATTTGCAATACGATGAAGCGGCGCGGTGGGGACGGCGCCAAGACGGGGAGCGAACGTGAAATCCATTCGTAGAGAGCTGCTCGCAAGCATGCGCGCCGCTGCAGCCGCCGGGCTGGCCTTGTGCGTGGGAGACGCCTACGCGCAGGCGCCGCAAAATCCGGCCGCAGAAGCGGAAGACGAGCGCGCGCCGGACGATACGATTGTGGTGCCGGGCCAGCGTGAGAGTGACGGCTTGTCATCGCCGCTGCGCACCCAGCCCCTGCTCGACACCACGCAGACCGTGACCATCCTCGAAGAGGAGTTCCTCCACCAGCAAGGCATCGTGCGCCTGCGCGATGCGATGCGGAACGTAACGGGCGTGTCGATCGTCGCCGGGGAAGGCAATCCGCCGTCCGGCGACGCCATGAAGATCAGAGGGTTCGCCGCGCGGGACGATATCCTTCTCGATGGCATGACGGATGTCGGCAATTATCTGCGCGATCCGTTTTTCGTGGAGCGCATAGAGATCACGCAAGGGCCGGCCTCCGCGTTCGCTGGGCGCGGCAATGCGGGCGGCACGATCAATCTCGTGACGCGCGGCCCGCTGCCATACGACCAGCATATCGCCGAGTTGAGCGCCGGCACGGATAATTACGCGCGCGCCACGCTCGATTACAATCAAGTGGTGCGTGAGAAGGGCGGCGTTGCGTTTCGCTTCAGCGCCATGGCGCATGGCGCTGACGAACCAGGGCGCGATCATGTGCGCAACGATCGCTGGGGCGCGTTCGCGGCGCTCGCCTTCGGCCTCGAAACGGATACGCAAGTCACGCTGAGTTATCTGCACATCACGCAGAACGAACTACCTGATCTCGGCCTGCCCAATATACGCGATTTCTCGATGCTGGGGTCAGGGCTGGAAGGGCGGGTGGCGCCAGTCGATTTCAGCAATTTTTACGGCTACTCCACCGACTATCGCGATATCGATGCGGATGTGTTCACCGCGCGCCTTGAGCACCGCTTCGCCAATAACGTTCAGCTCTGGAGCCAGCTGCGTTATGGGCGCGTGCACAATGACAGCATTGTTTCCGCGCCGCGCATCCAAGGCCAGAGCAACAGCATTCCGTTCCCCGGCGGGGCGCCAGCGCCGCTCCTGGCCATAACGCCCGCGACGCAGACGAACGGCTTGCAGAAGCCGCGCGACGAAGTGGACGAGATATTCTCGAACCAGACCAATGTCACAATTCCATTCGAAATGAATGGCGTTGAACATACGTTTGTGATCGGCGGCGAGCTTTCGTCGGAGCGCGCGCTCAATGTGCGCCGCCTCGATGCGAACGGACCAGCGCAAAGCCTGTTTGATCCAGCTTTTCTCGCTGCCGCGCCCATTCCCTATCAAGGCACGCGCGCGGGCGTGACGACAGACACCGCCGCGCTCTACATCTTCGACAATCTGGAGTTTTCACCGCGTTGGGAGGCCAATTTCGGGCTTCGCTACGATCATGTGCGCACCCACGTCACCAGCGTGGACGATACGGGAACCATTCCCGGGTTCGAGCAGGATCTGGCGCGCACGGATAACGAACTGAGCGGCAGCGTTTCGCTGCTCTTCCATCCTATCGAGAACGCTAGCCTTTATATCGGCTACGGCACGTCGTTCGAAACGACGGGGCGCCATGACATTGTCAACATTCAGGGCCGCACCAACGCGCCTCCAACCACGCCGGCGCGCTTCAACGCCGAGCCTGAGCGCACGCGCAGCTACGAATTGGGCGGGCGGCTCAATGTGGGGCAGATGGAGTATTCAGCGGCGCTCTTTCACACCGTGCGGCGCAATGCGCGCACGCCGGGCATCAATGCGAACGACGCGGCCGCAGCTGTCGATGGCGTGCATGAAGTCAACGGCCTCACCCTCGGCGCAAACGGTGAGCTCTTGGACAATTGGGCGGTGTTCGTGAACTACACCTACCTTGACGGTGAGGTGACGGAATCCAGCAATGCGTTCGAAATCGGCCAGCGGCTCGATCACCTGCCGGAGCATTCGTTTTCTCTTTGGACGACGTATCAACTTACACCAATCCTCAGCGTCGGCGGGGGCGGGCTGTTCGTGGATTCCCGGCTTTCGAATGTCCGCCCGAACCCGACCTTCGATCTCACCATCGAGACGCCGAGCTATTGGGTGTTTGACGCCATCGCCACGCTTGATCTTGGCGAACACGCCGAGCTGCGTCTCAACATCAATAATCTGACGGACGAGGCTTACATTCAGGGCGCGCAGCCCGGCCAATCCTTGCCCGGCCCGCGCCGGCAGACGATACTCACCTTGGCGATGGAGTTCTGAAGAGGCGCACGCGCGGCATGCTGCTAGAGATCGAGAATGTCCTAAGCGCGGAGGCGCTCACTCGCTTTCACGAGGTTCTCGCACGCGCGCCGTGGGCGGATGGGCGCGCGACGGCGGGCTATCAATCCGCACTCGCCAAGAACAACCACCAACTTCCGGAAGATTGCGAGGCAAGCCGCATGCTTGGCGGCGAAATTCTCGACGCATTGAATAGCAATCTCATCTTCCAGTCCGCTGCGCTGCCGGCGCGCATCTTTCCGCCGCTGTTCAATCGCTATGGACCTGGCCAGGCGTTCGCCGCGCATGTGGACAACGCCATGCGCCTGAGCGCGCAGACCCAAGAGCGAATCCGCACCGATCTTTCGGCCACGCTTTTTTTGTCCGAACCCGACACCTACGATGGCGGCGAATTGGTGATCGACGGCAATTTCGGCGCCCAGAGCGTGAAGCTCAAGGCGGGCGACATGATCCTTTATCCCTCGACGAGCCTGCACGGCGTCAATGCGGTAACGCGCGGCGCGCGTGTCGCCGCGGTGTTTTGGGTGCAGAGCCTTGTGAGGGATGACGCGTGCCGGGATATGTTGTTCGATCTGGATATGAGCATCCAGCGCCTGCGCGCGGATGTGGAGGATGCGCATCCGTCCTTGATCACGCTGACCGGCGTTTATCACAATCTCGTACGGCGCTGGGGCGCCCCATAGATGACCTTGGACTTCGCGGCGTCACGCGAACCTGTTAAGATTGCGCTGAAGGATCGCGCCTATGGCGAAGACAAACTTGAGCATTCGCCGCGTGGCCGGCGCATTGGGGGCGGAGATCGGCGGCGTCGATCTTTCCGAGCCCTTGGACAACGGAACGCAGGACGCGATCCACAAGGCGTTTCTCGATCATCAGGTGATCTTCTTTCGCGAGCAGGATTTGTCGCCGGAGGCGCACAAAACGTTCGCGCGCCGCTTCGGGCCGCTCAACGTGCATCCTTATGTGCGCGGCATGGATGGCCATCCCGAGATCATGGAGATCATCAAGGAGCCGGAGGACAAGCTGAATTTCGGCGGCGGCTGGCACTCGGATATGAGCTTTCTCGCCAAGCCCTCGATCGGCTCAATACTCCATGCGCTGGAGGTTCCCGAATTTGGCGGAGACACGCTGTTTGCGAGCCAGGCCGCCGCCTATGAAGCGTTGTCGCACGGCCTGAAGGAAACGCTCTCCGGCTTGCGCGCGATCCATTCGGCCAATCGCGAATATTCCGCGAAGGGACAATCGGCGCATGACCGCAAAAGCATGCAAGTGGCGGAAGCGGAAGGACTGGCCGGAGAGTACAGCCACCCAGCAGTGCTCACGCACCCGGAGACCGGGCGAAAAGCGTTGTACGTCAATCCCGCGTTCACACTGCGCTTCGATGGCTGGACGGCGCGAGAGTCAAAGCCGTTGCTCGACTACCTCTTCAGTCACGGGCGAAGCGAGGCGTTCACCTGCCGCTTTCGCTGGGAGAAGGGTTCGGTGGCGTTCTGGGACAATCGCAGCGTCTGGCACTATGCGCTCAATGACTATCCCGGCCAGCGCCGCCATATGCGACGCGTGACGGTCGATCCCGCTTGAGTTGGGAGCTGCTTGTTAGCACAGTGGCGATAGGCTTGGATCGGCGCCAGGAGGCTCCACATGCGCAAACTAATCATGATCGCCGCCTTGGCGCTGTCCGCGTGCGGCCAGCCGGCGGCCAATGCGGTTCCGGAGGATGCGCGCGCGGGCTCAAGCGGCGTCGGGCGCGTTCCTGAAGCGCCCTTCACGCTGGAGGCGGAAGCGCTGGTGGGCTTGTGGTCCTTCGATCGCAGCTGCGGCCTCTATGATCTGGTGTTCTCAGCCGACGATCGCGTTGAATATTACGATTATTCCAACGAGGCGAACGTAGTTTCCTACGCCGGAACCTGGGCGGCGGGGGATGCCAATCGTGTGACGCTGAATGTCCGCCAACTCGATTCTGAAGGCGCGCCGAGCGGTGCGCCGATCGTGTACAGTTTGAGCGTCGCCGCGCCGGTGACGGACGATCTGATGGGCGATTTCGCGCGCGCGGGCGGCGCGCCGCTCGCCATCACCGCGCGGCGCTGTCCTGATGAAGATCGCGATTAGGTTTAGACGATGGCCTGTATCGGGCCCTCGGCGCGGCCAGAGACGAATTGATCAACGAACGCGTTGCCGCTGGCGTCGATCTCGCTGGGACGCCCACGCCAAATGATCTTGCCGCCATAAAGCATGGCGATCTCGTCGGCGATCTTTCGCGCGCTCGCCATGTCATGCGTGATGGAGACGGCGCTGCAACCCAGATCCTTGACCATGTCGACGATGAGATCATTGATCGCGTCGGCAGTGATGGGATCAAGGCCGGTTGTCGGCTCATCGAAGAAGAGGATGTCGGGCTTGGCGATGATGGCGCGCGCCAGGCCCGCGCGCTTCTGCATGCCGCCGGACAGCTCCACTGGGCGCAAGTCAGCGAATTCCGGCGCCAGTCGCACCTTGCGCATCGCTTCGATCGCGCGCGCCTTGGCCTCCGCGCGCGGTGTGTGATCGGCATAGAGCAGGCGGAACGCGATGTTTTCCCAGATGGTGAGAGAATCAAACAGCGCCGCGCCCTGGAACAGCATGCCGAATTTGCGCATTTGCTCGGCGCGTGCGCGCGGCTTCAACCGCTCCACATGTACGCCGTCGACGCGCACCTCGCCAGCATCCGGCTTCATGAGCCCGAGCGCGCATTTGAGCGTCACGGACTTGCCGACGCCTGAACCGCCAATGATCACGACGCTTTGGCCAGGCGCGACATCGAGATCGACGCCGTCCAGCACCTGACGATTGTTCAGGCGCTTTTTGAGGCCGATGAGTTGGAGCTTGGGTGTGTCAGTCGACATAGACGGCCGTGATCAAATAATTCGCCGCAAGGATGAGCACAGCCGCGCCGACGACGGCGTTGGTCGTGGCGCGGCCGACGCCGAGCGCCCCGCCGCGCGAATGATAACCTTGAAACGCGCCCATGACGGAGATGATGAAGCCGAACACGGCGGCCTTGATCAGCCCCAAATTCACATCCGCCGCTTCGAGAAAATCGACCGTATTGCGCAGATAGGTCGCGCCATTGAAATCGAGCGAGCGCGTGGCGACGAGATAGCCGCCCATGACGCCGATGATATCCGCGACGATGACGAGCAGTGGCAAGGTCAGCGTCGCGGCGGTGATGCGCGGCGCGATGAGAAAGCGGAACGGATCGGTCGACAGCGTGGTCATCGCGTCGATCTGCTCGGTCACGCGCATCGTGCCGATCTCGGCGGCGATGCCGGCGCTGACGCGGCCCGCCAGCATGAGTCCGGCGAGCACTGGCCCCAGTTCACGGGTGATGCCAAGCACCACGATATTGGGCACGAAGCTTTCCGCGTTGAAGCGCGAACCGCCGACATAGATATTGAGGGCCAGCGCCGCGCCGATGAAAACGGCCGTCAGCCCCACCACGGGCAGTGAAAAGTAGCCGATCTGCAGGCACTGGCGCCAAATCTGACTCATATAGATGGGCGGCGCGAAGCAAGCCGCCGCCGCCCGCGCCGTGAAATTGGCGAAGCGGCCGGTTTCCCGGAACACCGCGAAGGTCGCATGGCCGATCTGGCGGAAAGGCGTCATGAGCCGCGCCGCACCGCGCCGGCGAAGGTGGTCAACACTTCATAGGGCGCCGTTCCGAACGCGGCGGCGACATCGTCGAGCCGCGCCGCGTGGCCAAGGAACTCGACATAATCGCCCACCGCCGCCTCGGGCGCGGCCGATGCATCCAGGATCAGCAGGTCCATCGAAACACGCCCCAGCAGCGGCAATTGTACGCCGCCCAGCACGCCATAGCCGCGCCCGGCCGCGCCGCGCAAGAAGCCGTCGGCATAGCCGAGCGCCACAATGGCCGCGCGCATCGGCGCTTGGGCCCGCTGCGTCGCGCCATAGCCGAAGGATTCACCGGCCGCGACATCACGAATTTGCACAATCGGGGCCTCGATACGCGCCGCTGGCGACAAGATGGGGTTGCCCTCATCCATGGCGCCCGAGCCATAGAGGCCGATGCCGGGGCGAATCATGTCAAATGCGTATTCGTGGCCAAGGAGGGCGCCCGAGGTCGCGGCGAGCGACCTGCGCGCCCGGGGGAAGGCCGACGCCGCTTCGACGAACAGGGCGCGTTGGCGCGCATTCATCTCATGCTTGCGCGTCGACGCGCAGGCGAGGTGGCTCATGACGAGCGTCATGTCGGGTGAAAGTGTGGCGGCTTCGGCAAGGTCAGTAAGCGGAAGGCCGAGCCGGTTCATGCCCGTATCGATGTGCAGCGCCGCGGAGCCGCGCCCGCGCCACAGCGCGATCTGGGCCAGCGAATTAAGTACGGGGCGCGCGTCGCACGCTGCAAAGTGCGCGGCGTCATCGGCCCGCGGGCCGTTGAACACGTAAAGCACCGCCTCGCCGATGTGCGGGCGCACGCGTTCGGCCTCGCCAAGCGTCGCCGTGAAAAATGTGTGCGCGCCGGCGGCATAAAGCGCACGCGCTGCTTCTGCCGCGCCAAGACCGTACGCGTCCGCCTTGACGACGGCCGCGCATTCGGCCGCGCCGGCGCGTCGCGCGAACCAGCGCCAATTCTCGGCGATCGCCTCATAATCAATGGAAATCCGCGCGAGACGGCGCGGGCTAAATGCGGTGTGATCCATCCGGCCGTCTGAGCGAGAGGTTCCCAAAGCGCACATATTCTGGGTTGAAGAAGAGGCGCGCCGTGCCGATAGGCCCGTGGCGCTGCTTGCCAATGATGACTTCCGCTTGATTGCGCACGGCGTCAATATCCTGCTGCCACTTGGCGTGATCGTCCGTGCCAAGCTTCGGCTGACCGCGCTCCAGATAATAGGCCTCGCGGAACACGAACAGCACAACATCCGCGTCCTGCTCGATCGAGCCGGATTCCCGCAAGTCCGAGAGCTGCGGGCGCTTGTCCTCACGGTTTTCGACCTGACGCGACAGCTGTGAAAGCGCGATCACCGGCACTTTCAAATCCTTAGCCAGCGCCTTCAGCCCTTGTGTGATTTCGCTCACTTCCTGGACGCGCCCGTCATTCCGGCGCTGCGAGGAAGTGACGAGTTGCAGATAGTCCACCACAATGAGATCGAGGCCGCCCATGCGCTTCAGGCGCCGCGCGCGCGCCTGCAATTGCGCGATGGAGATGGCGCCCGTTTCATCGATGTGAAGCGGGAGATGTTGCAAATCCTGCGAAACCTGGACCAGCTTTTCATATTCGGTCTTGGTGATCGAGCCGTGGCGGATTTTCTGCGAGGGAACATCCGCCGCGTCTGAAAGCAGGCGCGTGGCCAATTGCTCGCCCGACATTTCGAGCGAGAAGAAAGCGACAATCCCGCCCTTATTCGTGGCGGCGTCCAGCGCGCCGTCACGCTGCGCCTTGAGGCGCGCCTGGGCGATGTTGTAGGCGATGTTTGTCGCCAGCGCGGTCTTGCCCATGGAGGGGCGCCCCGCGAGGATGATGAGGTCGCTGGGATGCATGCCGCCGAGCAGGCGGTCGAGATCGTCAAATCCGGTTGCCAGCCCCGTAACGTCGGACTTGTTCTCGTAGGCGATCGCCGCCATCTCGATCGATGTGGCCAGCGCGCTGGAAAACGGCGCAAAGCCGCGATTGGCGCTGCCGCTTTCGGCGAGCGCGAAGAGCGTGCGTTCACTTTCCTCTATAATGTCGGTGGCGTCCGCGCCGTCGGGCGGCTGCTCGGCGAGCGCGGTGATTTCCTGGCCGACGCGGATGAGCTCACGCCGCAGTGCAAGGTCGTAAATAAGTACCGCGTATTCCTGCGCGTGCACCGAGAGCCGCGCGGCGTTCTCCATCAATGTCAGCAGATAAGCCGCGCCGCCGATCTCGGCGAGCGCGCCGTCATTCTGGAAGTGCGCGCGCAGCGTCACGCCGTCCGCCAGCTTGCCGGCGGCGATGAAAGCGCCGCACACATCGAAAATGCGGCCGTGCACAGGATCATAAAAGTGCGATGACTTCAGCCGATCCGTGACGCGGTGAAGTGTTTCGTTGTCAAAGAGGATGGCGCCCAGGAGGCCTTGCTCGGCCTCAAGATTATGAGGTGCGGACCTGGGCGGGGCGGGCTGTGGAAGGGCGAGGGCGCCGTCAGCGGACATGGCCCGGATCATCGTCCGATTCGGGGCCGAAATATTAAACGCCCCACAAACGGGCCGATTACATCCACCGAATCTAGCTTACGACTCGACAAGCTCGGCGTGGGAATCTCGAACTACCCAGGGATCTCGACGCGGTAGCTTTCGATCACCGTGTTAGCGAGCAGCTTTTCACACATGTCGGTGACCTGGGCGCGGGCCTCTTCGCGGTCCGTGATGTGGGCGAGGTCAAGCTCGATCACTTTGCCGACGCGCGCTTCTTCAACAGCGCCGAAGCCAAGCTCTTTCAAGGCGCCCGCCACGGCCTTGCCCTGCACGTCCAGCACGCCGGGCTTCAAGCCCACGGTCACAATCGCCTTCATCAGTCCCAGCCCCTCGCCCGCTCGATGTTCAGTGCACGGATTCACCGCTGGCCGCGGCCTGTTGCGGCTGCTTCAGGATGCCGAGACGACGCGCGACCTCGACATAAGCCTCGGTGACGTTGCCGAGATCGCGGCGGAAGCGATCCTTGTCCATCTTCTCATTGGTTTGCTGGTCCCACAGCCGGCAGCAATCGGGGCTGATCTCGTCGGCCAGCACGGTGCGCACCATGTCGCCCTCATAAAGGCGGCCATATTCGAGTTTGAAATCGACCAGCTTGATGCCGACCGCGCCGAACATGCCAAAGAGGTAGTCGTTGATGCGCAGCGTCAGCGCCATCACATCGTCAATCTCCTGGGTGGAGGCCCAGTTGAACGCGGTGATGTGCTCTTCGGCGACCATTGGATCGCCGAGCGCGTCGCTCTTGTAGTAGAATTCAATGATCGAGCGCGGCAGCGGCGTGCCCTCCTCGATGCCCAAGCGCTGGGCGATCGAGCCTGCCGCCACATTCCGGCACACGACTTCGAGGGGGATGATTTCAACTTCGCGCACCAGCTGCTCACGCATGTTCATCATCTTGATGAAATGCGTCGGAACGCCAATGGCGTTCAGGTTCTGCATAATAAACGCGGAGATTTGATTGTTGAGAACGCCCTTGCCTTCAAGAATGGCCTTCTTTTGGGCGTTGAACGCCGTCGCATCATCTTTGAAATACTGAATGAAAGTGCCCGGCTCCGGGCCCTCGAACAGGATTTTGGCCTTGCCCTCGTAGATTTTCTTCCGCCGGGACATGTTCGCCCTCCTGTGAAGCGCGGCCAAAAGGTGCGCGGTCCGAGCCGCCGTGGCCCTCTGCGTGTCAGATGTCCAGGGGAGTCGCGCCTGCGCTCGCGCAAGATGTAGAGGATGTCAGGCGCCGGGACAATGCGGGCGCGCAGAGAATAATTGACTAAAGTAGTAGGAAATGACCGCGCCGGCCGATTGCTCGCCGTAGGCAGGGCGGGCTATAGCCGCCGCTCCCCAACCGCCAAGAGGGCTAGATGAGCAGTTTCGACGAACGTGAGCGGGGCGAAGAAAAGCGCTTCCAGCTCAATCAGGAGCAGGAATTCAAGGCGCAGGCCCGGCGCGCGCGCCTGGTTGGCGAATGGGCCGGCGGCATGATGGGGCTCGATGGCGATGCGCTCACCGCGTATGGCAAGTCGGTCGTCATGTCCGACCTCGAGGAAGCCGGGGACGAGGACCTGTTCCGCAAGGTGCGCGCCGATCTCGACGCCAAGGGCGTGGCCATCTCGGACCATCAAATCCGTGCGCGCATGGAAGAAGCGCTCGGCGAGGCGCGCGCCCAAATAAAAGCTGGAACTTAAGGCGCGAACACGCGCGCGAAAATATCGTCCACGCGTGTGAAATGGTGCGCATCGTCAAAGCAGGCGGCGAGGTCCGCTTCGCTAATCTTGCTAGTGATGTCAGAATCCGCGCGCAATTGGCCGAGCAGCGCCGTCGGCGCGCGCGGCGCCGGCGCCTGCCACACCGCCATGGCGTTGCGCTGCACGAGACGATAGGCGTCCTCTCGGCCGACGCCCGCCTGCGTCAAAGCCAGCATGACGCGCTGCGAATTGTGCAGCCCGCCCAGCAGGGCGAGATTGCGCGCCATATTGTCTGGATAGACGACGAGCTTGTCCACGACATCCGCGAGCCGGTGCAGCGCGAAATCCAGATGAATGGTGGTGTCGGGGCCGATGCCGCGTTCCACTGATGAGTGGCTGATGTCGCGCTCATGCCAGAGCGGCACATTTTCGAGCGCCGGCGTCACGGCGCTGCGCACCAAACGCGCCAATCCGCAAAGGTTTTCGGTGAGCACCGGATTGCGCTTATGCGGCATGGCCGATGAGCCCTTTTGCCCGGGCGCGAAATACTCCTCGGCCTCCAACACTTCGGTGCGCTGTAAATGCCGGACTTCCGTGGCCAGGCGCTCAACGCCCGCCGCCACAACGCCCAGCGCCGCGAAAAAAGCCGCGTGGCGATCGCGCGGGATGATCTGCGTGGACACGGGCTCAACCGCCAAGCCAAGCTTGCGCGCGACATGCGCCTCCACGCGCGGATCGATTTGCGCGAACGTGCCCACCGCGCCGGATATGGCGCAGGTCGCGATCTCCGCGCGCGCGGTCTTGAGGCGTTCAAGATTACGCGCGAACTCCGCATAATGACCGGCGAGCTTTAGGCCGAACGTGGTCGGCTCGGCATGGATGCCATGCGAGCGGCCGATACACGGCGTCATCTTGAATTCCAGCGCGCGCGCCTTGAGCGCGGCCATGACGCGTGTGCACCCGGCGATGAGCAGATCGCTGGCGCGCGCAAGCTGCAAGGCCAGGCACGTATCCAGGACGTCGGAGGAGGTCATGCCCTGATGGGCGTAGCGCGCTTCCTCGCCCACATGCTCTGCGACATTGGTCAAAAACGCGATGACATCGTGCTTTACTTCGCGCTCGATCTCATCGATGCGCGCGACATCGAATTTGCCCTTGGCGCGGTAGGCCTCAGCGGCGGATATGGGGATCGTTCCCAACTCGGCCATGGCCTCCATGGCCAAAGCCTCGATCTCAAACCAGATTTGATAGCGCGTCTCTGGCGTCCAGACGGCCGCCATCTCCGGGCGCGCATAGCGTGGAATCATAGCCGCTGTTTAGAACGCGGGCCGCGCTCACGCCACCCAATCGCGCCGCATCGTGCGCGCCGCCAGCAGGAAATGCAGGCCCGCCCACAGATAGCCGAGCACGCCGATCATCATCGCCCATTCAAGCCCCGTGGCCTGGCCGGCCGCGCACACAGGATCGCCCGTGCGTCCCGCGCATGCTTCGAGAGAGAGGCCCGATTGGGCGAGCAGGCCCCCGGCGAGGAAATCGCTCAAGGCGCCGATCGCTGGCGGGCCCATACCGTAGCCGATGAGGTTGACGATGAAGAGCAGCACCGCCACGGCCGTGGCGCGCATGCGCGGCGCGACGACGCCCTGCGTGACCGCGTACATCGGGCCGAGATAGAAATAGTGGCAGATGGCCGCGATCATCAGCGGCGGCGCCGCGAGCCACAAGCTGGCGATGGTGACGGGGCCGGTGAATACGGGCGTGGCGATGTTGAACGTGCCCCCGCTCCACATGTTCGGCATGAAAAAGGCGAGCAGGTAGAGCGGCGTGGCGATCGCGAAGCCAAGCGCCGGGAGCCAGGCGAGCGCGTTGGGGTGGCGCCGTGCGATGCGATCGGAAAGAAATCCGCTGAGAAACGTGCCGATCGCGGCGCACAGGCCCAGCACAACGCCGATGAGCATCGAGGCTTCGAACAGCGTCAAATGATGCGTGCGGATCATGAAGCTGGTGAGATATTGGCCGACGCCATAGCCGACGAACGAAGCTAGCGCCGATCCGAACGCCACGTGCCAGAAGGTCGTCTTTTTCGCCAACGCGCCGAACGCCGCGAAAAAGCTTGGCGCCCCATCTTTCGAAGCCGCGCGCGGCGGCTCTTTCACGGTCAGGAATACGATCAGCGCAAGCAGGAGGCCCGGCAGGCCCAGCATGACAAACGCCTGGCGCCAGCCGATTTCAGTTGCGATCCAGCCGCCGCCCACCGCCGCGATCATGGAGCCGATGGGAATGCCCAGCGCATAGATGGAGAGGGCCGTCGCGCGCCGATCCGAGGGAAAATAATCGGAAATCACCGACTGCGCCGGCGGTGTGCACGCGGCTTCGCCGATGCCGACGCCGACGCGCGCCGCCAACAGAACCATGAAGGCGGGCATGTAATAATACACCGTATCCTGAACGACGCGCTCGCTTGTGACGGCGCCGAACAGAGCGGCCAGTCCTGGCGCCTCCGCGCCTACGGGCGACGCGCCGATCAGCAGCTCGCGCGCGAAGCCGCACGCGGCCGTCATTGCGCTCCACAGCGCAACCCCGAGTACGAGGATGACGACGCGGTTGGCGCGCTCGGCCAGGCGCGCGATCGGAATGCCTAGGAGCGTGTAGAGAAGGGCGAACGCCGGCCCGCCAAGCAGGCCCAGTTGGAAATCGCTGAGGCCAAGCTCGGTCTTGATCGGCTCCTGCAGGATGCCGATGACCACGCGATCGATGAAATTGAATGTGTAAACCAGGAGCAAGGCGCCAAGCACATAGGCGCGATAGGATTTCGTACTGTAGCCGGTGAAGGCGGGCGCGGCGGCCTGTTCGGTCGTCGTGGTCATATTCCCCCCTTGGGCGATATGGTTGTTGTTTTTGTTAGGCCGAAGCCTACGCGCTCGCGCGCAGCGCGCAAGCGCCTTCGCGCGGCTCAGAGCAGCCCCAGGCTCTTGAAACTCGCCGCTCCGCCGCGCCCGACGATCAGATGATCGTGCACCTTGACGCCGATGGCCTTCGCCGCGCTGACAATGTCGCGCGTGATGGCGATGTCGGCCGCCGAGGGGGTGGGATCGCCGCTGGGATGGTTGTGGACGAGGATGACGCTCGCGGCCCCAAGCTCGAGCGAGCGGCGCGCAACTTCGCGCGGATAGACGGGCGCATGATCGATCGTGCCCTCATTGAGCACCTCGTCCAAGATGAGCTGGTTCTTGATATCCAGGAAAAGCACGCGGAACTGTTCGCGCGTGGCCTGCGCCATCGCCAGGCGGCAATAGGCCTGGAGCTGCGACCAGGACGATATGATTGGCCGACGCGTCGCCTCCGAACGGGCGGCGCGCTCAAGCGCCGCCTGCACGATTTTGAGCTCCTGCGCGACAGCGGGGCCCGCGCCATCAATTCCGGCGATGAGGCCGGCGGGCGCCGCCAAAACGCCGGCGAGGTCGCCGAAGCGCGTGATCAGCGCCTTGGCGAGCGGTTTGGTGTCGCGCCGCGGGATGACGCGGAACAACAGCAATTCCAGCACTTCGTAGTCGGCGAGCGCTTCCGCGCCGGCGGATTCGAACTTGGTGCGCAGACGCGCACGATGATCATGATAGTGCGGGCGCACTGGATCGGCTGGCACCGTCGGCGGCGCGCGGGGCGGTGCGGGCGCTGGGATCAACGGCGCTTCGGCGTTGAACAGCAATCGCGAGGCGTCCTCCACGGCGTTGCGGAGGATTTCCTCGTCGCGGGCGCGGCCCTTGCGCGCCCGGGGCGGGTTCGCGCGTTGCGCCATGAACTTAATCCCGCGCCCGGATGAGCGCGTGCGGCTGATCCAATCCCGCCGGAGAGCGCGTGAAAATCTCCACGCCATCAGCGGTGACGCCCACCGAATGCTCATATTGCGCTGTCAAGGATTTGTCCTTGGTGACGGCGGTCCAGCCATCCGAAAGAATCTTCACCCCCGCGCCGCCGAGATTGATCATCGGCTCGACCGTGAAGAACATGCCTTCCTTCAGCACGGCGCCTTGGCCGCGGTGTCCGAAATGGAGAATGTTCGGCGCATCGTGAAAGACGCGCCCAAGCCCGTGACCGCAGAACTCACGCACCACGCTGCAGCGCTCTCTCTCCGCGACGGCCTGGATCGTGGCGCCGATGTCGCCCAGCGTGACGCCCGGGCGGATCGCTTCGATGCCCGCCATCATCGCCGCGTACGTCACGTCCATCAGGCGTTCGGCGCGGCGCTTGGGCGCGCCGACGCAATACATGCGGCTGGTGTCGCCGTGCCAGCCGTCCACGATGACGGTCACGTCGATGTTGAGGATATCGTCCGCACGCAGCGCCCGCGTGGCGCTTGGTATGCCGTGGCACACGACGTGATTGAGCGACGTGCAAATCGTGTGGCGATAGCCGCGATAGAAAAGGCAGGCCGGGGCGGCGCCATGATCAAGCACGAAGGCGCGGGCGAGGTCATCGAGCCGCTGCGTGCTCACGCCGTCCTTCACCTCGGGAACCAGCATGTCGAGGCACGCGGCCGCGAGCGCGCCCGCGCGGCGCATGCCGTCAAACGCCGCGTGCGGGTGGAGCTTTACTTGGCCAGTGAATCGCACTGGCGCGGCGGCGGCGTCGATATAGTCGAGGCGGGAGTCGGGCATGGGGCTCACGATAACATGCCTTGCGACGGAATTCACAGCCGCCGCCGAGCCTAGCCTTCCTCCGGCCAGGCGTAGCCACGCACGCGCTCCAGATGGCGTTCGAAGATCGCCTGAGCCATCGGGTCGAAATCGTTCACCAGAAAGGCGTGCTTGCGGAAATAGCCCCGGCCCGGCCGGCCCGTGCTTCGGTTGATGACGAGGCAGGAGAGGGGCGGCTCCCCACGCCGGCGATTCTCGGCAGCCACCTCGTTGAGGCCGCCCCAGAGGGCCGGTTGATCGAACACGCCAAGATCGATGCCGGCGCGCGGTGCGGCTTCGCGCACCATGTGCTCGACTTCCTTGTAATCCATGGGCGCGCCGCTGGCTATCGCATGGCGAACAAGTATGCGCCGCAGCAGCGCCGGCAGCGCTGCGTGCACGCCCCCCGCCTCGACGCTCGCCACGCGCGAGAGCTCCGGTGTTTTGGTCAGCGCTTCAAGCCGTTTGACGACACGCAGCCATGCCTCATCGTCCTGTGCGCCCGCCCAGTGCGTGAGATCGACCGTTTCGAGGCGCGTGAAGCCGAGCGGCGACTCGCACGGCGCCAGCCGCAGCGGAATGAGAATGCCGCGCGCGCGCCCGATCTCGGCCTCGCCATGCACGAAATTGGAGACGACGGCGCTGGGTGTCCAGCACACGATCATGGCGCGCGCGATGGCGGCTTCGCGGCGGATTTCGGTTTCGAACGGCTCCCCCGGCGTCAAGCGCGCATCGATCCACACGTCGAGGTCAATCTCGCGGAGCGCCTGATTGACGGGCTCAACGCGCGCGCGATCGGCGCGGGCATAGGAGATGAACACATCGGCCATGATCGTCGCCCTGATAAGCCGATTCCTGGCGCACGGCTTCCTTCGTCGCGGCCCGTGGTTTACCGTCCGACGCGCGGGCGCAGGCCAGTGGAGCGCGGACAACATGACGGATGGGCGCATGCGCGCGGCGGTGCTGCTGATCGGCGATGAGCTCTTGTCTGGCCGCACCCAGGATGTGAATTTGCAGGCGATCGCCAAGTTTCTGGCGCCTCTTGGCGTGCAAGTGGCCGAGGCGCGCATCGTCAGCGATGAAATTCCGGAGATCATCGCCGGGCTCAATGCGCTACGCGGCCGCTACGATTACGTGTTCACCACCGGCGGCATCGGGCCGACGCACGATGACAAGACCGCCGATGCGGTGGCCGAGGCGTTCGGCGTCGGCATCGACGTGCGCGCCGATGCGCGCCAAATCCTAGAGACGCATTATAAGAGTGGCCCGCTCAATGAAGCGCGCCTTCGCATGGCGCGCATTCCCGATGGCGCCATCTTGATTGATAATCCCGTTTCGCGCGCGCCGGGATTCATGATCGGCAATGTGTTCGTGATGGCCGGCGTGCCTTCGATCATGCGCGGCATGCTCCTGGGCGCGGCGCGCCACATCAAGGGCGGCGTGGTGGTGGAGACGCGCACGGTGCGCGGAAAAGGGCTGCGCGAAGGTGATCTGGCCGAGGGGCTCAAGGCGATCGATGATAAATATCCCGCCGTGAGCTGCGGGTCCTATCCCTGGTTCAGCGCGGAAGGCATCGGCGCGCATCTGGTCGCCCGTTCGGCCGACATCTCGGCCCTCGAAGCGGCGACGGGAGAGATTGTGGCGCTTGTTCGCTCGCTTGGCGTTGATCCGGAAATGATCGCGGATGCTTCCTGAGCGCGGGTCCAGGGGCTAGAGAGTCGCTCGCGCGCTCGTGGCGAAACCGGTAGACGCAGCGGACTTAAAATCCGCTTCTCGAAAGGGAGTGCGGGTTCAACTCCCGCCGAGCGCACCAAAGGCAAGCAGCGCGAAGATGGCGACGGCGATCGCGAACACCGAGGCCAACGCATACGGAACAGCAAAGCGCGCGCGGCCGGCGTAAAGCGCGATGACGGCCTTGGAGAGCGTGTCGACGCCAGCCGCGATCAGCACGGCCTGCGCGCCAAGCGGCGGCGCGAGGCCCTCGCGCACCAGGCCGCCGACGGCCAGCGCCACCGCATCCACGTCAACAAGGCCAGCCGTCGCGGCGAACAGGGTCAAGCTGGAAGCGCCATAAAAGTGCGCGATGAGCCGGGCCCCCGCGATAATCGCGCCGAGAAGCAGCGCGAACCGCACCACCGACGCGATATTGAGCGGACTCTTCAGCGTCATGGCGGCCTCGGCGCGCCCGTGACGTCGCTCGAGGAAAGCAAGCGTCGCCGCCGCCAGCAGCGTTGCGCCGATGGCGGCGCCGAGGATGGGCGCGGCGCTCACGAAGGCGGGCGCGGCGAAGATTGCAATCAGCGCGCCGACGCGCAGAAACATCACGAGATTGGCGAGACACGCGGCGGCGGCGGCCTGCAGGGGATCAACCTCTTCCGCCTTGGTGCGGCGCGCCAGGTCGTAGGTGACGACCGTCGATGACACAAGCGCGCCCGCGCCGGCGCCGACATAAAGCCCCGCGCTCGGCCCAAGCGCGCGCAGCGCCACATAGCCCGCGAACGAGGCGCCAGCGATGACGATGGTCAGCAGCCAGATTTCACGCGGATTGAATGCGCCGTAAGGATCGAGCGCGCGATCCGGCAACAGTGGAAGCGCGATGAAGGTCGCGGCGAGGATGAGCAGCGCGGATCGGATTTCCGGCCAGGTCAGGCGCGCCAACCAATCATGAAGCGCGCTCTTAAACGCCAGGACGCTGACGAGCGCGACACCGGCGGCGGCCGCGATGGCCAGTGAGCCGCGCGCGGCATAGGCGCCGAGCGCGAACACGATGAGGCCCGCGACGAGGCCGGTGATCGAAAGGTCGCCGTCGCGCAGCGTCTCCCAGGCCTTGTAGACCAGCCAGGCGAGCGAAAAACTCAGCGCAAGCGCGGCCAGGACGACGGGACCAAACAGGGTCCCGACCAGGCCGGAGACACCGCCCAGGAGGCCGATCAGTGTATAAGTGCGCAAGCCCGCGACACGGCTTTCATCCTCGGCGCCGCGGCTTTTCCAGCCGCGCTCAACGCCGATCAGGAAGCCGATGGCGAGCGCCAGGCCCAGGCGCTGAAAGAGATCAAGCACGTCCATGTGGCGCCAGACAGCGTCGATCCGGACTTAGGCGCAAGCGGCGACGCGCGGTGCGCGAGAACTGGCGCATGGCCGGGCTTTGCGCTAGCGGGGAGCCATGAGCGAGCAGGTAACCGATTTGCTGGTCAAGCGGGGCGCGCTGCGCGAGCGGCGCTTCACATCGCCGCCCATGCCTGAACTCGGTGAAGGCCAGGCGCTGTTGCGCGTGGATTGTTTCGCGCTGACCGCCAACACCGTCACATATGCGGCGTTTGGTGAGGCGATGCGCTACTGGGAATTTTTTCAGCCAGCGGAGCATGAGCGCGCGGCCTGGGGCCGCCCGCCGTGTTGGGGCTTTGGCGATGTCGTGGCCTCGCGCGCGGAAGGTGTGAGCGAGGGCGCGCGCTATTACGGTTATTTCCCGATCGGAACGCATCTTGTGGTGAATGGAGCGGCGCGCGGCGCGGGGTTCGTGGACGCCGCCGCCCATCGCGCGGCCCTGCCGAAATTCTACAACGCCTACACCGCCGCGCCCGCCAGCGCGCCGGACGAGGAGGCGATGGCCATGCTGCTGCGCCCGTTGTTCGCCACGGCCTTTTTGTTGGATGATTATCTGGCGGACGCGGATTATTTCGGCGCCTCGCGTGTCGTGCTATCAAGCGCGTCGAGCAAAACGGCCCTTGGCCTTGCATGGCTTCTCAAAGCGCGCGGCGATGTCGAAGTCATCGGCCTTACCTCTCCGGCGAACATCCCCTTTCTTGAACGCGCAGGCGCTTACGATCGGATTATTCCCTATGTTGAGGCCGCCGCGCTCGCGGGCGATGTGACGACCACTTATGTGGATTTTTCTGGATCCGCCGCATTGCGCGTGCGGCTGCATTCACTTCTTGGCGCGGCGCTGCGCCACGATTGCGTGGTCGGCGCCGCGGATTGGTCAGCCGTGGGCGAAACGCCGGCTGACTTGCCGGGCGTGCGGCCTACGTTCTTCTTTGCGCCGGCCATCGCCGAGCAGCGCGCCGCGCAATGGGGGTCTGGTGTTCTTGAGACAAAACTCGCCGCCGCCAGCGCGGGATTCTTCGCCGCCGCGCGCCCCTGGATTAAGATCACGCGCGGCGAGGGCCGCGATGCGGTGGACAAGGCCTGGATAGACGCCGTCGATGGGCGCACGACCCCGGATGCCGGCGTCATTCTTAGACTTTAAAGTAAATGCGGATTAGGTGGCGGCCATGACGCGCCCAAAGCTTGAATTCGTCGAAGTGTCGCCGCGCGACGGGCTGCAGAACGAGCCGGAAATCGTATCAACGGATATTAAACTCAAACTGATCGAGCTCATTCTCGCGGCGGGGTTTCGCCGGCTGGAGGCGGGCTCCTTCGTCAATCCGAGCAAAGTGCCGCAAATGGCCGATAGCCCGGACGTATTCGCCCGCCTGCGGGCGCGGGCGGACGCGCGCTTCATTGCGCTCGCGCTCAACAAACGCGGCGTGGAGCGCGCGCTCGAAGCCGGCGCGCGGGAGATCAATTACGTTTTTTGCGCCAGCGACGGCTTTTCCATCCGCAACAACGGTGCGCCGGTCGCGGAAACTCTGAAGGTATGGCCGGAAGTCACGGCCCTGGCGCGCGCGGCGGGCGCACGCTTGAGCGCGACCATCTCCACCGCGTTTGGCTGCCCGTTCGATGGGGAAGTGCCGGTGGTTCAGCTCGCGCGCGTGGCGGAGGCCGTGTGCGCACATGCGCCGTTCGAAATCGCCATCGCTGATACGATCGGCGTCGCCGCGCCAACCGATGTCAAAGCGCGCTTCGAAGCGGTGCGCGCAATTGCACCGGCGGAGACCGCGCTGCGCGCGCACTTTCACAATACGCGCAATACCGCCCTCGCCAACGCTGTCGCGGCGGTAGAGTGCGGCGTGGCCATTCTGGATGGCTCATTAGCCGGCATAGGCGGGTGCCCTTTTGCGCCGGGCGCGGCCGGCAACGTGCCCACCGAAGACATGCTCTACATGTTCGAGCGCATGGGCTTTGACACGGGCGTCGATCTCGATGCGGCGATCGAGGCGGCGCGCTTTATCGGTGCGGCGTTCGGCAAGGCGACGCCCGGCATGGTCAGCCGCGCGCCGCGCTTTCCAAGCGCTAGTTAGAGCGCGCGTCGGATCGTGGCCACGACGCGCCCATCGGAAATGTTGTCGCCGCCGGGGCCGGCGATATCGATGTCCGTATCGAAATAGCGGAGATCGAAGCCAAAGCCCCAGGCGCTGACCGTGCCGCCGACATTCCAGGTCGTGTAGCTGTCTTCGCCCGGCGCGAAATAGGAAGGGGAATCTACTTCCTGATTGCCGATCGCGCCTGACATGGCGAACGTTTCGTTGAATGTGTAGGCCGCGTTCACCTCCGCATAGAGAGCGTCGGCGTCATTGGTGAAGCTGAAATCCGGGCTCCAATAGAGAGCCCCGCCAATCGTGAGGTTTTCGACGGGAGCGACGCTGGCGCCCGCCTTCAACTCCCAATACTGCGCTTCGCTGTCCATGCCGGGATAGAGATATGCGATGAAACCCAGATCAAAGGTGACAGGCCCAAGGGTCGGGCGGATGCCGCCATAGAGATCGACCTCAAGCGAACCATCGACAAAGAATTCTATGTTCGAGCCCCAGGCGCCCGCATAAATCGGCACGCCGCCGACTTCGTTTGTGTAATCGAAGCCGCCCTGGATCGCCGGATCGCCATCCGACTGGGAAATGCCGCGAAACACATAGTCGCTGGTAAGCGCGACATTGCCCGTAAAGGCCGCTTCCGCATGCGCGGCGCCGGCGAACAAAGCGGTGGCGGCCGTTGCTGCGGCGGCGGTCGTGAACAGTCTCTTCATAAGGCTCATCCATGGCTCCAGCGGCGTCCCGCTTCGCGCCGACCATTATGGAGCGCCGTGAAGACAGGGTTAACGACACGCAAGCAAAGCGATTTGGCGCGCGCGCCGCAGCGGCGCGGAGGCAGTGCGCAGTAATTTTAGCGCGAGACGCCAAACGAATGGGCGGAATATCCGCTCCCTGCCGAGACTTTGTGCAGTCTTTACGCGCGCGGTTGGCCGGCGAGGTGGAGGCCGGCGTCCACCAGAAGAGTCTCCCCCGTGACGTGACGTGAAGCGTCGGAGACAAAGAAGAGCCCCGCGTCCGCAATGTCCTCGGGCTTCGAGGCCGCTTGAAGCGGTGTGGTTTTCGCCACGTTCTCGCGTATGCGGGCGGTCAAATCCTCGCCGAATGCATCCATGAACCAGCGCGTGTCGATAAAGCCGGGGCAGAGCGCATTGACGCGGATTTTCGGCGCCAGCGCGCGCGCGAGCGAGAGCGTCATGGTGTTAAGCGCGCCCTTGGAGGCGGCATAGGCGACGGACGATCCAATGCCCTTGACGCCCGCGATAGAGGAAATGTTGAGCACCGCGCCGCGCCCGGATTGTTCAAGGAGAGGCCGGCAAGCGCGGATCATCTGGAATGGCCCAACCACATTGACCGCGTAGATGCGCAGGAAATCATCTTTGGACAGACCATCGAGATCGCCATGATTGGGAACTTGCTTGGTCGTACCGGCATTGTTGACCAGGGCATCCAGGCGCCCGTGCTTGGCTGCGGCTGCGGCGACGGTGCGGCACGCTTCGTCATCGCTGACATCGCCTTGCGCGATTGAAACCTCGGCGCTGGCCTTGCGAACCTCGTCCGCCGTCGCTTCCGCCTCCTTCAGGCTCTTTGTGCAGTTGAGAATGACGGCCTTTGCGCCGCGCTTGGCCGCGCCTATGGCCATCGCCGCGCCAAGGCCGGTGGCCGAGCCGGTGATGAGTACAATCTTGCCGTCAAAGTCAGACATATGCGCCTCGTTAGCAGCGCGTTGCCTTGCCTCGCGCGTGGGGCTAGCTCTTGCCGCATGACGGATGAAAGCGAAAGCCTCACCCAGCTCGGCGCGCGTGCGCCAATTCCGGCCAGCCCGGACAAGGCCGTGCTGGAGCGAGTGGCGAACCCCCATCCGGGCGCGCTTTATCTGGCGCGGTTCACCGCGCCGGAATTCACGTCGATCTGCCCGGTGACGGGCCAGCCGGATTTCGGCGTGCTCGTCATCGACTATGCGCCCAAGGATTGGATCGTGGAGTCGAAGAGCTTCAAGCTCTTCCTTCAGAGTTTTCGCAATCACGGCGCCTTCCACGAAGATTGCACACTCGCCGTCGCCAAAAGGTTGGTCGATCTTCTGGCGCCCAATTGGCTGCGCATCGGCGGCTATTGGAATCCGCGCGGCGGCATCCCAATCGATGTGTTCTGGCAAACGGGTGCGCCGCCGGAGGGGCTGTGGCTGCCGGACCAGGGCGTGGGAAGCTATAGGGGCCGGGGTTAGGTTTCGAAACAGCGCGTCACCGAAACTTGATGAGTTCATGTTCGCGCCTATTTTGGCCTCGCGCTCCGCTGGCCACGCGGCGTTCGATCCGCTGATGACGCAATTGCGATCACGTCGTCGTGCTTGAAAATTCGCATCACGAATGAGGTGCGAACCTCCTTCACCATCGGTAAGCTGAGAACTGTGTCGATCAGAAATCGATCATACTCTTCAAGATCGCGGGCTGTCACTTCAAGCAACAGATCGGCCGCGCCGGAGATGACAAACATTGACGTCACCTGCGGCAAGTTCGCCAACGCCGCGTGCAGCACGTCCGCATGCTCAAGCCGATGCGTTTCAAGCTTAATTTCAAGGAACGCCTTAACGCCATAGCCCAGCGCTCGCCGATTGATCCGGGCCGCATAGCCGGCAATGACGCCGCGCTCCTCCAGGGCCTGAACGCGACGCCGCACCGGAGTTTGGGAAAGGCCAATCCGCTCGGCCAGTTCGACGATGGTCAATCGCCCGTCGGCCCGGAGCGCGCCAAGGATACGGCTGTCGAATTCATCCAGATCGGACGTCCGGGGCACGCTCGAACCGCCGCTGCGGCGCGGGTCATTCATGGCGCATTACTCTTCTGTACCAATTAGCCAAAAACACAGCGATATTCACCACAATATTGGGAGAAATGCGAGGTGCACGCTAAAATGTTAGCGTATCGCATGAAATCAGGCGGGAAACGCTTGGCGCGCGCCGATATGATCGCATCACAACATTGTGGAGCGCGACCGAATGCCACGAAAAATAGAGCTGTCAGTGGGGCGTCGTGAGTTCGTGCTCGGCGCCGCCGCACTCGCCGGTTGCGCGAGCGCCGCGCCAGCCGACGCGCCTCCAGCGCCGGCCGCGCCGCGCACATTCACCAAGCGCGAAGTTACGTTCAACAACGGCGATGTGCGCCTCGCGGGTGACCTCTACACGCCCGACGGCGTGGCCCATGCGCCGGCCATAGTGTTCGGCCACGGATCGGGACGGGTCGCGCGCCCCAATCCACGCTTCACGTTTGAGGCGGAGGGGCTGGCGCAGCGGGGCTTCGCCTGCCTCGTATTCGATAAGCGCGGCTGCGGCCAATCGACCGGCGATTGGCGCACCTCCGATTTCGAGGCGCTGGCCGGCGACATACGCGTGGCGTTCGACTTTATGCGCGCGCAAGCGGGCGTTGATGGCGGGCGCGTTGGCCTGCGCGGCGCGAGCCAAGCAGGCTACGTTATACCGATCGCGGCGGCGCCACAGCCGCAGCCGGCTTTCGTGATCCTAATTTCGGCCCCGATGATCACAATCGCCGATCAAATTACGTTTGAGAGCGAAACCAATTTGCGCGCTGCGAACTTGGCGGCGGACGACATGGCTGCCGCCTTGAATTTACTGCGCCAAGCGTTGGACGTCGCACGCACGGGAACCGGCGCCGAAGCATATTTCGCACGCGTTCGCGAGGCCATGGAAACCCCGTGGTATCGCGCAAGCCCGACGCCGCCGGAGGAAGAGCGCTGGTTCTTTGATTGGCTACGGCCAATCCATGCATTTGATCCCGCGCCTTATTTCCGCGAGATGACGATGCCCGTTTTGGCCTATTACGGGCAGAACGACACGTTGGTTCCGGCTCAGATCGCGCGTCAACGCCTTGAGGCGCTTTACGAAGGGCGGCGCCGGCGTTTGCTCACGGTGATCAACTATCCAAATGCCGGCCATGACTTGCGCTATCCGAACGCCTCCGGGCAACGCATCTTGGCGCCCGACTATCTTGACCGCATGGTCGCCTGGATCAATGCGGCGCTCGCATAGCGGCCCTCAAGTTGTCGAGTCTGTGGCTGCCCACATCGTGATGGGCGCCATCGCCACACACAATTCAAAGAGTGAAGCTACAATCGGTGGATTCGAGCGCTGACATCGGCCCGCACGCGCTCGGGCACGCCCTGTGTTGGCGTTCCCAAATAAATGAAACCTGCGATGCGCTCGTGCAGCGCGACGCCGAGTGCGGCCTTCGCGCGGTCGTCATACGCGGCCCAGCCGGTCAGCCACACGCCGCCATAGCCTGCTGCGTGCGCGGCGATGAGCAGATTGAAGCATACGGCGCCTGCGGAGAGGATTTGCTCCCATTCTGGAATTTTCGCGTGCAGCGCCGCAGTTGAGACGACCATGACGCACAGCGGCGCCTCGGTGAAGCGCGTGCGTTCTTTCGCTACTGCAATTTCATCCGCATCCGGATCGGTGGCTCTGATTTCCGCCAAAGCGCCACCGAGCCGTTCGCGTGCAGCGCCCTCGATGATCGCGAAGCGCCACGGGCCCAGCTTGCCGTGATCGGGAACCCGCGCGGCAAGGCGCAGGAGCGTATCGAGTTCGTCGCCAGCCGGCGCCGGCTCAGCCAGGAGAAAGGGCTTGGACGAACGGCGCCGCGCAAGCAACGCAAGCGCATCCTGTGATACGCGCGCGGCGCTCGTGGCGCCATTTTCAGCGGGAAACTCAAGGCTCTCGAGATCAGCATCAAATGTCATGGCGTTGCGGCGTCCTTGAGGCGAAGCAGATAGGCGTGCGTGCCATCAAGCACCAAGTCCGTGTGTTGATTTTCGACCGTGGCGCGCATGCGCACGATGCCCGTCGTGCGCTGGCGCTCCAATGCGACAATTTCCAACAGCGGATAAAGCGTATCGCCTGGATAGACCGCCTTCACGAATTTCGCCTCGACATCGATGAAGCCGATCAGGCTGTCGCCGATCACATGCGGGAAGAGACCCGCGCCGGCGGCCGTCAGCGCCAGGATATGCAGGCCGTGCGTGAGGAGATTGCGATGGCCCGCCGCCGCGCAATAGGCGCGGTCATAATGGATCGGGTGATTATCGCCGCTGAGCGCCTGGAAAAGCGAAATATGCGCTTCGGTCAGCGTGCGGGCAGGGCATGGAAAACGCTCACCAATGCGAAGCTCGTCAAAGCCGCGCGGCGGCGCCAGCGGGCGGCTCATCGGATCCATGGCGCTCATCGGCGCTGAATGGCATTGAAGCGCGATGAGCTCAACAGGCGGCGATGACTGGCGCGATGGGACCAATCCCCTGCATGCGCGCGCGCGCCGGCGCGCTTATGAAAATCCGTGGTTCTGGGTCGAGGAACATGATGTCGTGAACCCGGACGGCGCCCCGGGCTTTTATGGCGTCGTGCGTATTCGGCGTTTGGCGGTCGGCGTGTTGCCGATCGAGCCGGACGGGCGCGTCCATCTGGTCGGCCAATGGCGCTTTCCGCTTGGGCGCTATTCCTGGGAGATGCCGGAAGGCGGCGCCGAGGCGGGGGAGAGCGCCCTTGCCTGCGCGCGGCGCGAACTGCGCGAGGAGACGGGGCTGGCCGCCGGCCAGCTGACGGAAATCCTGCGCCTCGATTTGTCCAATTCGCTGACGGATGAACAGGCGGTTTGTTTCCTCGCCAGCGACCTGACGCCGGGGCCCGCCGCGCCTGAGCCGTCCGAAGTGCTGGCGCCCCTCTTGGCGCCGTTCCGCGAAGTCTTGGCCCGGGTCGTCGATGGCCGGATTTCGGACGCCATGACGGTTGCGGCGGTGCTGCGCGTCCACCACATGGCGGTGGAAGGCCTCTTGCCGGCGCCCCAGGCGGCGGCGATCCTGGCGCGTTAAGGGAGTCATCCATGTCGGAAGCCGCCAAGCCGCGCGTGTTTGAAGCCTCGGGCGGGGTGTGGTCCCAGCTGCGCGTCGAGGCGATGCAGGCTGCGGCGGAGGAGCCATTGCTGGCCTCCTTCCTCCACGCATCCATCCTGCACCACGAGCGCATCGAGGACGCGCTCTCCTATCACCTCGCCTCCAAGCTTGGCGGGGGCGATATGAGCACGCTGCAGCTCCGCGAAGTGTGCCACGAAGCGTATGGCGCCAAGCCCGAAATCGCGCGGCAAGCCGAGCATGACATGCGCGCCGTGCGCGAGCGCGATCCCGCGTGCAGAACCTATCTGCAGCCGTTCCTGTTCTTCAAAGGTTATGGCGGCTTGCAGGCCTATCGCATCGCGCATTGGCTTTGGGGGGAGGAGCGCGAAACGCTCGCCTTCTATCTCCAAAGCCGCATTTCGGAAATCTATGCTGTGGATATTCACCCTGCGGCGCGCATTGGCGCGGGCGTCTTTATCGATCACGCGCACGGGATCGTTATCGGTGAAACCGCCGTGGTGGAGGATGACGTCTCCATGCTGCATTCGGTGACGCTTGGCGGCACGGGCAAGGAGCGCGGTGACCGCCATCCTAAGATCCGCCGCGGCGTGCTGATCGGCGCGGGCGCGAAAGTGCTCGGCAACATCGAAGTGGGCGAAGAGGCGCGCATCGCTTCGGGCTCTGTCGTGCTGGCGGATGTGCCGGCGCGCTGCACGGTGGCCGGCGTGCCGGCGCGGCCGGTGGGTGGGCCGTGTTGTCCAGAGACCATGACGCCGGCGGAGGCGATGGAGCACCGTATTCAACAAGATGCGGTGATCTGAATTCTCACATCCAGCTGAGTTCGAGGCGCGCGCCGTCGATCAAGAGGCCCTTGAGGCGCGCGCGCCCGTCGCTTCCGACGGAAACGATCGCGGACACACGCGCTTCGGCGCCGGGCGTTTGCGCGCGTAAAATTCGTTCGATGCGTTGCGCCTGCGTCTGATCGATATGGAATCGCTCGACGCCGATATCGAGCCGCACCGCGCCGGGAAATCCGGGATCGTCCCCGCCGCTTGGGCGTGGCGGCATGCAAGTAAGTTGGCCGCGCACGAGCACGGCGCCGGGGCGTGCGGCTTCCGCGCGCGTCGCCGCGCTGGCGACCGCGCTGTGATGATCGCCATTGGCGCTGAGTGCGATCCAGCGCTCGGGCGCGAGTTCGGGCGGCGCGCTGTCAAGCACGCCGGGCGGGCACACACCGCCCGGCGCCAACGCCTCTTGCAGCCCGACGATGACATAGTGGCCGCTGAGCAGCGCGCGCGGATCGACCGCTTCCATGCGCAGGATGATCTCCGCGCCCTCGGCGCGCGCGCGGCCCTCGTAAACGACAAGCCCGATGAGCGCGAGCACGCACGCGCATGCCACGGCGACAATGCGGATTGCTGGGGCGATGCTCACGTCTTGGCCCTCCGGCGCAGCGAAAATCCCACAATCAGGGCCGCCACCGCACACACCAGAAACACACCCGCCGCGACTGTGAGGTTGAGGCCCCAATCCATCAGCAGCACGGCGATGGCGCCGATCAGCGATACGACGCCAGCGGCCGTGACCAGCGCATGCCGATCAAGCCGCCCAAGCGCAATGGCGCCGACGGACAGCGCAAGCCAAACCGCCCGGTGCGCAATCGGGTTGGCGCCGAACACAGTGTTCGGCCCATCCACGTTTGATAGCGCAAAGAAGGCGAGCGCCGCCCATGCAAACCAGCCATAAAATACGCTTGAATAGTCGCGCCCTTGCGCGCGGAACCAGCGCGCGGCGGCGGCGAGCGCGCCCAGCCACACGGACAAAAACAGCAGCGAGACGCCGGTTTGCGCTTCAAAGCGCGCCGCGAACCACACGAACGAAAAGATGATCGCAAGAGCGGCGGCGTGCGCGAGCGGCGCGGCGCGCCAGCGCAGCGCGAGAAACCCCGCGATCGGCGCGGCGATCACCGTCCAGGGCATGGCGAATGTGTCTTGGCGAAACCAGCCCAGTGTTTGCCCGTCGCCAAGCGCCAGGAAGGCGAGCGCGGCGATGGCCGCGCCGCTGGAGCGCCCGGCAAGCGCGAGCGCGCTCGCAGCGGCGCCCGCCATCAATAGCGCCGCGCGCGGATCGCCAGCGATATCGAAAATCTGGCCCGTCAGGCCGATGGCGCCGGCGAAGACCAAGGCGGCGAGGGTCACCAACCCATTGCTTAGAGCTTGGCGCCCCGCGTGCGCCGCCCACGCGCCCGCGCCGGCGCAAACGAGAAAGAGGGCGAGCAAGCTGGAGAACCGCGCCAGCCGCGACAAACCATCCCAATTGGCGGCGATAAAGGCGATCACCGCGACGCCCAGCAGGATGGCCCCGACCCAGGCGAGCGCGCTCGCCGCGTCCAAACGGCGCGCGTCCGGCACGCTGGTGAGGATCGCCTCACGCCGATCGGCGCTCACATGCCCGGCGGCGATCCAGCGATCCAAATCCGCCGTCAGACGTTCCTTGTAGCCGGCCATGATCGCGCGCTCCTCGCTTGTTCTTAGCGGCGGGACATGGCGCCGCAAAGGCGAAGCTGGGATTGCGCCGGGGGCGAAACCGCCCACATGTCGCGGATATGTCCGAGGACGCTCCCTTTACCGCCCAACGCCGGCCGATCGCGCATCTTGTGCTCGGGGCCCTGATCATCGCCGTGACGGCGTATGAATTGACGGCGGGCCCCTCGGCGCAGAACGCGCTGATCGCGCGCTATGCGATCATTCCGGCGGCGTTCGCCAACGGGCTGGGCGCATTCAGTTCTCCGTTTGAGGCGCTGCGGCCGCTGATCGGGCATGCCTTTCTCCATGGCGGCTGGCTTCATCTCGGCATGAACATGCTGATCTATTTTCAGATCGGCGGGCCGCTGGCTTGGCGCTTGTCGCTCAATGGCGCCGGCCCACTGCGCTTCATCGCCTTTTTCGCCGGCTCGGCCGCGGCCGCGGCGCTCGCCTACATCCTCATCAATCCGGGTTCGGACGGTCCCGCCATCGGCGCATCGGGCGCGATCTGCGGTATGTTCGCGGGCTATTTGATGGGCGCGCGCGCCAATTGGCGCGAGGCGATCCGCGATCGGCAAATCCAGCGCGCCGCCTTCTGGTTCCTGCTCATCAATGTCGGCCTCATGTGGGCGGTGGCCGCCAGCGATCTCTTTCCGATCGCCTGGGAGGCCCATCTCGGCGGTTTCATCGGCGGCGCCGTGCTTTTTCCACTGCTCGCGCCGCGGCGGCGCGTGTTTTTCGGCCCCTGGGGGTAGAGGGAGCGCTTGTCGCCGGCGCCGGTTGGGCGCATCCTCGCCCGCGAAGACGGGAGGCGCCTATGCTTGTTGCGCATGTTCTTCGTGAAAAGGGCGTGATCGTTCACGCCATCTCCTCGGAAGCGACGCTTGAGGAAGCCGCGCGCGATCTCTTGACCAAACGTGTCGGCGCGCTTGTCGTGTTCGACGGCTCGGAAGCGCTGATCGGCGTGCTCTCGGAGCGTGACATCATTCGTGAGATCGCGCGGCGCGGCGCGGCGGCCTTGGCCGATACGGTCGGCGCGGCGATGTCGCGCGGCGTAATTACGGCGGCGCCGGATGAATCGGTCGATGAATGCCTTGGCCGCATGACCGATCGGCGCGTGCGCCATCTGCCGGTGATCGAGGAGGGGCGCCTTATCGGCGTCGTCTCCATCGGTGATCTGGTGAAGATGCGGATCATGGCGGTTGAGGCGCAGGCCGCCGCAATGCAGGCTTATATCGCGACGGGGTGATTACTCACCGCGATCGAGCGGATCGGGCAGGGGCGACCCATCGGGCGTAAAGCTCAGCGACACTGAATTAATGCAATAGCGCAGGCGCGTCGGCGCTGGCCCATCGGGAAAGACATGGCCCTGATGGCTGTCGCACCGCGCGCAGCGCGTCTCGATGCGCCGCATGCCGTGCGAATTGTCCGCCACGGCCTTGATATGAGCTTCCGCATAGGGCGCGAAGAAACTGGGCCAGCCGGTGCCACTTTCAAACTTGGCTTCGGCGCGAAACAGCGGCAACCCGCACAGCCGGCAGCAATAGGCCCCGGCCTGTTTGTTGGCCAGGAGCCCTCCGCAAAACGGCGCTTCCGTGCCGTGCTTGAGAAGGACATCCCGCTCCTCGGCGGTGAGGCTCGCTTCGATAACGGCGCGCTGGGCCGGTGAGGGCGGCGACAGGTCAAAAGTGCGGGCAGCGCCGGTCATGCGGTTTTTACGCCTCGAAAGTGTAATTGGATTTGGAAATCGCCTAGCGGGACTTGATTCCCGAGGCAGCTTAAATTACGTACACAAGTCTTGCGGCGCAGAATGTGGCTCGATGAAAACTCGGCCCGTCTGTCGCGACAATCCACATTGATTTTGTTCGCTTTTTTGCGGCGGCGAAATTCTGTGAATGTTGCGTGAAAAGTTCGTTGACTTGGGTGGGGTGGACGCATAAAAGCCCCGCCTTCCGCCGGGATCACCCCGGTGGCGAATTCGGCGAAGCGGCCCACAGCTGCTTCGTCCACTACTGGTCTTTGACATTGTGATTTGGAGAAGGGAAACGCAGGCGGCGACGCCCTGTGGCTAGGTAATGCCTAGCCATCGACGTCGACGGTATGCGTTTTCTGGAATAATCGACTCATGATTGCCGACTGGTTAACGCCAGTCGTCATGAAGTGCGTCGGTTCCCGTTAATGAAAATGCATACGCCAAAACGGCGCCTCGGAAGCTTTTCCGGGGCCAGTCGGGGTCAACTCAACCTGAGAGTTTGATTCTGGCTCAGAACGAACGCTGGCGGCAGGCTTAACACATGCAAGTCGAACGCCCCGCAAGGGGAGTGGCAGACGGGTGAGTAACGCGTGGGAATGTGCCCCGAGGTACGGAACAACGCCGGGAAACTGGCGCTAATACCGTATGTGACCGAGAGGTGAAAGATTTATCGCCTTGGGATCAGCCCGCGTCAGATTAGCTAGTTGGTGGGGTAATGGCCTACCAAGGCGACGATCTGTAGCTGGTCTGAGAGGACGACCAGCCACACTGGGACTGAGACACGGCCCAGACT